>DHLX01000035.1:346-40642 GCA_002405475.1 Burkholderiales bacterium UBA4657 | reverse complement strand
CCACGCGCAGAAAGAACAGCAATAGCGGAGTGACGCACCCAGAAATAAACAAGCTGCACCGTGTACCGAAATCCGAAAGAACAAGCGGATGAGGAACGAAAGACGAACCAGCCCGGTGCAATGTGAAAAGTCTTTGCGGAGGTACGACTTCTAACTAAAAGTAGATGTCCGAAAAGACGCAAAATAATACATCTAAAAAGCTTTCTAAAGAGGAAAAGTAGAAATAAAATCGAATAAAATTAGAGTGTTAATAAAATTTAGGGCATCCGAATGGAAACCGACCTGACCTCAAATGCCGCCCCGCGCCTGCTTGACCAGGTGCGCGGCAAAATACGCCTTAAACATTACAGCATTCGCACCGAACAAAGCTACCTCGACTGGATTAAACGATACATTATTTTCCACGATAAGCAACACCCCGCCGGTTTGGGGGCGGCGGAGGTGGAGGCGTTTTTGACTCATCTGGCGGTCGAGCGCCGGGTCGCGGCCTCGACGCAAAATCAGGCCAAGAGTGCGCTGCTGTTTTTGTATCGCGATGTGCTGAATAATGAGTTGCCCTGGCTCGATAATGTGGAAAAAGCCAAGGCACCGCAGCGTTTGCCGGTCGTGCTGACCCGTGCCGAGGTGCAGGCTTTGTTGTCGCAGCTCGAGGGGGTTGACTGGCTTATGGCCAGTCTGCTTTATGGTGCTGGTCTGCGTTTGATGGAATGCGTGCGCCTGCGTATCAAGGATGTCGATCTGGAGCGCAAGGAAATTCTGGTGCGTGACGGCAAGGGCAATAAGGATCGGGTCACCATGCTGCCGCTGGCGCTGGTGCAGCCCATGAAACAGCAAATTGCGCGGGTGCGGCAACAACATACGCTCGACTTGCGTGCCGGCGCGGGTTCGGTGTATTTGCCTAGTGCACTGGCAGTAAAGTATCCGAACGCAGCGCATGAATGGTTTTGGCAGTACATTTTTCCGGCTGCCAAGACGTCGGTTGACCCGCGCAGCGGCGCCGTGCAGCGTCATCATCTGAGCGAGCAAAACTTGCAGCGCGCTATCAAGCAGGCGGTGCGCGATGCTGATCTGTCGAAACCGGCTTCGCCGCATACCCTGCGGCACTCATTTGCCACCCATTTGCTCGAAGGCGGCTATGACATTCGTACCGTACAGGAGCTGCTCGGGCATAACGATGTATCGACCACCATGATTTATACCCATGTCTTGAATAAGGGCGGGCGTGGTGTGCATAGCCCGCTCGATATTCTGACTACTTGAGTCCTTGGCTGATAGGGACGGCTGGCTTAGGCTGTCGGGTGGGTGCCCGTGCTTGTTTGTGTCTGGGTTTCCGCCACGGCATTACTAAACTTGACCCACTGTTCAACGCTAATGTCTTCGGCACGGGCGTTGAGTGTCATGCCGGCACTTTCGCCACCGGTATATTCCAGCCAGGGTTTGAGGGTGTTGCGCAGCATTTTGCGTCGTTGTGAAAAGCCATCGCTGACAATCCGCGCCAGTAGTTCGGGGTCGCGTGCCTGTAGTGCCTGTTCTGGTCTGGGTTGCATGCGCACGACGGCTGACTGTACCTTGGGCGCCGGGTCAAACGCTTCGGGCGGTACGTCGAGTACCCATTCCAGCGCATAGCGATATTGCAGCATGACTGACAGGCGGCCAAAGGCACTGCTGCCGGGTTCGGCCACCATGCGTTCCACTACTTCTTTTTGCAGCATGAAGTGCTGGTCGGTAACGAGCGGCGCGTAGGGCACCAGATGAAACAGCAGCGGGCTTGAGATGTTGTAGGGCAGGTTGCCAATGAGCCGTAAACGTTTTCCTGCCTGTGCTAGTGCGCCAAAGTCAAACTTCAGGGCATCGCCCTCATGTATGAGCACGGCGTCACTGCTGAATTGTTGGCGTAAATGGCGTATCAGATCGCGGTCAATTTCGACCGCATGCAGTGGGCGTGCCTGCAGTGGCAGCGCCGCCAGCACGGCTTGCGTCAGGGCGGCCAGTCCGGGGCCGATCTCGACGATGAGATCTTGCGCTTGCGGCGCTATGGCCTGAACAATGGCGTCGATGATGCTGTGATCAATCAGAAAATTTTGCCCGAAGCGTTTGCGTGCAATATGGGGTGTGCTCATGGCGCTTGGGGGGTAATGGTGAATGGTTAATGCGCTGTGCTGAGTTTGAGTGCCAGTTCGATGGCGCTGACCAGACTGCCGCAGTCGGCGCGACCAGTACCGGCCAGATCGAGCGCTGTACCATGGTCGACCGAGGTGCGTACAAACGGCAAACCCAGCGTCACGTTGACCGCTGCGCCAAAGCTGGCAAATTTGAGTACCGGCAGTCCTTGGTCGTGGTACATGGCCAGTACGGCATCGGCCTGTTGTAGTCGCGTTGGGTGGAACAGGGTGTCGGCCGGCAGCGGGCCGGTAATGTTTAGTCCCTGTTGCCTGGCCTGCTGTAAGGCGGGTTCGATGATGTCAATTTCTTCACGCCCCAGATGTCCACCCTCACCGGCATGGGGGTTGAGGCCGCAGACCAGCAAGCGGGGCTGCGCTATGCCAAAGCGTTGTTGCAGTTCGCGCTGCAGGATGTTCAGGCTGTCAACAAGTAGTTCCACGCTGAGTGCGGCGCTGACCTGTTTCAGGGGCAGATGGGTGGTAGCCAGTGCCACGCGCAGTGCCGGGGGCAGCGGGGGCGGCAGCGTTTCTGCGGTCAGCAGCATGACGACGCGTGGGGTGCCGCTGTGTTCGGCCAGATATTCAGTGTGACCCGTAAAGGGGATGCCAGCATCATTGATGATGCCTTTATGCACTGGCGCTGTGACCATGGCGCGATAACGCCCTTGCAGACAGCCGCTGATGGCGTCGTCGAGCAGGGCCAGTACCTGCCGCGCATTGGCTCGGTTCAGTACGCCAGCGGTGACGGGCTCGGCACAAGGGTGGGGACGTACCTCCAGTTGCTGTAGTGTACTTTCCAGCCCCAGTCGCTGCGCCGTACTTTGCATAAGCTGCGCGTCGGCCAGCAGGCAAAACTGCTGCGCCGGGTGGCCTTGCTGCAATAAACGCTGCAGCGCCATCAGGCATATTTCAGGGCCTATGCCGGCAGGTTCTCCGGCGGTAATGGCGACAGGGGCAGAGGCAGGCAAGACACTCAATTGTCGAGCCTGATTTCGACATAGGCGCCGTCGCGTAATTCGCGCAGCCAGTCTTCGGTGGCTTCTTCCAGTTTTTGCTCACGCACGGCCTGACGCGCGATCAAACGTTTGCGATCATTGCCGACTTCACTGGTGCGACGTTCGGTCACTTCAATCAGATGCCAGCCAAAGGGTGACTGTACCGGAGCGCTGACTTGTCCCGGTTGCAGGGCATCCATGGCGCGTTCGAATTCGGGTACGGTATCGCCCGGGTAGAGCCAGCCCAGGTCACCGCCTTGTGCGGCGCTGCCATCTCGCGAAAAACGCCGTGCCAGATCTTCAAAGGTCGCTGCCCTGCTGTCTATGCGCTGTTTGTAATCGTTCAGTCGGCGTTGTGCTTCTTCGTCGGTCAGGCCGTCGGCATTACGCAGCAAAATGTGCCGCGCCCGGGTTTGCTGTACCTGAGTCGTCGCCGGGTTGGCGTTGCCGCGTTGCTCTATCACGCGCAGAATGTGAAAGCCGGCGGGGCTTTGCAGTACCGGGGTGATGTCGCCGGTTTTCAGGTTGCGTACGGCATCAATGAATAATTGCGGATAGCGGTCGAGCGGACGCAGCCCCATTTCACCGCCGCGTGTGGCTTCAAAGCCGTCGCTGTTGCTGGCCGCCAGCCGCGCAAATTCTGCACCGTTTTTGATCTGGCTCAGTAATTGTTCGGCACGGGCGCGGCGTTGGGCAATGACTTCGGCTGACGCACCTTCAGGGATACGCACCAGAATATGCCCCAGGTTGACTTCGGTACTGTTATCGGCGGCCTGTTGCTGTTTCAGAAAATCGTCAATATCGGCTTCAGTGATTTGTATGCGGCGGTCGACCTCGCGCTCGCGTACCCGGGTAGTCAGGATTTCGTCGCGTACTTCGTTGCGGAACGAAGCAAAGCCTATGCCCTCGCGTTCCAGCCGGTCACGAAACTGTTGCAGGGTCATGCGGTTTTGCTCGGCAATGCGACCGAGTGTGCGGTCGAGCGTGGTATCGTCGACCCGTATGCCTTGTTCGCGCGCCAGTTGTACCTGCAGTTTGTCCACAATCATGCGCTCGAGTACCTGCCGTTCCAGTATTTCCCGGGGCGGCAGGCTCACGCCCTGTTGCGTTAATTGCCTTTCAATTCGCGCCAGACGTTGTCTTAATTCGATACGGGTAATGACTTCAGTGTTCACCAGGGCAGCAACGCTGTCCAGCGTTTGTATCCTGCCGCCGCTCGTTGTATTGGTTGGGGCAGCAGTGGGCCGGGTTTGAGCCTGGGCCAGCAGGCAGGTGAGCAAGCTAAAAATCAGGATTGTTAGTTTCATGGGAGATACTCTACTGCAGTTGTTGTAACGGTGAAATCGAGGGGCTGGGCTCGTTGATGGGACGATATCCGGGAATATTACGCTGTAGCGCATCATTCGGGCTGGAGCCAACACTGGTGAAGCCATTGAGGTTGAGCTGGAAGAAGATACTGGTGTCGACTGTTCCGGTACCGGTTGGGAAGCGCTGCAGTACGGCACGCAGCGACCAGCAGTCGCGCCGGTACTCCAGCCCAAGCAGGGACTCGGTCACCTTGCGATCCAGAGTGGAATAATTCATGCGAGCTACACCAATCCAGCCACCGCCAATAGGCCATTGAGTTGCCAGATCGACTTGCTCCACACTGCGTCGGGCGGTAATGCTATCGCGTACCAGCCGGTAAGTGGCACTGACGAACTGGCCGCTGATCGGACTGTAGCGTACCCCTGCACTCGAACGGGTGGCGCGATTGCTGGTCGCATCAAATTGCGCTGTTGCATCTGCAGCGATCGCGCGCGTGATTTGACCGCCGAGCGAGACCAGAAAGTCGGTCTTTTGTGCCACCGAGACGCTATTACTGGTAGTGGCATTGACACGTTGATTTTCAAAATAAAAGCGCTGCCCGACCGTTGCGCGTAGCCGTTCGGTGCCACTGTCGGGTTCGATAAAACGCGATGAAACGGCAACCGTTAGCTGGTCGGCATCGGCGACCCGATCCAGACCACTAAAGCGGTTTTCAGAAAACAGCTGGGCGAAATTCAGGTCGGGTACACCGGTATCAAACAAGGGGGCGGCGGTCTGGTCCTTGTACGGTGTTTTGACGTAAAACAGGCGCGGTTCGAAGGTCTGTAGTAAATCACTGCCCAACCAGCGGGTATCACGCTCGAACGTCAGGCTGGTATCAAGTGAAAAAGTCGGTATCTCACGCTGAAAGCTGGCACGTAATAGTGAGCCAGCAGCGAGGCGCGTACGGTCGAGCGAATAAGAGGCCAGATTAAGCGAGGTTTTGGGTGTAAACGACCAGAACGGAGTCACGATCGGGTAGCTGATGTACGGCATTAATACCGCACGCGAGCCGGTGACCTGAGTCGGGTGAGCGAAACGGGTGTAGTCAGCCTCGGCGCCCAGGTCGAATCCACCCAGGTCATAGCGCTGTCCACGTGCGCTGATTTGAGGTACACGCTCATAGGGAATACCAATACTGCGTTTGGCATCTTGCAGTACCTGGAATTTTTGTATCCGGGTACTGGCGCTCCACCAGGAAGCTCCATAGCTGATGCCGCCCTCCTGTGCCAATTGGCGTGTCGAAATCGGTACCACCGAGCGTGAAAAGTCATCGAAATAACTATCGTCAGAGGCGCGCGCTACTGACCAGTAAGCACTCCATCCAGCTTTGAATTGCTGGCTATGACGCGAATCGAGAGCCCAGCGGCGCTTACCATTAGCCCGGTCATTCGGCATCAGGTCCAGCAGCGTAATGCCGTTGTAGCCGGGTTCGAGATAACGGAATTCATTGCCCAGTTGCAGCCCACGTTTACTCAATACCCGAGGTGTCAGGGTGTAGTCCCGATTCGGGGCAATATTCCAGTAATAGGGTGTATCGATTTCCACACCACGGATTGAGCTGACGCCAAATGAAGGGGTAAGAAAGCCGCTACGGCGCTGCTCATTCACTGGAAACTGCAAATAGGGCGAGGCCAGCAGCGGCACGCCCTGAAACACGACATAGGCGTTGCGCGCCGTGCCCACGCCTTCATTATTATCGATATGGATTTGTGCCGCCTGGAGGTACCAGCTATTATCGCCGCGGCGGCAGGTACTGTAGCGGGTATTAAAAAACTTCAGCACATCTTTGCCCTGGAACTCGGTTTTTTCGGCATCAGCACGAGCACCGGTACTGATCAGGGTAAACTCACCTGGACCCAGCTCCCCATTATCAGTATCCATTTCGTAGCGCAGACTCGGGCCTTGATAGATATTGCCGTCGCGTATCAGTCGAACCTGGCCCTGGGCTCTGACCATGTCTTCGACTAGTTGGTAGCGGATTTCGTTGGCTTGCAGTACCGTGCCGCCGCGTCTCAGTTCGGCATTGCCGGTGACCACGGTTTCTCGCTCGGTCACGCCTTCCAGTTTTTGCCCGCGCAGGAAGGTGGGTAGCGATTGATCAGGTACGCTACGCTTTTCCGTTAGGCTTGGCGTTGGGCGCAATAGCAACGGTGGCTCCGGTGTCGGACTGGACTGGGCCAGTACCATGCCAGCGCTGCTGGCGCAGGCGCAGGCCACCGCCTGAGCCAGCATGGTATGGCGGTGACGGCAACGAGCAGCCTTGGAACGGGCGAACTGGAAATGTGGAATGGCAAACACCCGGCTATTATAGGGGGCAATCTGAATGATGTTTTACGCTAGGGTGGGTGACTATGAGACTTGATTTTTCCCAAGCAGCACCGGGCAGCCGTGAAGCGCAGCTATGGCAATGGCTGCAACAGCGGTGCCAGCGCTTTGGTCTGGTGCTGGAACAATTGGCACCCGCGTCCAGTGATGCCAGCTTCCGGCGCTATTTTCGCCTGCCCTCGAACCTTCATGGCAGTCTGGTTGTCATGGATGCTCCGCCCGGGCTGGAAGATTGTGCCCCGTTCTTGAAGGTGCAGCGGCTGTTTGCTCAGGCCGGTTTGCACGTACCCGAGATCATGGAAGCTGATCTGACAGTGGGTTTTTTGCTGCTCGAAGACCTGGGACAGACGCCTTATTTGTCGGCCTTGACGACCGAGACGGCACCGTCTTTATACGGCCAGGCGCTGCAGGCGCTGGTACAACTGCAAAGCGCCACCCAGGCCGGGACTTTGCCGCCCTACAGCGCCGAGTTGCTGAAACGTGAAATGGAACTATTCCGCGAGTGGTATTGCGGCAAACATCTGGGTCTCGATCTGAGTGCGGCAGAACATGACATGCTCGAACGCACCTTTGCCTTGCTCATTGCAAATAATCTGGCGCAGCCGCAGGTTTACGTCCATCGTGATTATCATTCTCGCAACCTCATGGTGCTGGACCAAAACGGCCCCGGCATCATCGATTTTCAGGATGCGGTCATCGGCCCGATCACTTACGATGCGGTATCTTTGCTTAGAGATGCCTATATTCAGTGGCAGGAAGAACAGCAGATAGACTGGCTGGTACGCTACTGGGAGCAGGCACGCCACGCTCACCTGCCCGTCAACTCCGACTTTGCCGAGTTTTATCGTGATTTTGAGTGGATGGGTTTGCAACGGCATCTGAAAGTGCTGGGGATCTTTGCCCGACTTTGGCACCGTGATGGTAAACAGGCTTATTTGAAAGATATACCGCTGGTATTGCACTATACACGCCAGTGTGCCGAGCGTTATGCGGTGTTTGATGGGTTGGTGCGCTTACTGGATCGGTTGGAAGGACGAGCCATGGAAGTGGGGTACAGCTTTTGAAAGCGATGATACTGGCCGCCGGTCGCGGTGAGCGGATGCGACCTTTGACGGATGCAACGCCCAAGCCCCTGCTGCGCGTCGGTGGCAAGCCGCTTATTGTCTGGCATATTGAAAAATTGGGTCGTGCCGGTTTTGCCGAAATTGTCATCAATACCTCCTGGCTAGCGCCACAGATTCATGCCGCCTTGGGTCAGGGCGAAGCCTGGAATGTCAAGCTGACCTATTCCGACGAGCAACCCGCGCCCTACGAAACCGGTGGTGGCATGGCGACGGCGTTGCAGTACCTGGGCCAGGAACCGTTTCTGGCCGTCTCGGCCGATATCTGGACCGACTTTGACTATGCGCGCGTGCGCCCCTTACCTGAAAACAGTCTGGCGCATTTGTGGCTGGTGCCCAACCCCGACTTTCACCCGCAGGGCGATTTTTCTCTTGCGGGCGAGGGTCAGATAGGCTTTGATGCACCGCGCCTGACCTTTGCCAATCTGGGCTGGTACCACCCGGCCTTGTTTCAGGGCGTGGCGCCACGTCAATGGGTCAGGTTACTCGATCTGCTCAAACCCGCTATTGGTGCCGGGCGCGTGACCGGGGAAACTTTATCTGCCACTTGGCACAATCTGGGAACACCGTCACAGTTGGCAGCACTGGATCATTTGCTTACAGAAAGACATGAGGCATGAGCTTAAGCATCTATCATGAACGACGCCAGCGTCTTGCCGCCGCCATGCGCCAGCGTTCGCCCCAGGGGGGTGTGGCGATTATTCCGACCGCCCCCGAGGTCATGCGTAACCGTGACAGTGACTATCCGTACCGCCATGACAGTTATTTTTATTATCTGACCGGTTTTGCCGAACCTGAAGCAGTTTTAGTGCTAAGCGTCACGGCACAGACGGAACAGGCCTGGCTGTTTTGTCGTGAAAAAAATGTTGAGCGTGAAATATGGGACGGGTTTCGCTTGGGTCCCGAGGCCGCCGTGCCTGTTTTAGGGGTTGATCAAGCCTGGCCGGTAGCCCAGCTGGACAAGCAGGTGCCAAAATTATTGGCGAATGCTGCAGCGCTGTTTTATGCCACTGCCAGTCAGGCTGGACTCGACCAGCAGATTAAACGCTGGCTGGACAGTGTGCGCGCTCAGTCTCGCGCCGGCGTAAGTGCACCGTCAGCGGCTTTTGATGTCCATGCCCTGCTGGATGAAATGCGTTTGTTCAAGGATGCGCATGAGCTTGGGCTGATGCGGCAGGCTGCCCATATTTCTGCTGGTGCACACCAGCGCGCCATGCGTGCCACGCGCCCGGGCACCTATGAATACGAAATTGAAGCCGAGCTGTTGCACGAATTTCGTCGCCATGGCTCATCATTTCCGGCGTATGGGTCGATTGTCGCTACAGGAGCCAATGCCTGCGTCTTGCATTACCGTGCCAATGATGCCGTGTTGAAGGACGGTGATCTGTTACTGATTGATGCCGGCTGCGAATGGCAGGGCTATGCCAGCGATATAACGCGCACTTTCCCCGTCAATGGTCGTTTCAGCGCGCCTCAGCGTGAACTGTACGAGATTGTGCTGGCAGCGCAGCAGGCAGCTTTAGACCAGACTCGACCCGGTCAGCCCTGGATTGCCGGGCACGAGGCAGCTTTAAAAGTGCTAGTGCAAGGCATGATTGATGTGCAGTTGTGTCAGGGCACGGTGGACAGTGTGATCGAATCGGGCGACTACAAGCGTTTTTATATGCATCGTACCGGCCATTGGCTCGGTATGGACGTACATGATGTGGGGGATTATCGTGAGCCCGGCAGTATCGCGGCGCCGGGTCAAGAACGGCCGTGGCGCGCTTTGCAGCCCGGCATGGTACTGACGGTAGAGCCAGGTTTGTATGTGCGCCCAGCTGAAGGTGTGCCTGAGCGTTATTGGCATATCGGCATACGCATTGAGGACGATGTCCTGGTGACGCCAGAGGGATATGAAGTGCTGTCGCATGAGGTACCCAAGACAGTCGCGGCCATTGAAGCCTGGATGCAGGCTAGGGACGTATGACCCATACGGCTTCGACCGATTTTGATACCGTTATTGCCGGTGCTGGCCCGGTCGGTTGCGCCCTGGCTTTGTGGTTACTCGGGCGTGGGCATGATCCACAGCGGCTGTTATTAATCGACAAAAACCCGGTCCAGACCAGTTTGAGTGATCCCCGTGCTCTGGCGCTGTCGGCGGGCTCGCTGATGTTGTTGCATGAGTGTGTCTCTGATCAGGATTTGACAGGTTGCGATTTGCTTCAGGTGCAGGTATCGCAACAGGGCAGTCTGGGGCAGGTTCGACTCTCGGCACAGGACATGCAATTGGCTTGTCTGGGTCGGGTCTTGCGTTATGCCGATTTGATGCGTAGTTTGCTTGATGCTTTGACGGTGCGTGGGCTGGTCATACAGCGCCCGCAAGCGCTCAGCAACTGGCGTGAGACGCTGGATAGCATCGAATGCCAGACCGAAACAGCAGCTTATACGACTCAGGCGCTGGTTCAGGCCGAGGGCGGCATGGCAGAAGAGCAGCAGAGCAGGGTGCCTTACGATCAGACCGCCTTGGTGGCAGAGGTGCGCGTCACACGCCCACGACCACACATTGCATTTGAACGGTTTACGCCTGAAGGCCCTTTGGCCATATTACCCTTGACATCGCAGAAGCATGAACTGTATTCCCTGGTCTGGTGCATGTCACCCGCGCAGGCTGAGCGCCGAATGTTGCTGAATGAGCAGAGTTTTGCACTCGAATTGCAGCAGAGCTTTGGTCAGCGTTTAGGGTCTTTGAGCTTGCACAGTGCGCGACAGGCTTATCCTCTGGCCTCGGTACAGAGCAGCGCTACTGGAACACGCTATGTACGGATTGGAAATGCCGCGCAGATATTGCATCCAGTCGCTGGGCAGGGTCTGAATCTGGGGCTGCGCGATGCTTACTGCTTGGCGCAGGCCTGGACCCAGACGCAGAGCTGGCCTGAGCGTCTGGCACACTATGAAACTAGCCGAAAACGGGACCGTTTGATCCTGACCGAACTCACCGGACTACTGGCGCGTGGTTTTACCTGGCCGCTGCAACCATTGACTGGAGCCTTGCTGACCGGGCTGGACTTATGGCCTGCGGCACGCCGCACGTTAGCACATACTCTCATTTTTGGCTGGCGCTAGCATTTCTTTGCTTTGCGCAAAATGTGGGCATTTCGCTTCAGTGAATTTGCGTATAAAATACGCACACTTGATTGATTAATGCGCGCCACCATCGGCGCGCATTTATTTTTACTGACATGCTCAAATCTGTTGCCATTGGTTCCTATCTGACTGCGAATAATGTTTTCGTGGCGCCTATGGCCGGGGTGACCGACCGGCCATTTCGTCATTTATGCCGCCAGTTTGGTGCAGGTTATGCCATGAGCGAAATGACAGCGGCCAACCCCAGGCTATGGGGCACCGACAAATTTGCCCGTCGCATTGATCATAGTGGTGAGGCGGCGCCCAGAGCGGTACAAATTGCCGGCAGTGACCCGGACATGCTGGCACAGGCGGCACGCTATAACATCGACAAGGGCGCCCAGATTATTGACATCAACATGGGCTGTCCGGCCAAAAAGGTGTGCCACCTTGCTGCCGGATCTTCGCTGTTGCGTGATGAGGCTCTAGTGGGCTCCATTATCCGCGCGGTGGTTCAGGCATGTGGCGCGCAGGTGCCGGTGACACTGAAAATGCGCACTGGCTGGTCACGCGAACAGCGTAATGCCGTGCGTATTGCACGCCTGGCGCAAGACAGCGGTATAGCCTTGATCAGCCTTCATGGCCGCACACGTTGTGATTTTTACGAGGGCAGTGCCGAGTACGATACCATTGCCGAAGTCAAGGCCAGTGTCAGCATTCCGGTGGTCGCTAACGGCGATATTGACAGTCCGGAAAAAGCCGTCTGGGTATTGCGCCATACCGGTGCAGATGCCGTAATGATTGGCCGTGCGGCTCAGGGACGCCCCTGGATTTTTCGTGAGATTACCCATTTTTTAAGCACGGGCGAACATCTGCCCGCGCCAACTATTGGCGAGGCTAAAACAGCGCTGCTACAGCATCTGCAACAGCATTATGCGTTTTATGGCGAGCTGACCGGGCTGCGTACCGCGCGCAAACATATTGGCTGGTATGTGCAGCACTTGCCGCAGGGCGAATGGTTCCGGGCGCGCATGAACACCCTGAACGACTGCGCCAGTCAATATCAGGCAGTAGCCGACTATTTTGACCAGATGGGACACCCGAATGAGTGTCTCGTTTATTTTTCCCCTTCATTACAACGAGAAGCCGCATGAGCAGAAACAATATCGAGGAAATCATTACCAAAAGCCTGGAAAAATACTTTCGCGACCTGGATGGCGAACGTCCCAGCAATCTGTATGACATGGTGGTGCTCACGGTCGAGCGCCCGATGCTGGAGGTGGTCATGAAACATGCTGAAGGCAATCAGTCTCTGGCTTCCGACATGCTCGGGATCAACCGCAATACCCTGAGAAAAAAGCTACAACAACACGGAATGATCTAAACATGATTCGCACTGCATTACTGTCCGTGTCGGACAAAACGGGCATTGTTGATTTTGCGCGCGCCTTGCATCAGCAGGGAGTGAAATTAATTTCCACCGGTGGTACCGCCAGTCTATTGGCAGACAGTGGTTTGCCCGTGACCGAGGTTAGCGAAATCACGGGCTTTCCTGAAATGCTCGATGGTCGGGTCAAAACACTGCATCCCAAAGTGCATGGCGGCTTATTGGCGCGCCGCAGTTTGCCTGAGCACCGTGCTGCCCTAGATGAGCACGGCATACAGACCATTGATTTGCTGGTGGTCAATCTGTATCCGTTCAGACAAGCCACCGCCCGACCCGACTGTACTCTGGAGCAAGCGATAGAAAATATCGACATCGGCGGCCCCGCCATGTTACGTGCCGCAGCGAAAAATCACGCCGATGTCACGGTTGTGGTCGAGCCAGCCGATTATGCCTGCGTGCTGGAAGAAATTACACAACACGGCGATACCAGCTACAGCACCAAACTGGCTTTGGCAAAAAAAGTGTTTGCCCATACCGCTGAGTATGACGGCATGATCACCAATTATCTGACTGCGCTGCAAGACAGCCCTGAACCCGATCAGGTACCGGTGCGTGATCCTTATCCGCAAAAACTCAACCTGCAGTTCGTCAAGGTTCAGACCATGCGCTACGGCGAAAACCCGCACCAGAGCGCGGCGTTTTATCGCGATGCCAGTCCGGTACCCGGAGCCTTGGCCAGCTACACACAATTGCAGGGCAAAGAACTGTCGTACAACAATATTGCCGATGCCGATGCCGCCTGGGAATGTGTCAAGACCTTCCAGCAGACTGCCTGCGTCATCATCAAGCATGCTAACCCGTGTGGCGTAGCGGTGGGTGTCGATACCTTAGAGGCTTATCAGAAAGCGTTCAAAACCGACCCGACCTCGGCTTTTGGCGGCATTATTGCGTTCAATCAGGCGCTGGATGGCAAAACCGCCGAAGCGGTCAGCAAACAATTCGTTGAAGTCCTGATTGCGCCTGGGTTCAGCGCAGAAGCGCGTGCGGTCTTTGCTGCGAAACAGAATGTGCGCCTGTTGCAGGTGCCGCTTGGTAGTGCTGGCAACAGCTATGACTTCAAGCGTGTGGGCGGGGGCTTGCTGGTGCAGTCGCCCGATGATAAAAACGTCACTGCCGAGGAACTGCGCGTCGTGACGCAACAGCAACCCAGTGCACAGCAATTAAGCGATTTGATGTTTGCCTGGCGTGTGGCGAAATTTGTCAAGTCGAATGCCATTGTTTTTTGCGCCCAGGGCATGACTCTGGGGGTAGGCGCAGGGCAAATGAGCCGTATCGACTCGGCACGTATTGCCAGCATCAAGGCGCAAAATGCGGGCCTGTCGCTGTTGGGTTCTGCGGTGGCCTCTGATGCTTTCTTTCCGTTTCGTGATGGGCTGGATGTGGTGGTTGATGCCGGTGCCAGCTGCGTCATTCAACCCGGTGGCTCCATGCGCGATGATGAAGTGATAGCGGCGGCCAATGAGCGTGGCATTGTCATGGTCTTGACCGGAACGCGCCATTTCCGTCATTAAGCCAAGCCCGACGCTGCTGGCATGAAACAACGCATTCTTGGCATAGACCCCGGCTTGCAGCGTACCGGGTTCGGCCTGATTGACCAGGACGGTGCGCGTCTGCGCTATGTCAGTTCAGGGGTCATCAAGACCGAAAGTCGCGCCGGGCTGGCGCAGCGTATTCAAACCATAGTGCAGGGTATCGCCAGCATCAGCCACGAAGCACAACCCGATTGTGCGGCGGTCGAGATCGTCTTTGTCAATGTCAACCCGCAATCGACCTTGTTGCTGGGGCAGGCGCGCGGCGCAGCACTGGCGGCGCTGGTACTGGCACAGTTGCCGGTGCATGAATATACTGCCCTGCAGGTCAAGCAGGCCACCGTCGGTTATGGCAAAGCCAAAAAGGAACAGGTGCAGGACATGGTCATGCGTTTATTGCAGTTGCCCTCGGCACCACAAAGCGACGCCGCTGATGCGCTGGCGTGTGCCATTACCCATGCGCACAGTGCCGGCCGGCAGATCAAGGGCGGAAGGATGAAACTATCGTGATCGGACAAATCAGGGGCACTCTGCTGGAAAAACAGCCACCGCAGGTATTGGTGGATGTGGCCGGTGTCGGCTATGAAATAGACGTGCCCATGAGCACTTTTTATTCTTTGCCAAGTTTGGGCGAGCCCGTGGTCTTATTGACCCAGCTGATGGTGCGTGAGGACGCCCACTTGCTCTATGGTTTCCTGACGGCGGCCGAGCGCGCGGCTTTCAGGCAATTGCTCAAAGTCAGCGGCATTGGCGCGCGCACGGCGCTGGCGGTGTTATCCGGTTTGTCGGTCGATGAACTGGCACAGGCCATTGCCACCCAGGAAGTCGGTCTTCTAACACGTGTGCCCGGTATCGGCAAAAAAACAGCGGAACGATTACTACTGGAACTGCGTGGCAAACTGGGGCCTGATACCGGCATTGCCGCCTCGGCTGTTTTGAGCTCGAATGCCGATGTATTGAATGCCCTGGTCGCACTGGGGTATTCCGAACGTGAAGCGGTGGTCGCGGTCAAAGGATTACCGCATGAAATTTCTGTCAGTGATGGTATTAAACTGGCACTCAAATCATTAGCCAGGTAAAGAGCGTGTCGATAGAACGAGATCAATTCCAAACCCGTCTGGTTCAGCCCGCGCCGACATCGCCTAACGAAGAGGCGGTCGAGCGTGCTCTGCGTCCGAAGTTGCTGGATGAGTATGTCGGCCAGCAAAAAATTCGTGATCAGCTCGACATCTTTATTGGTGCGGCACGCAAGCGCCAGGAAGCGCTGGATCATGTCTTGCTGTTTGGCCCGCCTGGTCTGGGCAAAACCACGCTCTCGCACATTATTGCGCGTGAAATGGGCGTCAACTTGCGCCAGACTTCCGGCCCGGTGCTGGAACGTGCAGGTGACCTGGCGGCGCTGCTGACCAATCTGGAAAAAAATGATGTCCTGTTTATTGACGAAATTCATCGTCTGAGCCCGGTGGTCGAAGAAATTTTATACCCGGCGCTGGAAGATTTTCAGATAGACATCATGATCGGCGAAGGCCCGGCGGCGCGTTCGGTCAAACTGGACCTGCAACCCTTCACCCTGGTGGGAGCCACCACCCGTGCTGGCATGCTGACCAACCCGCTGCGCGACCGTTTCGGCATCGTGGCGCGTCTGGAATTTTATAGTCCTGCCGAGTTGCAGCGTATTGTCATGCGCAGTGCCGGTTTATTGAATGCCCCCATTGATGAAGCCGGTGCGCTGGAAATTGCGCGCCGCGCACGCGGTACGCCGCGCATCGCCAACCGCCTGTTGCGCCGGGTGCGTGACTATGCCGATGTCAAGAGTAATGGCAGCATTACAGCAAGCCTGAGCGATGCCGCTCTGGCCATGCTCGACGTCGATCCGGTCGGTTTTGATGTCATGGATCGTAAACTGCTGGAGGCCGTGATACACAAATTTGGTGGCGGACCGGTCGGTCTCGATAATGTTGCGGCCGCCATTGGTGAAGAGCGTGACACCATTGAAGATGTGATCGAGCCTTATTTGATACAGCAAGGCTTTTTGCAGCGTACTCCGCGCGGTCGGGTCGCTACCGCCAATGCCTACCAGCATTTTGGGCTGAAAGTGCCGACCAGTACGGGCGAAAATGGGCAATTGTGGAATGAATGACCCAGCCTTCATATTGCATGCCCGGGTCTATTATGAAGATACCGATGCGGGCGGTGTGGTCTATTACGCCAACTATCTGCGTTTTTTCGAGCGGGCGCGCACCGAATTGTTGCGCCAGGCTGGGGCTGGCCGCGCCTTGTTGCAGGCGCAGGACGAACTCGGTTTTGTCGTGCGCCGGGTCGAGGCCGACTATCTGGCTCCAGCCCGTCTTGACGATGCCCTGGAGATTCACGCCAGCATTGAACGCCTAGGCGGGGCTTCGGCTGATTTCATTCAGGCCGTGGTTTGCCAGGGGCGGGTACTATGTCAGGCGCGCATTGCCGTGGTTTGCGTCAGTTTTTCCAGCATGAAGGCGCAGCGCATGCCGCAACACCTGGTTACAGCCTTGCAACCCTATGTCCGTGCATACTCTCACCCATCTGAAAAAATCTGAACTGACATGACTCCTGCTGATATTTCCATTCCCCATTTGATTATGCAGGCCACCCTGGTGGTACAACTTGTCATGGCAGGGCTGGTACTGCTCTCGCTCATGTCGTGGACCATTATTTTTCGCAAAGGCTTTGCCCTGGGTAGTGCCAAGACGCAGACCGCCGAGTTTGAACAGGAATTCTGGTCGGGTGCAGATCTGACGCAACTGTATCAGCGCGTGTATGGGGCGCGTGACGAACACGGCGCTTTGGCGCGCATCTTTGAGGCCGGTTTTGCCGAATTTATCAAGCTGCGCCAACAACGAAGCGCAGGGCTGGAGACGAGCGCGATGCTTGATGGAGTCAGGCGCGCCATGCGTGCCAGTCATCAGCGCGAGCTGGATGCGCTGGAAAAAAACTTACCGTTTCTGGCCAGTGTGGGTTCAGTCTCGCCCTATATCGGCTTGTTTGGTACGGTCTGGGGCATTATGCATGCCTTTGTTGGTTTGTCGAATGTACAGCAAGCCACCCTGGCAACGGTCGCGCCGGGTATTGCCGAGGCCTTGATCGCGACTGCGATTGGCCTGTTCGCAGCTATTCCTGCCGTCGTGGCCTACAACCGCTATGCCAGTGAAATTGACCGTGTGGCCAATCGCTTCGATAATTTTATCGAAGAGTTTTCCAACATATTGCAGCGTCAGGCGCGCTAGTCACCATGGGCGGTACCGCATATCCTCGCCGTCGCCAGCGTCGTATGGTCGCCGAAATGAATGTCGTCCCTTACATTGACGTCATGCTGGTCTTGCTGATCATCTTCATGGTCAGCGCGCCCTTGCTGAGCCCGGCCGTAGTCGATTTGCCGAGCGTTGGTAAAGCGGTTCAGGCACCCAAGGGTTTGCCATTTGAAATTATTGTCAGAGCCGACGGTAGCCTGGCCTGGCGCGACCGCAACGACAGTAATGCCAGCGAAACTTCAGCAACGCGTGAACAAATTGTGCAGATAGCCCTGAAGAAACAACAGCAAAAACCTGACCTGCCAGTCGTGATCGCCGGCGACAAGGCGGTACGCTACGAGGCCGTGATGCAGGTGATGGATGCGTTGCAAAAACAGGGGGTAAAACGTGTCGGTTTATTGGTCAGGCCTGGAGCAGGCGTGTGACTACCCTAAGCTGGGACAGCCCAACGCTGCAACAGGAACACACCTGGCGTGCGTTTGCTTTATCAGCCGCGGCGCATACCGTCTTGCTGGCGGGGCTGGTCTGGGGCGTTAGTATCAGCAGTCAGACCCCGGCGCTAGTAGAGGCTGAAATCTGGACCAGTCTGCCGCAAATCGCGGCCCCAGAGCCGATGGAAGCTGATGAGCCAGAACGGGTTCTACCTGCGCCGGTACCTGCCCCCGAGCCCGATCCGGAGCCAGAGATTGTCAGTGCAACCATACCGCCGCCAAAAACTTTTGTTCCGCCCAAAACTGATACACCCCAGCGCGCGCCTGCCCCCTTGCCCGACAAGACCGCAGATCTGAAAAAACAGCAGCAGGAAGCCAGAAAAAAACAGGAAGCAGAGCGACGCGAGCGGTTTGATCGCGAGGTACGCCAACTACAGGCGGGTGCGGGTGGCACCGGCAGTGCCCAGGTCAATTCCGGGCCTCGGGGCGATGGCGGCTGGGTAGCACGCACTGCCACGCGTATTCGCGCCAACACCGTTTTCAACCCAGACAGGGTGGGGGGTAATCCGTCAGTCGAATATGTGGTTGAACTGGATCCGACCGGCGCGGTATCGTCGCTACGCAAGCTGCGCCCGAGCGGCTTGCCAGGGTTTGACGAGGCAGTCGAGCGCGCCATTCGCAAGAGTGAACCTTTTCCCGCCGACAGCAGCGGCAAAGTGCCGCGGAACTTTCAGTTCACACATCGACTCAAGGACTGATATGAAAAAATTCTGCATCTTTTTTCTGTTTTGTCTCCTGCCCTGGACCGTACAGTCGCAATTGCGATTTGAAGTCACGGGTGTTGGCGCCAACCAGATACCGATTGCGGTAGTGAGCTTTAATGGCGATGCCCAAGCGCCGCAGCCGGTTGCCGACATCATACGAGCCAACCTGTTACGAACCGGCCTGTTTCGCCTGGTGGATAGCACCGGCCAGACATTAGACGAAAACTCGAACCTGAATGCCAGCGACTGGCGCGCACGTGGTGCCGATGCCCTGGTGGTGGGCAGTGTAGTACGTCTGGCCGATGGTCGTTTTGACGTACGTTTTCGTCTGTTCGATACAGTCAAAGGAGTTGCCTTGACCGGTTTGGCTTATACCCCGGCACGAGACCAGATCCGTCTGACAGCACACCGCATCAGCGATGAAATTTATCAACGATTGACCGGTGACCAGGGATTTTTCACCACCCGTATTGCCTATGTACTGAAACGCGGTACCCGCTTTTCACTACAGGTGGCCGATGCCGACGGCATGAATGCACAGGAAGCCTTCGGCTCTAACGAACCTGTCATCAGTCCGGCCTGGTCACCCGATGGTACCCAGCTGGCCTATGTTTCATTTGAAGACCGCAAACCGGTGGTCTATATCCATGACATTGCCAGCGGCAAACGCCGTGTTATTGCCAATTTTCGTGGCAGCAATTCTGCCCCGGCCTGGTCACCCGAGGGTCGTACTCTGGCCGTAGCCTTGACACTCAGCGGTTTGCAACAGATTTATCTGATCAATGCCGATGGTACCGGGGCACCGCGCCGACTGACTAACAGTCAAGGCATTGATACAGAACCTGCGTTCAGTCCTAACGGGCAGACAGTCTATTTTGTCAGCGATCGTGGGGGTGGCCCGCAGATTTATCGTATGCCCATAACAGGTGGGGCAGCACAACGCGTTACCTTTGTCGGCGATTACAATGTGAGCCCGAAGCTGTCTCCGGACGGTAAACAAATGGCTTACATTGCACGGCGCAGCGGTCGTTTTGTGACAGCGGTCATGGACCTGGCCACCGGACAGGAGGCCCTGGTGTCCGGGACCAGCCAGGACGAATCGCCTAGTTTTGCGCCTAACGGTCGTTATTTGTTATACGCTACGGTCGATGCCGGGCGCGATACCCTGGCAATGGCGTCGGCTGACGGACGGATACGGACCCGCCTGACGCTAGCCACCGGCGATGTGCGTGAGCCCGCCTGGGGTCCTTTTTTTAAATAACTCATTAAGGAGAGTGCGAATGAATTGGCCAAGTCAAGTAGCAATAGCAGCGACTGTTTTGTTGTCAGCCTGCGCCAGCAAGGTAGACCTGGGAGCCCCCTCTGGTTCGGCTCCGGTCGAGAACCGTACGGCTGCCCCGGCCAGCAGTACACCTGCCCCGGCCGCCAACAGCCGCGCAGTGACCAACGTTCAGGCCGCCACCCCTGACCCGCTGAATGACCCCAAGGGTGTTTTAGCCAAGCGCAGTGTCTATTTTGATTTTGACAGTTATGAAATCAAACCCGAATTTCAATCGGTGATAGAAGCCCATGCCAGATTTTTGCGTGACAACCGCAGCCGCAAGGTATCGCTGGAAGGCAATGCCGACGACCGTGGTTCGCGTGAATACAACCTGGCGCTGGGGCAAAAGCGGGCTGAAGCGGTACGTCGTGCTATGACCCTGCTGGGCGTCAGCGAGTCGCAGCTTGAGGCGGTCAGCTTTGGTGAAGAAAAACCGCGCGCCCTGGGTCAGGATGAAGCCTCCTGGGCGGAAAACCGTCGTGCCGACCTGCGTTATCTATGAGGTCATTGCTTAGCATGGCTGCGCTGGCTGCAGCCCTGTTTTCACCTTCGGCACAAGCTTTTTTTTCAGATGACGAAGCCAGGCGCGCCATTCTGGACTTGCGCGCCCAGCTGACAGCGCAGCAAGCAGCCAGCCAGTCGGCTAATGCGGCCTCGCAACAGCAGAACGAACAACTCAGCCAGCAATTACAGCAAATCAGTCGCGCCCAGCTCGAGCTGATCAATCAGCTCGAAGCCCTGCGTCGCGACAATGCCGGTTTGCGTGGCACCCTGGAAGTATTGCAAAAAGACCTGGCTGATTTGCAAAGACGACAGCGTGACCTGTATGCCGATGCCGATGCGCGCCTGAAAAAACTCGAGCCACAAAAAATCACCATCGATGGCAAGGAAGGCGAAGTCACGCAGGATGAAATGCGCCAGTATCAAGCGGCTCTCGACATTTTTCGCGGCAGCAAATTTGCTGATGCGGCCCTGGCGTTTGGTACTTTCCTGCGCCAGTATCCTAAAAGCATCTATGCCCCGCTGGCACAATTCTGGCACGGCAGCGCCCACTACGCGGCGCGTGATTTCAAAGCCGCGGCACAGGTGTTGCAAGACTTTGTGCGTGATCATCCCGAGCATGCGCGTGCCGCCGATGCCCTGTTCAATGTGGGCAACAGCCAGCTGGAACTGAATGACAAAAAAACGGCACGCCTGACGTTTCAGGAAGTTATCAAGCGTTATGCCAATACCCCGGCGGCACAAAATGCCCGTGAAAGGCTGGCCGGCCTGAAATGAGCGCAGACAAAAAGGCCGTCGTACTGCTCAGCGGCGGCATGGACTCGGCCACCGTCATGGCGCTGGCGCGGCAGCAGGGTTTTGAGGTGTACGCCTTGAGCCTGCGTTATGGCCAACGTCATAGCGCCGAATTGCAGGCTGCCGCCCAGGTGGCGCAGCGCCTGGGTGCGGCACGACATGAAATCATTGATCTCGATATATCCCACCTGTTTGTCGGGCCACGCGGTTCGGCGCTGACCGATAACGCCATTGCCGTGCCCGTGACTGGCAGCAGTCAGGGCATCCCGGTCACCTATGTTCCGGCGCGCAACACCATCATGTTGTCGCTGGCTTTGGGCTGGGCTGAAGTATTGGGCGCGCATGACCTGTTTTTTGGTGCCAACGCGGTCGATTATTCCGGCTACCCCGATTGTCGCCCGGCGTATGTGGCGGCCTATGAAACCATGGCCAATCTGGCCACCAAAGCCGCAGTTGAAGGCGCGCGGCTGCGCATTCATACCCCCATTATTGAAATGAGCAAAGCTGACATTGTCCGCACCGGACTGGCGCTGGGCGTCGATTTTGCACTGACCGTGTCGTGCTATCAGGCCGATACCGCGGGGCGTGCCTGCGGTCTATGTGATGCCTGTCGTCTGCGGCGCAAAGGGTTTGAGGAAGCGGGAGTGTCCGACCCGACGCGCTACGTATCAGCAGCATAAACCGGGTTGGTACCAGCACCCGGTCCGAAGCTTCAGGGCAAGGGCGCTTCCAGAGCGAACAAATCGGCCGGCTGTTCGCGTTCGCGCACCACATGCAGCCGGGTGTCGTCCACCATAATCTCAGCGGCACGCCCGCGCGTGTTGTAGTTGCTGGCCATGCTCATGCCATAGGCACCGGCATCCATAATGGCCAGCAAATCGCCAGCTTGCAGCGCCAAATGGCGGTCGCGTGCTAGCCAGTCGCCCGACTCGCATACTGGCCCGACAATGTCGTAATCACGCGCCGGGGTGTCCGATTGCACCACCTCACGCACTGCCATCCAGGCTTCATACATGGCCGGCCGCATCAGATCATTCATGGCGGCATCGACAATGGCAAAATTTTTCTCGCTGCCGGGTTTAATAAATTCCACCCGAGTCAGCAATACCCCGGCCTTGCCGACAATCGAGCGCCCCGGTTCAAACATCACCACTTTGTCAGAGTGCCCATGCGCGTCAATACGCTGCAACAAGGCACGCACAAAGTCACCGGTGTCCGGCGGCTGGTCACCGGGCTGATATTCAATGCCCAGCCCACCACCCAGGTCAAGATGATGCAGCCTGATGCCACGGGCTTGCAGGGCATCGACCATATCCAGAATGCGATCCACCGCGTCCAGATACGGGCTGATCTCGGTAATCTGCGAGCCAATATGACAGTCAATACCCACAATGCGAATACTGGGCCGTTGCGCGGCGGCTTCATACAGGGCCAAGGTTTCTTCATAAGCGACGCCAAACTTGTTTTTCTTCAGTCCGGTCGAAATGTACGGGTGCGTTTTTGGGTCAACATTGGGGTTGACGCGAACAGAAACAGGCGCATTCAGGCCAATGCGCGTAGCCACTGCCGAGATCCGGTCGAGCTCGGCCACCGACTCAATGTTGAAGCACAAAATGCCGGCATACAAAGCCTGTTCAATTTCGGCTTCGGTTTTACCGACCCCGGAAAACACCACCTTGGCCGGGTTGCCACCGGCGGCAATAACGCGCAACAACTCGCCACCCGACACAATATCGAAACCGGCACCCAGTCGCGCCAACAGACTCAATACGCCCAGGTTGGAATTGGCCTTGACGGCATAGCAAATCAGCGATGGGCGTTGCTCCAGCGCACGTGCATAGCCGGCGAAGGCGCTACTGATAGCGGCTTTCGAATAGACATAAGTGGGTGTACCAAATTGACGTGCAATTTCCGGAAGCGCAACATTTTCGGCGTACAACACGCCATCACGACAGGTAAAGGCATTCATTTTTTTTCAGTGGCTTGTTGGGGTGAGGCTGGTGCCGGCATATCGGCCGGGCGCGGGCTGCTAGGAGGCTGCGGTGGGCCCGGCAAATACAGGGGGCCCTTTTGGCCGCAAGCCGACACAATCAGGCAACCCAGCACGGCGGTGAGCAGTCGCCATTTTCTTGGCATAAAATCAGGTTTTAGCATCATGAGACGAGAATACCATGTCGCCCAGCGAATTTCTGGCTCAGGCCGAAACCACCTTGCAATCCATTGAACGGGCGGTGGAAAATTTGGCCGACGAACTCGATATTGACAGCGAGCGTAGTGGCAACGTACTCACGCTGACGTGTGAGAATGGCAGCAAAATCATCATTAACAGCCAGGAAGCCATGCAGGAAATATGGCTGGCTGCCAAGGCGGGTGGTTTTCATTTCAGGCTCGTCGGGCAAGCCTGGCACGACAGCAAAAGCGGCGAGGAACTGTTTCAATTGCTGGCGCGCTGCCTGTCGCAACAGACGGGTGCAACAGTACGGCTTTAAAACAATTCGTTTTTAATTTCCTCGGCTTTTTTCGGGTTCTCACCAGGTGCTTCCGAGCCACCTAACGAAGTGATACCCTGACCTGGCTGATTTTCGGTGTAATAGAACTCGCCCCCTAGGCTCACCACGCCTTCGGGCACCGGGCGCTGAATGTTCGGTACTCCTGACAAAGCCTTGTTCATATAACCGATCCAGATCGGCAGCGCTGCGGCACCCCCAGTTTCGCGTGGCCCCAGGTTTTTGGGTTGGTCATAGCCGACCCAGGCCACCGCGACCAGAGCCGGGTTGTAACCGGCAAACCAGGCATCGACCGCATCGTTGGTGGTGCCGGTTTTGCCGGCCAGGTCGGTACGTTTCAGGCTGGCAGCGCGAGCTGCGGTACCAAAGCGGGTGACATCCTTCATGATGCTGTCCATCAGAAAGACATTGCGTTCGTCCAGAACCCGCAGACTTTCGTCACCGGCCAAGGTCGGGCTGGCCTGTGCCAATACCCGGCCCTGGCTATCAGTAATTTTGGTAATAAAGTAAGGTTGCACCCGGTAGCCGCCGTTAGCGAAAATACTATAAGCTGAGGCCATCTGCCACGGTGTGGCCGAGCCTGCGCCCAGAGCCATCGTCAGGTAAGGCGGGTGCTTATCGGCATCAAATCCAAAGCGCGTGACGAAATCCTGGGCGTATTGCGGACCGACACTTTGCAGAATGCGTACCGACACCAGATTTTTTGATTTGGTCAGGGCCGTACGCATCGACATCGGCCCATCAAAGTTGCCGTCGTAATTTTTCGGTTCCCAGGGCTGGCCGCCGGTTTGGGCGGCATCGAAAAACAGCGGCGCATCATTGATCATGGTACTGGGGGTAAAGCCTTTTTCCAGTGCGGCCGAATAAATAAAGGGTTTGAAACTCGACCCCGGTTGACGCCAGGCTTGTGTCACATGATTGAATTTGTTCCGGTCGAAATCAAAGCCACCCACCAGCGCGCGCACCGCGCCATCAAGCGAACTCATGGCGACGAAAGCAGTTTCAACCTGGGGTACCTGAATGATCTCCCACTCATTCTTGTCGTTACGTGTGATACGTACCACCGCGCCAGGGCGCAGTCGACGTGCCGGTTGGGCATTAGCAGACAAGGCCGAGGCAACAAATTTCAGGCCGCTCTCACCCACCTCTATGCGTTCTCCCGGACGAGCCACACGCACCCGCTTGGGCTGCGCTTCCAGTACCACCGCGGTCAGCAGATTGTCCGAATCCGGAAATTTGTCCACTACCGAATCGAGCCAGTCATCGTCTGGCTTGGCAGGTAACTCGACAAAAGCTTCGGGGCCACGGTAGCCATGACGGCGTTCATAATCCAAAATGCCGCGGCGAACAGCGGCATAAGCCGCATTCTGATGCGCGCTGATCAGGGTGGTATAAATATTCAGACCACGCGTATAGGCCTCATCATTCCAGGTTTCGACGGCAATTTGACGCGCCATTTCGGCAACATATTCGGCGTGAATCTGCGATTCGCTATGGCGTGGGCGCAGTTTTAGTGGCTCTTTGACCGCGACAGCGA
Source organism: Burkholderiales bacterium UBA4657 (assembly GCA_002405475.1). Classification (GTDB taxonomy): domain Bacteria; phylum Pseudomonadota; class Gammaproteobacteria; order Burkholderiales; family Burkholderiaceae_E; genus UBA4657. The sequence goes on along the minus strand of DHLX01000035.1, from coordinate 15,468 downwards.
ATTGTTCAGCCGTAATGAAGTCGAGTTCCTTCATGCGTCTTAATACATATTGCTGACGAATGGCGGCTCGCTTGGGGTTGCTCACCGGGTTGATACCCGAAGGCGACTTGGGCAGTCCGGCCAGCATTGCAGCCTCGGCGATGCTCAGATCCTTCACTGCCTTACCATAGTACGCTTGAGCCGCCTGGGTAAAGCCATAAGCACGCTGGCCGAGAAATATCTGATTCATGTAGACCTCAAGAATCTGGTCTTTGCTCATATTGGCCTCAATCTTGAAAGCCAGCAGCATTTCGTATATTTTTCGGGTCAGTGTACGTTCGCTCGATAAAAAGAAATTACGTGCTACTTGTTGCGTAATGGTTGAAGCACCCTGGCGCGCACTGCCGGCGCTCAGGTTAGCAAAAGCGGCACGGGTAATACCGACGTAGTCAATACCCTTATGGCGATAAAAATTGTCGTCTTCGGCGGCCAGAATCGCCTGTTTCAGATGATCTGGAAATTCCTCAATACGCGTGATGCTGCGCCGTTCCTCGCCGAATTCGCCAATCAGCACGCCATCGGCAGTAAATACCCGCAACGGCAGCTTGGGTCGGTAGTCGGTGAGCGCGTCAATCGAGGGCAGACGTGGCCAGGCGACGGCCAGGGCAAAGCTCAGGCCCAGGGCGGCGAGCACAATACCTGCCAGTCCCAGTCCGAACAGATAAAAAATCCAGCGGGCATAACGTGGCCAGGACTGGGGTTGCCAGGAATGAAGGCGTTGTTTGAAAGAGTTCAGCGTCATGGTGCGAGTGTACTCAATTGATCAAGGATTCGCAGAGCAGGATAAATGTTAAATTTGCAATTTTTGGGGGTGTTTTCCTTAAAAATTTGCAGAAGCAGACCGGGATGCGTCTGTTTGCGGCAACGGCATCGCAAGACGACCCATTAAAAATACTTTACCTTGATGCTGGCTTATTGCTAGGATTTGATGTAGTTTCTCGGTTTCTGTATGTAAGTGCCGATTTTGTAATAACTTTTTAAATACTGCCGCGCCATGAATCTGGCTTTTGAATGCCGGAAATTAGTGAACGCGGTGGCCACCTTCCAGAGTGAGGAACGAGCGTGGCGTTAGACTTCAAATCCTTGCTGTCGCGTAAAAGTCAGCCTTTGCTGGGGCTGGACATCAGCTCGGGCAGCATCAAGCTAGTCGAGCTGACTGAAAGCGGCAAAAATTTCCGCCTGGAAAAATACGCTATTGAGCCACTACCCAAGGGGGTCATGGTCGATGGCAATATCGACAATATGGACTCGGCGTCCGAAGTGGTGTCGCGTGCGGTCAAGAAATTGGGTTCCCGTAACAAGAATGTTGCTTTGGCCATGCCCTCGGCGCAGGTTATTACCAAGCGCATTTTTCTGCCGGCCGGGCTGACTGAGGATGAATACGAAACCCAGGTTGAGTCCGAGGCCAGTCAGTACATTCCTTTCGCCCTGGATGAAGTCAGTCTGGATTTTCAGGTACTCGGCCCGTCTGCTACAAGCCCGGATGATGTAGAGGTGCTGATTGCCGCTTCGCGCTGGGACAAGGTTGAGGATCGTGTTGCATTGGCCGAGGCTGCCGGCTTGAAGCCCATGGTCATGGATGTTGATTCTTACGCAGTTCGATCTGTCATTGATCGATTGGCTCAACAGATGCCCAGCCAGGGTCAGGATAAACTGATAGCAGTGTTTAATATTGGCGCTAATACGACTAATTTGTCGGTGTTTCTTAATGCCCAGAATGTCTATGTACGGGAACAGCCGTTCGGTGGCGCGCAGCTGACTCAGGACATAGCCCGCAGCTATGGCATGACCTTCGAAGAGGCCGATGCCAGAAAAAGATCGGGCGACCTGCCGGATAATTATCAGCGTGATTTACTCCAGCCATTTGTTGAAAACGCTATCTCTGAAATAGTGCGCGGATTACAATTCTTTTTCACCTCTACACCCTACGGCAAGGTCGATACCATTCTATTGGCCGGTGGTTCGGCGGTGCTGGAAGGTTTGGCCGATGCGGCGGCTAATCGCACCCAAGTTCAGACTAGTGTCATCAATCCGTTCAAAGGTATGGCCCTTGGTTCTTCAATTCGTGAAAAACAGCTAGCTATTGACGCGCCCGGACTGCTGACGGGTGCCGGTCTCGCGATGCGGAGGTTTGAAGCATGACAACCATCGCCATTAACCTGCTGGCGCATCGCGCCATGCGGCGCGAACAGCGGCGCCGCTCGTTTATTGGGCTGCTCGTACTTTCGGCCATTTTGGCTTCGGGTGTCGTCTTTGTTGGTGGTATGGGTTATGAGTTTCTGATCGAACAACAAAAACAGCGTAATCAGTTTATCGTCGAAGAAAACAAACGCATTGACAAACAAATTGCCGAGGTATCGGATCTTAGACGTGAAATTGACAGTCTGCGTGCTCGCCAGACTGCCGTGGAGGGTCTGCAGAGTGATCGCAATCAGCCTGTACATCTGCTTGATGAGCTGGTGCGCTTTACACCTGAAGGTATCTATCTGCGAACAGTGACCCAGGATGGAACGAAAGTCGTGGTGACGGGAGTTGGTCAGTCTAACGAGCGCATTTCGGAATATCTGCGTAATTTATCGACCTCGTCGGTCTGGCTGACCAGACCCAATCTGATTGAAATCAAGGCGGGTCAGCAAACCGGACGCGGCACCCGAGTTTTTGATTTTTCCCTTGATCTGCTGATCAGACGCCCAGGTCAGGAGACGGATGCCCTGGCTGCAAAATCAGGTAAGGCGGGGACTGACGCCAAGAAAAAATAGGGCAGACTAGACATGAAAAATATTGATTTAAGCCAGCTAGGCCGCCAGTTTCGGGGGGTGAACACCAGGGATCCCGGGTCCTGGCCGCTTATCCCCAGAGTGTCAGCCGTGCTAGGCTTGTTTGCAGCCATTATTCTGGCGGGCTGGTATTTTTACTGGACCGGACAAATCCAGGCCCTGGAGGCCGATCGCGCCGAAGAGTTGAAACTCAAAGAGCAGTATCAAAGCAAGCTCAGGCAGGCCATTAATCTTGATATTCTGAAAAAACAGAAAGAAGAAGTCTCCACCTACGTTCAGGCGCTGGAAAAACAGCTACCCAGCAAGGCCGAAATGGATGCCTTACTGTCTGACATCAACACAGCCGGTCTTGGGCGCGGCTTGCAATTCGAGTTATTCAAGCCTGGAGCGGCAAGTGTCAAGGAATACTATGCCGAATTACCTATCGAAATCAGGGTGGTTGGGAGCTATCACGAGATTGGTGCCTTTGTTTCCGATATTGCCAATCTGCCGCGTATCGTAACTTTGAATAACCTGAAAATTACCAGCAACAATAACCGCCAGACCCTGGTGGCAGAAGCGCGCACCTTCCGTTACCTGGATGCTGCTGAAGTCGAGGCGCAGCGCAGCGCCAGGGCGGAAAAAGGCAAAAAAGGGACAAAATAAGATGAGATTGATATTTTGTCTATCGCTGAGCCTGGTTCTGGGAGCCTTGTCGGGTTGTGGCGGCGTAGCCGGGCAGGAAGAGCTGCGTGACTGGATGGATCAGGAACGCAGAAATATGCGTCCTACAGTACAACCCCTGCCAGCACCGAGAAAGTTCGAGCCGTTCGTCTATGAACAGCAGTCACAGATTGACCCGTTTGATATCAAGAAGCTCGATATAGCACTTCAGAAGCTGGAATCGAGTGCAAACAAGGGTAATCAGCCCAATACCGACCGTCGTCGTGATCCTATGGAAGCCTTTCCGCTTGACACCATTACCATGGTAGGAACCATTGTGCAGGGGGGCAAACGAGTTGCTCTGGTGCGAGTCAATCGAACGGTATATCAGGTAAGGCAGGGTGAGTATATCGGCCAGAATTTTGGTCGTATCACCAACATCACTGAAACCGAAATCACTATTAACGAAACCGTGCAGGACGCCGCAGGTGACTGGGTCGAGCGCACTGCTAGTTTGCAATTGCAGGAGACCGCTAAATGAATACCATTATTTCCCTGATCCATCTGGAGTGCGGTCGAATGCTACTTACACGCTCGGCACTATTCGTCATGTCGTTGTTGGTGCTGCCGGCTGCTATGGCGCAACAGCAAAACGCCATTGAAAGTATCACGACCAATCAGGCGGGTAGCGTGCTTGTGGTGCGGGTGCAGATGAAAACAGCCCCTGCTGCCGTACCACCTGCTTTTGCCGTAAGCAACCCGGCGCGGATTGCGCTTGACTTCCCGGGTGTCAGTAATGGTACTGGGCAGAATGCGATTGAAGTCAATCAGGGCGAACTCAGATCCTTAAACATAGTTCAGGCTGGCCAGCGTTCACGTCTGGTGCTGAATCTTAAGCGCAGCGTTCCTTATACAACCGCCATCGAAGGTAATGCTGTTCTCATTACCCTTGATGCGCCTGGCGCTCCTGTAGCAGTGACAACTAGCAGTCAACCAGTACGTTTTGCTGAACCGGGTACGGTGCGCACGGAACTCAAAGATATTGATTTTCGCCGCGGTCGCGAGGGTGAAGGTCGGGTGGTCATCGATCTTTCCAGCCCAGCCACCGGGGTTGATATACGCCAGCAGGGACAGTCTCTGGTACTTGACTTCATCAACACCACGCTACCACCCAACCTGCGGCGTCGTCTCGATGTAACTGACTTTGGCACACCAATACAAAGTGTTAATACCTTTGTTCAGGGCAACGGCGTGCGTATGGTGATAGAGCCTAAAGGACTATGGGAACACAATGCCTATCAGAGTGATACCCAGTTTGTGCTCGAGGTCAAACCACTGCAAGAAGACCCGAACAAATTGACGCAGGGCTCGCGTCCTGGTTACAAGGGTGAAAAGCTGTCTTTAAATTTTCAGAACATTGAAGTTAGATCGGTTCTGCAAGTCATCGCTGACTTTACCAACCTCAATATCATTACCAGTGAATCGGTAGGAGGCAGTCTGACTTTACGCCTCAGAGACGTACCCTGGGATCAGGCGCTTGACATAGTATTACAATCCAAAGGCCTGGACATGCGCAAGAATGGTAATGTGGTCTGGATAGCGCCCAGGGATGAGTTGGCGACCAAAGAAAAACTGGAGTTGGAGGCCAAGCAACAGATTAACGAATTAGAACCACTGCGAACGGAAAACTTTCAGGTCAACTACACTAAGGCTGCAGATCTTTTCAAGATTATGTCGGACGAAAAAAATCGCTTGTTGAGCAAGCGCGGCAGTGTTGTGTCTGACAGTCGTACCAATCAGTTAATTGTCAGCGATGTGCCATCTAAGCTGGAAGAATTCCGACGCGTCCTGCGCACGCTTGACATACCGCAGAGACAGGTTTTGATTGAGGCGCGTATTGTCGAGGCCGACGACACCTTTGGCCGCTCCCTCGGGGTACGGTTGAAAGGCAATACAGGTTATCCTAGGGAGGTTGTTGGAAGCAACATTTACGGTTCTGTCACTGGCCCCAACTCAACATTAGGTACGGGGGGTGCTGGATCGGGTACAACCGGTACCGGCAACCAATTGACCTTCACTTCATCAAATTTTTCGATAGGCGGCAGTGATTTTGTGAATTTGCCGGCTGCCGGTTTGAGTGGATTTAATGCGGCTGGCTTCGCCGTTACATTGTTCAATTCGAGTCTGAGCCGTGTGGTTGGTCTTGAAATCACGGCACTGGAAGCAGATGGTCGAGGTCGCATCATCTCCAGCCCACGCGTGGTGACAGCTGACCAGGTTCGAGCCACCATTGAGGATGGTGAGGAAATTCCATACGAGCAGGCTACCAGCAGCGGTGCTACCAGCATTTCCTTCCGCAAGGCGGTACTCAAGCTCGATGTGACACCGCAAATCACCCCTGAGGGTAATGTTATTTTGACGGTCAATGTTAATAAGGACAGTCGCGGCGTCGAGACCCGAGCAGGCCCGGCCATTAATACCAAAAACGTTAATACCCAGGTATTGATCGATAACGGCGGCACCGTCGTAATCGGCGGTATCTACACCCAAATTGAACGGAGCGACAATGTCAAGGTGCCGTTACTCGGTGACATTCCCTATGTCGGTAATTTGTTCAAAAACAACCGTCGCACCAACGATCGGCGCGAATTGCTGGTTTTCCTGACGCCACGTGTTATCACAGATGCGGTGGCCAGTTCTGCGGCCAGATAACCCTCAAGTAATGTCTGATCACATGCTGTTAACCATCCTGCCATAGAGATTTATGACCCCAGAACCGCACCTGCTGCGGTTCTTTTTTAATATGAACGCCAATTCACCTCGTTCTCTGGCGCTGGTTGGCCCTATGGGTGCGGGTAAATCTACCCTGGGTCCGGCTTTGGCGCGCACGTTGGGCTATGAGTTTGTCGATGTTGATGCTGAAATCCGGCGCGAGGCTGGCGTGGATATTCCGGAAATCTTTGCAGCAGAAGGTGAACCTGGTTTCCGGGCGCGCGAGAGGCGCATGATCCAGTCCCTTTGTACGATACCCGCTCGCGTGATTGCCACTGGTGGAGGCTGTGTCGAAACGCCAGCCAACCGTAGTTGCCTGGAGCAACACTGCTTCGTCATTTATCTGCGCGCCCAGCCTGAGACCAGTTGGCGTCGAGTCGGGCACTCCAAGTCCCGGCCTTTGCTGGCGGTTGCCGATCCACAAGCCACTCTGCAGCAATTGTTTAGCCGCCGTGAACCGCTGTATCAGGAAATTGCATCGCTTACCATTGACGTGGACAAGCTCAATACGGCCCAGGTGCAGGCTAGAATCATGGCAGAATTTCAGCCAGCCGGACTTTTTTCTGCAAATTAATGGATATGAACCAGGAAGTCAGAGTTGAGCTGGGTGACGAGGCCTATGACATTGTGTTGGGCCAGGGTGTGCTCGGGCAGAGCCAGACCTGGCAGCGTGCCATTGCAGGCCGGCAGGTAGTCGTAGTGACCAATCCTACCGTGGCGGCTTGGTACCTGACGCCTGTACTTGAAGCCTTGCAACAAGCGGGAAAACAAGCCAGTGTCATTACCTTGCCCGATGGTGAAGCCTATAAAACGCTGGACAGTCTGCGCCTGATCTACGATGCCCTGCTGCAACAACGTGCAGCGCGCGACGTCACCTTGCTGGCGCTGGGGGGTGGGGTGCTGGGTGATATGACCGGCTTTGCCGCCGCTACCTATATGCGGGGTGTACCGTTTGTACAGGTGCCTACCACCCTGCTGGCGCAGGTGGATTCGTCTGTCGGTGGGAAAACAGCGGTCAATCATCCCCTGGGTAAAAACATGATCGGCTGCTTTTATCAGCCGCGTCAGGTGGTTATAGATCTGGACACCTTGAAGACTCTGCCAGCGCGCGAATATTCCGCTGGTCTGGCCGAGGTCATCAAATATGGCGCTATCATGGATGCGGCTTTTTTTGTGTGGCTGGAACAGCAGATGCCGAACCTGATGAAGCGCGATGTCGAAGCATTAAGCTACGCGATAAAGCGTTCGTGCGAATGCAAGGCGCAAGTGGTTGTCGCCGATGAGCGAGAGCATGGGCTACGTGCCACCCTGAATTTTGGTCATACCTTCGGACATGCCATCGAAGCGGCCCTGGGCTATGGCACCTGGTTGCATGGCGAGGCCGTGGCGGCGGGCATGGTACTGGCAGCGGAATTATCGCAACAGCTAGGCTACCCGGTGACCGACACGGTGTTACGACTGCGCGCACTGTTGCAGCAGGCGCAATTGCCAGTCGAGGCACCAGCTCTGGGGGCGCAAGCGTTTCTGGACTGGATGAAACACGACAAAAAAGTGCAAGAGGCGCGGCTGCGCTATGTGTTGTTGCAGGCGCTGGGTCAAGCTTGTGTCGAGCCGGTGCCTGACGCCGAGATGCTGACGCTACTGCGTCGACTTGGTCAAACCTGATTGCGGTACCTGAATCCGTGGCACGCCTGCCCCGCTTATGCCTGGCTGACACTTTGACCTACGTTAGGCAGTACGCGGTAGAGGGTTTGAATGTATTCGATCTGGCCGAGGTGTGCGATCTTTTTTTGCAAATGCTCTCGGATACGGTGGTCGAGCATCAAGTGGCTTTGCATGCCTACGCCCTTACACCAGGCCGGTTTGACCTGCTCTTAACGCCGAATGAAGCCAATGCCGTAGCACGACTGCTACAAAGTCTGGGCCGGCGCTTTGTGCGTGATTACAACCAGCGCCTACAACGCCAGGGCGTGCTATGGCGGCAACGTTACCGTTCAACCCTGGTAGACCCGGAGTGGGGTCTGGTGTGTAGCCGCTACATAGATACTTTGCCTTGCCGTCTGGGTCTGGCTGAGTCGCCAGAACATTACCTTTGGTGCAGTGCTAGTGCCTGGTTGGGTGAGCCAAACCTGCGCTTGCGCCTGACACCCCTGAATGCCTATTGGGCCCTGGCCAATACCCCGTACGAGCGCCAGTCGGCTTATCGGCACTGTCTGGAGCAAGGACTAACGCCGCAACAAGTGCAACGGCTGGATGCAGCGGTGGAAAAGAGCTGGCCATTAGCCGAACCGCCCTGGTTGAACCAGTTGCAGGCGCGGTCTGTGCGTCGGCTTGAGCCACTGCGTCGTGGCCGCCCGACTAAACGCTAATAAGTCTGCCCCTATTTAACCGGACAAAAATATCTACAACAATTTATTTTACTCTGACCCCATTATTGAGTATTTGCATAGTTTTATGCATTGCAATAAAGTAGCGTTCCTGGACAAAAGGAAATTTCGCTATGTCATATGATACCCGGCTTGCTGCAGAACAACAGGGTCTTTATGCCCGCTCTCACGAACATGACGCCTGTGGCGTAGGGTTTATTGCTCACATTAAAGGCAGGAAAAGCCACGATATCGTGACCCAGGGTCTGAAAATTCTTGAAAACCTAGACCATCGTGGCGCGGTCGGAGCCGATGCGCTGATGGGTGACGGCGCCGGCATACTGATTCAGATACCCGATACCCTGTATCGCGCAGAAATGCAACAGCAAGGCGTCAATTTGCCCCCAGAAGGCGAATACGGTGTGGGTATGATCTTTCTGCCTAAGGAACATGCGTCACGACTGGCGTGTGAACAGGAAATAGAGCGGGCGGTTCGTGCTGAGGGGCAGGTAGTGCTGGGCTGGCGCGATGTGCCGGTGGACACCGACATGCCGATGTCGCCGACAGTGCGTACCAAGGAGCCGGTGATTCGCCAGATCTTTATTGGTCGCGGCGCCGATGTCATGGTGACCGAGGCGCTGGAACGCAAGCTTTATGTCATACGCAAGACTTCAAGCCACCGCATACAAAATCTGAAATTGCAGCATGGCGCCGAGTATTTTGCGGTGTCTATGTCGGCGCGTACCGTAGTCTACAAAGGGCTGCTACTGGCCAACCAGGTTGGTCAGTATTATCGTGACCTGGCTGACCCGCGCTGTGTTTCGGCATTGGCGCTGGTGCACCAGCGTTTTTCAACCAATACTTTCCCGGAATGGCCACTGGCGCATCCTTACCGCCTGATTGCACACAACGGTGAAATCAATACGGTTAAAGGCAACTATAACTGGGTACGCGCGCGCGAAGCGGCGATGCGGTCGCCGGTGTTGGGCGATGACCTGAATAAACTCTGGCCGCTGATTTATCCCGGACAATCGGATACCGCGTGTTTTGATAATTGTCTTGAGCTGCTGGTCATGGGCGGTTACCCACTGGCGCAGGCCATGATGATGATGATTCCCGAAGCCTGGGAACAGCACACCCTCATGGATGATAACCGTCGCGCCTTTTATGAATATCACGCCGCCATGATGGAACCCTGGGATGGCCCGGCGGCCATTGCATTTACCGATGGTCGCCAGATCGGCGCGACACTGGATAGAAATGGATTGCGTCCGGCCCGCTACATCGTGACCGATGATGACTATGTCGTGATGGCGTCCGAATCCGGGGTCTTGCCGATACCGGATCACAAGATCATTAAAAAATGGCGTCTGCAGCCCGGAAAAATGTTCCTGATAGACATGGAAGCCGGGCGCATTATTGATGACAAGGAACTCAAGGATGCACTCGCCAATGCCAAGCCCTACAAGGAGTGGATCAAGCGTATTGCCGTGAAGCTGGATGATGTACAACAGGTGAGTGAACCGGAAAAATTCAGCACCTCGCTGCTTGACCGGCAGCAGGCCTTTGGCTATACCCAGGAAGACTTGAAGCTGATCCTGAACGCCATGATGAGCAGTGGCGAGGAAGCCATAGGCTCGATGGGTAATGACTCGCCGCTGGCTGTTACCTCGAACAAACTCAAACCGCTGTATCACTATTTCAAGCAGTTATTTGCTCAGGTGACTAATCCACCCATCGACCCGATACGCGAGCAAATGGTGATGTCGCTGGTGAGCTTTATTGGTCCGCGCCCGAATCTGCTCGACCTGAATAATACTAATCCGCCCATGCGTCTGGAAGTCAGCCAGCCGGTGCTCGATTTCAATGACATGGCAAAAATTCGCAGGATTCATTTGCTCACGGGAAATAAATTCCGCAGCTATGAACTCGACATTACCTACCCGGTGGCGTGGGGCAAGGAAGGCGTTGAGGCGCGCCTTGCTTCGCTATGCGCCGAAGCGGTCGATGCGGTCAAGGGCGGACACAATATTCTGATTATTTCGGATCGCGCTGTCGATCAATCACGAGTGGCGATACCGGCGCTGCTGGCTACTTCCGCGATTCATCATCATCTGGTGCAAAAAGGTCTGCGCACCAGTACCGGGCTGGTAGTCGAGACCGGCTCGGCACGTGAGGTACACCATTTTGCCCTGCTGGCAGGCTATGGTGCCGAAGCGGTGCACCCGTATCTGGCTTTGGAAACGCTAATAGCACTCAACCAGAATGCCGACCCGAACAAAGCGACCGCCTATTTCATCAAGGCGGTGGGTAAAGGCCTGAACAAGGTCATGTCGAAAATGGGCATCAGCACCTACATGAGTTATTGTGGCGCGCAAATTTTCGAGGCCGTGGGTCTGTCCAAAGCTTTTGTTGATCAATATTTCAGCGGCACGCCGACGAATATTGAAGGCATAGGCATTTTTGAAGTCGCCGAAGAAGCAGTGCGTCTGCATCAACAGGCTTTTGGCCGCAACCCGGTACTGGCCAACATGCTCGATGCTGGCGGTGAATATGCGTGGCGTGTCCGTGGTGAAGAGCATATGTGGACGCCCGATGCCATCGCTAAATTGCAGCACTCGACCCGTGCCAATAATTATCAAACCTACAAGGAATACGCACGCATCATCAACGACCAAAGCAAGCGCCACATGACCTTGCGCGGTCTGTTTGAATTCAGGCTCGACTCCAGCAAGGCCATACCGGTCGAGGAAGTAGAACCGGCCAAGGAAATCGTCAAGCGCTTTGCTACCGGCGCTATGTCGCTCGGTTCCATCAGTACTGAGGCGCATACGACGCTGGCGATTGCCATGAACCGTATTGGTGGCAAGTCCAATACTGGTGAGGGTGGCGAGGACGAGCAGCGTTATCAGAACGAGCTGAAAGGCATTCCCATACAACAGGGCGAGACACTGGCGCAACTGCTGGGCAGCAAGAACGTGCAGGTCGATATTCCCTTGCAGGCCGGCGATTCCCTGCGCTCGAAAATCAAGCAGGTAGCCTCCGGTCGTTTTGGTGTCACAGCAGAATATCTCGTCAGTGCCGATCAGATTCAGATCAAAATGGCGCAAGGTGCCAAACCTGGCGAGGGCGGACAATTGCCCGGACACAAGGTGAGTGAGTATATTGCCAAGCTGCGCTTTTCGGTGCCGGGCGTCGGTCTCATCAGCCCACCACCGCATCATGATATTTATTCGATTGAAGACCTGGCGCAATTGATTCACGATCTGAAAAATGTCAATCCCCGCGCCAGCATCAGCGTCAAACTGGTCAGTGAAGTGGGTGTCGGTACCGTGGCAGCAGGCGTTGCCAAAGCCAAGGCCGACCACGTCACCATAGCCGGGCACGACGGAGGTACTGGAGCCTCACCGGTCAGTTCCATCAAACATGCCGGTTCACCGTGGGAACTGGGGCTGGCTGAAACCCAGCAGACGCTGGTATTGAACGGACTGCGCGGTCGTATAGCGGTACAGGTCGATGGTCAGATCAAGACCGGGCGCGATGTCGTGATTGGTGCCCTGCTGGGTGCCGATGAATTTGGTTTTGCCACCGCCCCACTGGTGGTCGAGGGCTGCATCATGATGCGTAAATGCCATCTGAACACTTGCCCGGTAGGCGTGGCGACGCAAGACTCGGTGTTGCGTGCCAAATTCCAGGGCAAGCCTGAGCACGTGGTGAATTATTTCTTTTTTGTCGCCGAAGAAGTGCGCGAACTCATGGCACAACTGGGGCTGCGGCATTTCAGTGATTTGATCGGTCGTAGCGATTTACTCGATACCAAAAAAGGGATTGAGCACTGGAAGGCACGCGGTCTGAATTTTTCCCGTATCTTTTATCAGCCCGAGGTCGGCGCTGAAGTGCCACGGCAGAAAGTCGATGACCAGAACCATGGACTCGACAAGGCATTGGATCATAAACTGATTGAAGCGGCAAGACCGGCGCTGGAGCAAGGCGAACGGGTCAGTTTTCTGATGCCGGTACGCAATGTCAACCGTACGGTAGGCGCAATGCTGTCAGGCGAGGTGGCGCGTCGTTATGGCCATGCTGGTTTGCCTGATGACACGATTCACGTGCAGTTGCAGGGCACTGCCGGCCAAAGTTTTGCTGCTTTCCTGGCGCAAGGCGTGACACTCGACCTGATTGGAGAGGCCAATGACTATGTTGGTAAAGGTTTAAGTGGTGGTCGCGTCATCGTGCGTTGTGCCAATGATTTTCGTGGTGCGGGTACCGAAAACATCATCGTCGGTAATACCGTGCTTTATGGCGCGATTGCCGGCGAGGCTTTCTTTAATGGTGTGGCGGGTGAACGTTTTGCTGTACGTAATTCAGGTGCTACCGCAGTGGTTGAGGGCACGGGTGACCATGGTTGTGAATACATGACCGGAGGCACCGTCGTGGTACTGGGGCAGACCGGGCGTAATTTTGCGGCTGGTATGAGCGGCGGTGTGGCTTACGTCTATGACGCTGATGGTCAGTTCAACAAACGCTGCAATAGCGCCATGGTGACACTGGAGCCGGTATTGACGCTACAGGAGCAGGACGGCAAAGTGGATAAGGCGATCTGGCATCGCGGCCTAGCCGATGAAACCTTGCTCAAGAGCCTGATCGAAAAGCATTTCAAATATACCGGCTCGCTGGCGGCGCGCTATATGCTCGACCACTGGCCGGAAGTACGTAGCCGTTTCGTCAAGGTATTCCCGACCGAATATCAGCGCGCATTGCGCGAACTGAACGCACCTAAGCGCGTTCAGCAGGAACGAGTCGCGGCTTAGAGTCATTAACCAATAAGGACAGAACCATGGGCAAGGTCACAGGTTTTATGGAATACGCGCGGCTGGAAGAGGGGTATGAACCGGTTCAGGCGCGCAAACAGCATTACAAGGAATTTGTTCTGACGCTAAGCGATGAACAGGCCAAAATACAAGGTGCGCGCTGCATGGATTGCGGCATTCCGTTTTGCAATAACGGTTGTCCGGTGAATAACATCATTCCCGACTTCAATGACCTGGTCTATCACCAGGACTGGAAAACCGCGCTCGACGTTTTGCACAGTACCAATAATTTCCCAGAATTCACCGGGCGTATTTGTCCGGCACCGTGCGAGGCGGCGTGCACGCTGAACATTCAGGATGCCCCGGTGGGTATCAAGTCAATTGAGCACGCCATTATTGACAAGGGCTGGGCTAACGGCTGGGTAGTACCGCAGCCACCGCCACAGAAAACCGGCAAGCGTATTGCCGTTGTGGGCTCGGGGCCGGCCGGTCTGGCAGCAGCGCAGCAACTGGCTCGCGCCGGTCATGAGGTCACGGTGTATGAAAAAAATGATCGTGTCGGTGGCCTGTTACGCTACGGTATTCCCGATTTCAAGATGGAGAAATCGCATATTGATCGACGCGTTGAACAAATGCAGGCCGAGGGCGTGAGCTTCAAGACGGGGGTGTATATAGGCAAAGAACCTCCGCCTGATTTTGTCAATAATTTTGCCAAGGAGACGATCTCACCCGAGCGCTTGCTCGAACAATATGACGCGGTGATTTTGGCAGGTGGGGCCGAGCAACCGCGCGACCTTCCGGTACCGGGGCGTGAACTGAAAGGCATACATTTCGCCATGGATTTTTTGCCGCTGCAAAACAAGGTCGTGGCCGGAGATACAGTGAAAAATCAGATTCTGGCTACGGACAAGCGAGTGGTGGTGATCGGTGGCGGCGACACCGGGTCTGACTGTGTTGGCACCAGTAATCGGCATGGTGCAAAAAGTGTGACCCAGTTTGAGCTGTTGCCGCAACCACCGGAAAAGGAAAACAAGGCGCTGAGCTGGCCCTATTGGCCGTTGAAGTTGCGTACCTCGTCGAGCCATGAAGAAGGCTGCGAGCGCGACTGGTCAGTCACGACCAAATCGTTCAAGGACAATGGTCAGGGTCAGGTGTCCGCACTGGTATGTGCCCATGTTGAATGGAAAGATGGCAAGATGCAGGAAGTGCCGGGCAGTGAATTTGAAATACCGGCAGACCTGGTGCTGTTTGCCATGGGCTTTGTCAGCCCTTTGCAAAGCGTGCTGCAAGCCTTTGGCGTTGAGGCCGATGCCCGCGGCAACGCCAGAGCCGGTGTTGAGAACACTAACGACGGCAAGCTGGCCTACTCGACCAATGTGGGTAAGGTTTTTGCTGCGGGTGATATGCGCCGTGGTCAGTCTTTGGTGGTCTGGGCAATTCGTGAAGGGCGCCAGTGCGCCCGCGCGGTGGATGAATTTTTGATGGGGTCGAGCGAGTTGCTGCGTTGAGGGGCTTGCGGGCGGGCTTTAAGCCCAACCGCAAAACAGCGACATGACTTCTGTGCTGGGTGTCACACGGCAAGGAGGTTCTTTGCAAGATCAGTAAGCAATAGCGAATGTATAATTGTTATAATAATTTTGAAGCAGCGGCAGGGTGTTTGTGGTCTTTAGGGAGGCTGCGATGTACCCCCCCCCCCGGGGTGGGGGGGGGGGGGG
>DHLX01000035.1:0-236 GCA_002405475.1 Burkholderiales bacterium UBA4657 | reverse complement strand
TAGTACCCCCCCCCCCCGAATTCGGGCGCCTCAGATAGTTTTCTTGGCGTTGCGAGCGGGGGTTTTCACAGGTGGATGCGGGTTGATGAATCAACTCAAAAAGGTAGCAACTGGCAAAGATTTAGCGTGCTTGGCAGGTAAATACTCTGGTTCCGATGCGAACACACGGAGTGCGGTAGCCATGCTGTCGGCAGCCCAAGCCGAAGGGCGCGTATGAGCATCCTTGTAACGGGCGG
>DHLX01000015.1 GCA_002405475.1 Burkholderiales bacterium UBA4657 | reverse complement strand
CGTTAAATGGGGGCTACTTCAGAACGACGCGGGGCTTTTTTATGCCCCCCTAAGCCTACAGTCTCTGCCACAGCCATGAGCTGCGCTCGTGCCGCATTAAAAATGACTCTGAAACAGGTTTTGTTCATAGTTATTTCCTTAAAATGCCCAATTAAGATTGAATCCGGTAACAGTCGCTGGTGTTTGAAAGCTGCGGGGTTTTTTGACTGGCTCGCCAATAAACAAGTCATAGCTCAATGACTGTATCTGGCCACGCATGCCAAGCGCTGTTCCCATCAGATGCTGCCCCGACAGCAGCGCCGCCGAAGGCCCTGATACTTGACCATAATCCACCCCCCAGTACAGTTCTGCGCTCAGTGGACCAATAAACCAGGCCAGATCATTCCTTATCAATACACCGCGTTCAGCAGACAGGACGTTCTCGCCATCAAAGCCACGCACGGTGTAGCGGCCTCCAATCGAAAATCGGTCTTGCGGCACCAAGGGGGTGCGGTTCCACTGTGCCCGCCACTGGGTACTGTAACGCCAGCGCTGCCCAGAGAGGCTAAATGGCTGTTGATACTGAATCTCGGATTGCCATAATTTCATACGCGAAGTACCCTCACCAAAAGCTTCTTCGGGTGCTGGTAGGGCTTGTTGCGCGCCAGTACCACGCCGATACGCCAAGTTGGCATCCAGCGTGGCTGCGCCCATAAACAGGCGTTGTGACATGCTGGCTTCCCAGCCAGCAGTACGACGTCTTTGTACTTCTACCTCTGTGTCATCAATGAAATTTCGTGAGGCACGCGTCCATCCTTTTAGTGTGAAAGTGGTCTTGCTGGTGGCATCGCGGTACAACAAACGGGAAAGCCGAAGGTCGAGCTGACGGCTGGATCCACGATAGAGATAGTTTTGTGATGATCCAACCACGGTTTGTCGGTAGTTGAACTCACTCGCATTGACCGCCCATTGCCAGTAACCCCAAGGGATTGAGTAATGTGCCGACCAGCTTTGCGTACCGCGCGCTTTCCCCGGCGATGCATTATGCAGATCGCGCCCTAACGTGACATAAAACAAGTCGTTCAACGTCCACCAGTGATCATAAGATAGCGTGAAGTTAGCCTGGTATTTGCCCGTGGCTTTACTGCCCGAATCATCAACTGCCAGGTTGAAGCGAAAAGGCATGGTCTGCTGCCAGGTAATGACCAGATCACTTTCTCCAAGAAGTGCTTGCGGCGAACTGGCAGGAACAATTTTAATGTCGGTTTGTACCGTGGGAACACGCTTGAGATTTTCTAATGCCTGCTCCAGATCACGTAGATTGAGCAGGTCACCCGCAGAAATCGGTAGCGCATTAAACAAATTTGCCCGCGGGTTTGAGTCGGGTGACAGTCGTATTTCCCTCACGCGCCCAGGTATCAATGTCAAGCTTAATTCACCGCCACTTAAATTTTGCGGCTCCGCCAGTACGCGGGTCGTGACATAGCCACGTTGAATAACAGCATTTTGTATACGCCGCATCACTTGATTGATGCCATTGCTACCTAAACAACGACCTAGAGCCGGGTCAGACTGACCCTGACTTCTTTGGTTTGCCGCTGCCAGCGCCCATTGAAAACGCTCAGACAGCTCGCCATTCAGGCTAATACGCTCTATTTTGAAACAGGGAGTTTCTTCAACCGGAAGACGGGACTGTGACGCCTCTTCGTCTGGTACAGGCAGGCGTATGTCTGGCTGTACCTGCAACTTTTGACGCAGCTCTTGTTCGCGCTGTTGTTGCCGCTGTAGCTCCTGTGCGTTCTGAGTAGCGGCTGGCAAGCCCTGGGCATAGACCTTGCCTGTCAATAAACAAAATAACCACCCTAACGCCGCACCCCACGATGCTTTGCCCATGCTTTCAACCCAGTTTTTTGATTATTTACCGCAGAAAGCGTGAACAATATCACAACATCGATCCACAATTACATATTTTCTTAAAACCTATTGTTGTTAAGGGTTTTCCCTAACGAAACGCATGCCGCAAGACAATGGTCTGATCCCGATCTGGCCCGGTGGAAATCATGTCAATCGAAGCTCCACAAACCTCAGCCAAGCGTTCCAGATACTTGCGCGCATTGGCTGGTAGCTGTTCATATTGGGTCACACCCACCGTCGTTTCGCTCCAGCCGGGAAATTCTTCATACACCGGCTCGCAGCCTTCGACATTTTCAGCACCGAAAGGCAACAAGTCGAGCGCCTGACCCTTGACCTGATAGCCCACGCCCAGGCGCAGGGTTTCAAAACCGTCGAGTACGTCAAGCTTGGTAATGCACAAACCGCTGACACCGTTTAACTGTACCGAGCGGCGTAAGGCAGCAGCGTCAAACCAGCCGCAACGGCGTGGGCGTCCGGTGACCGAACCAAACTCTTTCCCCACTTCGGCAATACGTTTGCCCACTTCGTCGTGCAACTCGGTCGGAAACGGTCCGGAACCGACGCGCGTGGTATAGGCTTTGGTAATACCCAAGACGTAGTGCAAACGGCCGGGGCCGACGCCAGCACCCGCGCTGGCAGCCCCCGCCAGACAGTTGGAACTGGTGACAAACGGGTAGGTGCCATGATCAACATCGAGCAGCGAGCCTTGCGCACCTTCAAACAGCAGGTTTTTGCCTTGGGCATTGACTTCGTGCAACAGACGCGGCACGTCCGCGACCATAGGTTTGATGCGTTCAGCCAGCACCATGGTGGTGTCAAACACCGACTGGAACGAGACTTCAGCCGCACCGAGGTATTGTGTCAAAACAAAGTTATGGTATTCCAGCACTTCGCGCAGACGTTCGGCAAATTTTTCCGGATTGAACAGGTCTTGCACACGAATAGCGCGACGTGCCACCTTGTCTTCATACGCCGGGCCGATGCCGCGTCCGGTAGTGCCAATTTTCGCGGCACCTCGTTTGGCTTCGCGCGCCTGGTCGAGTGCCACATGGTAGGGAAGAATCAAGGGGCAGGCTTCTGAAATACGCAAACGGCTGGCCACCTGTAAGCCGGCACTTTCAAGTTCGTCAATTTCTTTCAGCAGCGCTTCCGGCGACAAGACGACGCCGTTACCAATGTAGCAAGTGACGTCAGGGCGCATAATGCCCGAGGGAATCAAACGCAGTATGGTTTTTTTACCACCGATGATGAGCGTATGCCCGGCATTATGACCACCCTGAAAACGCACAACACCGTGCGCATGGTCGGTCAACCAGTCCACTACCTTGCCTTTGCCTTCATCGCCCCATTGGGTGCCTATGACTACGACGTTCTTCATTATTTCTCCAAAAATGTCACTTGCCAACCTTGTGCCGTTTTTTTCAGCACCCGGTCAATGCGGTATTCCTGTAGTTCCGGTTCATGCCCGGGCAAAGCCTGAACCACGGTATTACCCTGCACGCGCAGGTGTGCAATCAAAGTCTGTAAATCTGTTTCGTCACTCCACGGCGCGAGTATGGCCGGGGCAGCAGGTGGTGTGGGTGCCAATGCCGCCAATTCACGCAGATCGAGTGAAAATCCGGTGGCGGCACGGGCACGGCCAAAGGCTTGACCGACCTGGTCATAGCGTCCACCGCGAATCACGGCACTGGGTATGTTGTGGCAATAAGCAGCAAAGACAATGCCGCTATGGTACTGATAGCCGCGCATTTCACCCAGGTCAATTGTGATCTGCGCTCCGCGCGCACCCAATGCTTGCGCCAGAGTCTGTAATTCGTCCAGCGCCTGGTGAATGCCCGCTTGCTCTGGCAATGTGACGCGAGCCTGCTGTAGTATCTCAATACCCCCATACAGGCCACACAAGGTCTGCAAGGCACGGCGTGTCGCCTCGGGCAATCCTGGGCAGTCGCGCAGGCCGGGTTTATCCTTGCGACGTACCATTGCCACGACCTCGTCAGCCAGCTCGGGGGCTGTCAAGGTTTGCAGCAAAGCGCGTATGACGCCCATGTGCGACAAGTCGAGACGGGGTGAGTCAGCCTGAACCAGTGCCAGCGAAGCCAGAGCCAGTTCGGCAATTTCCAGATCGGCCTCAAGACCGGCGTGACCGTAAAGCTCGGCTCCCACTTGCAGTGGCTCGCGTGTGGCGTTCATGCCGGCCGGGCGCGTATGCAAGACACTGCCGGCATAGCATAGCCTGACCACACCCTCACGATTGAGTAAATGGGCGTCAATACGCGCTACCTGGGGCGTGATATCGGCGCGAAGCCCCATGGTTTTACCAGAGAGCTGGTCTACCAGTTTGAAGGTGCGCAAATTCAGGTCCTGGCCGGTACCGGTCAGTAACGAGTCGAGGTATTCCAGCAAAGGCGGCATGACCAGTTCATAGCCATAGCTACCATATAGGTCAAGCAGCCCGCGCCGCAACGCCTCAAGGTGGCGTGCTTCGGCAGGCAATACATCAGCAATATATTCAGGCAGAAGCCATTTGGCCATGGGTACTTGCGCCGCAGGGCGGCTTTGAAATGTGCAAACTTGCTATTTTACCGGGTCTGGAAAATTACGCCCGGCAGGTTCAGGTAACCACGACGAAAATCAGCAGCCCGACCAGCAGGCTGCATAAACCGACGAATCGCACCTGACCATCGCTGAGTTCGGTAATACGCTTGATGCCCTGCTTCCAGGCCTGGGGCGCTATGAACGGCGTCAGGCCTTCGAAAACCAGAAACAGGGCGAGCGCGCCGAGCCACCATTGCCAGTCCATCATGGACTCACCGCCGAGCGGGTGCGCCGCCCGGCTGACGCATATAGCGGAAGAATTCCGATGACGGGTCGAGCACCATCATATTGCCCTGCTTTTGAGCAAAGGTAGCGCGATACGCTTCCAGACTGCGATAGAAAGCGGCAAATTCCGGGTTCTGACCAAAAGCCGAGGCGTAAATCTGGCTGGCTCTGGCGTCACCTTCACCTTTCATTTTTTGCGCATCTCGATAAGCTTCGGCAATAATGACTTCGCGCTGTTTGTCGGCGTCGGCACGTATGCGTTCGCCATCGGCCTGACCAGAAGAACGTCTTTCATTGGCTACGCGTTTGCGTTCCGATTCCATGCGGCCGTAAACGTTCGGCAGAACACTTTCAGAAAACTCAATGCGTTTGAGTCGCACATCAATCACTTCAATACCAAAGTTCTGATTATTGGCACCATCCAGCACCGCTTTGGTAATTTCCTGCCGCACCACATCGCGCTGTTTGGAGGTTACTTCATTGACGGTACGACGGCGAAATGAGTTTTGTACCGCATCACGAATCAAGTCATTCAAGCGGTCTCTGGCCGCAGCCTCACCGCGCGCACCGAAGGTACGATAAAACTGACGTATGTCGCGGATACGCCATTTGACAAAGGAATCGACCAGCAGCTCGACATTTTCCGAGGTGCGGGCACGGTCTACCTGAGGGGTATCAATGGTGAGCAGACGGTTGTCAAAATAGAGTACGCTGTTGAACGGTGGCGGTGCCTTGAAATGCAGACCCGGCTCCTTGACTTCACGGCGGATTTCACCGAAAGCCAGCACTAGTGCGTATTGGCGTTGATCAACGACAAAGACGCACGAGGCGAACAGAATTAGCCCGATAAAGAGCAATAGACCAAAAGAAAATAGTTTGTTCATCAGAAAATTCCTTATCGCGAGTCACGCTGACGGGCACGGCTGGCATCACGCACCGCAGCCGGTTCGCTCGGCGGTGCCGGCGAGGCCTCGGGGGCGGCCGATGGTAGTGGTGACATGGCGGGTGTGCGGTTCAGGGTCTCGGTTCCGGTTTGCTTGAGCAACTGGTCCAAAGGCAAATAGAGCATGGGGTTGGACTGCCGGGTATCAATCAGAACTTTGGTTGCGTTGCTGTATATCTGCTGCATGGTTTCCAGATACATGCGGTCACGGGTTACCCCCGGTGCCTTGCTGTATTCATTCAAGACCAGGCGAAAGCGCGCAGCATCACCTTCTGCCTGCTGAATAATTCGCTGGCGATAACCATCGGCTTCAGCACGTAAGCGCGAGGCTGTGCCTGCCGCCTGCGGAACCACCTGATTACGGTAGGCCTCACCTTCGTTGATGAAGCGGTCTCGATCTTGTCCGGCACGGATGACATCCTCGAAAGCAGCCTGCACCTGCTCTGGCGGCCGACGCTGAACAATGGCAACTTCAGTAATGGAAATACCAACTTTGTAGCGGTCAAGAATGCCTTGTATGGTTCGCCTGACCTGATTGTTTGCAGTATCGGGGACTTCGGCCGGTTTTTTTTCTGCTTCGGTATTGGCCGGGGGCGTGGCTGGCTTGGCTTCTGCTGCTTTGTTGTCAGGTGTCGTAGCAGGTGTGACTGGCTTTGCAGCAGTTTGCGCCGCCGCAGCGCCTTCGGTCAGTATCGTGTCCATGGTCAGGCTTGCCACTACCTCACGCATGGCAGATTCGGCGGCCTGCCTGACCGCTTCACGTGGATCTTTATCGTTGAACAGAAAATCAGCCGCCATTTCTTCCCGTACCCGATAGCTGACCACAAACTGGATATCGACTATATTTTCATCGTCGGTGAGCATCAGGGCTTCGCGCAACACATCATTTTGGCGCTGGGTATTGGGTGAACCACGGAAACCAATTTCAACCCGGGTTACTTCAGCTACATTGACTAACTGATGCGCTTGTATCGGATAGGGCAGACGCCATTGCAAACCGGCGCGGTCGGACATGCCTGAAAACTTGCCGAACGTGGTAAGTACCGCGCGATGCCCTTCCGGTACCATGAAAAAACCACTGGCGGCCCATATAAGAGCCACCACTGCCAAAATGACACCCAGACCAATACCGGCCGCCTTGCCACTGGGTGGCATACTGGTCGGGGGGGTGCTGTTTCCACGGTTGCCACCCTTGCCGCCAAAGAGTCCCGACAGTTTCTGGTTGAAATCGCGCCAGAGCTGATCGAGGTCGGGGGGGCCGTCCTGTGGGCGCTGGTTGGGCTGACGCTGTGAGTCAGGGGTTGGGTCGTTATCGTCACTACTGCGACCCCAGCGGGGATCGTTTAATGACATCAGTACGCCTAAAGCTCCAATCATGGATGCAACTCGCCGTTAGGTTAATAGTTCAGCAGGGTGCGCCTGCTCCGCATATTCCTTCAAAGCACTTCGCAACAGATCCAGACCTTCACCGGTGCGGGCACTCAGAAAAATTCTTTCAATCTTACCATCGAGATCGCGCGCGATGCCGGGTGGCACTGCTGCCAGGTCGGATTTGTTGAATACCTGTAACTGGGGGATATCATCGGCCCCAATCTCGGCCAAAACCTGGTTGACCGCGTCTATTTGAGCCAATTTGACCGGATTAGCCATATCAATAACGTGCAACAACAAATCGGCCCGAACAGTTTCTTCCAGGGTCGCCTTGAAGGCTTCAATCAGCGAATGTGGCAGGTCGCGGATGAATCCTACCGTATCGGATATCACGATTTGCCCGGCACCCTCTATCCAGATGCGCCGGGTTGTCGTGTCCAGCGTGGCAAATAACTGGTCTGCGGCATAAGTGCCAGCCTTGGTCAGGGCATTGAACAAGGTGGATTTGCCGGCATTGGTATAGCCGATGAGCGAGACCGAGAAAGTCCCTTGACGCTCACGGGCACGGCGCTGGCTTTGTCGCTGCGCCTGTAATTTCGCCAGCTTCTTGCGTAGCATTTTGACCCGTTCGCCGATCAGGCGTCGGTCGGTTTCAAGCTGGGTCTCGCCCGGACCACGCAAGCCAATCCCGCCTTTTTGCCGTTCCAGGTGGGTCCAGCCACGGATCAATCGGGTCGATAAATGCTGTAACTGTGCCAGTTCGACCTGGATTTTGCCTTCGTGACTTTGCGCACGCTGGGCAAAAATGTCCAGAATCAGGCTGGTGCGATCAATGACACGGGTTTGCAGTTCTTTCTCCAGATTTCGCTGCTGCGCTGGGGTCAGCGCATGGTCAAAAACGACCAGCTCGCACTCACCTGCGCGTGCCGCGAGACCAATATCGTGCGCCTTGCCACTGCCGACAAACAGGGCCGGGTCGGGGGCGCTACGCTTGCTGGTAATCGTACTTGAAACTTCAGCGCCTGCAGTTTCGGTCAGTAATCTGACTTCTTCAACCGAGTCTGAGAAATCGGGCTGTCCAAAATCGACCGCCACCACCAGCGCCTTGGCACGAGCTGCTAAAACCTGGTGGGTCTGGCGCTCACGGGCGCCCGAGCTGGCGAAAGACACGAGTACCGGTTATTCCGTTGCAGCTGCTGATTCGATCTGTTCTGCCTGCAAATTGACCGAGCGCGTCGGCACTACCGTGGAAATGGCGTGCTTGTAGACCATTTGTGTCACGGTATTGCGCAGCAGAACCACGTATTGATCAAACGACTCGATCTGACCCTGCAGCTTGATTCCATTGACCAGATAGATAGCCACTGGGATGTGCTCCCGGCGCAAGGCGTTGAGGAAGGGGTCTTGTAACAACTGGCCTTTATTACTCATGATGGGCTCCTGGAGCGGGTTTTATGATACGTTGTAAGGATTGGAAGTCGTACGATACTCGATTTTTAATGGAGTGCCGGTCAGGTCAAAAGTTTCCCTGAAACGCCCCTCCAGATAGCGAGTGTAATGCGCCGGTACATGTTGCAGTCCGTTTCCGTGTACCACCACCACCGGTGGATTCATTCCACCTTGATGAGCATAACGCAATTTCGGGCGCGATAACCCATGTCGTGGTGGGGCCTGATGCTCAACAGCCGCCTGCAAGGCGCGGGTCAGTTTCGGCGTCGGCAGTTTGCGGAAAGCTGCTTCATAAGCGGCATTGACCGACATCATCAAGCGCTTCAAACCTCGCTGTTTAAGGGCAGAAATGAAATGCAGATCGGCAAATTTCAGAAACTGTAACTTTCTGTCTATTTCGCGCTTGATGAAATCGCGCCGGGTCTCATCCAGCCCGTCCCATTTATTCACTGCCAGCACTACCGCCCGCCCCTGTTCAAGCACAAATCCAGCGATGTGCGCATCCTGGTCGGCAATGTCCTGCTGCGCGTCAAGCATCAATACCACGACATTGGCATCGGCAATGGCCTGCAAGGTTTTTACTACAGAAAATTTTTCCACGGCCTCAAACACCTTGCCCTTGCGGCGCAGGCCAGCGGTATCAATCAAGGTATAGCGTTTATCACCAGACTCAAAAT
This sequence comes from Burkholderiales bacterium UBA4657, assembly GCA_002405475.1. Lineage (GTDB taxonomy): Bacteria > Pseudomonadota > Gammaproteobacteria > Burkholderiales > Burkholderiaceae_E > UBA4657. Next base: position 30,247 of record DHLX01000015.1, on the reverse strand, counting down.
CGATGGCAATAGCATCGCGCGTGGTACCCGGCATATCAAAGGCAATGACGCGCTCCTCACCTACCAAGGCATTAATCAGGGTCGATTTACCCACATTCGGACGCCCCACCAGCGCCAGTTTGATGCGCTTATTGCCATCTGCCTCTTGATCCGGTTCGGGTTCCGGGCTGGGAAACAAGGCCAGCACCTGTTCCATCAATTCATTGACGCCATCGCCATGAGCCGAGGAAACGACGCAGGGTTCGCCTAAACCGAGTTTATAAAAATCGGCCGCAACCAGCGAGTGTTTCATACCTTCAGATTTATTGACTGCCAGTACCACGTGGGTTCCAGAGCGTCTGAGTGTATTGGCAATGCGCTCGTCATGCGGCACCAGTCCAGCCCGACCATCGAGTACAAAAATGACCGCATCGGCTTCATCAATGGCCTGTTGCGTCTGGCGCGCCATTTCATAGACGATGCCTTCTTTTGCTACTGGCTCGAAACCGCCCGTATCTATCAAAAGATACGGGCGATCACCAACTCGACCCTCGCCATAGTGGCGGTCTCGGGTCAAGCCGGGCTGGTCGGCAACCAGGGCATCGCGGCTGCGTGTCAGTCGGTTAAACAGGGTCGATTTGCCGACATTCGGACGGCCGACAATGGCAATAACAGGTTTCAAACTTATTGACCCAATACAAACAAGCCACCATTGGCGGTTTGTACGATGACAGCGTTGATAGCGCCTTGCTCCACCATGATGGGTGCGGCTCTGACCATACCGCCATCGGTCGGCACTCGCGCCAGCATGGCACCGTCTTCACGTGCCAGAAAATGTATCTGCCCCTGGAAGTCGCCTACTACTACCGCGCGACCCCAGGAAACCGGAGCGCTCAGGGCACGATATTGCAGGCGTTCATTTTTCCATACCACCGCGCCACCATTACGGGAAAACGCCTGAACGTGGCTACGCGTGTCGACGGCAAAAACATAGCGGGCGTCACCGCCCAGCCCGACTGCCGCTGAAAAATCGCGAGCCCAGCTCAAAGCGCCGGTTTGTATATTGATACAGGCCACACGCCCCTGATGTGCCGCGCCGCATACCTCGCCGGCATTGAGCAGTACCGGCCCAATGACGTCAACCATGCGCTCCAGTTCAGTGGAGCCGCGTGGCAAGGCGACCGAAGTATCAAACCGTATATTGCCGTTCGATGCATTAACAGCCAGTAACCGCCCGCCTGGCATACCGGTAAACAGGGTATCGGCACTGGTTGCCATCAGAGCTTCAGTGCGCATCACCAGCGGTGGTAAGGTGCGTTGTACGGTCCAGAGGCGTGAGCCTTTTTCAGCATCCAGCCCGAACAGACGGGCATCAGAGGCACGCACCACTACCACATTTTGCACCAGGGCGGGTGCGCCAAAAGGTTCTGCATTGATTTTGGATTTCCAGCGTACGGCGCCATCAGTGAGTGAAAGTGCCAGTACATCACCCTCGCCTCCACCCACTACGACAAGGCCATTCCCGACCCCCACGCCTGCAGAAATGGGAAACCCGGCTGTAACACGCCAACGTAGCTGTCCGGTGCTGAGCTGGTAGGCTGAGACCGTGCCATCCGCAGCAGCGGCGACGACAAGGTCACCACTATGGGCAGGCTGCAAGGCAAAGCGGCCACTACTGCCCACTTGTGCCTGCCAGAGGGTGCGGACACTCAGGTTAGGTTTGAACTCGGCTAATTCGGCTGGAACGCGGGTCGGTGTTTTTTTGCCACCAAACCAGCCACATCCTCCGAGCATACTGATCAGAAGTAGCATCAGGCAGCCGAGTTTGAACTTGAAAAGGGAGTGTATTGCCACGTTCATACCTCGCCTAATGCGTCCAGCTTGATTTCGACAATTTGGCGCAGATTGGTGTCTTCTTTCAGTTTTTCGAGCGCCAGCTTGAACTCTTTTCGAGCCTCCTGCATTTTGTTTTGCGCGACATAAATATCACCACGCCGGTCGGCATACAACGGTATGAAGGCCTCTGGCACTTTGCCATCAAGTACCTTTAAGGCTTGGTCAAACTGTTTTTCATCCAGTAATAGTCCAGCCAGCCGTAAAGCCGCAATGGCGCGAAGCTCGTCGGATTGGGTTTTTTTGACCGCCCACTCCAGGGTAGCGCGCGCCGAAGCGAGATTTTTTTCATCCACCTGATACCTGGCCTCCAGCAATGCTGCCATCGCTGCATACTGGGTACTGGCATAGTCGCTCTGCAAGGCTTTAAACGCTGCCGCAATTTTTTCCTTGTCTTTGGTTTGCACTGCAGTCTGCAATTGGGCATATAAGGCCGAGGCCTTGATAGCCTGATTAGTGCCCCAAACGCTGTACGCACGCCACGCGGCGATACCCAGCAATACTGCCAGTAGCAGGGATACTATCCATTTTCCATATGTAGACCACCAGGCTTTTAATTCTGCCAGTCGTTCCTGTTCTTCCAGATCGTATGCCATATCTTTTCTTTGTCGTAATTCAATCAAAACCCGAAGTTTATTCGATTGCCCCAGCCATGCCGCCAAAACCCAATTCTTCGAGCATTTTTAAAGGCAAATCGCGTACCGATATGCGCTGCTGCGGCCCTCCATGCAAAGGATTGCCTTCAGCATCACGCAAGGCCTTCAGGCTGACTTCATTGGCCTGCAATTCATCCTCACCCATTATTACCGCAAAAGCAGCACCACTGGCATCGGCCTTTTTCATTTGCGATTTGAAACTTCCGGCACCAGCATGCACTATCGTATCAATGCCTTCATCACGCAGCAATTCTGCGATCTGTTGTGCCATTTCCAGAGAACCCGTTCCGGCGTGAACCACGTAGACGTCAGTCTGCGGTCCGGCATCAAAGCCCTGCAGACGAATCAGCTCCAGGACGCGTTCAACACCCAGCGCTAATCCACATGCCGGAGTGGGTTTGCCTCCCAACAGCTCGATCAGGCCGTCATAGCGACCACCACCGCAAATAGTACTCTGAGCCCCCAGTTCGGCTGTAGTCCATTCAAATACAGTCAGATTGTAATAGTCAAGACCACGCACCAGACGTGGGTTGACATCGTAGCGCACTCCTCTGAGTTTCAGTAGCCGCTGGAACTGCTCAAAATGTACTTTCGACTCAGCCCCCAGATAATCGATAAGTTTGGGTGCAGTTTGTGCCACCTGCTGCACGTCCGGGTGCTTGGAATCTAGTACCCGTAACGGGTTGGTATACATTCTTCGCTTACCATCATCGTCTAGCGCATCCTGATGTCGTTCCAGATGGGCGATGAGTGCAGCGCGATGCTCGGCGCGCTCGGCACTGTTACCGAGAGAATTGATTTCGAGCTTCACACCTGACAGCTCAAATGCGTCCCATAAACGGGCACATAGTCCGATCATCTCGGCATCAACATCGGGGCCGACATAGCCGATCGCCTCGACACCCACCTGGTGAAACTGGCGATAACGTCCACGCTGTGGGCGCTCATGGCGAAACATCGGCCCTTGGTACCAAAGGCGCTGACCACTTTCATAAGTCAGGTTGTGCTCGATGACTGACCGGCAGACCGAGGCCGTTCCCTCCGGGCGTAATGATAAAGGCTCGCCATTGAGTGCGTCCTCAAAGGAATACATTTCTTTTTCTACAATGTCGGTTACTTCGCCAATACCGCGTTGGAATAAGGGGGTGTATTCGAGTATCGGAGTACGTATCTGCCGATAGCCATAGCTCTGCAAAACAGAACGTACTGTTTCTTCAAAAAACTCCCAGAGAGCTGAGTCTTGGGGTAACACATCATTCATACCCTTTACAGCCGTGAGCCGTGCTTTATTCTTATCTGTCATTGAGATGATTTTGGTTCAGTGTTTTATTGAATAATGGGTGCTGACATAATTTTCGACGATCAACTGAAAATCTTCGGCAATACGCTCACCCTTCAGGGTCACGGTTCTTTGTCCGTCGACAAAAACCGGGGCTGTCGGTTCTTCTCCGGTGCCTGGCAAGGATATGCCAATATTGGCATGCTTGGACTCGCCCGGACCATTGACCACACAGCCCATGACCGCCACCGACATGGTTTCAACGCCGGGATAGCGATTGCGCCATTGCGGCATTTGCTCGCGCAAATAGCGTTGTATTTTGTCGGCCAGTTCCTGAAAGAACGTGCTGGTAGTGCGACCGCATCCAGGGCAGGCTACCACCAGAGGCGTAAAAGCGCGTAACCCCATGGTTTGCAGGATTTCCTGTGCCACGATCACTTCTTTGGCCCGGTCGCCCCCTGGCTCCGGGGTCAAGGATACCCTTATGGTGTCGCCTATGCCTTCCTGCAACAATACAGCCAGTGCAGCGGTAGAAGCGACAATCCCTTTGCTACCCATTCCTGCCTCAGTCAAACCCAGGTGCAGAGGGTAATCACAACGCTGAGCCAGTTGCCGATAGACTGTAATCAAGTCTTGTACACCAGAAACTTTGGCCGACAAACAGATCATATTACCCGGCATCCCCAAGCGCTCGGCTTCCTGGGCATTTTCAATCGCAGAAGTCACCAGCGCTTCATGCATGACGCGCTGCGCCTCCCATGGCTCGGCGCGACGTGCGTTTTCGTCCATCAGGCGTGCCAGCAACTCCTGGTCCAAACTACCCCAGTTCACACCTATCCGTACCGGCTTATGATTTTTTAGTGCCACTTCTATCATACGGGCGAAATTTTCGTCGCCCTTTTTCCCGCGTCCTACATTTCCCGGATTAATACGATATTTGGATAAAGCCTGGGCACAATCGGGATAATCGGCCAGCAGTTTGTGACCATTGAAGTGAAAATCACCCACCAAAGGTACGTCAATATTCATGCGGTCGAGCTGGTTGCGGATTGCCGCCACTTCACGCGCGGCCTCGGGTGAGTTTACGGTAATGCGGACAATTTCAGAACCCGCTTGTGCCAACTCCTTGACCTGAATGGCCGTTGCTATCGCGTCGGCAGTATCGGTGTTGGTCATAGACTGAACCACCACGGGCGCACCACCACCCAGGGCAACAGTCTTGCTACCCCAGCTCACCAGGGCCTGGCGAGACCGCCGGCGCGGTGACGGCCCATGTACAGGCTTACCGCCCCCGGTCAAACAATGCTGATTATTGGCATGATCTGGCATAGTCTTTATTCCAGAGTCAGTCGAGCAACTTTATCACCCGTGTAGGTTGTCAAATCGACCGACTGTCCCTTGTATCTCAAGCTGACAGCTTTGGCATTACCGATGAGCAAGCGAAACGGTGGCCTGCCGTTGAAACTTAATTCCGAGCCGCCGGGCTGCAAGCCGCGTGCCAGAACCTTATTGCCATCATGAAAAATTTCAATCCAGCATTCCTCGGAAAATTTTAGAGATAGCTGTGGACTGTTCGTTGCAGTTGGAGAAACAGGCGGTACTACGACGGGCTTGACTTCAGCAGGTGGCGGTACCATAGCCACTATTGGTGATACCGGAGCCGTATCCGGCTCGGGTAGAGTTTGTTTGGTACTTGTTACAGGAGGCACGGGGACTGCGATTGCCTCAACTGACTGGCGCGCAAGCGGCAGTTTGCCATCACCCTGCCAATAAACCCAGAATGCACTGCTTATCAAGCCCAAGACTATCAGGATAAGAAAAAAATAGAGCAACCAGCGTACGGCTTTGTGACTCAGACCCTGACCGGGTAAAGGTACCGATACTGAGGGGGAATAAATCAGGGAGGCGGTTTCCTGCTTGCCAAGTGGCAAAGCAGAGGTCAGGGTGTCCGGATTCAAATTCAGTAACTTGGCGTATGAACGAACAAACGCTCTCAAAATAGACATATTGGCAAACTCGTGCCAGCGCTGTGACTCTATCGCTTCAATTTGTTTGATACTCATACAAAGCCGTTGAGCCACTTCAGCACTAGACCAGTTCATAGATTCACGAGCACGTGCCAGCTGCGGCCCTATGCCATCTACAAGTTCGGTTCGAGTGCCGGAGGCACCGGGTTCGAGACTCTGATCAGTCATCAAAATTGCCACGTTGATAGGCCACATTCTCGCGCGACTCAGGGAAGCGCCGCCGCAACTGATTTGCCAGCCGTTCTTCGGCAAACCGGTCTCCCAACTTTCGCTCAATCTTGATGGCTAACCACAAACCAGCAGGTGTCGGCTCGACCTGCTCATTCAGACGAGTAATATAAAAACGTGCCCTGGTAAATTCTTTACTCCGGTATAAAGTTTCGGCCAGGTAATACATCGTCAGACCGCTACCTGGGTCAAAACGGAATGAACGTTGCAGAAACTCGAGTGCTGTATTCATGTCTCCCGCCCGCATGGAGCAAATACCAGCATTACGCGCTGCAATCGCCGGGGTCGCGTATAAGGGGTTACGCAAAGCCACCTGAAAATGGTTAATAGCTTTTTGTGGTTGTCCGTTTTGACACAAAAACCAACCGTAATTGTTGTTGGTTTCAGAATCGTTGGGACCCAGACGCAAGGCACGCTGAAAACTGTCTTCGGCCAGTTTGGTTTCATTCAGCTCCATGTAAACCAGGGCAAAAGCATTATGGATTTCGTTGTAGTTGGCATCAATATTTTGTGCATTGCGCAACTCTTCCAAAGCAATCGAGTATTGACGGCTACGAAAATATTCCATCGCCAGTTCTACGCGTAATCGCGCCCGGCGCCGCGTATCAGATTCGTTTTGTCCGCTGCTATCTACTGTCTGCAAGCCAGTACTGGTTTCTTCCTGCTGGCGCTCTGATGACGCACAACCTGCCAGCAAAACTAGTAGCAGTGCACCCAGAACAAGTGGCCATTTTGCGTACATTTTCATACCTGTCCCGGAGAAGTTGAGGTTGATCCAGACTGGGGTTTTGATCCCAGCCATTGGACCGGGGCCAATCCACTGCGTTCCGCCAGGCGTGTCCTGTCCTGGATTTCTCCGGCCAGTTGACCACAAGCCGCGTCAATGTCATCACCACGGGTTTTACGGATAGTCGTCACTATGCCTGCCTGCATCAATTCGTGAGCAAAGGCCTTGATTTTAGGCATAGGGCTGCGCTCCAGTCCAGAGTCGGGAAACGGATTGAAGGGAATCAGGTTGAATTTACAGGGAACCGTGCGCGTCAGTTGAATTAATTCCCGGGCGTGCTCCAGACTGTCATTCACGTCTTTGAGCATGACATACTCAAAGGTGATGAAGTCTCGTGGCGCAAATTGCAGATAACGTCGGCATGCCGCCATTAATTCGGATAAGGGATACTTTTTGTTTAAAGGGACAAGTACGTCACGCATGGCATCATTACTGGCATGCAGCGATACCGCCAAGGCAATCGGCATGTCGTGCCCTAGCCTGTCCATAAACGGAACAACACCGGAAGTCGACAGGGTCACGCGGCGCTTGCTTAAACCATAGGCGTTGTCGTCCAGCATCAGGGAAATCGCCGCCAGGGTGTGGTCATAATTGAGCAGAGGCTCACCCATGCCCATTAACACGACGTTGGTAATGACCCTTTCACCATCAGGGCTAATGCCGTAGCTTTTCTTGAGTTCGCGTTCGGCCCACCAAAGCTGGCCAATAATTTCTGCCACACTCAAATTGCGGTTGAAGCCTTGTTTACCGGTAGAACAGAAATGGCAATTGACCGCACAACCCGCCTGAGTGCTGATACATAAGGTGCCACGCGCTTGCTCCGGTATAAAAACCGTTTCTATTGCGTTACCGTTTCCGACATCCAGCAGCCACTTGCGCGTACCGTCGCTTGAGGTATGGTCACGCAATACATCCGGGGACTGTATCGTCGCCAGCTGCGACAACTTGGCCCGGAAACCCTTGGCCAAATCTGACATGGCATCAAATGAATCAGCCCCGTAATGGTGCACCCAACGGATCAATTGCTTGGCACGAAACGGCTTTTCACCTAGCCCGGCGACAAGATCGGCCAGGCCTTGGGCAGAGAAATCGAGCAGATTGATTCGTTGGGCAGTAGTCACATCAACAGATTAACGCGAATAAATTTGCGACTCGGGAAAAAAGAAAGCAATTTCAATCTTGGCATTGTCGGCACTGTCCGAGCCGTGAACTGCGTTGGCGTCAATGCTGTCAGCAAAGTCAGCGCGAATGGTGCCCTTGTCCGCTTTCTTGGGGTCGGTGGCGCCCATGAGTTCACGGTTTTTCACGACTGCGTTGTCGCCCTCCAGAACTTGAACCATGACCGGACCCGACACCATGAAATCGACCAGATCCTTGAAAAAAGGGCGCTCTTTGTGCACCGCATAAAAACGCCCAGCATCTTCGCGCGAAAGCTGCATCATCCTGGCAGCAATCACTTTCAAGCCGGCCGACTCGAAGCGGGCGTAAATTTGACCGATGACATTTTTCGCCACTGCGTCAGGTTTGATAATAGAGAGGGTACGTTCAATAGCCATGTCTGTAATGCTCCTGTTTTAGTTCAACCTGACATTATAGCAGTCGGTTTGTTACAAAAAAGTGTCTTATCGGGTTTTCACAAATTGATACGTCCCCATGACAAGGGCAGGGGAATAGGTGCATTCCAGCTTGATTTGATTTAATGTATGCATGTGGCTGGGAATGGTCTCGCCACACCTGTTTTGGTCAAGCAGAAAGGACTATTGAAGCATATGGAACAGCAAAACCTTAACACTTACGGCTTTGGTAAAGGCGCCAGCGCCGATTATGCCTTGCAGCGTAATCGCGTCTTGCGTAACACTTACTGGCTGCTGGCACTGACCATGGTGCCCACCGTGCTGGGAGCCTGGTTAGGCGTTGCTTTGCGTCTGCCCATGCCTTCCGGCCTGATTGGATTCGTCATTTTCATGGCGGTAGCTTTTGGCTTCGTCTGGGCGATTGAGAAAAACAAAAACTCGGGTTTGGGCGTAGCCCTGTTACTGGGCTTTACCTTTATCATGGGTCTGTTTTTGTCACGCATATTGCAAGTTTACCTCGCACTACCTAGCGGCCCGCAGTTAATTGCCACCGCTGCGGCAGGTACCGGCTTTATGTTCATGGCCTTGGGCGCATATGCCACTACAACCAAGCGTGATTTTTCCAACATGGGTAAATTCCTGTTCATTGGCGTCATCATGCTGATCGTTGCTATTGTGGCCAATTATTTCCTGAAATTACCTGCGCTGGCTCTGACCATTTCAGTCATTGGCTTTGGCATTTTTTCAGCCTACCTGTTGTATGACCTGAGCCGTATCGTCAACGGCGGTGAAACCAACTATGTATCAGCCACGCTGGCGGTGTACCTGGACTTGTTTAATATCTTTCAGTTCCTGCTGTCGATTCTGGGGCTGACCAACAATAACGAATAAGTGTTGATACCTGCAAAGTTAAAAACGCCGGCAAGTCCGGCGTTTTTTATTGTCAGGCATCGAATACAGCAATTGACTCCACATGTGAGGTGTGCGGGAACATGTTCACGACACCCGCGGCGCTGAGTTTCCAGCCGCCCTCATGCGTCAGTACCGCCGCATCGCGTGCCAGGGTGGCCGGGTTGCAGCTCACGTAAACCAGCCGCTTTGGTCTGGGCACTTGCTCTGATGCCAAAGCTTGCGCAACCGCCAGCGCACCTTCACGCGGTGGGTCTATCAAAACGCGGTCAAACGCACCCCACGAGCTCATTTCCTCTGGCGTTATTTCAAACAAGTTGCGTGCCGCAAAGCTGGCATTGTTCAGGCCGTTGCGCTGCGCATTGTCTAACGCTCGTTGCACCAGCGTTTCGCTGCCTTCTATGCCGTGCACCTGGCGCGCTTGCGTGGCCAGCGGTAGGGTGAAGTTACCCAGGCCACAAAATAAATCCAGCACTCTGTCGATACTTTGTACTTGGAGCAAACGCAGGGCGTAAGACACCAGGCTCTGATTGATCTGATGATTGACCTGAGTAAAGTCGGTGGGTTTGAACGGCATGTGCAGACCAAATTCGCCAAGTGCATAGCTGAGCTCGGGTGCATTTACAGGCCAAAACGGTACCGCAGAGTCAGGCCCCTGAGGCTGCAACCAGAATTGCACCTGATGCTGCTCGGCAAACTGACGCAGCAGCGCTTGATCTTGCGTGCTAGGTGCTTCTAAAACCCGCAGAACCATGACGGTGACAAATTGACCCTGGGCGTATTCAATTTGCGGCAGGCGCTCACGAATTGACAAGGACTCGACCAGGCTACGCAAGGGCAGCAACAGGTCGGAAATGGCCTTGGGCAAGACATGGCATTCACGCATATCCGCGACATAACTGGATTTTTTTTCGTGAAAACCGACCAGTACCCCGCCTTTTTTTGCTACATAACGCACCGACAGGCGCGCACGGTAACGATAGCGCCAGTCCGGGCCTTGTATCGGTCTGAGCATCATGTCGGGCTTGACCTTGGCGATGTGCCACAAGTTATCTTCCAGCACACGTTGTTTGACGGCCAGTTGCGCCACCGGGTCGAGGTGCTGCATGGAGCAACCGCCACAAACACCAAAGTGTGGGCAACGCGGCGCTATACGCACACTGCTAGAACGTTTGATTTCGGTTAATTGCGCAAACTCGTAGCTGGGCTTTTTGCGATAGCTGGAATATTGAACAGTTTCGCCGGGCAGCGCTCCGTCTATGAAAATGACCTTGCCGTCTTGTTTGGCTACTCCGCGCGCTTCCAGGTCCAGTGATTCGACATATGTGCCTGAAGTCTGAGCCTCCTTGTCCTTCATTTCCATGCGTCGAGATATTCTTTCCAATGTGCTCCGTCCAACTGGCCGAGTGTCTGACGCACCAGATCCATTTCCTGATCGTAGGCCGCGCTGGTCAAGGTACCCCGAAGCCGCTTAAAACGACAATAGACCAGCCAGGTATTCATGACATCGGTTTCGCAATAGGCGCGTATTTGTTCCAGCTGCCCGTCCTGGTAGGCCTGCCACACCTTGCTGCCATCCATGCCCAGCTTGCCAGGAAAGCCGCAAAGTTTCGCCATGTCATCCAGTGGGGCGTTGGCGCGACCGGTGTACATGGCCAGCACATCCATCAAGTCAAGGTGGCGCGTATGGTAACGGCTCAGATAGTTATTCCATTTGAAATCACGGTCATCGTCGCCCCAGTCCCAATAACGCGGTGCAGGCACCGCATGAATCAGGGCACGATAATTCAGCACCGGCAGATCAAATCCACCGCCGTTCCAGCTCACTAACTGCGGGGTGTATTTATCAATGGTCGAAAAAAATTGCTGCAATAGTCGCGGCTCATCGTCTTCCAATTGACCCAAAGACTTGACGCGCAAACCGTCCTGGTCGCGCATGACGCAGGAAATGGCGCAGACGCGATGCCAATGATGCGGCAAAAAATCGCTGCCAGTTTTTTCCCGGCGCGCGGCAAAGGCACGCTCGGCCACTTCAGCATCAGAACCCTCGTAATCCGTCAACGCACGAATGCCCGCCACATCGGGAATGGTCTCAATATCAAATACCAAGGTCGGTATCATGTAGGCCTGCTACAGAAAAATTACTTGCGCTCAGGCAAATATTTTAAAGGATCGTCGGGTTTGCCTTCACGCCGAATCTCGAAGTGTAGTTTGGGACGATCAGCATCGGTACTGCCCATTTCGGCAATTTTCTGTCCTCGCTTCACTGCCTCGTTCAGTTGCACCAGTAACTTGTTATTGTGAGCATAAGCAGAAATGAAGTCGTCATTATGTTTGACAATGACCAGATTACCGTAACCACGCAAACCATTACCGACATAAACCACTTTGCCATCAGCAGACGCCAGTACAGCATCGCCCTGCTTGCCTGCGATATCGATGCCTTTGTTGCGTACTTCATCAAAGCGTTCGATGACCGTACCATTTACTGGCCAGGCCCAATCAATAGCGGGCAGTGTCAGTTCTGACGGCTTGGCAGGCGTCGGGGTCACAATAGGTGCCGGTGCATTGCTCGAAGCTGTCGAGGCTGGCGAAGCGGGCGCGGTCGAAGTGCCTAAAGGACGGGATTCAATGATGGCGGGCGCTTTTACTGGCGCAGTCTGCACCGCAGCCGGCGTAGCTGTCATATTATCAGGAGCACTAACGCGCAATACCTGCCCTACTTTGATGACATCAGCATCGGCCAGTTGATTCCAGGCAGCCACCTGACGAAAATCCTGCCCATAGGCCAGTGCAATGCTATACAAGGTTTCACCGGGTTTTACGGTATGAAAGCCGGGTTTGTCGGTCTGGGGCGTAACCGTGACTGTAGTGGGCGCATTATTCACTACGGGGGCACTGCTGGTGTTGCTAGCGGCCGGTGCGCTCGTTGCGGCGGGTCGCACCAAGGGAGTTCGATCTTCAATCGGTGCCTGCCGGGTAGGACTGGAACAGGCCGAGAGCAGGATAGTGATTAGCAATAACTTGGAAAATAAATAACACTTCAACACAATCCCCTCCTTTTATTGTATTCCACCCAACAAGGGTACAAAGTTTACGGCATCCAGGTCCTGACGTTGCCAGTCCTGGCTGGCGGTACGTTCCACCACAACCAGGCGTTGTCCTGTTGTTGCCGCCGATTTGATGCTGGCAAGCGGCGCCACCAATCTTCCCCCGATAGCCAGTTGCTCTAGCCAAGCCGGGGCTATTTCCAGCCCTGCTGCGGCAACCACAATCGCATCATAAGGCTGCTCTGCCACCCAACCCTGTACGCCATCGCCATAAATCAAGCGTACTTGTCTGATACCCGCCACCTGTAAATTGTTTCTGGCCAGTTCATGCAAGGCCTTGATGCGCTCGATGGAAACAACTTTTTCTGCCAGGCAGGATAAAACCGCCGCCTGATAGCCGCAGCCCGTACCAATTTCCAGTACGCGTTTTAACCTGCTACGCCCATTCATGGCCAGTTCAGCCATGCGGGCAACAATAAATGGCTGCGATATGGTCTGCGCATGTCCAATCGGCAAAGCGACATCTTCATAAGCGCGACTGGCCAGACCTGGTTCAACAAAACAATGACGAGGTACCGCCAGCATCGCGTGTAACACCTGCGGATCGCGAATACCTCGCGCTGCCAGCCGTTCTACTAATTGACGTCGCAGACCGCTCGATACCATGCCGGGGTCATCTGGAATGACCGTAGGGCGCAGTTCCTTACTGCCGGGGCGACCTACATGTGCATCACCGGCAATACGGAATTTGTGGCTGACGCCTACAGGCTGATTTTTCTGTACCGCTGCCATCCAGCCTTTTTTGTCCTTGTCTTCCTGGTTTCGTGTCACTTGCTACCCCACCAATGACTAAGCTCAGATAATTGTCCCACATGGGTCAAGTCGATATTCAAAGGTGTAATTGAAACCTTGCCTTCGGCAATGGCATGAAAATCAGTGCCGCGTTCGGCATCCTTGGCACTACCGGACAGACCAATCCAGTACAGTGTTTCGCCACGCTGGTTGTGTGTTGGCATGACGGGACTGGAGGGATGTCGCTTGCCCAGTCGTGTCACTTCCCACCCGGCTAAAGAATCGTAAGCAATCCCCGGAATATTGACGCTTAGCAAGGAGGGCTGTGATAAGGGTTGAGCCAGGTAATATGCGACGATGTCGTGGGCAACGCGAGTTGCGGTTTCCAGATGCGACCAATCTTTGGCAGTCAGGGAAAAAGCAAACGCGGGCAGGCCAAACATATAGCCTTCCATCGCGGCGGCTACCGTACCCGAGTACAAAGTGTCGTCGCCCAAATTGGCGCCGTTGTTAATGCCAGACACAATCAGATCAGGTTTCGGATCAAGTAGTCCAGTGACTGCAACATGAACACAATCGGTCGGTGTGCCGTTGACAAAATAAAAGCCATTGGAAGCCCGATGTACATTCAACGGCCGGTCGAGGGTTAAGGAGTTGGAAGCACCGCTGCGATTTTGTTCGGGCGCAACAACTATGACTTCACCCAACGCCGACATGGCGCGAGCCAAGGCATGAATACCGGGGGCATGATAACCGTCATCGTTACTTACCAGAATGCGCATAATGCCAGTGCAATGAAAAAGGCGAAGCATTACAGACTTCGCCTTTGGTCAATATTGAGTGGTCGGGGCGGCGGGATTCGAACTCGCGACCCCTTGCACCCCATGCAAGTGCGCTACCAGGCTGCGCTACGCCCCGAACGATCGAGAGTATATCAGTTTTATCGAGGTAACCAGACCGAAGCCACTTGGCCTGCAAAGCTAGGCCGCTCTAGTATGCAGGTCAGGTTCCGATGACACAACAGCTGCTGTCTGCCTAACGGGTATTGTCACTGGGTTCGTGACTTGAGTATCGAGCAGCGCGAGAATTTCCTGTAATTCCTGACGCAGACTCAGCGGGGTACCCGCCGAGGCTGCGACCAGCGCGGGTGTCACGGGAGCCAGCGGTGGCGCCGAAGCACCAGCTTCAGTTCGCACCTCCAGACGATTACGCGCTCCACTGATAGTGAAACCCTGGTCGTAAAGCAGCTCACGTATGCGGCGTATCAACAAAACTTCATGGTGTTGATAATAGCGACGGTTGCCGCGCCTCTTCACCGGCTTGAGCTGGGTGAATTCCTGTTCCCAGTAACGCAGGACATGGGGCTTGACGCCACACAATTCGCTGACTTCACCTATTGTGAAATAGCGTTTGGCGGGAATGGCTGGCAGGCTACTTGATCTGGGGTCCATGTCTTATGCAGTGCCTAGGTTAACGATCAACCAGCTGTTTGAGTTTTTGACTGGCGTGAAACGTCACTACCCTACGCGCCGTGATAGGAATCTGCTCGCCCGTTTTGGGGTTACGACCCGGACGCGATGGCTTGTCGAGTAGCTGAAAATTGCCAAAACCCGATAGCTTGACCGCATCACCCCGCTGCAGTGACAAGGCAATTTCTTCAAAAAAAACCTCTACCATATCCTTGGCTTCACGCTTGTTCAGACCGACCCGTTGGAACAACAGCTCAGCCAGTTCGGCCTTGGTCAGGGTATTGTCATCCGCAACTTCAGGTTTGGTCTCAACCACAACGGGAGCCGGCATACGCGGCTCCAGTGCGGCCAACTTACCGAACGGAATGATTTCCTCAACTTGATTCATATTATTTATTTTGAAAGCCAGTTTAGCGTAAACGACCGCCCCACTCCCGCTTCACGCTGGCCAAAATGCTATCGACCACCGTATCCACGTGCTCATCTTGCAATGTGCTTTCAGTATCTTGCAAGCATAAGCGGAAAGCAAGACTTTTCTCGTTATTTAACAAGCCCTTACCACGATATTCATCGAATAAAACAATGTCTAGCAACAGGCTGGTCAGGCCCGCCACCGCCGTCGCCTGAGCAACTGCTTCGCGTATGGAGCGCATCAAATCGGCCGATTTAACGGCATGATCGACGACGATGGCAATATCACGCCGAACCGGCGGAAAGCGTGAAGTTTCTTGTAGCGCTGGAAATTCACATTGTTGTAAAGCCGATGCGTCGATTTCAAACAACACCGGCGCCTGCGGCAGTTCATATTTTTGTTGCCAGCGCGGGTGTAGTTCCCCTACCCAACCCACTTCCTTGCCTGCTATCGAGATACTGGCACTACGACCGGGATGCAGCGCCGGATGTATTACCGGATTGAAAATCGGGACTCCACTGGCGGCACTCAAGGTCTCGATATCGCCTTTGAGGTCAAAAAAATCAACAGTGCGACCGGCGATTCCCCATTGATCAGGCCAGGCCGATCCGTAGGCCAGGCCAGCAACTTTCATAGGCTGATGCAGGCCTGATACTTCGCTCAAGGAATCGGTAATACGCGCATCGCGCGCAAAGGTGCGACCCACTTCAAACACTCTGATGCGGTCAGCGCGACGATTCAGGTTGTACTTCAATACCTGGATTAAGGAACCAACCAGAGTAGAACGCATGACCGACATTTGACTGGCAATAGGATTGAGCAGACGCAAGGGATTTCGATTGTCCGCAAAGTCCTGTTCCCAAGCTTCTTCGACAAAGGTGTAATTGATAGTTTCCTGATAGTCGAGGCCTGCGAGTAATTGGCGCAACTGGTGCAAACTGCGCCGCCCTTCCTGATCTTTTTTCATCGGCTGAAGCGCTAACGGGGCACGCACCGGTATGCGCTCATAGCCTACGATACGCGCCACTTCTTCGATCAGATCTTCTTCAATCTCAAGATCAAAGCGATAACTGGGAGGTGTGACCGTGAAGACATCACTGTCCTGGGCATAACTTAATCCGAGGCGCGTGAATACGCTGGCGCAGGCCGTGGCATTCAAGGGAATGCCTAAAACTTTGGCAGCACGACTGACGCGTAAAGTGACTGGCTGGCGTAGTGGCAAACGTGGCGCCTGATCATCGACAGGGCCACACTCGCCACCACAAATTTCCAAAATCAAGGCGCTGATACGTTCCAGGTGCTCGACGGTCGTGGCGTAATCCACACCACGCTCAAAACGGTGTGCAGCATCAGTCGAAAAGTTAAACCGCCGGGCACGCCCACGTATCGCATCGGGCCACCAGAAAGCCGCCTCAACATAAATATTGCATGTCTCTAGCGACACGGCAGTCGCATCGCCGCCCATCACGCCTGCTAAGGATTCAACGCCCTGCTCATCGGCAATAACGCCCACTGTTTCATCCAGGCTGACGCTGTTGCCATTGAGCAAAGCCAGGCTTTCTCCGGCTTTGCCCCAGCGCACTTCCAGAGCACCATGAATTTTGTCGAGATCAAAGACGTGAGAAGGACGCCCGAGTTCCAGCATGACGTAGTTGGAGATATCGACCAGGGCAGAAATGGAGCGCTGTCCGGCGCGTTCCAGACGTTCTTTCATCCAGGCCGGTGTGGGCGCTTTGGCATTAACAGCGCGAATCACTCGGCCTGAAAAACGTCCGCATAAATCGGTAGCACTAATACGTACTGGCAGCACCTCGTTCAGAGTCACTGGCACCGGCTTTATGACAGGCAAGGTCAAGCCCGCATCACTCAAGGCAGCGACCTCGCGCGCTATGCCGAGCAAACTCAAACAGTGCCCTTTATCCGGTGTCAGCTTGATCACGAACACCGTATCGTCAAGTCGTGCGTGAACACGAAAATCCTGCCCCACCGGGGCATCGTCTGCCAGGGGTAGTAATCCGGCATGATCTTGCGACAGCCCCAGTTCGCGCGCTGAGCACAACATGCCGTGCGACTCGACGCCACGTAATTTGCCGAGCTTGATCTCGAATGGTTTGCCGTCTTCACCTGGCGGCAAAGAAGCCCCTACCAGCGCACACGGCACTTTCATGCCAGCGACCACATTGGGCGCGCCACAAACAATTTGCAGCAGGTGGGCGGCACCTACATCGACCTGACAAACTTTGAGTTTGTCGGCGTTCGGGTGTGGCTCGACATGTTTAACTTGCGCCACGACCACGCCCTGAAATGGGGGGGCAGCAGGACGCTCTTCCTCGACTTCTAAACCGGCCATGGTCAGGGCATGAGATAACTCGGCTGTCGTCCAGTCCGGGTTAACGAAGCTGCGCAGCCAGGATTCTGAAAATTGCATACAAACCTCCGGTTACGCGAATTGCTGCAGAAAACGAATATCGCCATCAAAAAACAGGCGCAAGTCTTTGACGCCATAGCGCAGCATGGTCAGACGTTCCAGTCCACTGCCGAAGGCAAAGCCCATATACTTTTCCGGATCCAGTCCAAAATTACGGATGACGGTCGGGTGCACCTGCCCCGAACCGGCAATTTCCAGCCATCGACCTTTGAGCGGGCCTGCTTCAAACATCATGTCAACTTCTGCTGAAGGTTCGGTAAAAGGGAAGTACGACGGACGAAAGCGCACCACCATGTCGTCGCGTTCGAAAAAAGCGTGCAGGAAATGGGTATAAACGCTTTTTAAATCGGCAAAGCTGACTTCAGTGCCGATCCATAATCCTTCAAATTGATGGAACATGGGCGAGTGTGTGGCGTCGCTATCGACACGATACGTACGCCCTGGGGCGATGACTTTGATCTCGGGCATGTCAGCCTGACCTGCATAACGCTGTATATGTTGTCTGGCATAACGTACCTGCATGGGTGAAGTATGGGTACGCAACAACAGCCCCCCCTCAAGATAAAAGGTGTCCTGCATGGACCGTGCCGGGTGATTTTCGGGCGAATTCAGCGCTGTAAAGTTGTACCAGTCGTTTTCTATTTCGGGACCATCAGCCACATCAAAACCCACTCGAGTAAAAATGTTTTCGATCCGCATCCAGGTACGCATGACCGGATGAATACCGCCGCGCCCCAGACGACGCCCAGGTAAAGTGACATCAATGGCTTCGGCCTCCAGCTTGGTCTGCAGGCTGGCTTCGGCCAATGCCTCGCGACGTGCATTCAGAGCTAATTCAATCCGTGCCTTCGCCTGGTTAATGGCAGCACCCGCCTGTTTTTTTTGTTCAGGCGGTAAAGCAGCCAGGCTTTTCATCTGCTCGGTAATGCGGCCTTGCTTACCCAGATATTTTGCCTTGGCGTCTTCCAGTGCCGCCGAATCCGTTGCCTTGGAAAAATCAGCAACAGCTTCCTGTACCCAATCATCGAGTTTATCCATGCACCATTCCAGAAAAGTACCATTAAAAACGGGGCAGCAGGCAAAAGGCCTGTGCCCCGTTCCAGCGTCTGAATACGAGCTTACGCGAGTGCAGCCTTGACCTGACCTACCAGAGCAGCAAACGCCGGCTTATCGGCGATCGCCATATCGGACAGGACTTTACGATCCATCTCGATATTGGCTTTGCCCAGTCCGTGAATGAACACGCTATAGGTCATACCATGCTCACGCACTGCTGCGTTCAATCGGGCAATCCAGAGGGAACGGAAGACGCGTTTTTTGTTGCGACGGTCACGGTAGGCGTACTGACCAGCACGCATGACCGCCTGTTTGGCAATACGAAATACATTACCGCGACGGCCACGAAAGCCTTTGGCTGCGTCAATAACTTTCTTGTGACGGGCACGAGCGGTGACACCACGTTTTACGCGAGGCATGTTTTATCTCCTCTCAATCAAGCGTAAGGCAACATCGCACGTACTTGTGCGAGGTTGGTCGAGTGCACGTTTTGTGTACCGCGCAGCTGACGTTTGTTCTTGGTGGTTTTCTTGGTAAGGATGTGGCGTTTGAACGCTTGCCCACGTTTCACCGACCCGCCAGCGCGGACGATGAAGCGCTTGGCTGCGCTCTTTTTCGTCTTCATTTTAGGCATGATAATGCTCCAGTCATTTGCCCTTGTCGGTGGCAGCCACGTGCTGCACTTGTGTGACCGAGTCAGGGCTTATTTACA
This sequence comes from Burkholderiales bacterium UBA4657, assembly GCA_002405475.1. Taxonomy (GTDB): domain Bacteria; phylum Pseudomonadota; class Gammaproteobacteria; order Burkholderiales; family Burkholderiaceae_E; genus UBA4657. The sequence goes on along the minus strand of DHLX01000015.1, from coordinate 10,996 downwards.
ACCAATACAACAACTACTTCTTCTTTTTCGGTGCCAGAATCATGACCATCTGGCGTCCTTCCAGCTTAGGCATTTGCTCGACCAGGCTCATATCATCCAGATCCAAGCGCAACCGCTCGAGCATTTGCATTCCCAATTCCTGATGTGCCATTTCCCGACCACGAAAGCGCAAGGTTACCTTGGCCTTGTCACCTTCTTCCAGAAAACGTCTCAGGTTTTTCAACTTGACGTTGTAATCACCGTCGTCCGTACCAGGACGAATTTTTACTTCCTTCACCTGAATGACTTTTTGCTTCAGTTTGGCTTCATGCGCCTTTTTCTGTTCCTGATACTTGAACTTGCCATAGTCCATCAGCTTGCAAACCGGAGGCTGGGCGGTCGGAGCAATTTCTACCAGATCAACATCCAGCTCTTCAGCTTTAGCCCAGGCTTCCTGGATTCGAACCAGACCCAGTTGTTCGCCTTCAGGCCCGATCAGACGTATTTCAGGAACAGTAATTTCGCGATTGATGCGGTGAGCATTTTTTTCTTCACGGCGCGGCATCTCGCGCGAAAAGCGCGGCACAAACGTAGTAGTAGCGATGAGTCATCCTTTCAAAAAAATTCATCAATAGGGCAGTAAGCCTGCCGACTTGGCATCAATGTTTTGAGTCAATATCGGAACGCAGCAGATCAGCCAGAGCTTCCAGGGACATCACACCCAGATCTTTACCACCTCGAGCGCGCACGGCCACCATGCCCGATTCCTTTTCCTTGTCGCCTACGACGATTAAATAAGGAATCTTCTGCAATGAGCGATCGCGAATTTTATAGGTGATTTTCTCGCCGCGCAAATCGGATTCTACCCTAAAGCCTTGTTTTTGCAGGGTTTGGGCTACATTTTGTCCATAATCGGCCTGACTCTCGGAAATATTCATGATGCAAACCTGTACCGGAGCCAGCCAAACCGGTAACGCACCAGCGAAGTGCTCGATTAATATACCTGTAAATCTTTCCAGTGACCCGAATAAAGCCCGGTGTAACATCACCGGACGCTGGCGTGAATTATCAGCCGCCACATAACTTGCATCGAAACGTTCGGGCAAATTCATATCAACTTGCAAAGTACCGCACTGCCAGTCACGACCAATCGCATCACGCAATACAAATTCGAGCTTCGGGCCGTAAAAAGCCCCTTCTCCTGGAAATAGGGCGTATGGCATTTGCATATGATCCAAAGCCTGGGCCAGTGCTTTTTCCAGCTTATCCCAGGTTTCATCAGATCCGATCCGATTCTCGGGGCGAGTCGACAATTTGATGCGTACATTGTCGAAACCAAAATCACGGTAGATGTCCATTATCAAGGAAACCACCTTGCGGCATTCCTGCTCCATTTGATCTTCGGTGCAATAAATATGAGCATCATCCTGGGTGAAATGACGTACCCTCAATAAACCATGCAAGGCACCAGAAGGTTCGTATCGGTGTACTTTGCCAAATTCCGCCATTCGGATCGGCAGGTCACGATAACTTTTTACACCGTATTTGAACAAACTGACCGAACCAGGACAATTCATGGGCTTGAGCGCAAACACACGCTCATCCTCTGTTTGGGTTGTGAACATGTTTTGTCGATAGTTTTGCCAATGGCCAGAAACTTCCCATAGAGACCTGTCCATGACATCGGGAGTATTGACTTCTATATAGCCAGCTTGCGACTGCCGTTGCCGCATATACCCAATCAAGGCTTGAAACAGCCACCACCCCTTGGAGTGCCAAAACACTGCCCCTGGGGCGAAATCCTCAAAGTGAAACAAATCCAGCTGGGGTCCCAATTTGCGGTGGTCGCGCTTTTCGGCCTCTTCCAGCATATGCAAATAGGCTTCCTGCTCTTCTTTTTTCGCCCAGGCCGTGCCATAGATACGTTGCAGCATTTCGTTTTTACTGTCACCACGCCAATAAGCGCCGGCCAGCTTCATGAGTTTGAACACCTTGAGCTTGCCGGTACTGGGCACGTGCGGACCACGGCATAAGTCGGTGAAATTGCCTTCACGATACAACGACACATCTTCGCCCTGCGGAATGCTGGCAATAATTTCGGCCTTATAGTGCTCGCCCATTTGTTTGAAATAAGCCACGGCTTCATCACGCGGCAAGACCTGGCGCACAACTGTTTCGTCTTTTTTCGCCAGCTCGGCCATCTTGTTTTCTATCGCCGTCAGGTCTTCGGGCGTGAACGGCCGTTTGTAGGAAAAATCGTAATAAAAACCATTATCTATAACCGGCCCTATGGTCACCTGCGCGTCGGGAAATAATTCCTTGACGGCGTAAGCCAGCAGGTGGGCCGTGGAGTGACGAATAATCTCCAGACCATCGGCATCTTTATCGGTCACGATGGCCAGGGTAGCGTCTTGTTCGATCAGATAGGAAGTATCAACCAGCTTGCCATTGACTTTGCCTGCCAGTGCCGCTTTGGCTAGACCCGCGCCGATGGCGGCGGCGACCTGCGCCACGGTGGTGGCCTGTTCAAATTGTCGTTGCGAACCGTCGGGCAGTGTAATGGAAATCATGATGAACCTCGTTTTCGTAAAAACAAAAAAGCGCGGACAGGCCGCGCTTTTTGAATGAGTAAGATGAGCACACGACCTAAAGGAGGATGACCTTTTGAGGAGTTCGCGGTGTCATAACCAAGGTGCCTTTCTCGCTCTTAATAACTTGTACAACGTGTCCAACCAGCAGAATCTGGTGGGCGCTACTGGATTCGAACCAGTGACCCCTACCATGTCAAGGTAGTACTCTAACCAACTGAGCTAAGCGCCCGAAGTTGAAATGATAGCAGATTATCGCCTTCTGGCATCCAGTACCCCTGTCACTTCACGTATCGACTGCAGCGCCTTGGCCAGGGTACCGGCATCCTTTACCTCAGCCGTAAATTGCATGCGCGCCTCGCCCTTGGAGGATTGTGTTTTCACTCCTACAACATTGATTTTCTCGCGCGCGAAGACATCGGATATGTCACGTAGCAGGGCATGACGGTCTTGTGCCTGTATCAGGACATCAACCGCATAAACAGCGTCACCGCTGGCGTGTCCCCAGCTGGTGTCAATAACGCGTTCAGGGTGTTTTTCAGCGAGGGTCAAAAAACTTTTGCAGTCGGCGCGGTGTATGGAGATGCCTTTGCCACGCGTGACAAAACCGGAAATGGCGTCGGGTGGTGCCGGTTTGCAGCAGCGCGCCAGTTGCGTCATTAAATTGCTGACACCGACCACCATCACGCCCGATTGACTATCGCCGGCCTTGGGCTTGCGTTGCAGTACTGGTTCGGGTAACTCAAGCGGTATGTCATTAAATAGGGCCTCAATCTGACGGAAGTTGAACTCGTCACGGGTCACGGCGATGAATAAATCCTCAGCCTTGGCATACCCGAGTTGATGAGCCATTTCTTCCAGATTGGTCGAGGTTTTACCCAGGCGTTGCAATTCGCGCTCGACCTTGAGGCGCCCGGTGTGCATGGCCTCTTCGTGTTCTATGGCATTAAACCAGGCACGTACTTTGGTGCGCGCCCGTGTGCTGGCCAAATAGCCTAGCTGCGGATTGAGCCAGTCACGCGATGGTCCGGCCGTGGCTGCTTTGCTGGCAATAATCTCGACGGTTTGTCCGGTTTTCAAGGGGGTATTGAGCGGCACCATCTGGGCATTGACCTTGGCACCTCGACAGCGATGCCCCAGGTCACTATGCAGATGATAGGCAAAATCGACGGGCGTTGCTCCCGTTGGCAGGTCGATCACTCGCGCCTGCGGCGTCATGACATAGATACGATCGTCGATTGAACCCGACTTGAGCTTTTCCGTCCACTCGGCCGCATCGAACTGTTCCAGCTTTTTATCATTGACGGCCTGATCGACTTCGTTTTTCCAGGCAAATAATTGTCGTATCCAGGCAATTTTTTCATCATAAGGGTGATGCGCCGATAGGCTTTTGTTTCCCGATTCCTTGTAGCGCCAGTGCGCTGCTACCCCATACTCGGCAAACTGATGCATTTCGCGTGTGCGTATCTGCACTTCAAACGGTTTGCCATCATCGGCTACCACTACCGTATGCAACGATTGATAGCCATTGGACTTGGGGCGGGAAATGTAGTCGTCGAATTCTTTCGGAATCGGCTGCCACAAATGATGAATAATGCCGAGCACGGTATAGCATTGCTTGACATCATCGACAATCACGCGAAAGGCACGCACGTCATAGAGGCCGGCAAAGTCCACCCCCTTGCCACGCATTTTGTTCCAGATACTGTAAATGTGCTTGGGCCGGCCATAAACTTCGGCATGCTGAATGCCAGCCTGCCGAAGTTCATGCTTGAGGCGTTCAATCGCTTCACTAATGAAGGCCTGACGTTCAAGACGTTTTTCTTCCAGCATTTTGGCAATGCGTTTGTAGGTCTCGGGCTGCAAAAACCGGAACGCCAGGTCTTCCAGTTCCCATTTCAGTTGCCAAATACCCAGGCGGTTGGCCAAGGGCGCATACAGTTCAAACGTTTCTTGCGCGTATTGACGTGCCAGATCGCCATCGAGCTGATCTTTGTGTTCTGCAAAAAAACGCAGGGTGCGCAATCGCGACACCATGCGTACCAGCACTACGCGCAAATCACCCACCATGGCCAGCAACATTTTTCGCAGGGCTTCAACCTGTTGTCTGGCCAGTTTTCCATCTTGAGACCCCTCATGAGTCTTGTCTTGTGCCTTGACCAGCTCTGTGACCTGCATGAGTTGAATACTGCCCTGAACAATACTGGCGACATCAGCGCCAAATTCGGTACGAATCTGATCCAGGCTCAGGGGTACCTCGGCACGCTCGGCGTCCACCGTGCCATAGAGCACGGCAGCCAGCTGGGTGTCGGCATCGGTGCCCAGATAAGCCAGAATGTCGGCCAGGGCCTGGGCATGCTCAATCACCGGCTCGCCGCTGGGCGCAACACGCTGACCATAGGCGGCACGTGCCATGGCCACCGCTTTGGCCATTTTCCGGGCAAATTGCGCCTCTGCCTGCGGGTCATTCGCCGCAGGCGTTTCCAGGGGTGCCTGGGCGGGTTGCTTGACGGAAACCATGAGTGTTCAGGCCAGGGCCGCGGTGCAGACTATTTCTATCAGGCAATCGGGGTTGGCCATGCGTGCCTCTACCGTGGCACGTGGTGGGGTGTGTCCGGTAGCCACCCACGCATCCCATACTTCGTTCATGGCCTGAAAATCGGCCATATCGCGCAAGAAAATCTGTACTTGCAATAAGCGGGTTTTGTCGGTGCCGGCCTCGGCCAGCAAGCGGTCTATGCACGCCAGTACTTCCCTAGTTTGCGACATGATATCGCCATTCAGATTTTCTGGTACTTGCCCGGCAAGATAGGCCACTTGCTGATGTATTGCCATTTCGGACAGTCGAGGACCGACATGGAATCGTGTTAACTGCGCCATTCCTGTTCTTTCAATAAAAAATTTTTCACACCTTGTATCTGTTCTTCGTGCATCAGCATCGGGGCATGACCACATTCGGGAAATTCCACCAGTTCCGCTTTCGGGCCGCGCCGCCCCATTTCAGCATGGGTATCGGGCAACAACAAATCCGATTCAACGCCGCGAATCGCCAACGTTGGGCATCGTACCGCATCATACATAGGCCAGAGCAATATGTCGCCCTGACTGGCCGACTGCTTGAACCCGACTGCAATGCCCGGGTCGTAATGAAACTTCCAGCGTCCGTCCTGTTCTATCAGGACGTGTGAAGCGATATCGCGCCATTCGCTATCGCTAAAACGGCCAAAGGTGGCTGAAATGGTGCGCACTACCTTGACCCCGGCCTCAAAACTGTCAAAGCTAGGTTCGGTGCCGACATATTCGCCTATACGCGCCAGCGCTGATGCCGACAATACCGGGCCCACATCATTCAGAACCAGTTTACTGATCGGCGTATCGGGCAGCGCGGCATAGGCCATGCCGATCAGGCCTCCCATGCTGGTACCGAGCCAGTGCAGGGTGTGCGGCTTGAGTCGCGCCACCAGCGTTACCATGTCAGCGACATATTGCGGTATCGCGTAATGCTGGGGATCGCGTAGCCAGCTACTGCGACCACGCCCCACCACGTCGGGACATATCACACGGTAATCGCAGCACAAGGCGCGTGCCAGCGTATCAAAGTCACGGCCCGATCGCGTCAGGCCATGTACGCACATGAGTACCTTGGGATTATCAGACTCACCCCATTCGGTATAAGCCACGTTATGTAGTCCCGCCGGGCTGAGGCATTGAACTTGGTCGAATCGGGGTTCTGTCATCATGTCTGTTTACAATAAAGCCTTGAAATGGTTTCTGGAGCCTACATCATGACTGCAAGCGCACTCAATCTCAAAGGAAAAGTAGCACTCGTTACCGGTTCTACTTCCGGCATCGGTCTCGGTATCGCCCGAGCACTGGCCGCATCGGGGGCTGACATCGCCCTGAACGGCTTCGGCGATGCCACAGTCATTGGTCAATTACGTCAGCAATTGTCTCAGGAATTCAAGGTGGCGGTGCATTACCACGGCGCCGATATGAGTCAACCAGCCCAAATTGCTGATATGGTTCAGAGTACTGCCAGCACCCTGGGAAGCGTCGATATACTAGTCAATAATGCCGGCATTCAATATGTAGCGGCCGTGGATGAGTTTCCTGATGATAAATGGAACGCCATTATCGCCATCAATCTTTCGTCCAATTTCCATACCATCAAACATGCCCTGCCCCTGATGAAAGCAAAACAATGGGGACGCATTATCAATATCGCCTCAGCACATGGCCTGGTGGCCAGCGCCAACAAGTCAGCCTATGTCGCTGCCAAACATGGCGTAGTTGGTCTGACCAAGGCTGTCGCGCTCGAAACGGCACGCAGCCCCATTACCTGCAACGCCATCTGCCCCGGCTGGGTTCTGACCCCGTTGGTGCAAAAGCAGATTGATGATCGTGCTGCCAAAGAAGGTAAAAGTCAGGAACAGGCCAAGATCGACCTGCTGGGCGAAAAACAACCCTCGCTGGAATTTGTTACCCCGGAACAACTGGGTGCGCTGGCGCTGTTTTTGTGCTCCGACGCGGCACAACAAATACGCGGTGTGGCCTACAACATGGATGGTGGCTGGGTCGCGCAATAGGCCTACTGACCGGGAGTGGATGAGGACGGTCCTTGCGCCAGGGTCTGAACTTGCAGCGCTGGCAGCGAGTCTTGCAGCGTCGGTGGTAACACCTTGGGCGGCAAGACCACCTTACCCGCTGCCGATACCTGTCCGGCGGTTTCAAAGGCCGGAGTCTGGCCCCAGGCCGGGTCAGGTATTTCGGCAAAAACCTGTTTCAGTCGTCCGCCCCAGGTGCCATGAATCATTTCAAAATACTGGTTGTGCTGGTCAATATGGGCAAAGCGTGTCACTTGCAGACGGTCGCGCTCATAAACCAGTAAATCCAGAGGCAGACCGACCGAAATATTCGACCTTAAAGTCGAGTCCATGGAAATCAGGGCACATTTAGCAGCCTCGTCCAGTGGCGTGGCCGTCGTCAGCACCCGGTCAATGATGGGCTTGCCGTACTTGGCCTCGCCAATCTGAAAATAAGGATTTTCCGGCGTGGCCTCAATATAGTTACCTGCTGCATAGACCATGAACAAGGTCGGTTCTGAGCCCTGAATCTGGCCGCCGAATATTAACGAAACATTGAAATCATGGCCGAATTTTTTCAAGGACTCGGCATCACGCGCATACACCGCACGCACGGCATCGCCGACACAAGCCACCGCTTCATACATATTCGAGGCCGTCCAGAGCGTCTGCCCGCTGGCGCTGGCGTGCTGCGATAATTGTTGCCGAACTGCCTGGCTGATGGCCAGATTGCCCGCCGTCATTAATACCAATACCCGATCTTGTGGTCTTTCAAATACCGTCATCTTGCGGAAGGTTGAAATCTGGTCAACCCCGGCATTGGTGCGCGAGTCAGATAAAAAAACCAGGCCGTGTACCGTGCGCATGGCAACGCAATAAGTCATGATGAAAACCGTTCGGTCAATAAAGTCGCTATTTTAGGGCAGCAGCAGCAAACGCGCTGCGAGTATGACAAAAACAGCAGCAGAAATACGATTCAGCCAAACCAGACCATGGGGAGAGCGGCGCAAACCACTGCCCAGCCTTGCGGCAAACCAGGCCAGTGCACCAAACACGACAGCGGTTGCCAGCATGAACAACAGTCCCAGGGCAAGTACCTGCCAGGCCACCGCACCCAACTCGGGGCGGGTAAATTGCGGTAAAAAAGCCAGGAAAAACAGGGATACCTTGGGGTTACTGAGATTCATGACCACACCACGCCGATAAAGCTGTCGGCTGCTTAATGCCTGAGCCGATGCCTCAGGTTCGATGGTCGGTACATGCCATGCCTGCCAAGCCAGATATAGCAGGTAAAGCGCACCAGCAACTGTCAATGCCCTGTAAGCCCAGGGCAGGGTTGCCAACAGCGCCGCAAGACCTAGCGCAACCGCCAAAGTATGAAAGATCAAACCAGTACATAGCCCGGCCACTATCTTTAAACCAGCAGAACGCCCCAGCAAGGCCGATTGCAACAGTACAAAAGTGTTGTCCGGGCCGGGTGACAGCGCCAGCAGTAGCGAAGTAACAAAAAAAACCGCGCTGATCTCTAAAGGGAGCATGGCCCACCCGGCAGAACAACAAAAAAGGCCTGCGTCAATGACACAAGCCTCAAAATTTGGCGCGGCTGGCAGGATTCGAACCCACGACCCCCTGGTTCGTAGCCAGGTACTCTATCCAACTGAGCTACAGCCGCAAAGATCGCAATTATATCAGATCAGCCGTACTCCATCCCGGTCTGGGCGACTGTCTCAAAAGATCCATACCACGCGGGATTTCAGCGTAGACAGCCGCCTATGCCGCCCGGCGCTGGCTCTGGTAATCGTCAAAAGCTGCCTGTACTGCGGCGGCACGACGACGGCTCACCGGAATACGCAAGCCGCTTTCCAGTTCGCAAAATCCTCCATTGCTATTTACCATCAGGCGCCGTACGTGCGCCCAGTTGATCCAGTACGATCGGTGAACCTGCATTCCGTCAAAGCCATGGGCTGCCAATTCACGAACTGCATTGGCAAGGCCATACAGTAAAAGCTCCTCCCCGCCCACCAGAACTACCCGCAAATAATGCTCCTGAGCCTCCATATAGATCACATCACGCCCGAACCGGGCCGGAATGCGTGAAAAAAAAGTGTCGGCCGGGGTATTGTCTCCATCCAATGTTGTTGACGGCTTTTCCAGTGCCGGTATTGCTTCGGTTTTTACATGAAGCCGCCAAATGATTGCCAGATTGATCAGTACCCAAATGGTAGTTGTCTTGAGCGGGACTATCCATAGTTCTAGTAACAATTCAGACCAAAAAAAACCAGTCTCAAAAGGAGATGTGACCGTCAGATCATCACTGACGCCGAATAGGAGTTCCAGAAATACCGACCAGGGCGCAAGAACAATACCGGTGACCCAGCCTGCGATTGCCAATAGCCACCAGCTCGGTAGCCGACGGGTTAGCGGCAGATTATGTAACCAGCCAGTGAATACCCAGGCAAATGGCAGAGCCGGGGCGATGTGCAAGAAAAAAAACAGAAAACGTAACGGCAGATTTAGCCCACCACTGATGAGTGGCTCAAACAAAGTCAGCAGAATTACGATTCCCATACCTATGCCGGCTATGTAAACCGGTACTGATACTGGTTTCAGATGGGGTGCCGTTGATGTAGAAATATTGCCGTTCATGAAAAAAACACGTCAAATTAAAAACGCTCTAAAGATTTCCGACTCATACTTGCCAGCAAATTAACCACCCCCGAGAGGAGCTTTAAAAATGAGTCTTTCCAATATTACCCTATGCAAAATCAGCCGTGTTTTGCTGCTATCCGCTGGTTTTCTGGTTACGGTACCGTCCGCCTGGGCTCAAGCCAAGGGTGACGATCGTCAGTGGTACCTCACACTTAATGGTGGCTGGTTGGGTCTACGCGATGCGTCTGCATCGCTGGAACCTCCCAGCGCACCGTCCAGATCCGGGGATCTGAAATTAGGCGGTGGTACACAATTTGGCGGCACTCTAGGTTATCGGATCAACTCATCCTGGAGGGTTGAGGGTGAAATCACCTACCGCAGCAGCAGTATTGATTCAACGACGGTGGCAGGCCTGGACGCCAGCCAGAGTGATGCTGACCTGGCCTCACTGGCAATCATGTTTAATGGGCTATACGATTTTCAGGGCTGGAAAACGTCTTTCGCCCACTTTCGGCCTTATGTTGGTGCGGGTTTAGGTCTAGCCCAGGAAATTGACAGCGACCTGAAAATCGGTGGCACCAAACGTGAATTTTCCGGAAACCGAGTCGCCTATCAGCTGATGACCGGGGTGAATTGGTATTATTCCAGCGGCTGGTTCGCCGGTGCTGGTCTCAAATGGTTTGATGCGGGCAAAGCGAGTTTAGAGGGCACGCCATCAAGTTTGGGCAAACTCAAGGTCGATTACAGCGGCTTGAGCGCTGAGATTTCAATCGGCTATCGTTTCTGATCGTCGGTGTGATCATAACCGCATGGGGGATTATGCTCCCATGCAGTGGTTATGCTGCCGCCCAATAAAAAAGCCCACTCGCGTGGGCTGTTTTATTGGCGGAGATGGAGGGATTGCTCGCCTGCTCACAACGCTACGCTGTTCGCAGCCTCGGCCTTCGGCCCGTTGCGCCGAGGGCGCAACGTCCAGGACGCTCGCGCGTCCTGACCGAACCCTGACGAGGTTTCTCACCCTCCCTTCCCGCCCAATAAAAAAACCCACTCGCGTGGGCTGTTTTATTGGCGGAGACGGAGGGATTGCTAGCCAGCTCACAACGCTACGCAGTTCGCAGCCTCGGCCTTCGGCCCGTTGCGCCGAGGGCGCAACGTCCAGGACGCTAGCGGGGCCAGGCCGGCCGCAGGAGAGGTTTA
>DHLX01000037.1:76593-76716 GCA_002405475.1 Burkholderiales bacterium UBA4657 | reverse complement strand
ACTGCGTGCGCGCCACTTTCTCTATATGGGAATTCTTGGCCGCTGCGGTCTGATCGAGTTGCAACTGCGACCATTGCTGCTCAATCTGTCGTGTCTCGGCTTTCTGACGCTCGATTTCAATAA
>DHLX01000037.1:76027-76431 GCA_002405475.1 Burkholderiales bacterium UBA4657 | reverse complement strand
TGCCCTGCGGGCGCGATGCTGCGCGGTCACCAGCGACATGGCACTAAGTACCAGTAACGCAATTAAAACCGCAGTCAGAACGCTACGCGGTGTCATCATGCACGGCCTCGGGTACGCGTGGCACAACGCAATACCGCAGAGCGGGCGCGCGGGTTACGCGCTATTTCATCAGCACCAGGCAATATACGTGATACCTCAGCCAGATCGAGCGCTGGCAATTCGCTCTCGCGCAGCGGCAGACGCGACAAAGCCTGCGGCAACTTCGAGTGCGCTTGCATAAACTGCTTCACGATCCGGTCTTCGAGCGAATGAAACGAAATCACTGCAAGTCGGCCACCGGGGTTCAAGTGCTGCATGGCCTGCTCCAGAGTCAACGGAAGTTCCTCAAGCTCTTGATTGACGTG
>DHLX01000037.1:741-75945 GCA_002405475.1 Burkholderiales bacterium UBA4657 | reverse complement strand
GAGCGACTGGTCCAGCACTAGCGCCAATTCCTCAAGCTCTTGATTGACGTGAATCCGTAGAGCTTGAAAAGTACGGGTGGCCGGGTCCTGGCCAGGCTCCCGCGTCTTGACCGCGCCAGCCACGACCTGGGCAAGATCCCGGGTCCGTTCAAATGGCGCGACTGCCCGGCGAGCCACAATCGCCTTTGCAACCGGAACAGCAAACCGTTCTTCCCCATAATCGCGTATCACCTTTGCCAGTTCCTGAACACTGGCCGTATTGACCCACTCTGCCGCCGAACTACCGCGCGTGTTGTCCATGCGCATATCCAGCGGGCCGTCGTGCCGAAAACTGAATCCACGCTCTGCCGCGTCCAGCTGCGGCGAACTCACCCCCAAATCCAGCAACACCCCATCGACACACTGCTCACCCAGGGACTGGCCCAAATGGGCAAAACTGTCATGCACCACCCGCACCTGCCCCACTGGCCGGGTCGCAGCAAATTCCTGCGCTACCGCAATGGCTTCGGGGTCTTTATCAAACACCCACAAGCGCCCGGCCACACTCAGCCGCGCCGCAATGGCACGCGCATGGCCACCGCGCCCGAACGTCGCATCGACATAAATACCCTCGGGCTGCACCCGTAGTGCGTCAACTGCTTCGTCGAGCAGCACGGTCGTGTGCTGCAAGGCTTCCATCAGAAAGAAAAACCTCCAATGGAATCCGGTAATCCTCCCGCCAGGGCTTCAGCTTCATGCGTTTGCAAGCGCGCCGCATCCCAAATCTCGAAATGCGCCCCCATGCCCAGCAACATGACATCCTTGACCAGTGCTGTCGCGCTACGTAATTCGGGGCTGATCAGAATACGCCCCTGGCTGTCGAGCTCGACATCTTGCGCATTACCGAGTAACAAACGCTGAAATGCGCGCGCCGATGCGGGAAAAGACGAAATTTCCTCGCGTTTAGCCAGCCATACCGGGCGTGGATACAGCAACAGGCAACCATCGGGGTGACGTGTCAGGGTTAATCGCCCCTCGCACTGCGGCAATAGCGCGTCGCGGTGCCGGGTGGGAATTCCCAACCGCCCCTTGGCGTCTAGCGTTAATGCAGCGCTTCCCTGATACAAAATAGGCGTCCTGATGAAATTTAATGCCACTAAAAACCACTTTTATACACTTTTCACCACTTTAAAGAATGACGTCAGCAATTGCAAGTCAAAAAAAGTGATTTTTTCAATCAGAACAAGGACTTAGCGCTGTTTTTTCATACAGCATTAATATAAATTATTTAACGAAATTAAGGGCTTGGAAAAGGAAATGAAGGTGAATTGTTAAGACCCTGGCACCGTTGCGCCATCTTCGCGATTGGTAGGGCGCTGAAGTGCTTGCGACCAGGCATGAGGTAGCCCACCGTTTAAGGTACAAGTCTTGCTGACAGTAGAGAACGAAACGGGTATGAGATGAAAGAGCGGAGCAAGTGGTACTCTGCGGAATTATAGAGGCGGTGTCGCAACGTACTGAGTCCAGGCTTCATAGATACCTCACTCAGATCTTCACTTCGAAGCGCAAAAAGTCGGTGAGCCGCTTTGATTCGGCGATCTCGTCGTGCGGCACCAGCAAGTACCGCCACGGCTTGGTGCCGACTGTTGCCGCGTGATCCGAAGCGTGCTTGCACCACCGCGCAGCGGCAGCAGCCTTGGCCTGAACTTCCTGAGTGTTGATGTCGGCTCTGGCCTTGGTTTCCACCATGAAGATAGTCGAATCCGTTTCCGCCACGAAGTCAGGGATGTACTCCGGCTGCTCAGTGCCCAGCTTGTAGTAAATCTGGAACTGGCCCTTGGCAGGCTTGAACCACTTCGACGCGTCGCGCTCCAGGATGACAGCGAAGCGACGTTCCGTGTCGGAGTCGAACTTCTGCAGCGGGTAGAGGCAGCGCGCGAAGCCACCGAACAGCATCTGCTTAATTCGGCTCAGCTCAGTCACGGTTTCCCGGAAGTGGTGTGCCGTCTGTCCTGCAGTGGCCGTGTAGTTGCAGGCTTTTAGCTCCGTGAAGCCACGGCTGACCTGCACCTCGTACTCGGTTGCTTCCTCCCAGAAGTGCGCCATCATCTGCGCGTGAATTTCACGAGCGATCAGGCGGCGATCTCTATCCAGCACACCTCTGGCTTCCGCTTCGGATAGGTAGCCCTGTAGGTGCTGCACCATCTGCCCGGAGAGGTCATAGAGCAGATCTGCGTGCTTGAAGTAGTCGATGTCGTCAAAGTCCACCAGTGCGTGGACGATGTAGTCCTCCAGCCGCTGCTCATTTAGGCCGACTTCCGACGCCAGCGTGTCCTGCTCGTTGGTGTGCAGGTTGTGAATGATGATCTCGCGCTCGCCGGGCTGAAGATGCAACTGAGCGACGTCGAGCTTGAACGGGTGGAAGCCCGTGGTGACCTCGCCGGTTGGCACCACCGCAATGCGGGGAATGTCGATGGTTTGCTGGACGACGATCTCAGTGGTCTTGGCCACCACGGCCGAGAGGTCAAGTGCAGGCATCCCGTGGTCGACTCCCGCCAGCAACTCGTCCTGAGCAGGCTTCAGGCGCTCGGTCACCTCGGCCAGGATTGCAGCCTGCACGTCCGCGTTGAGCAGTGCGCCGCTGGTCGGAACGAGGTCACGCTTGACCTCGTACTCGCCGATGACATCCATCACCACGCGAGCAGCTTGGCGCTCGCGCTCCGTAGCGAATACTGGCGCGGGGGCTGGACTGGCCATGGCCGTGCCTGCGTTTGTCGGTGCGCTGGCGATAGAGGGCGCATCGGCAAGCCCCAGGCGCGTCATCGCACCCGAGCCGACCTGAACGCTCACTTTCTTGTCATCGGCACTCGGTGCTTCGAGGATCACCTGTTTCAGTCTGATCGGTGAATCGCCCCGGTTGGCCTCATCAATAATTTCCTGAAACTTGTCGTGCGCGATGATGTTGAGACGATCAACCGCTGCCACGCCTGTCCGTTTGCCATAGGGCAGCCGCAGCCCGCGCCCTATGGACTGCTCAATCAGTGTGCGCGCATTGGCCGCACGCAACGGCACGATGGTGTAGAGGTTGGTGACGTCCCAGCCCTCTTTGAGCATGTTGACGTGAATGACGATCTCGGTCGGCTCGTCGACGCTCTCTACCGCGAGGAGGCGTGTGATCATCTCTTCCTCCTCCGCGCCCGTACGGCTGGAGTCGACCTGAATCACCTTGCCTTGATAGCGCCCTTCGTAGAAGGCAACTGACTCAAGAAGCGCCAAAAGTTGCGCAGCGTGAGTGGTATCACGCGCAATCACGAGCATGAACGGCTTCACCACCTTCACGCCGTTCTCGCGGGCGTAGGTCAGCAGCTCCACCTTGGTGATTTCGTGCAGACGCACACCGTCTTCCAGCTTGGTCTTTTCGGCCTCCTCGGGCGTGTGCACCTTTGCGTCGAAGTTACGCTGGGTCACCGCTGCAGGCTCTTTGACGAAGCCGTCTTCCATTGCCCGCGCCAGTGGGTAGTCCATCACCACGTTCTTAAATGGCACGGGGCCGCGCGTGGATTCCACGAACGGTGTTGCCGTTACTTCCAGGCCGAACAGCGGCTTCAGTTCATTGATGGAGCGAACCCCAGCGCTGGCGCGATAGCGGTGCGACTCATCCATCAGCAGCACGAGATCTGGCAGGTTGGCCAGATGGTTGAAGTAGCTATCCCCAAGCACTTCCTTCATTCGCTTGATGCGTGGCTCCTTGCCGCCACGCACCTCGGAGTTGATCTTAGAGATGTTGAAGATGTTGATTCGAATCTCGCCGAACAATTCTCCTCCCAGAATGTTTTGCTGGTCATAGTTGTCGCCCGTGATTATCCGAGGAGGGCTGATTGCCAGCTCACCAATGCCCTTGAACACATACTTTGCGGTATTGGGGGTGAAATCCGCGATCAGCTTGTTATAGATCGTCAGGTTCGGAGCCAGCACGAAGAAGTTGTTGATGCCGTGCGCTAAATGGAGGTAGGCAATAAATGCGCCCATCAGCCGCGTCTTGCCCACGCCGGTGGCGAGCGCGAAGCACAACGACGGAAACTCCCGCTCGAAGTCCTCTAAGGTTGAGAACTCGGCCTTCAGGGTCGAGAGAATCGCCACCACATCCCGATCATGACCGAGCAGCTCCGGCGCGGCCTCGATGGCGCGTACCAGCTTGGCAAGGGACTCTGACTGCGGTGGGCGCAAAGACAGCCGGCCAGTGATGTGGTTTTGCACGCGAGCGCTCATGCTTGTTCCCCTTTTTCTTCCCCGCCAACTTGTAAGTCGCGTTTACCAGTTGCCGCGTTGGACTCGCTGTCGTCAATCGCCTCCAGCTCGCTTTCCAATTCCTCCACCGTCGGCAAACTGGTGATCAGCGTTTCAGGTAGAGCACGCACGAGTTCGTATTCGGCTACGCCAATTGGCTTGTCAATGCCTGCCAGTGCATATTCCGCAACCGTCCCCTTCTTCGTCTTGCACAGCAGCAGGCCGATGGTGGGCTTGTCGTCGGGTGCTTTAACCTGCCTGTCAACGGCGGTCAGGTAAAAATTCAATTGCCCGGCATGCTCGGGCTTGAAGGCCGTGGCTTTGAGCTCTACCACCACATAACACTTCAGGCGCGTATGGTAAAAAAGCAAATCGATGAAAAACTCATCCCCCTCGACCTCCAGCCGAAATTGACGCCCCACGAAGGCAAAGCCGCTGCCCAATTCCAGCAGGAACTTGGTGATATGCCGTACCAGGGCGCTCTCGATCTCGCGCTCGTGGGCGTCATCGCCCAGACCAAGAAAGTCGAACAAATACGGGTCTTTCAATGTTTCGTGCGCCAGGCCCGAATGCGGTGCAGGCAGACGGGCATCAAAGTTGGTGACGGCCTGCCCTTGGCGTTCCAGTAAGCGATTGCGGATCTGAAGTTCCAGCGTCGTGCGCGACCAACCTTCCGCGATGGTCTTGCGGGCATACCATTCGCGGTCGGCAGGTTGAGCCTTGGTCAGAAGGGTGACGAGGTGGAACCAGGGCAATTGGTCAGCAGGCTGCTGACCAAATTGCATCTCGGGGCAGTGCTCGGCAAAATAGCGCATGTATTTCACATTGCTGCTGGAAAACCCCTTCATCTCTGGGAAGGCTTCGCGCAGGTCACGCGCCAGCCGCTCAATGACCTTGCTGCCCCAACCCTGTCGGGTTTGCCGCTCCAGAATGTCCCGGCCAATCTGCCAGTAGAGGCGAATCAATTCCGCATTTGCAGCCAGCGCTGCACGCTGACGGGCTGCCGTCACGCGGGTCTTGATGTCGGCCAGCCAGTCGGCGTAATCGGCGGGAATCAAGGCAATATTTTTGTTCATACGCCTTCGCCTTTTTCGCCATCGCCAAACAAATCCAGCGTAAGCCGATCCACCCCTGCCCGCGTCCGTTTGCCCTTACCTGCCACAGGCGCCACCGGATCAGGCTTGGCCATAGGCAGGTTTGCAACATTCAGGCTGTAATCGTCATGCCCCCACTCACAACGGCTCAACACCATCTTCGGGATTTTCTTCAGCGTCAGGTTGGGCCAGCGCTCAGAAGCCTTGGCCGCCGTCACGCCATGGAATGCCGCGCAGCAAACCAGCAGGCTCTGCTCGCTGCCCACTTCGTCTGACAGCGCTTGCAGTTGATCTGCCGACAAGTTTTGGGTGGTGACGTAGATGAAATCCCGCTCGCTGGAATGCCCGTGCCGCCACCACTGCACCTCGGACGGGGCATAGGTGAAACCTTCCAGCTTGGCCAGCGCCTCCGCTAGCTGCGCGGCGTTGTACTCCGGGTTGATGACCGGGTTGCCCCAGCGGTCGTTGATGATTAGCGACGGCGCAAGACTGTAATAGCGGAAGCCGCCACCACCTTGCCAATTCACGCTTTCTGTGACGCCTCCCTTGTCTTCACCGTCGATTACTTTCCTCAGGCGGGGGATGATGTGCGTGTGGCAGTGCTCTCCCAATTCCACCATGATCCAGCGGCGGCCCATTTTGTGGGCGACCGCGCCTGTGGTGCCTGAGCCAGCGAAGGAGTCGAGAACTAGGTCGCCGGGATTGGTGGCAATATGAATAATTCTGTTCAATAGCCTTTCTGGCTTTGGTGTCGAAAACGGGTCGTTCGAGTGCAAGGCTTTCTGTTCTTTGCGCGATTCATCGTTATGCCCCACATCTTCAAACGTCCACCATGAGTTTGGAACAACACCCTTTTGAACTTCATTGAGATAACGCTTTAACTGGGGTGCTCCTCTCCCATCCTTACCAAAAAAAACACGTTTTTCTTCAATAAGTCTTTGCATTCTTTCTTTGCTAGTGAACCATACCCGTCCCTTAGGTGGGTCATACTCCACACCAGTTTCTGGATTTGCCAATTTGTAGTTGTAAATTGCGCTGTAAGTCTTGACAGAAAGATTATCAGTACGCCAGAGACCTCGGCCATCGCCATCATCATTTTTATAAAGACTGTTTTGCTTTTCAGTTCTGGCCAAGAGATTGCGTATAGGACTGGCTGTCTTAGAGTAGACCAATATATGGTCGTGAGAACTTGCTATCCCTTTTGTATCACTTGTAACCGTATAAGTTTTCTGCCAAACAATATTCCTTACGAAATTGCATCTCCCAAAAACCTCATCACACAACACCTTGAGGTAATGCGCTTCGTTGTCATCAATCGTGATCCACAACGAACCATCGTCTGACAACAGCCGGCGAATGATTTCTAGCCGATCACGCATCAGCCCCAGCCAGATGGAATGCTCCAAACCATCGTCGTAATGCGTGAACGCACTGCCCGTGTTGTACGGTGGGTCGATGAAAACACATTTCACGCGGCCCGAAAACTCCTGCTCCAGCGCCTTGAGCGCCAGCAAGTTGTCGCCGAAGATCAAACGGTTGTCGAAGATGTCGTTCTCGGTCACGCGGTGCTTGGCGTGGTACGACTTGTCCGGGTCTTCGAGCAGGATGCGCGGCTCCAGCTTCGGCCGCTTTTCCTTGCCGATCCATGTGAGTTCGAGTTTTTGTTTGCCAGCCATCAGAATGCCCACTCCTGTTGTTGCATGAATTCCTCAAGATCGACGCAGGGCACCTTGAAATGCGCACAGACATTGGGAATCTTTGCCGCGTTGGGTTTTGGCACAAGTTTGTCGCTCGGGCGCAACCAGCCTTCTTCGGTAACGACGGTGCCTTGTTTTATCTTGGCGCAGGCAATGACAAAAGGGTCAGCAACCGGAGTGCCTTTCAAGCGTTGCTGGACACCGATAAGGGACTGGAAATGCTTGACCAGAAAAATCGTCGAGACGAACTTGAGTTCATCCGCTGTCGGTTGCGTGAATATCCGCTTATTGTCCTTGGCCCATTTTGAAACCTCCGCACTGATGGCTTGCCGCTCAAGTTCATTAAAGACTTCGCGTGTGGAAATCAGTCGATCTTGCTGCACAAGTGTATCCAAACCATCCCAAATCCTTTTGAAAACGCGGGGATAAAAATGCTGGAGCGAGCGAATGGAGCTGGTATCGAACACATAAATCATGCCCCAGCTCCTTGCAGAATTCGCTCCTCAAGTCCCGCAAAGCTCTTTGGCTTAACGCCGAGAAAATCGGCAGCCTGCTCTAGTGTGATTTGATGCCGATAGTGGCGGCTGACCACTTCCTTGGCAAAACGGTCGCTGAGATAAGCGCCTTGATTCAGATACCAACTACCTCCACTACTCTTGGTTTTCTGCGCGGCCCAGTACTTTGCCTTGTCTTCGTAAAAACCTTGGCTAATACGCCCTTGGTCGAGAAATCTGCGCAACACAGCTTCCCGGCTGACGCCATACCGGGCTGCCAAAGCTGAAAACAGCTCTTCGGAAGCTTTTTCAATTGCAGCGGGAAACTGCGCCGCCTGTTGCAAAAAGTCGGCGCTGGGGATCAATACCTCGGCGGCCACCGCATTACAGAACCGCTCGATTTTCCTTTGCACGTGTGGCAAGCGGTCGATGTAGCGTGTATCGAACTTGCTCAGGCCGTTTACGCCGATCAGCAGATGCGCCAGTTCGTGCAACAAACTGAACGTCTGTCGAGTCTTACTGGT
The DNA here is from genome assembly GCA_002405475.1 of Burkholderiales bacterium UBA4657. Taxonomy (GTDB): domain Bacteria; phylum Pseudomonadota; class Gammaproteobacteria; order Burkholderiales; family Burkholderiaceae_E; genus UBA4657. Next base: position 67,870 of record DHLX01000037.1, on the reverse strand, counting down.
GCTGTTGTTCAAATAGACAACCGGCAAGTTCTCATCCATCAAGCAGAAGCCGGAGACATCTTGTTGCTTGAAAGCCGCCTTGAAGACGAACACGCCCGCGTTTTCGATAGCTTGCCGCCATTTCTTGAGTGCTATCTCGTCGCTTTTCCATGCGATCTGGTCTTCGAGGGTGATCCCAAGAAACGCACGGATGGCGTTGGCTTGTTCTGTCGCGCTGTTTGACGGAGAGGTAACCAATGATTGCCAAATACAACGATCCGCGGGATTCTTGTTATCAAAAATCTCCTTGAGAGCGCTCTGGTAGGCATGAGCACGCCGGATATGCAAGTAGGTGTCCCGTGACAACGTCTCCAAGTCTGCATCCGGCAGGGTCCTGAATTCACGCTGCGGCATTGCCTCTTCCGGCGGATAGGGCAGGAAGAACACAGCCAAAGGCCGTTTGTAAATTTGGTAGGCCAGTTTTTCGAGCTGAGGATAGGTCGGCGCTTTTTCGCCCGATTCCCATGCCTCGATTTCCGTCGATGGACGTTTCAACATTTTGGCGACGTCATCCACTGACAGCCCGCACGTCGATCTTGCCCAACGGAAAATTTCAGGCTGGATGCCAGTTACTGATGTGCCTTTCATTTCAACTCCCATGCAACAGTAAAAAGCGTTTGTTCTTGCACCGCTTGCTGCAACGCAGCTTCCAACTTATCGATCAGAGCGTTGCGTTGAGCTTCGATGCTATCTTGCCGGGCAAATAACTCGCGCCGCAACTGGGCGTGATAACTCTTGTCCGGCTCTTCCAACAAAATGCGCGGCTCCAGCTTAGGGCGCTTTTCCTTGCCAATCCAGGTGAGTTCGAGTTTTGGGTTTGCCATATTCTTAATCAGATAGTTGAGCCACGCGCCACACAGTAGAGGCAAGGCGGGCTAGGTATTTTTGCCGAGCAGCGATGCGCTCGGGCGTCCAGTCGGCGTTGTCCTCCGCCATTTTGCGTGTTAGCTCAAACCCGCTATTGGCCAAGACTGGTTTCTTGACGGCGAAAGCAGCATTGCCTATGTCTTTGTTGGCTCCCTTAGCCATAAGCGCCATATTGCCTATGCGGTAGGTCATGGCCTCCACCTCTTCATCTGAGAAAGCAGACCAGCCAACGCCAGGGTTTTGGGGTAACACATGCTCAATGCTGAAGGTGTCACTGTCAAAGTCATGTTCGGTTTGATTGAGCTGGCGCTCCAGTGCACACAGGATGTAACGCACGATACGCAGGTTACGTGAGTTGGTTGTACGAATGATTTTGTCTGCAAAAGCGCTTTTGAAGGCCTCGTCTGCAGGGTACACCGATTTGAGGGCATCTAAGACTTGTCTAGCGGTATTGATTTCAGCGTTTGAGAGTTTTTGCGCTGCCGCGTAGTACACGCGCTCTTGCTCATTGGTGGGCTGGCTACCAATGACGTTGTAGCGAAACGAAATCGTGACGCAGGCTTCGAGTAACGTGGCGAAATCCGCTGCATTTAAGTGGCGGCGGCCTGCCACGATCAATGGAAAAGGCTGCCTAACACTGAACATGCGCAGCTTCTGGGCTTGGGCTCGCAAGTGAGGCGTCCAAGTCGAGGCTTCCGGGCTGGTGAGAGCCAGGTAGGTGTCCATGTCCTCTTCCATGCCCCTTAGTAATTCAAATACCGTCTCGCGCGTAGTGATTTTGCTGCTAATAGTTTTGAACAATTCCGCCTGGCGTACAAAGGTTTTTCGGCTGATCCAATGCACACGCAAAAAGTCGGGGAAACTCTCGCTGCCCAAGCGCGTAACCATCGCTTCCCAACGGTCTTCTAGCACTTGCATTTCGTGGACATGATCTGTTTCTTTGTGTAGTACTGAAAACAGGTAATTCTTGAGCAGGTCGGTGGACGACAGGCGCACGCCACGCGCATTCAGGGTTCCAAACACCTTAAAGGCGTTGAGTTCGTCGGTCACGCTGATGACAGTGAAAAAGAGCTTGTCGCTCATGGTCTCGACCAGGCTGGCTAAAGATACACCTTCATCACCTGCCTTATGTTTTGCATACTCGCGCACGCGCTTTTCAAACCATTCAAACGCCTTGCGCAGTGCGTGTTCCGATGCCCGAAACCCGCGCTGGGGCAAGTGCCCCAGGGGCACCAGATACGTTTGAAAGTAGCTGTCGTTATTGCGGTTGAGTGTGAGTTTGGTGCGGGAAACCAGAGTCACAGGGTCTAGATAGCCGATATAGGTCTGTCGAATTTGATCCATGCGCCGCTGGTTCTGTTCTGGCTGTGTTTTTTCCAGAATCAATCGCTGCAAGTTTTTTAGAACTGCCAACACGATTAATGTCAATGTTGTGAGCCGCTGCTGTCCGTCAATGACATCAAAGGACTTGTCGTCTTGTGACTGCAAGACCAAATATCCCATATAGTGTGCAGGTTCGCCGCCTGCTTGCAGAACCCCCAGTATGTCGGCCCACAAGTCCTCCCATTCGTCTTCAGACCAGCTGTAGTCGCGCTGGAAACGTGGAATTTTGTAAGTGAGCCCATTGCCAATAAGCTTACGGTATGTGTTGTTTTCAGTTTTGAAATTGGTTGCAGACATTCTCGACCCAAAGTATTTAAGGTTTTAGCAATTAACCAATAAAGGCACAACAGGAAAGGAAATTGCCAGCGACTCGACTGCGCCTCCTACTGCGCGCCGCGTCAAAAGCTGCTGCGATATCAACGGCGATCCTCCCTGTCTACCTTAAACGCCTGAATCCCACCCTTTTGGGCAAGGCGATAGGCCGTACGCTTCCCAGCCTTGAGGTACGCAGCGACCTCTTCGAGCGTCAGGATTTCGACTTCTGTATCGGTCATCTGGTTGCTTTCGGCTGTAGCCTGTAGTGGAATCGGGTTGCCAAATCTAACCAATTTTCCCACATTCACGTATCGACCAGGACATCGGCCAAGGCTTTGGGCGATAGCGCTAGGGGCACTATGGAGGGGCAAGTAGACCTACGGGCGAGCGGCGTCTATGGCCGCACCTTCATAAGCCTCGTGCGCAGTGAACCAGATTTTGACTGCGCTTAAGCCCTGAACCCGAGACAAGCGGTCTTGTACCGGCCCTTTGACTTCGGCCAGTTCGAGCCGGATGTGTTGTTGCTGTAGTTCTTGCGCCAGGTCGCTCAGGCCTTCGAGCGCGGTTTCATCAATCGCATTCACGGCGGTCATCCATAACACCACGCGCTGGGCGGCGTGCTGCCTGACGGCTTCATGCACCAGCTCGCGCACTTGTTCAATGTTGCCGAAAAACAGGCTTTCATCAATACGCAGCATGAGCAAACCGGGTCGGGTTTCGACGGCATGGCGTTTGATATTGCGAAAACCCGTGGAGTGGGGTACGCGTCCGACGACGGCGACATGGGGCTGACTGGCGCGCCACAAAAACGCGCCCAGCGAAAACACGATGCCGACCACAATGCCAGCTTCAAGCCCCAAGACCAATACGGTGCCTGCCGTCATTAACCAGGCGCTGGCATCGGCGCGGTCATAGCGCCACGAGTGCAGCAGGGTGCGCCAGTCGAGCAGCGACAAGGCCGCCACCATGACGGCAGCCGATAACACCGCCACGGGCAGGTATTTCAAGGCCGGCGTGAAAAAGAGTATGACCAGTAACATGCACAAGCCGCTAACCATGCCCGCTAAGGGCGAGCGTGCTCCGGTCTGGGCATAGACGGCACTACGCGAAAAGCCACCCGCCACCGGAAAGCTGCCACTCGCCGCACTGGCCAGGTTGGCCATACCGAGGCCGCGCAATTCGGCATTGGCATCCGGTGTTTCACCTCGGGTACGCCCCAGCGATTTGGCGACGGCCAGACTGGCCACCATGCTCATGAGGGCAATCATGGCCGCCGAGGGCAGCAGGCTTTGCAGCACGGTCCAGCCCGGCCAGACCCAGGTCGGATAGGCGATGTGCTGTTCAATGACGCCGACGGTGGCAATTCCAGATGCGATGGGCGCCCAGAGCCACAAAGCCAGAGTGACCACGCCTAGCCATGCCACCGGCAACAGCAAAACTGTCACCTTACCCCAATGCCAGGGCGACAACAGTTGTTTACCGCCCCACAAGATCAGCACCGTCATCAGCCCCAGAATTGCGGTCGGAACATGCCAGGCAGCATCACTAAAGCCAAAGGCACTGCGCCACTGACTGTTCACTATCAATAATGCCGCCGCTGTACTGAATCCTGACAGTACCGGAAAACTTAACAAGCGCGATAAAAAACCAAAACGCAATAGACCCAGAAGCAAGAGCAGTACGCCGCTGAGCAAGGCCAGCCACATGGCGTATTGCGCCCATGCTGCTGTTGCCGGCGCGGCCAGTGGGCTTAATGCGCTGAAGGTCATTAACGAGGTCACTGCCACCGGCCCGACTGCCAGCACCGAGCTGCGCCCGAGAAAGCCGTAGCACACGGCGGGTAATACACTGGCTATCAGTCCGGTATAAGGTGGCAAGCCTGCCAGCAAGGCATAGGCCAGGCTTTGCGGTACGATCAATACCGTCACCATCAACCCCGCCAATAGATCATCACGCCAGGCGCCAGGCGGGTATTCTGCGCGCCAGGGCAGCCACCAGTTCATGCGCCGCGCCGTTCAAACCAGGCCATGCCCGCCAGCATGGCAGCCACAAAACCCCAGGCCTTGGGTTCACCCATGCCCAGCGCCACCAGGGCCGGGCCAGGACAAAAACCCGCCAAGCCCCATCCCATACCGAACACGATACTGCCCAGGATCAAACGCCGGTCCAGTTCGCGCTTCATCGGTAAATGCAAGGGGGTATCGAGCAAAGTACGACCGCGCTGCTTCACCCAGAAAAAAGCGCCGCTGGAAACTGCAATCGCCCCGACCATGACCAATATCAGGGACGGATCCCAGGCACCGAGTAAATCTAAAAAATTCAAGACTTTGTCCGGGTTCGCCATGCCGGACAGCAATAGGCCCAGGCCAAAAACCAGCCCGACAATAAACGCAATGAGGCTATTCATGACGCGTTCCTCAAACCAGTAAATGACGCAGAAGCGCAACGGTGATAAAGCCGGCCAGCATGAAGGCAATAACGGCGACCAAAGAACGCGGAGATAAACGTGCCAACCCACACACCCCGTGACCACTGGTGCAACCCGCACCATAGCGGGTGCCCAAGCCCACCAGCAGGCCCGCGACCAGGGTCACGCCCCACGAAGCCTGTATCTCGATAGTGGGCCATTGTGTGACCAAAGCATAGGCCAAGGGTGAAGCGATGAGCCCCGCCACGAAGGCAATACGCCACGCAATATCACCGCGCTGCGGCTTGAATAAGGCACCGATAATGCCACTAATGCCGGCGACGCGCCCCAGTAATAAAACAAACAGGGCGGCGGCCAGACCAATCAATGCCCCGCCTGCGAGCGCTGGAACGGGACTAAACGATAACCAGTCGATATTCATGCGTTTCCCCTCAAGAATAGTGTTACTTTACAGGCTTATGGAGTACGGCGAGTACTGGGTCACTGGCAAACGGACCGGCGATGTATTGTTCAGGAGCAGGTAATGTTTCACTCATTCTTCGATAGCGTGACCCATACCGTCACCCATGTGGTTCATGACGGCCGCGATTGTGCCATTATCGACCCGGTGCTGGACTATGACCCCAAATCAGGCCGCACCAGCACACACTCGGCGCAGCAGGTACTCAATTTCGTTGTACAGCGTGGGCTACAGGTGCAGTGGATACTCGAGACCCATGCCCATGCCGACCACCTGAGCGCGGCGGCCTGGATAAAACAGCATTACGGTGGGCGCACTGGAATTGGCCGCCACATTACGCAAGTACAAAAAGTTTTTCAGCCGATTTTTAACCTGGAGCCGGAATTCACATGCGATGGCTCGCAGTTTGATCATCTGTTCGACGATAAAGAAACCTTTTCAATAGGCAGCCTGCACGCGCAGGCCTGGCATGTGCCGGGGCATACCCCCGCTGATATGGCCTATATCGTACAAACCAGGGATGAAATGGCGGTGTTTGTCGGCGATACCCTGTTCATGCCCGACGTGGGTACGGCGCGCTGCGACTTCCCCGGTGGCGATGCTGCGACGCTATACCGTTCCATACAGCGCCTGCTGGCGTTACCCGCTGCTACCCGCCTGTATATGTGTCATGACTATCCACCGACCGCAAGGCCAGTGCAGTGGGTGTGTAGCGTGGCCGAACAAAAGGCGCACAACATTCATGTACATGACGGGATAAGTGCCACAGCATTTGTCGAAATGCGCAACGCGCGCGACCGCACCCTGGAAATGCCGGTATTGATTCTTCCGGCGATACAGGTCAATATTCGCGCTGGAGACTTGCCGGCACCAGAAGCGAACGGTGTGCGCTACCTGAAAATACCCTTGAACCGGCTGTAATGTCTTACTTGTTGGCGGCCACTGCGGGTAACATCTGGCCGACCGCTAAAAATTTCTCTGGGTCCTTGGCCTCGCCGTTTACTCGAACCTCAAAGTGTAAATGCGGGCCGGTGGACCGTCCGGTTGAACCGACATCAGCGATCAGCTGACCACGTTTCACAATATCGCCAACCTTGACGTGCAATTTCGAGGCATGGGCATAGCGCGTAGTCAACCCGTTGCCATGATCCAGATCGACCATTTTGCCGTAGGCCGGATGATACTCAGCCACTATCACAATACCGCCTGCCGCTGCGCTGATGGGTGTTCCAACCGGCGCTGCAAAATCCAGCCCCTCATGCATGCTGACACGGCCGGTGAACGGATCATGGCGCCATCCAAACCCTGAACCGACGAAACCTTCATTCACCGGCTGCATCGAGGGCGTCAAGGTACGCGCTACGCTGCGCTCGGACAAAGCCACTTCAATCTGGTTAAGAAAAAAAGCACGACTCTGCAAGTTGCCAGACATTTTTTCTATCTCGCGTTGCAGATCGGGCAGGCGTGGCTCTTGCTGCGCCGCCGCTGCGCCGGGAACCGCACCACCACGGCCTGGAGGTTTGCCAAAGCCAAACTCCTGCGGTTTGATACCCGCCAAGCCCGAGACACGCTCGCCAAGCGCCTCCAGACGTGCGATTTGCGCCTGCAGGTCGCCCAGCTTCATGGCCATGGCTTGCAAACTGTCATTCAGACGTTGTTCCTGACGGCGCAGGTCTTCAGCTGCCACACTTTCAATAATATTTTTCAGAAACGGCACCTGCAGTGCTACTGCGACCTGAAATGTGATGTAATAGAGCAGACCTGAGCCCAGCATGAAGGCGAACAGAGCCACACCCAAGGCATAGGCAAGATGGCGTCGGGTCAAACTCAGCGTGCGAGCTTGCCTCAGTTTTGGATGAACCAATATGATCTGCACGTCTAACCTCCGGCAGAATCTTTAACCATGTCCCGTTTCCGTACTGCTCAATCTGCCAAAAGCCACTCGTCTTCAGCGACGGTGAAAAACTGGCTGTCTCAAGCCGAGGGAATCGAAACCCTGTGGCCGTCCCTGGAACGGCTATCCGCCCTACAGGCCGATGTTGAAAACTTTTGTCAGCAACATCACTGCGGTCTGCTTCTGGTACGGGAACTGCATGCTGCTGAGCTAATTGTGCTGGCAAGGTCGCCTTCTCAGGCGGCCAGACTGCGTAACCTGCAAGCCAGCTTGCTGCACCATTTGACGCAGCGAGGTTGGCACTTTACCCGAATCGTGGTCAGGATTCAACAGGAACGTTTTACCGGCTCGCCGATACGCCACACTGCTGACAAAAAGGGGCTGCCCGGCGCTTCTCTGGAAAGCTGGCACGAACTGGGCACCCGACTGCCCGCGGGGGAATTGAAAAACTCGGTATTGCAATTACTCAAACGCCGCAGGCCGTTGTTAAATAAATAAAAAAGTCCGCCGAGGCGGACTTTTTGCGATGCAGCAAGCGTTACATGCTGGGTTGCTGGTATTTCAGTGCATCTCCGCGGGCATGATCTTGTACACGCTCCTTATGCTTGCAGACCTGGCGATCCAGCTTGTCGGTCATGGCATCTATAGCCGCATACAAATCGGTATCCACTGACTCGACGTGAATATCCTTACCCCGAACGTGTACATTGATTTCCGCCTTCTGTCGCAACTTCTCAACTGACAAGATGACTGTGACGTCAATCACATGGTCAAAATGGCGCGTTATTCGCTCCAGCTTGTTCATTACGTATTCGCGAATGGCAGGGGTGACGTCAAGGTGATGTCCGCTGATAGTCAAATTCATACGACGCTCCTAAACTGAAAATTGAGGTTGGACGTTACAGCGTCTTGCGTTGGTTGACGGGTGGGATGCGCAGTGCTTCACGGTATTTGGCCACGGTTCTCCGCGCCACTACGATGCCCTGTTCGCCAAGCATGTCAGCAAGATGGCTGTCAGAAAGCGGTTTTTTCGGGTTCTCGGCTCCTATCAATTGTTTGATCAATGCGCGGATCGCCGTGGACGATGCCGCACCGCCCGCTTCCGTTGCGACATGGCTACCGAAGAAATATTTGAACTCAAAGGTGCCAAATGGCGTGAGCATATATTTCTGCGTGGTAACGCGAGACACCGTCGACTCGTGGAGACCCAGAATGTCGGCAATCTCCCGTAATACTAACGGCCTCATCGCTACTTCGCCATGCGAAAAGAAAGCGCGCTGCCTTTCAACGATAGACTGCGCCACTCTGAGGATTGTGTCAAATCGTTGTTGCACATTTTTGATCAGCCAGCGCGCTTCCTGTAACCGACTGGACAGGCTATTTTCCGGAATTACTTCACTATTTTTTGTTGACCCATGATTTTTCATTGATTTTACTGCTTGCGCGTAGAATTCGTTGATCCGCAGTCTTGGCACCACCTCGGGATTCAGGGCCGCGCACCACTCGTTCTTGATGCGCCGCACGATCACATCTGGTATGACGTAGTTGGTATCAACCGCCAGGAATGCTGTACCGGGATAAGGGTTCAATTTCTTGATCAGGATCTGAGCCTGGCGCAATATCTCATCGTTCGCGCCAGTCATTTTTTTAAGTCTGGGAAAATCGCGCTGCGCCAGCAGTTGCAAGCCCTGGGCACAGACAATACGGGCACAGGCCAAAACCTCGCTGTCCACTTCCCGAATCAGCTCAGTATCGGCCTGCAGTTGTAAAACCAGACACTCGCTGATGGATCGTGCCGCAACTCCAGGCGGATCAAAAGATTGCAGCAGTTCACGCGCCTCATCCCATTCGGCTAACTCAACCGGGTCGAGTCCGGCGCTGGTCGCCAGTTCATCCAGTTCCTGCTCGGTAATGTGCAGATAACCATCCTCGTCCAATGATTCAATCAACAGTGCTATCAAACTGCCTTCACGTAGTCCGAGCTTTTCCTGCCCCATTTGTTGCAGCAGATGTTGTCGCAAACTGAGTTGTTGCTGCCCTAACTGCGGCCGCGCTTCATCATCATCCTCCGAGCCGGGTCGGCCATAATCTAGGTTTAAGCCGAAACTGTCCTGCTCGGAACTATCTGGCATCGAAGCATCGCGTTCATCGTCCTGACTTTCGCTACTGCCAGGCTTGGTGTCGTCCTGATCTGATGCATTGGTCGTGACACGAGTGCTGTAAAGTGAACCGTCGCTGGCTATCGAAGCCGCACTGGATAATGGATCATCCATACGCTCCAGCATCGGATTGTCGGCCAGAATCTGGTCTAGTTCCTGCTGCAATTCCAGCGTCGATAGTTGCAGTAAACGTATAGACTGTTGCAACTGGGGCGTCAGCGCCAGGTGCTGCGACATGCGAAGTTGCAATGACGCTTTCATATTTCAGACTCAGAGTTTGAAGTGCTCGCCAAGATAGACGCGGCGCACCGATTCGTTGGCAACTATTTCGTCTGGACGACCCGCTGACAGAACCCGGCCCTCGGAAATAATATAGGCATGGTCACAAATACCCAGGGTTTCGCGCACGTTGTGGTCGGTCATGAGTACACCGATTCCCTTGGCTTTCAGATAACGAATGATGCGCTGAATTTCCAGTACAGCAATCGGGTCGACTCCGGCAAAAGGTTCGTCGAGTAAAATAAAGCGTGGCGTGCTCGCCAACGCTCGGGCAATTTCCACGCGCCGACGCTCACCTCCTGACAGGGTTGATGCCAGACTGGTACGAATCTGCACAATCTGCAGTTCATCGAGCAGGGTTTCCAGCTGCCGCTCTATGGCCTGCCGGGTCAGGGGCTTGTTGTCACTCCCACGCTGCAATTCGAGTACCGCACGAATATTGTCTTCCACTGACAACTTGCGAAAAATACTCGCCTCCTGTGGCAAATAAGACAGCCCAAGCCTGGCACGCCGATGCATCGGCAGACGGCTGATGGTCTGATCATCAATCGCAATGCGGCCAGCCTCGAGCGCTACCAGCCCTACAATCATGTAAAAGCAGGTGGTCTTACCCGCACCATTGGGTCCTAGCAGGCCTACTACTTCACCGCTTTTGACTTCTAGCGAAACATCGTGCACAACCGTGCGACTGCCATAGCCTTTTTTCAGCTGCTCGGCCTTCAGTAGGGCGCTGCTCATGGGTTCCTCACTTCGGGGTTTGAGGCGAAGGGCTGGGTGGGTTGGTGACTTCAGGTGCGGCCTTAAGCGGCAAGGCGCTTCCGCTCGCGCCCAACACCGATTGTCCTCGCGGCGCGATAATGGCGCGTACCCGTCCGCCCGCTGCAGGAGGGGTACCAGATGCCGCACTATTGACCGTATAGGTGTCGGTGCGATTGTCCATAGCGATAACATTGCCATGCACCTCATCCACTACAGTAACGCCCTCTAAGCGCTTCATGGTGGCACGGGTTGTCAAAATCACTTTATCAGCCTTGCTGTCATAATCAATTCGCTCGGCGAAACCTTCCACATACTGGTCACCTACATCGCGTTTCTGGCGGAAAAAGGCCAGACTGTTGGCACTGCCAAAAGCAGTGCCATATTGATATCCCTCAGGATCCTGACGCATTTCGAGTCTTTGTGCGCGTATGATCAAGCTACCACGGGTCAGAATCACATTACCCTCCCAGACCGAAACCTGTTTCAGGTCATCATAAGATGCTCGGTCAGCTTCAATCTGGGTCGGTTTGTTCCGGTCTGCGCGCTCGGCCTGAACCAGGCCAGTAACGGCTAAAAGCATGAATACCAAGACCCGCAAAAATATTTTCATGGTGCATTTCCTTGAACAAATATGCCACGTGCCTGCTGTCGGATGACCAGGGTACGAAATGAATTGTTGAGCTCAAAGCCCTGTCCCCGTAAACGAGTGGCGCCGCGCTCAAAAGTAAAGTCGGTGTTGCTGCTGGCTATATCATCGTCAGGACGTAGCTGGAGTTGTTCGGTCTGCAATCTCATGGCCGGGCTTTCGGCATCGGCCGCACGCTGCACTACTACGTCATCATAAAAATTTATCTGTTCCGACTGACGTATCGATTCTCCGCGCCGGGCACTGATACTGAGCGGCGGGCTATCAGGACGAAAGCTCATGATGCGTGGTTCGGTCAGTGTTGCAGTACTGGTCTGGGGAATATGCACCATGCGTTGTGCACTGAGCAAGGTTTGCACTGCACCGGTTTTGTCCAATTTGGAAACGCGCAGGTTATCGACGATGAAATCGGGTTTTAATGGCGAAACTGCCAGGCCTGTACCATTGCGCTGAATACGCGCCCGCTCCACCATGACCCAGGTTGCCATCGCCAGCAGGGCAACCAGAACGATGGGGACATAGCGCAACACTGTGCCAGTCAGTATTTTGACAACGGCTGCGGTCTTCATCCTTGCGCCACTCCGCCGTTCAGGTGATGCTGGTACATGGCTTCGCGTTGGCCGCGTGCTTCTAGTATGAATTCGACCGCCTCGCGTACCGCACCCTGCCCCCCCGACTTAGCCGACTGCCAGTGTGCGACTGCACACATGCCGGTAGCGGCGTTGGCGACCGTGGCGGCAAAACCTACCCGCTGCATCACGGCCAGATCGACCCAGTCATCACCCATAAAACCTATGTGCTCATATGGCAGCCGTGTTTGTGCAGCAATTTCCTGCAACAGGCGCAATTTGTCTGCCACGCCCAGGTGCACCAAGTCGAGCCTGAGTTCGCGCAGCCGCGCCTGTGCCGGCGCTGACTGCCGCCCTGAAACCACCCCGGTCATGATACCTGCCTCGCGTAACAGTTTGAGGCCATGACCATCGTGTACATGAAAGACTTTCTGCGCTTCCCCCTGGGCATCAAAATACAGCCTGCCATCGGTCAGTACACCGTCAATATCGAACAGCATGAGTTGCACCCGGGCGGCGCGTTGCTGGGCTGTCATCAAATCACCCTGGCTGCCATCAAGTCATGTAAATGCAGGGCACCCACCAGACGACCCTGTTCCAGTACCAGCAACTGGTTGACTTTGTATCGGTCCATGACTTCAGCGGCCTCAGCCGCCAGTGCCTCAGGGGCGATACTTTTCGGCGCCGTATTCATGACCTGCATCAGGCTCAGGCCTGACAGATCAAGGCTTTTTTCCAGCAAGCGACGTAAGTCACCATCTGTAAAAACTCCGATAAGCTGCTGCTGTTCATTGACGACCGCTGTCATGCCAATACTTTTACGCGATATTTCAAGTATCGCTTGCGGCAGGCTGGCATTGGCGGCCACCTGGGGCAGCGCCGCGCCGCTGCGCATGACATCGCGCACGCGGGTCAAAAGCTTGCGCCCCAGCGCGCCGCCGGGATGGCTGCGGGCAAAATCCTCGGCGCCAAAGCCACGCACATCCAGCAGAGCCACTGCCAAAGCATCTCCTAAAGCCAGTTGTACCGTGGTTGAAGCGGTCGGTGCCAGGTTCAGGGGACAGGCCTCTTGTTCCACGCCACTGTTGAGGTGCGCGTCGGCCAGCTTGGCCAGGGCAGAGCCGGGTTGGCCGGTCATGGCAATCAGTTTGGCGCCGCCACGTTTGAGAATCGGAACAATCGCCAGCAATTCCTGCGATTCCCCTGAATTGGAAATGGCGATAAAGACATCCTGCCCGGTGACCATGCCCAAATCGCCATGGCTGGCCTCGGCCGGGTGAACAAAATAGGCCGGTGTGCCGGTCGACGCCAGAGTTGCGGCCATTTTGCGGGCAATATGTCCCGACTTGCCCATGCCAGATACAATGACACGGCCATGTTGTGGTGCCATGGTACCGTGCAAGATCATTTCTACCGCCTGCGCAAAAGCCTGGCGCGCTCCATTGTCATGACTCAAGCGCCGCTGCAACGATGCCAGACCTTCAGCCTCAATCGCCAGGGTGCGCAAAGCGATGTCCAGGATATGGTCAGACGACGCTGTTGTCGCGGAAGGCAGTGATAATGTCACGGTTGAATTAAGATCGAGAAAATTGAAGAAATGGCTCGTAAAGCAAAAAGTATACCTTTGATTGGATATTTATGACCGGGACTACCGGCCTGGAATTAACTCTGGTGTTATTACTCGCCGCCGTACTCGGGGTGGTTATTTTTCGTTTGTTGCATTTGCCGCCCTTGCTGGGCTATCTGGCCGTCGGTATTTTAATCGGCCCGCATGCCCTGGGTTGGGTGCCTGACACGCCGCAAGCGCGCTATCTGGCCGAGTTTGGCGTGGTCTTCCTGATGTTTTCTATCGGCCTGGAATTCAACCTGGCCAAACTGCGCGCCATGCGCCAGCTGGTGTTCGGCCTGGGTCTGGCGCAAGTCGTACTCACCATGCTGATTGCCATGGCGACATCATTATTCGCCGCATGGGCACTGGCCGATGTCTTGGACGGCCTGTTCCAGATTGGCTGGGCCGGCGCCTTTGCCTTGGGGGGGGCGCTGGCGATGAGTTCAACTGCCATCGTGGTCAAACTACTGGCGGAAAGGCTGGAGCTAGATACGCCGCATGGCCGGCAGATTATGGGTATCTTGTTATTTCAGGATTTGGCCGTGGTGCCTTTGCTGGTGATAACACCGGCACTGGCGCGCAGTCCGGACAATGTCGGCTGGGTCGTGGCACTTGCGTCGATGAAAGCAGTTCTGGTTTTGCTTGTTTTATTGGTATTCGGGCAACGCCTGATGCGCTGGTGGTTTCATATAGTCGCCAAACGTCGTTCACAAGAATTATTCATGCTGAACCTGTTGCTGATCACGCTTGGGCTGGCCTGGATTACCGAGCACGCCGGGCTGTCTCTGGCACTGGGCGCTTTCGTCGCCGGTATGCTGATTTCCGAAACCGAATACCGGCATCAGGTGGAAGAGGACATCAAGCCGTTCCGTGATGTTCTGCTCGGACTATTCTTCATTACTATTGGCATGCTGCTCAATATACGCATTGTGGCCGAGCATTTTTTACTGGTGCTATTGCTGCTATGCCTGCCCGTTCTGCTCAAGCTCGGCCTGATTGCGCTACTGGCGCGCTCGTTCGGTGCCAGCGCTGGTACCGCGCTGCGTTCTGGTCTGGCATTGTGTACCGCCGGTGAATTCGGTTTTGTGGTGCTGAATCAGGCTGGTGGTTTGCATTTGCTGAACGAAGTGCTGATGCAAGTGGTTCTGGCCTCGATGCTGTTGTCCATGCTGATTGCCCCGTTTCTGATTCAATACAGCGACCGTATTGTGATGCGCTTTACCAGCAGTGAATGGATGCTGGCCTCGCTCAACCTGACCAAACTGGCTGCTAAAAGCATGAGTACCGACCGCCATGTCATCATTTGTGGTTTCGGGCGCTCGGGACAAAATCTGGCACGACTGCTGGAAGCTGAAGATATAGGCTATGTGGCGCTGGACCTGGACCCGGAGCGTGTGCGCGAAGCCGCCGCTGCTGGCGACAGCGTGGTCTATGGCGATGCGGCGCGGCGTGAAAGCCTGATCGCGGCAGGCATCCATCGTGCCCAGGCCCTGGTCATCACTTATGCCGAGACCGCCTCGGCACTCAAGGTGTTGCGCCATGTGCATGACATAGCGCCCTCGCTGCCGGTGATTGTGCGCACCCATGATGACGCCGATCTGGAGCAACTGCGTGAAGCCGGGGCCGCCGAAGTGGTACCCGAAGTAATTGAGGGCAGCCTGATGCTGGGTACCCATGCCCTGGTACTGCTGGGAGTACCGCTATCGCGCGTGGTCAAGCGCGTGCGTGCCGTGCGTGACGAGCGTTATGCCAGCCTGCGTGGTTTCTTTCATGGTGCAGGTGATGAAGATCTGGACAGCAACCGGGCACAAATACGACTGCACTCGATTGTGCTGTTACCGGGGGCACGGTCGATTGGTCAGCCACTGGGCGATCTGGGACTAGACCTGATCGGAGTTGAAGTCATGGCGGTGCGGCGACGCGAAATCAAGGGTGCGGCGCCTGCGCCGGATCTGATTCTGGAGCCAAACGATATCGTAGTGGTGCGTGGCGTGCCCGAAGCCATTGCCCTGGCTGAAGAACGCTTACTGGCGCATTAAACGCTTCACCTGGTCAAAAAAAGCTGCGCCAAGACTGGATAACCCCAGGCTCCGTGGCCGTACCAGACCTATTTCCACCCTTGTGGCAGGACGCACTGGTCGATAGTCTATTCCCGATGTGCGCGCATCCTCAGCGGTTAGTGCATCGACAAAAGCAATGCCGGCGCCGGCACTGACCATGGCGCAAGCCGTTCGTGCAAAACGCACATTGACCACCGGGTCGATTTGCAGCCCTGCAGCATCAAAGACACCTCCTATCAAACGGCCCTGATAGGTTTCACGTCCAAACGAGATAAAAGGATAGCCAGCCGCGTCCTTGGCTGAAATACTGCGCTTGTTTGCCAGTTCATGTGACTCGGGGAAAACACACATGAGCGGTACCGAACCTATGACCTCGACCTCAAGCAACGGGTGCTCGGCCTGAATTGCCAGCACACCCACATCGGCCTGACGATTGACCAGCATCTCGACCAGTTGCTGCCCCGCCAATACATCCAGTGTAAACCGGGCTCCTGGCAGTTGCTGCTGCAAGCGGGCAATAGCATGGGGCACAATCCGCAGCCCAACACTCGGGCTGGACACTATACGCAGCCGGGCATGTTCACCACGCTTCAAGCCCTGGGCAAATTCCTGAACTGACTGAACCCCCCGGTACATATTTTCTATTTCGGCAAACAAACGTAGCGCGTCCTGGGTCGGTGCCAGACGTCCTTTCTGACGCTCGAACAAACTCACCCCCAGGCTGGTTTCCAGATGCCGCGCGGCACGACTGATGCCGGGTTGGGTCACATGCAACAAGCGAGCCGCATCGGTCACGCTGCCCGTGAGCATGATGGCACGAAAAATTTCAATTTGTCTCAGGTTCATAACATCGTGTTATGGTGCACCATAATCAAAGTATTGGCAATTATGGGGTTGATTGTTCATACTGTTGCCAGTGACTTTTACCTGGAGAACATCTTATGCAGTTTCAACCCTGGGATAATCCTATGGGCACGGATGGATTCGAGTTTGTCGAATACGCCGCCCCCGACCCGGTCGCCTTGGGGCAGTTGTTTACCCAGATGGGTTTTCGTGCCATTGCCAAACATCGGCATAAAGATGTGACCCTGTATCGACAGGGCGAAATCAATTTCATCATTAATGCCGAGCCCGATTCCTTTGCCCAGCGCTTCGCGCGCCTGCATGGCCCCTGCGTCTGCGCTATGGCCTTTCGGGTTCAGGATGCCGCCGCCGCTTACCGCCGCGCCCTCGATCTGGGCGCCTGGGGTTTTGACAACCGCACCGGCCCCATGGAACTGAATATTCCAGCCATCAAAGGCATAGGCGACAGTCTGATTTATTTTGTTGATCGCTGGCGCGGCAAGTCAGGCACCCCGTCTGGCAGTATCGGCGATATTTCGATCTACGATGTTGACTTCGTGCCGATTGCGGATGCGCCTGCCGAAGTCAGCGGTGCCGGATTGGTGCACATTGACCACCTGACGCATAATGTACACCGTGGCCGTATGAAAGAGTGGGCCGAGTTTTACGAGCGCCTGTTCAATTTCCGCGAGATTCGCTATTTTGATATCGAAGGCAAACTGACTGGCCTGAAATCGAAAGCCATGACCAGTCCGTGCGGAAAAATCCGTATACCCATCAATGAAAGCTCGGACGAAAAATCGCAAATTGCCGAATATCTGGAGCAATATCATGGCGAGGGCATACAGCATATTGCGCTCTCTACCAGCGATATTTATACCTCGGTAGACCTGTTACGCCAGCGTCAGGTGCAATTTCTCGATACCCCCGACACCTATTACGAGCTTATTGAACAGCGTCTTCCCGCACATGGTGAAAATCTTGAGGCTTTGCGCCGCCTGCGCATTCTGATTGATGGAGCGACACACCAGGGTGCACCGAATGAATTGTTGCTGCAAATTTTTACCCAGACCGTCATCGGGCCAATCTTCTTTGAAATTATTCAACGCAAGGGTGACCAGGGCTTTGGTGAAGGTAATTTCCGCGCCTTGTTCGAGTCGATTGAGCTGGATCAGGTCAAGCGTGGGGTCTTGCAGGCATGAAACTGGCAACCTACAACGACGGCACGCGCGATGGACAACTGGTGGTCGTGTCTCAGGATTTGCAAACCGCCCATCTGGCACAAGGCATTTGTCCGACGCTGCAAAAAGCACTGGACGACTGGTCTTTCTTCGCGCCCCAATTACAAGACCTGTACCAAACCTTGAATGCAGGCAAAGGGGCGCGCCATGGGTTTGTCTTTGAGCCACAAAAATGCCTGGCACCACTGCCACGCGCTTACCAGTGGGCCGATGGCTCGGCCTATGTCAATCATGTTGAGCTGGTGCGTCGCGCCCGTGGCGCTGACATGCCTGCCAGCTTCTGGACCGACCCGCTCATGTACCAGGGGGCAAGCGACGACCTGCTGGCACCTCATGCGCCGATTCTGTGTCCAGACGAAGCCTATGGCATTGACTTTGAGGCCGAAGTAGCCGTAATCACCGATGACGTGCCCATGAGCACCTCAGCCGAACAAGCGGAGGCTCATATCAAACTGCTGCTGCTGGTCAATGATGTCAGTCTGCGTCATTTGATACCCGATGAACTGGCCAAAGGCTTTGGATTTTTTCAAAGCAAGCCGGCTTCGGCTTTCAGTCCGGTGGCAGTCACACCCGACGAATTAGGAAGCGCCTGGGATGGTCGAAAACTGCATTTGCCGCTCCGGGTTTTCTGGAATGGGCAACTGGTGGGGCAAGCTAACGCCGGGGTCGATATGGTATTCGACTTCGCGCAACTGATTGCCCATGTCTGCAAAACACGGCGTATGGGCGCTGGCAGCATTATTGGTTCCGGCACGGTCAGCAACCAGGACCCAGGCGCTGGCTATTCCTGCATTGCCGAACTGCGGGCACGTGAAATGATTGAACATGGGCAGGCCAGGACAGCTTACATGCGTCATGGCGACCGGGTGCGAATTGAAATGCTGGATGCGCAACAGCATTCCATTTTCGGCGCCATTGACCAGGTCGTGCATATCGGAAGCTCAAGATGACTACCCCCATCATTCAGGGTTTGCATCACTTTGCCTATCGCTGCCGCGACGCAGAGGAAACCCGTGCTTTTTATGAAGATCTGCTCGGCCTGCCTCTGTGCCATTACATCGAATCCGATTACGTACCCTCAACCGGCGAATATTGCCCTTATGTGCATATTTTCTTTCGCCTGGCCGACGGTTCATGTGTTGCCTTTTTTGACCTGGGTGATAACCAGGTGGCATTGCCCTCACCCAACACCCCGGCCTGGGTCAATCATCTGGCCTTGTCGGTACCTTCGCTGAATGATTTACTGACGATCAAACAAAAACTGCAGCAGGCCGGTATTGAGGTCATTGGGCCCACCGATCATAAAATTTTCCAGTCGATTTATTTTTTCGACCCTAACGGCATTCGTCTGGAATTGACCGCACAACTGGCGGGTCAACCTGAGCTGGACCGACTGGAACAAGAGGCGCACAACAGGCTGAATGACTGGAACCGGCGCAAGCAAAAAATTTCTGCCTATAAACCATCTTTTTCACAATAGTGAACCCACTGATTCGTCAGTAGTGGCATGACCGTTGTGGTGGCATGATCGTTAAGTTACAAAGGAATAACAATAAATCAAACAGTAGTGTCCGGTTAAATTGAACGCAACTTACCCGAAAGCCAAGACTGGCGCGGCTTTTCAGGCGATTTTATTTGGTGCCGATTTGAATCTTGAACATGCATTTTTCGGTATTTTCCCGGGATTAATGTCCTGGGAGACTCGCCATGAATGTTGGCAAGACGCTGTTTGCACAAATCATGGAGTTTGTGCCGTGGAAGAACTTTGGACGTATCATCGAGCGGCATCGCGGCGACGCAGGTGTGCGCACCTTGGGATGCGCAGATCTGTTTCGCGTTTTGGCTTTTGCGCAGTTGACTTGGCGCGAATCGCTGCGCGACATCGAAGCCACTTTGGCTGCCGATGCCAGCAAGCTTTACGCGATGGGATTGCGTCACCGCGTGCATCGCTCCACGCTGTCGGATGCGCTGTACCTGCGCGACTGGCGCATCTATCATGCATTGGCGATACGCCTCATCACGCGCGCAAGGGATCTCTACGCACAAGAGCCGCTAGACTCGCAATATGTAGCCTAAAGATCCACCCCGCTCATCGAATCCAAAGCAATTCTCCCTTGTGGATGACTAGTGATAGACCTTACCATGGTTGCCTATATCTTTAAATTGAACCGAACTGAATTTTCTCAAAACCCGCGCCTGCAGGTCAGTTGGCAAAGGAGAAAAACCAGACCCAGAAAGCAAACCATCACCATATCGAAATGCCCAAAAAAAGAATCCCATGGCGCTAGCAGTGCTGCTCTCATTTTTTGCCTTCGGGTCGATTAAAACAAAGGTCGCAGTCACAATGGGCCAAGATTCTGCGCCTTTTTGATTTAATAAACTAGCATATTCATTCGCGTTACGATACATATCAGAAAAACGCACTGCTTGCTGCATTCCTGATTCTGTGGGTTCTACAAAATTACCTTCACGATTTTGCAATAGTGCGTAATCAAGGCGATGCTTAATGACACGATCAAAAGATGTGTAGCTAATAGAATAGGGTGTGTTTTGCAGTGCTTTAATCACACCATCATTGCCCCCGACCATAACTACCTGACTATCCCAGTTGACTACATTACCAATAGAATAGCGCGAAGCCCAGTTATTATTCATAAGTCCAAGGTACTGGCTAAATACTGCTGTGGTGCCTGAGCTATCAGCCCGTACTATTCTGACTATTCTGTCACTGGGCAAGATAGATGCTGGATTCAACGCTCTAATTCGTGGGTGATTCCATCGATCAATTTGTCCCGAAAAAATCTCTGCCAATACATCCCCCGTAAGTCGTAGTTTGCGGAACCTATTTGATGGCAAGTTAACGATCGGGACGACCGCGCCTATCAATGTAGGAAATTGCAGAAATTTTTTGTTTGCCACATCCACAGCTGAAATCGGGACATCGGTTGCACCAAAGTCAACTTGATTAGTACTAATTTTTTTAACACCCTCTCCGGATCCTATTGGAGAATATTTCACTTCTATTTGGCGCTCTTTAATGAACGCATTAGCCCATTTTGTATAAATTTCTGAAGGAAAAGTAGCCCCTGCTCCTGTTATTACGGTGTCTGTACTACCCTGTGCAGTTACAACGGATGATAAACACATCCCGCAGAATAAAACCAAACGGTGTATTAAAAACATAAGGCCTCTCAAATAACTTATCAACTATGGTTGATCATAACTAAAATTTTACTCGGATTTAAGTGATAGACTACATTGAAAACACAGTTCATGCCATCGGTGAAATCGTGGTAACGCGCTATAGTGGCAGCCGGCTTCTGGTACTCGGTCGCATCGCGCTTTAAGTCTTGGTCAATACTGTACGCAGATACTTGCCGGTATAGCTGCGCTGGTTCGCAGCTATTTGCTCCGGAGTACCTTGGGCCAGTATCTCGCCCCCGCCAGCTCCTCCCTCGGGCCCCAAGTCAATGACCCAGTCGGCGGTCTTGATGACGTCTAGGTTGTGTTCAATCACCACAATGGTATTGCCATGGTCGCGCAGGGTATGCAGCACCTTGAGCAAGAGCTCGATATCGGCAAAATGCAGCCCGGTGGTCGGCTCGTCCAGGATATAGAGCGTACGCCCGGTGTCGCGTTTGCTGAGTTCCAGCGCCAGTTTGACGCGCTGCGCCTCACCGCCCGACAGTGTTGTGGCGCTTTGACCCAGGCGGATATAGCCCAAGCCCACATCGAGCAAGGTTCTGAGTTTACGTGCTACTACCGGCACCGCTGAAAAAAAGGCATGTGCCTCTTCCACTGTCAGGTCCAGCACCTCGGCAATGGTTTTGCCCTTGTAGCGCACTTCCAGAGTTTCGCGGTTATAACGCTTGCCATGACAGACATCGCACGGCACATAAACATCGGGCAGAAAATGCATCTCCACTTTAATGACACCGTCACCCTGACAGGCTTCGCAGCGCCCGCCCTTGACATTAAAACTGAAACGACCCGATTCATAACCGCGCTCACGCGCCAGCGGCACTTCGGAAAACAATTCGCGTATGGGGGTGAACAGACCGGTATAAGTCGCCGGATTACTGCGCGGGGTACGCCCGATGGGACTTTGATCGACATTGATCACCTTGTCGAACTGTTCCAGCCCCTCGAGGGCCTGATAGGGTGCCGGTTCCGGTTGTGAGCCGTATAAATGGCGCGCGGCAGCGTGGTACAAGGTGTCATTCACCAGGGTCGATTTACCCGAGCCTGATACCCCGGTAACGCAGGTGAACAAACCGAGCGGAATATTGACGGCCACCTGTTTCAGGTTATTGCCACTGGCACCACGCAGGCTGAGTTGGCGTTTCGGGTCGGGCGACGTGCGTTGTGCCGGTACCGCAATGGTCTTGCGCTGGCTTAAATAAGCACCCGTCAAAGAGTCGGGATGTGCCGCAATATCGGCCGGCTTGCCTTGTGCCACCACACGGCCACCGTGTTCGCCTGCGCCCGGCCCCATGTCGATAACATGGTCGGCCTCACGTATCATGTCTTCATCGTGCTCGACCACCAGTACACTATTGCCCAGGTCACGCAAATGTTTCAGCGTACCAATCAAACGGTCATTATCACGTTGATGCAGACCAATGCTGGGTTCATCCAGCACATACATGACCCCCGTGAGGCCTGAGCCTATCTGCGATGCCAGACGTATGCGCTGCGCTTCACCGCCGCTCAAAGTATCGGCACTGCGTTCCAGACTCAAATAATCCAGACCCACATTATTCAAAAAGCGCAAACGGGCGCTGATTTCCTGAATGATTTTTTGTGCAATTTCCGCCTTGGCGCCTTTGAGTTGCAACGACTCGAACCAGTGCAAAGTCTCGCGCAGCGGCATGCGCCCTATTTCATAAATGGCACGGCGCTGTGCGCCTGAACCGACCAGCACATGACGCGCCTCACGACGCAAGCGTGTGCCATGACAGTCGGGGCAAGGCTGGGCGCTGATATATTTCGCCAGTTCTTCACGCACCGCCATCGAGTCGGTTTCCCTGTAGCGTCGTTCCAGGTTCAGCACCACGCCTTCAAAGGTATGCTCCTTGATGACTTTGCGGCCGCGCTCGTTGACATAAGCAAACGGTATGACCTGCTTGCCACTGCCATAGAGCACCACCTGCTGTACCGCTGGCGGCAATTGCTCAAATGGCTGGTCAATGTCCACCGCATAATGCTGGGCAATGGATTGCAACATTTGAAAATAAAACTGGTTGCGCCGGTCCCAGCCCTTGATGGCACCACTGGCCAGCGACAAAGAAGGATGCGCGACGATACGTTTCGGGTCAAAAAACTCGATGACGCCCAGACCATCGCAACGCTGACACGCGCCCATGGGGGAATTGAACGAAAACAGGCGCGGCTCGAGTTCTGCCAATGACCAGCCGCATACCGGGCAGGCAAAGCGGTTGCTGAACACCTGCTCGGCGCCGGTGTCCATGTTCAGCGCTATGGCGCGCCCGTCGGCATGACGCAGCGCGGTTTCAAACGATTCGGCCAGGCGCTGTTTGACCTCGGGCGAAATTTTCAGGCGATCGACCACCACATCAATCGAATGCTTTTCATTTTTTTTCAGTTTCGGCAATTCATCGACTTCGACCACACGCGCATTGGCCTCATTGGTTTTGAGGCGAAAGCGCACAAAGCCCTGGGCACGATAGCTGTCGAATACTTCGCTATGTTCGCCCTTGCGATTCGCCACTACGGGTGCCAATATCATCAGCTTAGTGCCCTCGGGCATGGCCAGTGCAGCATCGACCATTTGCGCTACCGACTGCGCCTCCAGGGCATGGTCGGGGTGATCAGGGCAATGCGGGGTACCGGCACGGGCCCACATCAAGCGCAAATAATCGTGTATTTCAGTGACAGTACCCACCGTTGAGCGCGGGTTATGCGAGGCGGCCTTTTGTTCAATCGAGATGGCCGGCGACAAACCTTCGATCAGATCGACATCGGGCTTTTCCATCAACTGCAAAAACTGGCGTGCGTAGGCGCTTAATGACTCAACGTAACGCCGCTGCCCCTCGGCGTACAAGGTATCAAACGCCAGCGACGACTTGCCGCTGCCGGACAAACCGGTAATGACCACCAGCTCGTGGCGCGGTATGTCGAGATTGATATTTTTCAGGTTATGGGTGCGGGCACCGCGTATGCGTAGGCTGTCAGTCATGGGCTAATCATTCAACAAGGCAACCTGATACTATAGCCGAGAGTTCAGGTTTCCTCATTCATCCTATTACCCGCCTGCTACCCCATTCTGCTATGTCACCCCTGGAACTACGCGCCAGCCTGTCGCTGGCCTCGATTTTTGCCCTGCGCATGCTGGGTTTATTTCTCATTCTGCCGGTGTTCGCGGTACATGCACGCCACATGCCGGGGGGCGAGTCGAGTGCGCTGGTCGGGCTGGCCATCGGTATTTATGGACTAACCCAGGGGCTGTTGCAAATTCCCTTCGGCGTCGCCAGTGACCGCCTCGGGCGTAAGCCGGTCATTATTGCCGGTTTGCTGTTGTTTGGTGCAGGCAGTTTTCTGGCCGCGGGGGCTGACAGCTTGGCTGGTGTCATCGTGGGTCGGGCCTTGCAAGGGGCGGGGGCCATTTCGGCGGCCGTGACCGCCATGATTGCCGATGCCACCCGTGACGAAAACCGCACCAAAGCCATGGCCATGGTCGGCGGCTCCATCGGCCTGACTTTCGCCCTGAGCCTGGTAGTGTCACCCGTGCTTTATGCGCACATCGGTCTGTCGGGTCTGTTCGCCTTAACCGGGCTGCTGTGTATCGCGGCCATTGGCGTGGTGTGCTGGGTGGTACCTGCCGTACCCCTACCAGTTCGCGAGCCAGGTCATCAAACCCCATGGCGTGCGGTCTTGCTCAACCCAGAGCTGTTGCGCCTGAATGGTGGTATTTTTACCCTGCACGTAGTTCAGATGGCCATGTTTGTCGTGGTACCGGTGCTGCTGGTCGAACAGGCTGGTATGGCGCTGCCCGAGCACTGGAAAATTTATTTACCCGTCGTGCTCGGTTCGTTTGTCATTATGGTGCCATTGTTACTCGCCGGTGAAAAGCGCGGCCATCTTAAAACCCTGTTTTTATTCAGCATCGCTTTACTTATTGCAGTACAAGCCCTGTTCGCCTGGTTGCCAGCGCACTTGAGTGTGGTCACTTTATTGTTACTGGCTTTTTTTGTCGGCTTCAATATTCTGGAAGCCAGCCTGCCGTCACTGGTCAGTAAAGTAGCCCCAGCCAGCGCCAAAGGCGCAGCACTGGGCGTATATAACACTACTCAGGCACTAGGGCTGTTCGTCGGCGGCGCGCTAGGCGGCTGGGTCGCCAGTCGCTGGGGTGCGCTAGCGGTATTTGAAACCTGCGCCGTGTTGTTGTTGCTGTGGCTGGTGTTGGCCTGGCCAATGCGGGTGCCGGTAAAAAAACAGCCTGCCGAAGCAGGCTGATAGCTCTACGGTGTGCCTGAATCAGGTGTTGATTACGCCACCATCGCGCTTGCGAATCACAATCGTGCCCGAACGTGGACGACCCGCGGGTGTGGTTTTGAACTGATTGTGCGGCCAGTGTGAAAGGGCAGTTTCCTTGCCCGGGTCAGTGCGCTCACTGGGCGACTCCCCCGGATGCTGGATATTGACGAACATCGACTTGCCATCCGGGGTCCAGGTCACCCCGGTTATTTCACATCCTGCCGGTCCGGTCAGAAAGCGTCGTGTCTCTTTGCTCTGAATATTGGCTGCCAGCATCATATTGTGGCCCATGCCGGCGTATTCTTTCTGGTTCAGAATCGAAGTTGAAATGTCGGTCTGAATCCACAAGGTACCAAACTGGTCAAATTCCAGGCCATCGGGTGAACCGTAGGCGTCACCAACCACATTACCCTTGTGTTCGGGCTTGGGTGCCGCTGGGTTGCCTGCCATGGCAAAAATATCCCAGCCAAATTTGAGTGCTGCCGAATCACCGCCTTCTTCATTCCAGCGAATGATGTGACCGAAAAGATTGTCGCGGCGTGGGTTGGCATCATCAGTAGCGACCGCACTGCCACGCTGGCTGTTATTGGTCAGGGTGCAATAGACTTGCTTGGTTTGCGGGTGTACGGCAATCCACTCCGGGCGGTCCATCATGGTGGCACCGACACGGTCAGCGGCCTGACGCGTGCGCACACAAATACTGCCCTGGTCAGGAAAGCCATTTTGCTCGGTCAGACCATTTTCACCATGCTTGAGCGCGACCCATTCGCCCTTGCCATTCGGGTAAAACGCTGCCACGTACAAGGTACCG
Organism: Burkholderiales bacterium UBA4657; assembly: GCA_002405475.1. Lineage (GTDB taxonomy): Bacteria > Pseudomonadota > Gammaproteobacteria > Burkholderiales > Burkholderiaceae_E > UBA4657. Next base: position 42,011 of record DHLX01000037.1, on the reverse strand, counting down.
CTGTCGAGCAGATTCATATTGGCAGCACGATCATTGGCATTGAACTTGCCGGTAGAGACAAATTTGTAGATGTATTCATTGCGCTCGTCATCGCCCGAATAGACTACGACCCGACCATCTTTGGCCAGGGTCACGGTAGCGCCCTCGTGCTTGAAGCGTCCCAGCGCGGTGCGCTTGACCGGGGTCGATTGCGGATTGAGCGGGTCAATCTCGACCACATAACCAAAACGGTTCGGTTCATTCGGATTCACATCGGCATCGAAGCGTTGATCGTGCTCATGCCAACGGTAACCCGAGCCACGACCTACCCCATAGCGGCCATGATCGCGATTTGGGCTTCTGGTTGAAAAATAACCATTGAAATTCTCTTCGCAAGTCAGGTAAGTTCCCCACGGCGTATAGCCATGAGCGCAGTTGTTTAGTGTCCCCAATACCTGCTGTCCGGCCGGGTCGGCCGCAGTTTTAACCAGGGCATGACCCGCAGCAGGGCCGCTGAGTCGTATTGGCGTTGCCGCGGTAACACGGCGTGCCAGTCGTGACGGTACTACTTGCCAGCTACCGTTTTGCAGCGCAATTTCAATTACTGATACACCATGAGCCGCCTGCGACTTGGCTACCTTGTCGGCACTCCAGGTTCTCATGCCATCGTTATGCAATAAACCATCATCTGTATATTCATGATTCAACACCAGCAGACCACGATCACTGCGACCCTCGAGAGGGAAAAAATGCATGCCGTCGTGGTGCATACCGGCCTGCTGCGCCTGCTCGGCGGCACTGTTCGAGGCGTCGGGTTTGAAAGCGGGTCCTTGCACCCCTTGAATCGGGTCACCCCAGGCCCAGAGCAAATCGACCTGGTAACCTTGAGGCACCATCACGGCATCGGTAATGGAAAACGGCACGCTGGCAAAATTCAGCGCGCCACCACGTCCTGAACTCATGCCAGCACTGGCGCAGGCAGATAACAGCGGAGCCGCAGCGCTGGCTGTCATGACCGCCATACCACCCTTCAAAAATTGGCGTCGCGCCGCGACTACATCGTGAAATTGCGGGTTACGCGACGTATTGCGCGTACCCAGGTCTTCTTCAAAATCATGCATGGCAGGTCCCGATTCAAGAGGTTGATTGAACAGGACTGCATACTGCGATGAAAAAATGACACGCTCATGTCAATTGAATGACAGTCATGTGTCATGACACCATTTAACGACTGAACAAACCTTTCAATTTATCTTTGACCTGGTCACGCGCCTTGTCTTTGAGTTCCTGTTTTTTCTCGTCCAGCTTGGTGCCCACCGTGGCCTTCAAGGCTTCGCTGCCTACCGCCGACCATTGCACTTCCCAGCCCAGCTTATCGAACGGCCCGACAATTCTGACCGGAATGGTAATGTCCCTGGTTTGACCTTTGTCCTTGCCTCCCTGACCAGTCAGGGTGTTGACGATACTGGCGCGCGCCAGATAATCGACCCGACTTTCACCCAGATCAATTTTGCCATTGCCCCCGAGCCGGAAAAGCGGTGCCTTGACGTTCAGGTCATCATTGTTCGCCACACCGTTGACGATATTAAAACTGGCACTCAACTCGGAAAACTGCGTCTTGTCCTGCGCACTACCACCACCTTTATCATTGGTCGTGCCCCCCTTCACCAGGGCATTGAGTTTATCGCGGGCATTGCCCAGCGTTTTGCCCAGATCGTAGCCTTTAATCGCGCCATCATTCAGCCGTACCGAGGCGGTGCCGTTCAGAGCTTTTTTCAATGCACTGACCGTCGTGCCGGTCGCTGTCACATTGGCATTGACAACAGCACGTCCCTCCAGCAGGTCGTTTTTAGCGACATCGCGTAACAGCGGGCCGATCTGGACATTGTTCAGTTGCTGATTCAAGGCGTAGCGGTTGCTATGGGCATTGACACTGGCGGTAGCCTGCAGGCTACCGCCGTAGAGTTGTGCCGATACCGGCGCCAGTCGCACATCGCCAGCGTTGGCATTCAGCGTCAGTAGCACATTGCTGGCTTTCATCCCCTTGATTTGCAACTGTCCGATACGCGCTGTACCACTGCCATTCAATTTTTTCAGCGCACTCAGGTCAATCGGCTTTTCCGCGCCGGAAGCTGCCGGGGTGTTGGCGGCAGGGGGCGGCAAGTAGCGATCGACATTCAAACGGTCGGCATTGATATCGAAGCTGAATTTGAAAGGCGAAAATTGCTGCACTCCCCATTGTGCTGCCAATGTGGTTTCATCGAATTTGGTGTTGAGTTTGCCCTGCATTTTCTGTTGCTTGAGGTCTGCCGTCAGCGTACCCGACAATGGCATTTGCAGCGACTTCATTGGCAGACTTGGGTCATTGACTTGCAACTGACCGCTGAACTGCGGCAGACGTATCAACAGCGCATTCAAGTCGGCGGTAAGCGGCGCATTGAGATCGAAAACAATAGTACGCGCTGCCAGCTTACCACTATAGCCCGTTTCAAATTTTGACAGACTGAAGGCACGACCTGTCAGGTCGAATGTCGCCACACCCTTGGCTTTGAATGCCCCCTGGATGGCGGGTTTTTTTCCTTGTATCTGCACACTGAAATCGAACGGAAAGGGTGAGCGTTCAGCCACGCGTCCGGTAGATAAATTCAATTGACTCAAGGTCAGATCCGTGCCGCTCACTGCATCACGCACAACCAGAGCCGAGCGTGTCAGGGCAATTTTTTCAATATCGAACTGCACTGCACCCGACGACTGTTTCTTGTCGCCACCTATCAGATCATCATAATTGGTCTTGCCATCTGCCTTGCGTACCAGTGTGGCTTCGAGTCCGTCGAGCGTGATGCCGCCCACCCGCAGCTGGCCACGCAACAGCGGCAGAACATCGACCGATAACCGGGCCTGTTCAACCTTGAGCGCAGTAGCAGTTGCGCCGGGTTCTGACAGGCGCGCCTGCGCGACCGAGACCCCCAGCGTAGGGAATAATGACAGTTTCAAATCGCCGTCCAGCGTCAGGGTGCGCTGATACTGGTCAGCCACATATTTCGACAGGGTAGTTTTCAGCGCTGCAGTATCCACCAGAGCAAACAGGGCAACGACAGCCACCAATAGCAGAGCCAGTAGCCCCCCCAGAGCGATTGCTACATATTTGAGCCAGCGCATAAATTCACCCTTCAGAATTTGAATTATCACACCCAGCCAGAAGCAGCCAACGACTCAGCGCGAGTAATCATCCGCCTCACCTCAGCCGAGGCATGTATAGCAAGCACCTCCACTCCGGGATTTCTGGATCTGAATACCCGAAAAACTTCATCTGCAAAAGCCTGGCCAATGGCTGTCACTCCTGCAAAGTCCAGAACCACGGTTTTGAATCGATCTACACGCAGCAGAAGCCTCTTTGCCTGTGATCTGGAAACCAGATTGTCATCACCATAATGCATCAACTTGACCGGCACAACGGTTTTCGTAAATCCATAATCATCATCCGAAGTGAATCTGTCAAAGACTTTCTTTGTTGTCCGCGCGGTATGATTGTGAAGCACCATCTCGACCAGAGTACCGCCTGCATTGGTACTCGAATGCAGGATCCAGTCTTCCTTTTCATCAAACTGATGAGAAAAGAACACTTCACCAGAAGCAATTATGAATTTATCGAACATTCTCGATGTAAAAAATATGCCTTCGCCCGAGTGATTGCGAGGATCGGTCGTAAATTTCCCCTTCGCCAGTTCTAACACGGCATGACGCGCATCCATTATTGAGCTTTTCATAATTCATGACATTACCAGAGGGTAGCCTGTTGCCAGCAAGAGGCGATGATCGAGGGTCGTTTTTGTGCGCTTTTGAGCTTGTTGCGTGCGGTGGCGTGCAGTTCTCCCAAGTGGTTGGGGCAGTAATTGGCCAGAGCATGGCGCTTGAGCCAGGCCCACAAGTATTCGACTGGATTCAGATCGGGCGCATAGGGAGGAAGAAAGGCAATCTGGATGTGTCCGTTGAGTGTATCCAGATAGTCTCTCACTAGGCGGCTTCTGTGCGCCTTGAGCCCATCCCAGATGACCAACAGGGGTTGTTTCAAGTGAGCCTTGAGCGCTTTGAGGAAATCGACGATTTCTTCTTTCTTGATGCTGCCCTCGTGCAGTCTGAACATGCAGTTGGTGCGCGTCATTCCTGCGATGACCGAGACGTGATTCCAGTTGAAGTGGAACTGGATGATGGGCGTCTGCCCTTTGGGAGCCCAGGTACGTACACGTGGGGGTCGCTCGCTGATGCCCGACTCGTCCACAAAAACGATCACTCGCCGCTCTCGCTGGGCTTTTTTTTAAGGGTCGGCCAGGTGCGTCGTTTCCATTGGCGCACAGCGTCCTCATTACGCTCGATGGCGCGCTTGTCGGGCTTTTGCGGGCTGAAACCCAGTGCGCCCAGTATACGCCATACATGCGCCGTACTGAACCGCACGCTGTGGAGTCGCTCAATGACAGCGCCCACCCGCTTGAGTGTCCACAACTCGGTTCCAAACCCATGTTCTGTCGGACTCTGCAAGATGACCGCTCGTACCGAGGCCAACTGCCCCTCATCCAGCTGGGCAGGTCGGCCTCGCTCGGGCACTGCACGCAGCGCATCAATTCCGCCTTCATCAAGCAACGCCTTCCATGTGTATACGGTCTGGCGCGCCACGCCCACCGCCAGCGCAACCTCGGCGCAACCCTTGCCCTTTTGCAGCATCCGCCCAGCTCGCAACCGCTTCTTCGCCGCTTCGCTCAACCTCTTTTGTACCATCCCAATATTCTCCAATAACAACCTTGAAGATATAACGCACGAGAAGCGAATCCGTTGTCATGTTTTTAGAAAATATCAATAAACCCAGGGCAACTTGAATTTTCCTGAAAATTCCAACGCCATCATCATAAATTTTAATAGTGTTAGCGGCCGCGGTTTTGGTCAGTGAAATGCGAACAGTTTGCGCACCAGAGTGATCAATGACATTGTTGAGCATCTCGGTAAATCCGTAGTGCCAGATACTCAACACGTTCTCTGGAAGCTGGCCCAGCAAAGGTTTGATGTCCTCACTCCAAACGGCACTCTCGACCAAACCTGATGTCAGTTCATAGCGTTTACTCCACTTCTCCAAAGGTGCAAGCTGATAACTCTTGTTCCTGGTCTGCCCATCAGATGTAACAAAACCCTCTGTAATAAGACGCTGCAGATGTTTGTGCACCGCCTGCCGCGAGCAGCCGAATTTTTCTGACGTCACCCGCACTATGTCACGCGGGTGAGCGCCAAGGTTCTGGATAATGAATCGGTGGATTAGATCTGCACCAGCGCGTGCTTTGGTCATTTATTGTCAACTTTTTTCAATTTCATTGTCTAAAAAAATGGGGTTATTGTCAACCATGAGGCGAAAAAGCTGAAACTTCACAAGTACCGCCTGCCTCTGCATACAAATAGCGCTGAAACCCGCTAAACACCTTCCCGATTTCTTCCGGCCTGCCCAAATCGGCGACCGCGTCGGGAATTGAGTCGTGATACTTCAGCTTCAATAGCGGCGTCAGCTTGGTCTGATCCAGTTCATCCACGCCCAGCGCTACATAGTGCGACAGCACAAAGTCCAGAAATACCTGCTGCTTCGAATTGAACTGGCCGCTAATCAATGCCATAGCCCGGTCGGCGCGCTCTTTTCTTGTCAGCGGTTCCAGCGCATAAGCCACATGCGCCAGCACGTCGAACAGATCGCTGTTCTCGGCATCAATAATCTTTTGCATTTCAGCCAGTTGCTGCTTGCCGAAGCCTTTGTCGGCCAGGCCTTCCAGCAACTTGCGACGGGTGTCAGGGGCGCTCCATAGCGAGCGCAATTCATTTTCATCCTGAAAGAAGTCGGGCAATTTGCCGAACAGTGCTTGCATGAACTGCTGTGCCGACATGGGCGTACCATCTGGGTGCCAGAAACTGGTGACCTGCATGTGCTGAATGGCGCGCGATTTTCCGTCTGCCAGCTTCACCTTGAGTTTACGGCGCGGCGCGGTCTCGTAGCCAGCAAGAGGCTCAGACATTTTCACTGGTTCGTCGTCACCCCCTCGTGGCGGCACTGGCCTGTCTGTCGGCTCTATTGGCTCTAGCGGCTCCCCGTCCCATTCCGCATCATTGAAATGGTGGTGCGCCTTCACAAAGTCGTAGAGGGTGAAGTAGTCTTTGCCCTCGTAAAGCCGGGTGCCGCGCCCAATAATCTGCTTGAACTCAATCATTGAATTCACGGGTCGCAACAGCACAATGTTGCGCACATTGCGCGCATCGACCCCGGTGGAAAGTTTCTGCGAGGTAGTCAGAACGGTCGGAATATGCTTCTCATTGTCCTGAAAATCGCGTAGCCACTGCTCACCCAGGGCGCCATCGTTGGCGGTCACGCGCTGGCAATAATTAGGGTCGGTGCTGGTCTTCCTCTGATTGATCAAGTCACGAATCGCCAAGGCATGATCCTGCGTGGCGCAGAACACCAAGGTCTTTTCGCGCTGGTCGATCAATGACATAAAAATCTCGACACGCTTGCTCTCGCGCTCCTTGATCTCGATGATTTTATTGAAGTCTGATTCCTTGTAGCGCTTTCCGGTCTCGACTTCACCTTCTACCACCTGGTCATCAGGGGTATAAACATATTCATCCAGAGTCGTCGAAATCTGCTTGACACGAAACGGCGTCAGAAAGCCATCATTGATACCCTGCTTGAGCGAGTAGCTAAACACCGGCTCACCGAAGTAGGCATAGGTATCCACATTGTCCTTGCGCTTGGGTGTTGCCGTCAGACCCAGCTGCACGGCTGGCGAGAAATAGTCGAGAATGCCACGCCAGTTGCTCTCGTCGTTGGCACCGCCACGGTGACACTCGTCAATGATGATGAAATCAAAAAAGTCGGGTGCATACTCACCAAAATAAGGCGTGTCTCCTGCCCCACTCATAAAGGTCTGGAAGATGGTGAAGAAAATGCTGCCATTCTTCGGCACCCTGCCAGCTTTGCGAATATCTGCCGGGTCAATACGCACCAGCGCCTTATCGTCAAAAGCCGAAAAAGCGTTATAGGCCTGGTCAGCCAGAATATTGCGATCGGCCAAGAATAAAATGCGCGGTCGGCGCGTTGGTTCGCCCTGCCCGCTGGCATCGGTCTGGTTCCAGCGACTCTGAAACAGCTTCCACGCAATCTGGAAGGCAATAAAGGTCTTTCCCGTGCCGGTGGCCAGTGTCAGCAAAATACGCTGCTGCTTGTTCGCCACTGCCGCCAGCACCTGCTCGACCGCTATGTCTTGATAATAGCGCCCCTGAAACAAGCCGCCCTTGTCCTCGAACGGTACCTGCGCAAAACGGTCACGCCAGGCATTTTCGGTAGCGAAGGTACGCTGCCACAATTCTTGTGGCGACGGGAAAGCCGCCAGCTCGTTCTCGGCTGCCGTGTGCATGTCAATGGCGTAAATGCTCTGGCCGTTAGTGGAATAAGTAAAGCGCAACGACAACTTGCTGGCATAGTCTTTGGCTTGCGCCACGCCTTCCGTCAGCGCTTTGCCCCAGGCTTTGGCTTCGACCACGGCCAGCTTGGTGTTGCGGTATTCCAGAACATAGTCGGCCGTCAGCGACTTGCCGCGCTTGCGCACCCCTTCGAGACGACCGAGCGTAATGGGATATTCACGCCGGATGCGGCTACCCTCGGCAACACCCCAGCCTGCTGCGGCAAGCGCCTGGTCGATCAATTCGGCACGGGTTTCGGCTTCGTTCATGGCGTATTCCTACAAGGCACCGCTGAAAGCTTGGTGCAGAAGGGATTTCTTCAGGTCGTCGAGGGCGGTCAGCTTTTTTTGGTAGAGGTATGCGAGGCGTTGATTTTCGTCGTGAAGCGCATCGAGTATTGCGGTTTGCTCCATTTGCTTCTTCACGCTGGGCAGCCACGCTCGGAACTCGAATAGATGCTCTCGATTGACCTTCGGCATTCCGGCACGAGCCGACCCTCGGATAGCGTAGTCGGTAAAAGGCTTACTAAGTAGCAGGTGAAACAGGTAATCACGCGTAATCTGGTTATGCAGTGGTGAGAGTGGGTACATGTCTGCGCTGCACAAGCCGTTGAAGTCGGGGCGAGCCGCCTTCATGAGGTATGGTCGAATCTTGCTGTAAAGAACCATCGACTCGTCAAACAAGAATTTCCCAGAAATCAACCCTTCTTCTCGCGCAGTCTTGAGATCAACGAATACGCCTGTCTGCGATTGTATGTTTCCGGCTCCAACGTGTATCAGATCAATAAAATCCTCTTTGCGAGGATCAACTAGCGTCGAGAAAATTGCACAAACATCGCCCAGTCGCTTCTCCACCCACCCCTCACCCCGCTCGGTGAAAATGGATTCCAGATGACTTTCAAACAAAACGCGGGCGTTCTGGAGGTTTTTTTCGGTGTTGGCTTTGGCGGTGGCGATACTTTCAAATGCTTCGTCGAGAATGGCGACGATGCGGCGCTGTTCGGCCAGTGGGGGAACTGGAATCGGCTGAGAACGAACGTCCCCGTCAGTGACAGCGGGATAGCTCGCGCCCTTCTGCAACTTCCCCATCGCCGCCATAAAATCTTCGGTCTGGAGAAAGTAGAATACGAAGCGGAAATCAACCTCTGGTTTGGCGCGAAGCACGAAGTAACCGGTACTGCAAACCTGCGCATCCAGTTCTTCTGGCACGATGGCGATTCTCCGAAGCGTTGGGCGAATGGTCGCAAACACTACATCGTTTACCCTGACAAGACGCCGCGCTCGGCTTGGCGCGTCCTTGCCTTTCAGGCGTTGGGTTTCTTGAATCATCAGCGTTTCATTCGAGACGCTGGAAACGTCGATGTAGTCGAACTCGTTGCAGGGTGAGTGCGTCGGGTCTGTCGTTTCGGTCTTAACCAAAACATCCCCCAGCTTTTTTGTCGTCCACCCCTTGTTCATTTCAGCAGCGCCTTGATGTTGCCCAGCACTTCCGCGCTTTCCGCATCGAGCGCGGCAATTTCGTCCATAATGTCTTGCGGGCTACGGTGCGTGACTTCCGCGCCAGCGCTCGGGTTTTTCACCGACAGGTCATAGGTGGCTGTGTCAATCGATGCGACCTCAACGCTCCAGCTTTTCGCGCTATGAGCCTGGGTTTTTTGCAGTTCGACAAACTCGGCCAGGTCGGCATCGTTAAGCGGGTTGGTCTTGCCCAGGTTGCGACCCGGGTCAAGTTGATAAAACCACACCTTACGCGTGGCCGTTCCTTTCTCGAAAAACAGCACGACGGTCTTGACCCCCGCGCCCTGAAACGTGCCGCCGGGGCAGTCGAGTACGGTGTGCAGGTTGCAGCTTTCCAGTAACAGCTTGCGCAGGCTGACCGAGGCATTGTCGGTATTTGACAGGAAGGTGTTCTTGATAACCACCGCGCCACGGCCACCGGCCTTGAGCATTTTGATGAAGTGTTGCAGGAACAAAAAAGCGGTTTCTCCGGTACGAACCGGGAAATTCTGCTGCACTTCCTTGCGCTCTTTGCCGCCGAAAGGCGGGTTCGCCAGAATCACATCCATGCGGTCTTTGTCCTGAATCTCTGCCAGATTTTCAGCCAGGGTATTGGTATGAATAATGTTCGGCGCTTCAATGCCATGCAGAATCATATTCATGATGGCAATGACATAAGCCAGCGGCTTTTTCTCTTTGCCGTACAGGGTGCTTTCCTGAAGTATTTTGAGCTGGTCGGCAGTCAGCCCGGGTTGCTGGCGCAGGTAGTCGAAGGCCTCACACAAAAAACCTGCCGAGCCACAAGCACCGTCGTAAATGCGTTCGCCCAGCCTGGGCTGAACGACTTGCACCATGGCGCGAATAAGTGGGCGCGGGGTGTAGTATTCGCCGCCGTTGCGCCCGGCGTTACCCATATTTTTTATCTTGGCTTCATACAGGTGCGACAGTTCGTGTTTTTCAGCTTGTGACCGAAAGCGCAGCGCGTCGATCTGGTCAATGACATCGCGCAGGCTGTAGCCGCTCTGAATTTTGTTTTTTATTTCGCCAAAAATTTCGCCAATTTTGTACTCAATGGTGTTCGGGCCTGTGGCTCGTTGCTTGAAGCCGTGCAAATACGGGAACAACTTTTGATCGACAAATTCACGCAAGTCATCGCCAGTCAAGGCGCGGTGATGATCGAGCTTGCCGTCTTTGTCTTTGGGTGCCGCCCAGGACGACCAGCGATAGGCCTGGTCGAGGATGTAGCTATATTTTTTTCCTTCCAGCTCGGCTTCCAGCGCCTTGTCTTGCTCGAGTCCGTCGAGATACTTGAGAAATAACAGCCATGAAGACTGTTCGGTATAGTCAAGCTCGGTGGTGCAACCCGCCTCTTTATGCAGTATGTCGTCAATATTTTTGAAAGCTTGTTCAAACATGCGCTGTTCCTGTGGGTAAGGCGTGGTTAGACCTCATGCGGCACGTGCCGCCTGACGGATGGCCTCGGCCGCCCACTGGTTGAGGCTTTGTCCACTTGCGGCGGCAGCAATGGCGGCGGCCTCGTGTAGCTCGGGGGCAACGCGCAAAGAGAACTTGCCGGAAAAATGTTTGTGCGGATCGACGCCATCTTGTGCGCAGGCTTCGAGAAAAACGCGCAGCGAGATCTCGCCCTCGCGACGCAAACCTTCGACATCTTTGGCGTAGAAGTCAGCGCCTCCGTTCAGCCCAACGAATTCACCTCGGAACATCTGAATATCAGAATCGAACGAGATGACTGCCTGGTAACCGCTGATCGTCATAGTGTTCATGGTTTCACTCCGTGATCTTCAAGCCATTTGCGAATCGACTCGACCGCACCTTTGTCCGTCGTTGACTCAGGGTGCGGCCGATGAAACACGCGCCTGTCAGCAAACAAACGCACCAGCACACGTGAACCCTCGCGCTCGGCGATCTGCCCGCCCAGCTCAACAAACAGCGCCTCAATGTCAGCCCAGCGAACATTCGCCGAGACAGGCCGCGCGTAAATCAATTCTAGGGTGCGATGGTGCTTTCGCCTCATTGGCAAATGGTATCAAAAAGTGGTGCCAATAAGCAAGCGTTACTACCGTTGCGCAATGCAACTTGAAACAGGTCACACGTTAAATCTGAAATGCATGACATCGCCATCTTTCACGATGTAGTCCTTGCCTTCGAGTCGCATTTTGCCTTTTTCTTTGGCGCCCTGTTCGCCCTTGCAGGCCACATAGTCATCGTAGGCAATGACTTCGGCGCGAATAAAGCCTTTTTCAAAGTCGGTGTGAATCACGCCAGCGGCCTGGGGCGCGGTAGCGCCGATGCGTACCGTCCAGGCACGTACTTCCTTGACCCCGGCGGTGAAGTAGGTTTGCAGCCCCAGTAACTGAAAGCCGGCGCGTATCAGGCGGTTGAGTCCCGGCTCTTGCATGCCCATGTCGGACAGGAACAGTTTCTTTTCTTCATCGTCCAGGTCGGCTATTTCGCTTTCTATCTTGGCGCAGATTGCCACTACCGGCGCACCGCGCTCGGCGGCATAGGCACGCAAACGGTCCAGATACGGGTTGTTCTCAAAACCATCTTCATGCACATTGCCCACATACATGGCGGGCTTGGCCGTAATCAGGCATAAGGGTTTGATGAGGGCTTTTTCTTCTTCGTACAAATCGAGCGCACGCACCGGCTGACCCTGGTTCAAACCGGCCAGACATTTTTCCAGCACGGGTACCAGACGCATGGCTTCTTTATCTTGTCCCGCTTTGGCTACTTTGGCATAACGGGCATGGGTTTTTTCTACCGTGGCCAAGTCGGCCAGGCAAAGCTCGGTTTCAATCACTTCAATATCGGATACCGGGTCCACTTTGCCCGCGACGTGAACGATGTCGGTATCGTCAAAGCAGCGCACGACATTGACAATGGCGTCAGTTTCGCGGATGTGCGCCAAAAATTGATTACCCAGCCCCTCGCCCTGGCTGGCACCGGCAACCAGCCCGGCAATATCGACAAACTCGACCACGGCGGGCATGATGCGCTCGGGTTTGACAATGGCGTCCAAAGCTTGCAGGCGTGGGTCGGGTACTTCGACCATGCCAACATTGGGTTCGATGGTGCAGAACGGATAATTTTCAGCCGCAATACCGGCCTTGGTCAGGGCGTTGAACAGGGTGGACTTGCCGACATTGGGCAGACCGACAATACCGCATTTCAAACTCATGTCATTCTCTTTTTTGAAAAATAGTTACGGGATTCTAGCGCTCAGGCGGCATGCAGGCTCATCATGGCCTGTTCAAATTCGCTCCTGAGCAGTTTGTCTTGTACCAGTAAGGCTTTGTCCAGTGCCTGGTCGATGAGTGCCTGCTGTTCGCGTGAGGCGCGGTGCAGCACAAAGTCGGCCACGTCTTGCTGCAGATTGAGGTTGCGCGGGTGGCCTATGCCAACGCGTAAACGCCAGAAGTCGAGCGAGCCCAGCCGTGCTGCAATGTCTTTCAGGCCATTGTGTCCAGCGTGTGAGCCACTGTACTTGAGTTTGATGACACCAGGCGGAAAGTCAAGCTCGTCGTGCGCGACCAGAATTTCAGCCGGTGCTATTTTGTAAAAAGTGGCCAGCCCCGCGACCGAAACGCCTGAGCGGTTCATATAAGTTTGCGGTTGCATCAGCCAGACCGTTTGACCTTGCACCACAATCTTGGCTGTCAAGGCTTGATAAGCCTTGTCCAGACGCAGACTGACGCCAAACTCACGCGCTAAACGGTCCACAAACCAGAAACCCGCATTGTGGCGCGTGTCTTCATAGTCGCGCCCCGGATTACCGAGCCCGACGATGAGCTTAAGCGGCGAGTGCATGGCCTGCATGAAAAAAGCCCGCCATAACGCGGGCTTTTGCGGCACAAGGCAACAGAAGGTTCATGCTTATTTTTTGTCGGCTTTCTGCGCCGTGGCCGGTACCGCAGCAGGCGCAGCTACCGGGGCTTCTTCTTCCTTGGCACCACGCGGCAATACCGCAGTAGCGACCGCCGGGTCTTCATTGCCATGATGCACGGCCTCAACACCGGCAGGCAGTTGCAATTGCGAAATATGCAATGTTTCGCCGACCTTCAAGCCAGAAAGATTGACCTCGATGAACTCGGGCAGGTCTTTGGGCAGACACTTGATGTCGATTTCGGTCATGATGTGGCTGACGATGGCGCCAGACTGTTTGACCGCTGGCGAATTTTCCTGACCCAGGAAGTGCAATGGCACTTTTTTGTGCAGCTTCTGGTTGGCATCAATGCGCTGAAAATCGACGTGCATGACAATCGGCTTGAACGCATGCATCTGATAATCGCGCAGCAATACCTGCCCGGCAGCTTTGCCATCGACGGTCAGTTCCAGCACCGAGGAATGGAACGCTTCTTTACGCATGGCGTGAAAAATGCTGTTGTGGTCGAGCTCGATATTCACCGGCTGGGCGTTGCCACCATAGACTATGGCAGGCACCTTGCCCTCGCGACGCAGGCGGCGGCTCGCACCCGTTCCCTGTACGTTACGCGAAATTGCTTCTACTTTCATGTCACTTCTCCAAGATAACCACTATGTCCGCGACCAGATAATAGTGGGGTTAAAAAACTTTCCGATGTTGTTAATCCATAAACAGCGAGCTGACTGAGTCGCTGCGCGAAATTCGGTTAATGGTTTCAGCCAGCAAGCTGGCCACCGACAACTGGCGTATCTTGCCGCATTTGGCAGCGTCATCACGCAGTGGAATGGTGTCAGTCACCACCAGTTCATCGAGTGCAGAATTGGCGACGCGCTCGGCGGCACCGCCGGACAGTACGCCATGGGTACAGTAGGCCAGCACTTCTTTGGCACCATGATCCTTCAGCGCCTGCGCGGCTTTGCCTAGAGTGCCGGCAGTATCGACCATGTCGTCCATGATGACGCAGGCACGACCTTCGACCTCGCCGATGATGTTCATGACCTCGGACACATTGGCCTTGGGTCGACGTTTGTCGATAATGGCCAGATCGCATTCCAGACGTTTCGCCAACGCCCGGGCACGCACCACTCCGCCAACATCGGGCGAGACCACCATTAAATTTTGCAACTGGCGCTTCCAGATGTCGCCGAGCAACACCGGCGCAGCATAGATATTGTCCACCGGGATATTGAAAAAACCCTGTATCTGGTCGGCGTGCAGATCCATGGTCAGCACGCGGTCTACACCCACGGCTTCCAGCATATTGGCCACCACTTTGGCGCTGATGGCCACCCGTGCCGAACGCGGGCGCCGGTCTTGACGCGCATACCCTAGGTAGGGAATAGCTGCGGTAATGCGGCCAGCCGACGAGCGCTTGAGCGCATCGACCATGATCATGAGTTCCATCAGGGTGTCGTTGGCCGGAGCGCAGGTGGATTGCAATACAAAAACGTCCTTGCCGCGCACGTTTTCATTGATTTCAACCATGACCTCGCCATCGGAAAAACGCCCGACGGTCATCTTGCCCAATGGCAGGTTGAGGTGACGTGCGACTTCGGCCGCCAATTTCGGGTTGGCGTTGCCGGTGAATACCATCAGGCTGTCAGCAGGTTGCATGGTTGGCGCTTCGTATCAACAAAAATGCCCGCCGGTGCGGGCATATCAGCTTGGCTGGGGAGGAAGGATTCGAACCCTCGTATGCCGGAATCAAAATCCGGTGCCTTAACCAGCTTGGCGACTCCCCAAACTCCTTACGTCTTGCCAGACGAGTCTGACAAGAAAAAAACTTTACCACTCCGCCAGCGGATGCCGGCCAAGGGTACTAATCTGCCACGCACGCATGCCCGAGGGCAAGTTAGCAGGCAGCGCTGCGGCCGGCTCTACCACTGCAAAACAACAGCCGCCTGAACCGGTCATGCGCACATGACGGCATGGCGGCTGGGTATGCAGCCAAAACAAAGCCTGACGCACTTTTTCGTAGCGCTCTGCTGCGACTGCCTGCAAGTCATTACGTGTTGTTTCCAGCAAGACTTCCATAGATCCGCGCTGAGCAGCTTCGGAAAAGCCCTGTATTGTAATCGGTGACGAGTTTCGGGTCAATTCAGGCGCCTGGAAGATAGCAGCCGTCGGCACGCTGACCCCCGGATCAAGCAGCCACAAGTTGCGTTCCGGCAGTTCCAGCGCCTGTAGCTCTTCCCCTACCCCTTCGGCAAAAGCGCTATGCCCAAAAATAAAGAAAGGGACATCAGCTCCCAGTTTCAGACCCAGGGTTTGCAATTGTGGGCGGCTGAGACCCAGACCCCATAGCCGGTTCAGACCAATCAAAACTGTAGCAGCGTCAGAGGACCCGCCGCCCAGGCCACCGCCCGCCGGTATGCGTTTGGTGACTGATATTTCAACGCCCAGGGTGCAGCCAGTGTGTTGCTGCAACAGTCGGGCGGCGCGCACTACCAGGTCTTGTTCAGGCGCCACTCCTGCCATACCCTGGGGGCGTTCGATGCGCGCGTCGGTGCGTAAACGCAGGTCGATGCTGTCACTCAGACTGACACACTGGAACAGGGTTTGCAGTTGATGGTAACCGTCGGCGCGCCGTCCTGTAACATGAAGAAACCAGTTGATTTTGGCCGGGGCAGGTAATTGCAAAAGTTCTTTCATCAACATGCACGACTGCATCAAGGTTTCCACTGGTCTATGACCAGACGAATCTCCACCGAAGCCCCCGGCTCGGGCAGCACGCGCTGTAAACGGACAACGCGTGGCAACTGACTGCTGTCCGGGAACATTTGGGTGTATTCCATGCGCCAGCCGTCTTCTTCAAACGCCTGCGGCGCACGACGCTGACCGCTTTTGTCCTGGCCACGCAACCAGAACCGTAAGCCAGCTACAGGTACCGGGGCAGCAAAATATTTCTGTAGCAACTGTTCCGGACTGGCCGCCGTTTCAATACCCTGATTCGATTGCAATTCGCTCAAGTGTGCCCCGACCCTTAGTCGTAGCAGTGTTTCCCCCAGCGGGCCTAGCATATCAACCTGAGTAATGCGCTCGGTCTCGGTCCAAATAAAACGTGCGGTCATTTGTCTCGGCTCGGCCGCGCTTTGGCGCGCAACCAGACTAAGCCGGCCCTCGGCGGCAAAAACCAGCGGTACCGGCTCGATTTCTGGCCGGGTAGCGCAGGCGCCAAGCAGCAATAGGACAGCAAGCCCGAACCGGCTCATCATTCTTTTAATCAATGTCGTCGCGCCCGATATCAAAAAGTCTGGGCAAAGCGTTTGAGCGTGTCAACCAAAACCGTATCATTCGGATCTTTGTCACGTCCTGCGCGCCATACATCGCGCGCCTTGTCACGCTCGCCCCGAACCCATAAAACCTCGCCCAGATGGGCCGCAATTTCGGCACTGGGGTAAAGAAAATAGGCACGTTGCAGGTGTCTGAGCGCTTCATCCAGCTGCCCCAGACGAAAATAGACCCAGCCCAGGCTGTCGATGATGCTGGGGTCTTCAGGTGACAGGGTCAGCGCTTTCTGGATCAGGCTCAAGGCTTCGGGCAAACGCATGTTGCGGTCAGCCCAGGTGTAGCCCAGGGCGTTATAGCCGTGGGCATGATTCGGGCGCAATTCCATGAATCGCTTCAGCGCCCGCTCCATGTCATCGAGTTTGTCCAGCTTTTCTGCGGCCAGTGCATAGTCGTAGAGCAGATCAGTCGAATCAGGACTACTTTTGAGCGCTACTGTCAGCAAATCGTACGCACCCTGATATTGCCGTGCCTCTCTGAGTACGCCGGCCTCGGCCATGACCATCTGGTTTGCCTCGGTAGCGTTGCGTGTCGGCACACTACGCAAAAATGATCTGGCTTCCGGTACGCGCCCCGACTTGGCCAGCAACTGGGCGATGCGCGACTGGGCGCTTAAAAATTGCTCGCCCGCCTCGATGCGTTTGAGATAGGCAATGCCCTCGTCAAAACGGCGTCGTAACTGGGCAATGTCGGCTTGGATGAATAAGGCATTGTGAATACTGCTGTCGTCCTCACCTTGCTGCTCGGCCAGTTGCAGGTATTGATCCAGGGTTTGTTTGGCCTGCTCAAAACGCCGCGCCTGATACTGTACCTGACCTAGTGTCAGCCAGGCTTCCAGGTAGTTCGGTTCGCGTTTCAACAGTTCCTGCAGCAGGTCCTGCGCTTCCTGATACTGACCCTCGCCGGAACGCAGGCGCGCCAGTTGCAGCCGACTTTGTACCGCTTGCGGGTTGGCCTGCACAAACTGGCCAAGAACAGTCAGCGCTTGTGACGGCTGCTGGTCACGTAACAGTAGCTGGGTGGTAATGAGGGCGGCAGTTTCCGAGCGTGGGTCCAGCATCAAGGCCTGGCGTGACTCCTGCAAGGCGCGTGGATAATTTTGTGCCGCCAGCGCCGCGCGGCTTAAGGCCAGCCTGACACTGCTGATGTTTTGCAGGTCTGCGGCCAGCCGGTCCAGTACGATCAAGGCTTCAGATTTATTCGGGGCACGTATCAGACTGCGCTGCACTTCTTCAAATGCCAAGGCTTTGTTCTCGGTCGCGGCAATACGACTGCTGAAGTAAGGCTCGACTTCCTGCAAGCGTCCGGTTTCAATCAGCAGGGCGCGTAGTGCGCTTTGTGCTTCTTCATTAGTGGCATCTAGTCGTACCCATAAACGACAAGCCTCCAGTGCCTGCTCCCAGGCTCGTCCGATAGCGGCAATTTCAACCGCACGTTGCGCAAAGCGGGGGTCTTGCTGTTCGCGTGCCAAAGACAGGTAAGTGCTATAGGCAGGCCCCAATTGCCCACGCTGCAAGGCAATTTCGGACATCATGATCTGGAACATGGCCGAGGCATTGAACGGGGCTTCAGATACCGGGCCCGGTGCAACAGGGCGTGTCGTCGCCCGGGCAGGACTGGTATTGTTGTTAGCGGAAGACTGGGCATAGCCGGTACTGGTAATGACAGCCATGCCAAGGATGGCCGCGAGTGCGGCACAATGGAGTTTTGTAAGTTTCATAATGGAATAGTACATGCCCGAATTACCCGAGGTCGAGGTGACGCGGCGCGGACTTGAGCCCACGCTGCTTGGCGCGCAACTGTTGCAAGTGCAATTTTCCAACAAATCGCTGCGCTGGTCTGCATTACCGCAGTTTGCCACTGAAATACGGCAACAGCGGGTCATTTCGGTCAGCCGGCGTGGAAAATATTTACTGATTGAAACAGCGGCGGGCTGGATTCTGCTGCATTTGGGCATGTCAGGCAGTCTGCGCTTTGTGGCCGAGCACGAGGCGCTCGGACCGTGGGATCATTTTGATCTGAAATTCTGCTCGAGCGCAGGTACGGTGTCACGGCTGAGGCTAAACGACCCCAGACGCTTCGGTGCCGTTTTATGGCACCCACGATTGCACGGGCCAATTCTGCAACACCCCTTGCTGGCAGGTCTTGGGCCCGAGCCGTTCGAGCCGGATTTCTCAGCCGAGCGGCTGTACCACTCACTCCGTAGTAAAACAGCCGCGATCAAACAAGTCTTGCTGGCCGGTCAGGTTGTAGTCGGTGTCGGTAATATTTACGCCTCCGAAAGTCTGTTCCGGGCCGGGATACGGCCACAAACTCCAGCCCAGCGTCTGTCTTTGGCGCGCTGCAACAAATTGCTTGAGGCCATACGTCAGACTCTGTTGGCGGCAATCGAACAGGGCGGCAGCAGCCTACGTGATTTTTATCACACCAATGGTCAGTCAGGCTATTTTCAGCAACAATACTTCGTGTATGGTCGCGTTGGCGCGTCTTGCCGTGTCTGCGGCACGACCATTCGTCAACTAAAACAAGGGCAACGATCAACTTTCTATTGCCCGAATTGCCAGCGATAGTGTTGAATGCAGGGTATGGCTTCATTAAACCGACAATTTCAGGAATATGCCCTGTGGCGCGATCAGGTGTCCTCAGGCTTGAATAGCTATCTACAGTGGCTCAGAGATCATGATCTGGCCTCTGAAGATGTTGAACTGTCTTTGTCACGCGCCCGGGAACGGCTGCAAAACCAGAAACTGTCAGTTGCGTTTGTCGCAGAATTTTCGCGCGGTAAATCGGAACTGATCAATGCCATTTTCTTTGCCAGCTACGGTCAGCGCATTTTACCCAGCACCGCAGGTCGCACGACCATGTGCCCAACCGAGCTACTGTATAACCGTGACGAGGCACCCTGCATCAAGCTGTTGCCGATAGAAACACGCGGTGAACAAGGCAGCACTGGCGACTTCAAGCTGTTGCCGCAAGTGTGGAGTGTCATTCCGCTGGATATCGATTCCCCGAAGCAATTACATGAGGCAATTTCACGCGTTACCGAATCGAAAAGAGTGCCCATAGCCCTGGCGCGCCAGTATGGCTTGTTCAACGATGAAGATCCAGACCAGGTGGCCCAAGTGCGCGATGGTATGGTGGAAATTTCGGCCTGGCGCCACGCCATCATCAATGTGCCGCACCCGATTTTGATGCAGGGACTGGTGGTGATCGACACGCCGGGTCTGAATGCCATTGGTACAGAGCCGGAATTAACACTGAACCTGATTCCGAATGCCGATGCCGTACTGTTCATTCTGGCCGCCGATACCGGCGTGACCAAAAGTGATATTGAGGTCTGGCGCAAGCATATTGGCGGCCCAGCCGACTATGGCCGACTTGTTGCGCTGAACAAAATCGACGCTATGTGGGACGAACTCAAAACCGCAGAGCAGATCGAATACGAAGTCAGACGCCAGGTGCGTGAGTGTGCGGCCACTCTGGGTCTGGAAGAGCGCCAGGTATTCGCCATTTCAGCCCAGAAAGGGCTGGTCGCCAAAATTCAGCAGGATCAGGCGTTATTGCAAAAAAGTCGGTTACTGACCCTGGAACATGCTTTATCAAGGCATCTGGTTCCGCAGCGCAAGCGCATTGTGGCAGAACAGATCACCCGCGATCTGGATCGTGTCGCCAAAAATATGCGAACCTTGATCAAAGGTCGGGCGCAGGGGATTAATGACCAGTTGTATGAACTGAGCGCTATACGCGGCAAAAATGCCAGCTCGGTGGCGCGTATGCTAATGCGTATTGAGCAGGAAAAACAGGATTTTGACCAGGCTATGGCAACCCTGCTAGCCACGCGTCAGATCTTTGCCAAACTGTCGAACGAAGTCTACAAAAGCCTGGGCATGGAAAATATCGGTCAGCAAATCAGTGCTGCGCAAGAGCAGATCACCAAGGGCCGCATACTGGCACTTGGTCTGAAATCAGATCTGAAGAGTTTTTTTGAACTTCTGCACCAGGATCTATCTCAGGCCGAACAGAAGATGGAAGAAATTCTGGAACTGGTACAGGTAGTGACCAAGCGCTTCACTACTGAACACGCCATGACATTGCCAGCACCCACCCCCATGACCTTGCGTCGCTACCACGATGACCTTGATCGTATCGAAAAAAAATTCCGCGATCATTCCGGCCCGCTTGGACTGATTGGCATGGAAAAATCGGTTCTGGTATCGAAATTTTTCGACTCGGTCGCAGCACGGGTCAGAGCCCTTTTCTCCAAGGCCAACGGCGATGTCGAGGCCTGGCTGAAATATTTGATGGGGCCGATTGAATCTCAGGCGCGTGAACACCAGCGCCGCTTGCGGCGCCGCCATGAATCGATTAAAAAAATCTACGAAGCCAGCGATGAGCTTGATGAACGTATTGGTGAACTGCAGTCAGGGCATAACGAAATAGAAGCTCTAGCGGCAGAACACGATGCTGCGGCTGACCATTTGCGCGAATCTATTTCTGAATTGCTCGACAGCATTGATGGCTCTTCCCCCCTGCCACAATCGCAAGCCGCCTGATTCTCCGTGTCCGAGTTTTCCCAACTTCTTATACGCTGGCAGCGTACTCATGGTCGTCACCATTTGCCTTGGCAGAACACGCGCGATGCCTATCGTATATGGCTGTCGGAAATCATGCTGCAGCAGACCCAGGTGAGTAGTGTCATACCGTATTACCAGCGTTTTTTGCAACGTTTTCCGACAGTCATCGACCTGGCTAACGCCGATCTGGAACAAGTCATGCCTTTATGGAGCGGTCTGGGTTATTACACCCGGGCGCGTAATCTGCATGCCTGCGCACGCGCTGTCGTGGAAAACCATAATGGGGTGTTTCCAGCCGACGTGCAACAACTAATTAGCCTTCCCGGTATTGGTCGTTCAACAGCGGCGGCGATTAGTGCTTTTGCCTATGGCACCCGTGCTGCCATCTTGGATGGCAATGTCAAGCGGGTACTGACGCGTGGTTTCGGCATAGAAGGTTCACCCACACTGCCCGCCGTAGAAAAAAAATTATGGTCCCTGGCCGAGTCCTTGTTGCCACAACAAAATATTGAGGCTTACACCCAGGGTTTAATGGATCTGGGTGCTACGGTCTGCACCCGCTCTTCACCTCAATGCAGTGCCTGTCCATGGCAGAAAAATTGTGTTGCCTATACTCAAAACCGCACCACCGAATTACCCTCCCCCAAGCCGGTCAAGAATTCTGCCAAAACTGATAGGCGTATTCGCGAAGCGCACATGCTAGTGTTACTACATGGCAACGAGGTCTTGCTGGAAAAACGCCCCGCTGCTGGTATCTGGGGAGGCTTATGGAGCGTACCTGAGTTTGATCAGGCAGCAGCACTCGTCAACTACCTAGACAGACTTGCACCCAAGCGGGAGATAAAAACATTGCCGTCGCGCCAACACGCCTTTACGCATTACACATTGCGGTTTACACCGCATCTGGTGACCTTGTCGCAACGTCTTGACCGGGTCGCAGAACCGGGGCAAATCTGGTTACCTTGCACTGAAGCAGTAGAAGCTGCACTACCTGCGCCCATTAAAAAATTGCTGGTCGAAGTGCCAACATTGTTGAATATTCAATAAATCTTGGGTGTACCTTCAGGTCGGGTCTTGAAGCGCCGGTGGACCCAGTAGTATTGCGCTGGCATTTCACGCACACGGTCTTCAATAAAAGCGTTCATGGCACGTGCCCCTGCCTGATCATCCATTTGGCCGGGATAATCGGTCCATGGCGGATAAAAACGTACCGTATAACCGGTATTGTCATCATTAAGGCGTACGATCACAGGCAGCACTACCGCGTCGGTCAGTCGTGCCAGACGCGGCAGTGCCGTCACCGTGGCAGCAGGCACTCTGAAAAAATCGACAAACACAGAGTCCTGCTTACCCAGGTCCATGTCGGGCATGATAAAAAATGGCAGCCCCCGTTTCATGACTTTAACGACCGGGCGTATGCCGTCACTGCGCGAAAATTGTTCACTACCTTCAAAGCGCGCACGACCTGCCAGCATCTGGCGTTCAAAGACCGGATTAGTCGGTTGAACATAAACTGATGCAGCGCGCTGACGCAGTATGACGGCAATCCCGGCGGCATCAAGCCCGACAAAATGCGGGGCAAATATCATCCAGGCGCGTCCGGTCTGGTTCGACCTTGCAGCCTCGAAGTATTCCAGCCCTTCAATTTTTATTAAATGCTCCAGACGTTCGCGTGGCGCAAACCATAACAGTCCACGATCCAGAAAAGTCCGTACCCATAAACGCACATGCTCGCTCCCAAGCGCGCACCGCTCGGCTTCGCTCAGGTGTGGAAAGCACAGCGCCAGATTACGCAGTATTACCCTACGCCTCGGCACTACCACAAGGTATAAGACCGTGCCCAAAATATTTCCCAGCGCTGCTTGCCAACGGTATGGCAGCCAGTGTAACAGCCACATGGCAGCGATGAGCAGGCGCGTCATGCCCCCTCCGACTGGATCGGCGCTGACGGCGCCCCCGGAGGCTGTTTATAGCGGCTGTAGGCCCACAAGTATTGCTCAGGACAACTGCTGATAAGCGCTTCCATAGCCTGATTCATCTGGCGCGCCTGCTGCTGTTGTTTTTGGTTCGAGAACAATTCCAGTTTTGACAAATGCAGACTATACCCGTTGGCATGGAGTAAACGTCGGCCAAAAGCCAGCACTATCTGGGCCCCCGTCAATTCAGCCAGACGCGCTGGCAGCGTCATGGTATAGGCAGGACGATGAAAAAATTCGGCCCATACGCCTTCATTGGCGTGGGTCGGTACCTGGTCGGGCAATATGCCTACTGCCTCGCCTCGCCTGAGTGCGCGCAATAACTGTTTAACGCCACTCATGTTGGCGGGTGCGGTCTGTAATTGATGGCGCTGGCGTGCCTGCTCCACAATCTGGCGCAGGCTGGCATGTTGTGGCGGACTGTATAGCACCGTAATCGGGGCATGGGCTGCATAGTACTGCGCGGTGATTTCAAAACAACCCAAATGAGGGGTGAGAAAAATAATTCCTTTACCCGCTTGCTGAGCTGCCTCGACGACGGCCCAGTCTTGGGTCTGCACTAAAGCGCTGGTTTCACGCATCGGGCGTGTCCACAGCCAGGGCAGTTCGGCCAGTGTTTTGCCAGCCTCCTCCAATGCGCGACGGCGCAATAGCGGCTGATCGAAACCTGCTTGCCTGATGAAGCTGTCAAACCGGCGTCGATAGCCGGCGGAACAGAGATACATCAGACGACCACCCATTGCCCCCAGAGCTTGTGCCCAGCGCAAGGGCAAATAGCCCCAGCAGCGAAAAAACAATATCAACATACCCCTTGGGTGCTTTCGTTCATGATTTAGAGTTAAAATTGCATTGCCGAGTTAACTGACAACTTGCGGGGCGGTTCGTGCCTGAAACATGAATCCAAAATTCCGCTAAAGCGTCGCCACGCTTTTGTGGCAACGCCAGGTTGCCCAAAAGCCGCTGCCAGAGCAGCCGCAGGGCGTTTTTTGAACTTAACTGTGTTTGAAAGCGTGGCATATGTCTGAATTTCTTTTTACCTCTGAATCCGTCTCCGAAGGTCACCCCGACAAGGTCGCTGACCAGATTTCCGATGCCGTTCTGGATGCGATATTAGCCCAAGATCCGAAAGCACGTGTCGCCGCCGAAACGCTGGTATCGACTGGCCTGTGCGTTCTGGCCGGCGAAATCACCACCAATGCCCATGTCAATTACGCCAAGGTGGCGCGCGACACCATCCGCAGTATTGGCTATAACGACCCGGAATTGCGTTTTGACGCTGACGGTTGCTCGGTACACGTGTGCTACGGTACCCAGTCCCCTGACATTGCGCAAGGGGTGGATGAAGGGAAAGGGCTGTACCTGGACCAGGGCGCAGGTGACCAGGGTCTGATGTTCGGCTATGCCTGTGATGAAACGCCGGAACTGATGCCTTTCCCCATTTATTACGCACACCGCCTGGTAGAGCGTCAAAGCCAGTTACGCAAAGATGGCCGTTTACCCTGGCTCAGACCCGATGCGAAGTCACAAGTCACGGTACGCTACGTCGATGGCAAACCCGTCGATATTGATGCAGTAGTGCTATCTACCCAGCATCACCCCTCGGTCAAATATACTGATCTGAAGGAGGCCATCATTGAAGAAGTCATCAAGCCGGTGCTGCCCAAACACATGCTGACCGACAAAACCCAGTATTTTGTCAACCCGACCGGTTCGTTTGTCATAGGCGGCCCGCACGGTGATGCAGGTTTAACAGGCCGAAAAATTATTGTAGACACTTACGGTGGCGCCGCGCCGCATGGCGGTGGTGCATTCTCGGGCAAGGACCCGTCGAAGGTCGACCGCTCAGCTGCTTATGCCGCGCGCTATGTCGCTAAAAATGTTGTGGCCGCCGGTCTAGCCAGACAATGCCAGGTTCAGGTGGCTTATGCTATTGGCGTGGCCAAGCCTATGAACATCACGGTCTATACCGAAGGTACTGGCAAAATATCCGATGAAAAAATCGCCCAGCTGGTGGCAGAACATTTCGACCTGCGACCCAAAGGCATTATTCAAATGCTGAATCTGTTACGTCCGGTATATCGCAAAACCGCCGCCTATGGCCATTTTGGCCGTAGTGAGCCGGAATTCAGCTGGGAGACCACCGACAAGGCCGCTGCACTTAAAGCTGCAGCTGGACTGTAGGCTGCCTAGACCTTGTCACTCAGGCAGCGCATTGCGCTGCCTTTTTTCCCTGACCAAAAGAAAAGGTTCGGGGAACTTGAATCACGGCTATCACTCCATATATTGCATATAGGGGAATTCACGATGGCACACTTGATTATCTGGTTCGTGGTTTTAACATTATTGGGTATTTGGACCCTTGGCGCCTGGCTCACGCACAGCCTGCTGGGCTGGTCGGGCTGGGAGGCTGCCGCCGGGCAGGATGTCAACGCCGTCTGGACAACACTAGTAGGTCAATTGGGGGGACTGGCACCCTGGCTGGGAGGCGAGTGGCTTGCGCCGACACAAAATTTGCTCCTCGGCCTAGGTGCGTGGCTGCAGCCCTGGCTGGGCCTGATACCGGGATTACTGCAATGGCTGATCCCGGTCGTCTGGATCATCTGGGGTCTGGGAGCGTTATTGCTGATCGTACTGGGCGCCGGCGCGAGCCTGGGATGGCGCTGGTTTAAAAAACGCCAGTCCCGCAGCCGCAGCCCACAGGTGCTTCAGGGTATGACCTGAAATCAGGTGCTGTGTCAGATCAAACAAGGTCTGATCAAAAGTTTCACACACTTTGGCGATGATGTAGGCGCACAGCAGCCAGCCCCAACGCGGACCGGGTTGTGTTGCGGGGACCCAGGCCAGCCACAGCACTAGGGCAATGCCGCCAAATTGTAATACCGCGTAGGGGGTAAGGTTGCCTTGCCACTGCCACCAGAAGACCGAGCTTATCCCGAGCAACAGACTGACCCAGCCCAAGGCATGTCCGGCACGAGTCGATACCTTATGTGTCGCAATGGCGCCGAGTACACCAGCGAAGGCGAGCACCATGCCATAGCGGTCAACTGCCAGACCAGAATCCTGCGGTAACCAGTGGTACCAGCCTGAACCCAGGCCGGTGGCGATCAACCCGAGGAAGAATACCTGAGACCAGGCACGCAATGGCGCCGACTGGGTATAGAACGGATGCCCGGCACGAAGTAACAGCCCATACAAGCCGACTACAACAAACGCCAGATTACTCAAGGTATCGGCCGCATTGGGTATACCCCACCAGGCACGGGCATCGGCAAAAGCATGGTAGGCCTGGTCTTGTGGCAAGGCCGGTGCCAGCAGCGCCACGACAACGAGGATGAGTACCGAAACAGCCAGGGTGATTTCTTTCTGAGTCATTTCATGCTCCTTATTTCATCGCCAGGCGTGGCTGCAGACCAGTTAATCTGGAGATCAGGACCTCCAGCACCCGCCAAAATTTCACTCGATCCAATACCGGGTTTAACAGATTAGTCAGTACACAGTAATTAGTATCATTGTTACCACGGTGATGCTGCGAATGGTGGCGCGGAGTCTGCAGTAAGCAGGTTTTTTGCAACCACACCACCCAGCATGGGTTCTCGGTACGATTGCGATGCGCCCATTTATGCACCTGATTCGCATTCACCGACAGCACCACAAATAAAACGACATGCCAGGTCAAACTGTTGAACCAGGACGCCAACAGCAAAACCACCGCGCCTATTAGCATCAAATCATAGGAACTTTGCCACCAGGTCTTACGCAAAAAATCGCGCGGTCGTTGATGATGCAGCAAATTTTCCTCGGCAATTTTTTTCAACCAGGGCATGTCGGGTCGTGCATAGGCATCTTCAGCCCAATGGACAAACCCGGAAACAAAATCAGCCAGCAAAATGACCAGTAACAGTTCCCATACCAACATCTTTTTCTCCTCAACCTCGCCACATGGCGACGAAACGGAGAGTGTCAATTTTTGATTCTTTTTTATATAAAAAGTTATTTAGTATCGTTAAAATATACTTTTCTTAGCGCCGCATCAGTCGAAACGGTCTGCTACAACCCAAGTGGCATCTCAAATGGAAAATAGGAACAAGCATCAAAACGCTACCTATTTCCGTCCAGCCGAATGGGCAATCACGTTATAATGGACAAGCTTTGAGGAGCGCTGCAGCGGTCATTCGGGTTCAGCCCGTATATCACCGTCAGGCTCAGAGCACTAACTTTGGCAACCGCGCTCGCAAACTTCTTTTTATGCAAAGGAGGGCGCGAGATGAGCGCCGTACTCAAATCAAGTTCTACTCAAGATTTCGTGATTGCTGACCTAAGTCTCGCTGACTGGGGACGCAAGGAAATCAAAATTGCCGAAACCGAAATGCCGGGACTGATGGCCATTCGCGAAGAATATGCTGCCCTCAAGCCCTTGCGCGGTGCCCGTATTACCGGTTCGCTGCACATGACCATTCAGACCGCGGTGCTGATTGAAACCCTGCAAGCACTGGGGGCGGAAGTGCGCTGGGCGTCGTGCAATATTTTCTCGACCCAAGACCATGCCGCCGCTGCCATTGCTGCCCAGGGCACTGCAGTATTCGCCGTCAAAGGCGAAACCCTGGTGGACTATTGGGACTACACCCATCGTATTTTTGAATGGCCGAATGGCGAGTACAGCAACATGATTCTGGATGATGGCGGCGATGCCACTTTATTGCTGCATCTAGGCACCAAGGCAGAAACCGACCCGTCAGTTTTGCACAGCCCGAGCAGCGAAGAAGAAACCTGCCTGTTCGATGCCATCAAGGCGAAACTGAAAACCGACCCCACCTGGTACTCAACACGTTTGAAGCAGATTAAGGGGGTCACCGAAGAGACCACGACCGGGGTACACCGTTTGTATCAAATGCACAAGGAAGGCCGTCTGGCATTCCCGGCAATCAATGTGAATGACTCGGTCACCAAAAGCAAGTTTGACAACCTGTATGGTTGCCGCGAGTCACTGGTCGATGGCATCAAACGCGCCACGGATGTGATGATTGCGGGCAAGATTGCGGTAGTAGCGGGCTATGGCGATGTGGGCAAGGGCTCGGCTCAGGCCTTGCGTGCCTTGTCGGCTCAGGTATGGGTCACCGAAATTGACCCGATCTGTGCCCTGCAAGCTGCCATGGAAGGCTACCGTGTTGTCACCATGGATTATGCCGCTGACAAGGCCGATATTTTCGTGACCGCGACGGGCAATTTCCATGTCATTACGCACCAGCACATGGCGAAAATGAAAGACCAGGCCATCGTCTGCAACATTGGTCACTTCGATAATGAAATTGACGTTGCTGCACTGGAAAAATATCAGTGGGAAGAAATCAAGCCGCAAGTTGATCATGTCATTTTCCCCGATGGTAAACGTATCATTCTGCTGGCCAAAGGCCGACTGGTGAATCTGGGTTGCGGTACCGGCCACCCGAGCTATGTCATGAGTTCTTCTTTTGCTAATCAGACCATTGCGCAAATCGAGTTGTTCAGCAACACCGAGCAATATCCAGTCGGCGTCTATACCCTGCCCAAGCATCTGGATGAAAAAGTGGCTCGTCTGCAATTGAAAAAACTCAATGCCCAACTGACCGAGCTGAGTGATGCCCAGGCGCGCTACATTGGTGTACACAAGGAAGGCCCCTATAAACCGGAGCACTATCGCTACTAAGCCCGGTTGCCAAGAGTGAGCCAATTAAACTGTCGCGCTGACAGGCAACCTGCTTGCCTGTCAGCTTCGCAGTTAAATGCGGAGTTCCCTATGTTACGTCTGATACTGCTGTGGTTGCTCAATGCCCTGGTCTTGCTGACTGTTGCTTACTTACTGCCCTCGGTCAAAGTGGATGGCTTTACTAGCGCACTCATCGCGGCTCTGGTGCTAGGTTTGGTCAATACCCTGATCCGGCCTGTGTTGTTCATTCTGACATTACCGATTTCAGTCTTGACACTGGGCCTGTTTTATCTGGTGCTGAATGGTTTGTTATTTTGGGGCGTGGGTCATGTGTTGCAGGGTTTCGAGGTAGGTGGTTTCTGGTCCGGCGTTTTTGGCGGTTTGCTTTACGGTTTGATCTCCTGGTTGCTGTCTTATCTGATACCTGACAAAAAAACATGACCCCTGCATTCAGTCTGGAATTTTTCCCCCCTAAAACCCCTGAGGGAGTTGCCAAGTTAGCCTCGACGCGCGCCGAGCTGATTCAGCTCAAACCGGAGTTTATTTCGGTCACCTTCGGCGCCGGTGGTTCGACCCGCGAGGGTACGCTCAGTACCGTGCTGGACATCATGCGCGAAGGCGTGCCGGGGGCTCCGCATTTATCCTGCGTCGGTTCGACCCGGGAAGGAATACGTGCCATCCTGGATGAGTACCGCTCTTATAATATTCGGCGTCTGGTTGCTTTACGCGGCGACCTGCCTTCGGGCATGGGCGATATTGGTGAGTTCCGCTACGCTAACGAGCTGGTCGAATTCATCCGTGCCGAAACTGGCGACTGGTTTCACATTGAGGTGGCAGCTTATCCGGAAATGCACCCGCAGGCACGCTCTTATCAGGCCGATGTGCAGAATTTTGTACGCAAGGTTCAGGCCGGTGCCAATTCAGCCATTACCCAGTATTTCTTCAACGCCGATGCCTATTTTCATTTTCTTGACGAGGTACAAGCGCTAGGCGTCAGTATTCCGATTGTGCCAGGCATTATGCCGATTACCAACTACACCCAACTGGTTCGCTTCTCAGAGGCTTGCGGTGCCGATATTCCACGCTGGATCAAAAGCCGATTACAGTCCTTTGGCGACGACAGCGCTTCCATTCGCGCTTTTGGTCTGGACGTGGTTGCAGCCATGTGCGAACGCCTGCTTAAGGGTGGCGCGCCAGGCCTGCATTTCTATACCCTGAACCAGGCGAGCTCGACCAAAGCCTTGTGGCAGCGCCTATCGCACTGGACACGCGCCGAGTCTTAGAAATTACTGATAGCGAATTCGGTAATTACGCTATGCAGTGCAATATCATGGGCATCGGGTGCGAATTCTGTTTCCTGGAGGCTGAAAGCGACCCCGGCGGTGCGAACGCCCGACAATAGCGCCAAGGTGCGGTCGTAATAGCCGCCACCATAGCCAAGACGATAGCCCTGTGCGTTAAAAGCGACGCAAGGGAGCAATATGGCCTCCGGCTTGTGTATTTGGCCCTGGATAGGTGCTGGCAGTCCGGCCAGATCACGCTCAGACAGAGTTTCACCGTGCCACTGTCGAAACACCAGTGCGCTGTTGCGCTGCTCGACTACAGGCAGAACGACCTTGATACCGCTGTGCAGCGTTTGCAACAGCCAGTCGCGGCAATCGGCTTCGCTCCTGATCGGCCAATAAGCCGCCAGAACCGCCGGTTGATAACGCAGCAACCAAGTCTGCAAATATTGTGCAATAGCCTTTTCTGCCAGGGCTCGTGTCGACGCAGGCAAGCTGTCACGCGTTGTCATTATGCGACGGCGGATAATGGCCTTGGAATTGTCAAAAAGTTGTTTTTTTTCGTCTTGCATGCGTGCTACATTCGCGGAAAAGGACTAAAAGAATGAATTATTTGAGATTGTGCTTTATTTTGAGCGCCAGCTTGCTGGCGACACCGCTGCTGGCACAAAGTGCCAGCAGCCGCAATGCCGATGACCGGTTTCTGGATCTGCGTGATGCGGCACGAACCGGCAACGTCAGCAAAGCTGGTGAGCTGGCACTGGAGCTACGGCATTATCCGGAACCGGCTTACGTTGAATATTACCGTTTGCGTAGTCGTATCTATGACTCGGGCGGTGGTATTGTCACCGACACTCCCGATGAGGCAATCCGCGCTTTCCTGGAACGGTGGCGTGGCGAAGCGATTGCCGACCGGCTCAGAAATGACTGGCTGTTAGCCCTGGGCCGACGTCGCGATGTGGCAACTTTCGAGCAACAGTATCCGCAATTTATTCTCAAAGACGATGTGCAAGTCAATTGCTATGCATTGGCATTTCGCGCCCAGGCAGGTGAGTCGGTGCTGAAGGATGCGCGCCCGATTCTGAGTGAAGTACGTCATTTTACTGGGGATGGCTGTCATTTGCTGGTCAGCAACCTGGTAGAAAATAAAGACTTGTCATCGAGTGATGTCTGGGCGCTGATGTTGCAGGCAGTAGATCAGAATATCCTGCTGTCGGCGCGACGGCTGGCCGCACTGACCCAGGCTCCGGCAGGCTGGGAAAAGTCGATCAGGGCTACAGCTAAAGATCTGCAACGTTATCAATTGAAAAATGAGACCGAGCGCAAGCTGGCATTGCTGACGCTGGTCAGCCTGGCGCGAGAGGATGCTTTGCAAACTGCAGAGCGATTTGAAGTGATCGCCAAGTCATTCAGCGCTGCCGAACGCGCCCTGATCTGGGGGCAGATAGGCGAAGCAGCCTCGCGCCGAGCCCTGGCGCAGGCGCACCAGCTCTATCAGCGAGCCGATCAGGCAATGGCAGCCTATGTCCATGCCGATGATGTACTGCAATGGCAGGTCCGCGCTGCGCTACGGGCCGGTGATTGGGCTATGGTACAACGCGCCATCAGCAAAATGAATGATTTCACGGCACGCGATTCTGCCTGGGTATACTGGCTGGGACGTGCGCAGAAAGCACAGGGACAAAAAGCTGAAGCCGAGATATTGTTCCGACGCATAGCGGGTGAATTTTCCTTTTACGGCAAACTGGCGCTGGAAGAATTGGGCGAGCCGGTGGTACTGCCGCCCAGAGCTGCCACTGTCAGCGCTGAAGAATTGGCTCCAATACAACAAAATGCCGGACTACGCCGGGCACTCAAGTTTTATGCCCTGGGCATGCGCTTTGAGGGTAACCGCGAGTGGAACTGGCAAATGCGTAGCATGAATGACCGCCAGCTCCTGGCTGCGGCCGAGTTTGCACGGCGCGAACAGGTCTGGGATCGTGTCATCAGCGCCGCCGACCGTACCCGCCAGGAGCATGATTTTTCGCTGCGCTTTGTCAGCCCGTTCAAAGACATCGTAGTACGCCAATCGAAAGAATTGAACCTGGACCCGTCCTGGGTTTTTGGTCTGGTGCGGCAAGAATCTCGCTTTGTACTGAATGCCCGTTCCCATGTGGGTGCTGCCGGACTGATGCAGCTCATGCCGGCAACAGCGCGCCAAGTGGCACGACAAATCGGGTTACGCAATTACGATCATGGCCAGGTTGATGATATTGAAACCAATATTACTCTGGGAACCACCTATATGCGCACCCGCCTTGATGATCTGGATGACTCCTACGTGCTGGCCTCTGCGGCCTACAACGCTGGCATTGGTCGTGCGCGGCAATGGCGTAGCACGCTGTCACGTCCGGTAGAGGGCGCGATCTTCGCTGAGACCATTCCCTTTAGCGAAACACGTGATTATGTGAAAAAGGTCTTGTCAAATGCCGTGTATTATGCGGCCTTGTTTGATAACAAGGCGCAATCCCTGAAAACCCGGCTCGGGGTCATCCAGCCGCAAACCAATAACTTACTGCAATGAATTTTCAGCGTATTCTGGTCATCGGCGGCTCCGGTTTCATAGGCCGCCACATTGTCGCCAAGCTAGCGGCGCGAGGTCATAGCGTGCTGGTGCCGACACGTCGGCGCGAGCGTGCCAAACATTTGATCATGCTACCCGGCGTCGAGGTGATCGAGGCCAATATTTTTGAGCGCACTAGCCTTTTATCGCTGATCGCACAATGCGACGCTGTCATCAACTGCGTCGGTATTTTGCATTCACGTCGTGGTGAGCCTTATGGCCCTGACTTTGCCAAGGTGCACGTTGATCTGCCACGTCAGATTGCCAGCGGCATGAAAACACATGGGGTCAAAAGGTTGTTGCATCTGAGCGCACTGGGTGCCTCGAGTGAAGCCCCTTCGATGTATCTGCGCAGCAAAGCCGATGGTGAAGCAGTACTGAAGGCCGAGCACGACCTTGACCTGACTATTTTCAGACCATCTGTGGTGTTTGGCCCCGAAGACAGTTTCATGAATTTGTTTGCGCGATTGGCCAGGTACCTGCCGATTTTGGTCCTGGGCAATACCGAGGCACGGTTTCAGCCGGTCTACGTCGAAGATGTTGCCCTCGCCTGCGTCAATGCGCTCGAAAATCGTGCGACCTACAAGAAGTTTTACAAGCTTTGCGGGCCAAAAGTGTATACCCTGCGTGAACTCGTTCAGTTCGCTTGTAGCGCCAGTGGTCGACCACGTGTCATTATTGGTTTGCCTACGGTACTAGCCCGGTTGCAGGCTTGGCTACTAGAGTTCGCTCCCGGTGGTCCCTTGATGTCACGCGATAATATTGATTCCATGAAATTGCCAAATATAGCGCCGGCAGACTGGAAGATGGCACCTGAGCTCGGCATCAAACGACTGACGCCCCTCGAGCAGGAGGCGCCGGTTTATCTGGCACTGCTCAATCCGCGTTCGCAATACAACCGCTTTCGCGCCCGGGCACGGCGCTAAGCTCTCATGTCCAGGCTTGATTCTGTTTGTCGTCGAGCCGTCTATGCGCTACTGGTGCTGATACTCAGTGGCTGTGCCAGCAGCGCGCATTACACTCTGAATCAGACTTTGAATGAACCGCGTGAACTAAGCGGATATCGTCTACAAAATCTATCCAGTCAAGAGAACAGCGACGATATAATCCTTACAGTGGCATTTTCGGGTGGTGGTTACCGTGCCGCAGCATTGGCCTACGGCGTACTGGATGAATTGCGTCAGACCGAAATCATTCACAATGCACAAAAAAAACGTCTGCTGGATGAAATAGACGTCATCTCCTCGGTCTCGGGTGGCAGCCTGACTGCCGCCTACTATGCCCTGCATCGTGAAAAAACTTTCTCCCAGTTCGAATCCGAGATACTGCGGCAGGATTTACAGTCGATTATTGCTGGCCGCATCATGTCTCCGCGTGGTTTGTTTCGGGTCAATTCGCATCGTTTCGGTCGAGCCGACATAGTGCAGGAAGTACTGGATGAAAAAGTCTTTGCTGGCAAGACCTTTGCCGACCTGCCATTCCAGCGCCCACTTGTGATTATCAATGCCACCGAAATGATACGGGGGGAACGGTTTGAATTCACCCAGGGCGAATTCGACCGGCTGTGCTCCGATCTGAATCCGTTCCCAGTGGCGCGCGCCGTGGCAGCATCGATGGCGATCCCGGTTGTTTTTTCACCCATAACCCTTTGGAACTATAGCGACCGTTGCCCTGTACCTCCGACACGGCTGTCAGCGCGACCCAATGGTCATCTTCCCAATTATCTGCATCTGCTTGACGGCGGCCTGTCTGACAATATTGGGGTGCGCGGTACGGTTGAACTGGTCAATCATCAGGGAGGACTGGTCAGTGCCATACGTCAGGCCGGGTTTCGCCGTATCAAACACATGGTCTTCATTATCGTCAATGCCGAAACCACACCGCAATTCGAAGAAGACTTCAGCCCGGATACGCCTACTCTGCTACGCACTTTTCGTGCCTTTATCGATATCCCCATCAACCGCTATTCCGGCGAAAGTCTGCGTTTGCTACGATCTCATTTAGCCATCTGGCGTAACGAACTGCAACGAAGCCTACCTGCAGAAACCGATGGGCTGATCGACGGTAATGCCCAATTTCACCTGATTGAAATCAGCTTCGATCAGGTTCGCGATGACAGTTTACGCACCACACTACGCAATATTCCCACCACTTTACGACTTGACCCGGCAGATATTACGATATTGAAGCAGACTGCTGCACAGCTATTGCATGACTCACCTGATTTCAGTCGTTTTCTCAAGGCGATCAATCCTGGAAAACCTGGTCACTAAAATAATGAATTGGAAAACGCCATGAAACTTTACATCGGCAACAAAAATTATTCATCGTGGTCCATGCGTCCCTGGGTTGCCATGACTGCAGCGGGTATTCCATTTGAAGAAGAAATCATTTGGCTCGATGAAGCCGATACCGCAGCACGACTCGACACCGTTTCACCCTCGAAAAAAATTCCCGTCCTGGTCGATGAAAATTTAACCGTATGGGACTCACTGTCTATTTGTGAATATGTGCATGAAAAATACCCGGCACTGAATTTATGGCCTGATGATAAGCGCAAGCGTGCCTATGGGCGTTCGCTTGCCGCTGAAATGCATAGCGGCTTTTCAGAGTTACGCCAGGCCATGAACATGAATATACGCTTGCGTCTACCCATGAAAAATTATAGTAATGCGGTCGCGCGTGACATTAACCGCATTCAGGCCTTATGGACAGAAAGTCTGCAACGATACGGTGGACCGTGGCTACTAGGTGCTACTTTTTCTATTGCTGACGCTTTCTATGCGCCAGTCGTCATGCGGTTTCAGACCTATTCACCGTCTTTGAATGATTCGGCCAGTCACTATATGCAACGCGTCATCGCGCACCCGGCTGTTGCCGCCTGGATTGCGGCCGCCAGCACCGAAGGTCATGCCATTTCCAAATACGACCATGGGCACCCAGAGTGAAGCTGTATCAGGTCGGCGGTAGCATTCGTGACGAGCTTTTAGGTTTGCCAGTCAAAGACCGGGACTGGGTGGTCGTGGGAGCCAACCCGCAAGAGTTACTGGCGCAAGGCTATATTCCGGTCGGCAAAGACTTTCCGGTATTCCTGCATCCGCACACCAAAGAAGAAGTCGCACTGGCGCGCACCGAGCGCAAGACGGCTCCGGGCTATCATGGCTTTCATTTTCATGCAGCGCCCGAGGTCAGTCTGGAACAGGACTTGATGCGTCGCGACCTGACCATCAACGCCATGGCACGCGCGCCGAATGGTGAGTTGATAGACCCGTATGGTGGACAGCGTGATTTGCAGGCCAAGATATTGCGCCATGTCAGTCCCGCCTTTGCCGAAGACCCGGTACGTATCTTGCGCATCGCGCGCTTTGCAGCCCGGCTTCCCAACTTCACCATTGCACCCGAAACCCTGGCACTGATGCAAGACATGGTGCAAGCCGGTGAAGTTGATGCGCTGGTACCAGAGCGCGTTTGGCAAGAAATGGCACGCGGCTTGATGGAACAACAGCCCTCGCGCCTGTTTGAGGTCTTGCGCGCCTGCGGCGCCCTGGCGCGTTTTTTACCAGAACTTGATCGTTTATGGGGCGTACCGCAACCCGAACAGCATCATCCGGAAATTGATACCGGGGTACATGTCATGATGGTGATTGATACGGCAGCAGAGTGTGGTTTCAGTTTGCCGGTACGCTTTGCCGCTTTGTTGCACGACCTGGGCAAAGGCATGACAGCACCCGAGGCCTGGCCCAAACATCATGGTCATGAACGTCATAGTGAAATTCTGGTACGCCAGGTATGTGCACGCTGGAAGGTACCCAATGACGGCCGCGACCTGGCACTGATAGTGGCGCGTGAACATGGCAATATTGGTCGTGTGCTGGAAATGCGTTCCAGCACTCAGCTACAACTGCTTGAACGCTGCGATGCCCTGCGCAAACCCGAGCGTTTTGCACAGTTACTAGACACTTGCGAGGCCGATTTTCGAGGTCGCGCTAATCACGAACAGCAGCCTTATCCGCATCGTCAATCATGGTTGAATATATTACAGACCGTTCAAAATGTTGATGCAGGTGCAGTAGCCGCACGTTATACTGAAAAACCACAAGCAATACGTTCCGCAATTCATGCCGCGCGAGTATCTGCGCTTGATTCATTACGATCTTCCTGACTGTCACCGACTGCACCATGTACCGCCGCGCCGATATCAAAGCCACTTCAAGACAACTCGCCGTATTCGAAGCCGTGGCGCGCCTGGGTAGTTTTACCCGTGCAGCCGAAGCCCTGCACCTGACACAACCGACTATTTCAATTCAAATCAAAGAACTGACAGAAGCAGTAGGACTACCTCTGCTTGAACAACAGGGACGCAAGCTCAAATTAACCGAAGCCGGCGAAGATTTATTACATACTGCGCGTGAGGTGTTCGATGTCTGGGCCGATTTTGAAACGCGTACCGCCGAACGCAAGGGTCTGAAACGGGGACGACTACGTTTGTCTGCGGTCACGACAGCCGAGTATTTTTTACCAGCTCTGCTCGGTGCATTTTCACAGCGCTATCCTGAAATTGACATCACCTTGAGCGTAGAAAACCGTGATCGTGTGGTCGAACGTCTGGAGAAGTCCGAAGACGATCTGGCTGTCATGATGATGCCGCCTGATCATCTGACCGTGATTGCAGAACCGTTTCTGGAAAATCCGTTGGTGATCATTGCTCCACGTAAACACGCCCTGGTTGGCAAAAAAAAGCTGGCACTTCAAACTCTTGCGCATTATCCATTCCTGCTGCGTGAACAAGGCTCGGGCACAAGACGCGCAGCCCAGGCATTTTTTTCCGAACAGGGAGTGGAATTGAATGTGCGTATGTCGCTGGGTAGCAATGAGGCCATCAAGCACGCTGTCGCGGCAGATCTTGGGCTGTCGCTTTTGTCACGTCATACCCTGCGCGATAATCCGGTTCAGGAAGGCATTGAAATTCTTGATGTGCGCGGCTTTCCTCTCAAACGTTACTGGTATTTCGTGCATCGGCATGATCGCGAACTATCAGCAGTAGCTCAAGCTTTTCTGCACCATGTAATGCACAAGAAAAACCGGTAATCTGCATTTATATAGATTTAAATCTATATTAATTATCGCTAAATTTAATTTTAATCAATCTGTTTGAACATCTAAAATTTCAGTTATCTTCACTTTTTTTGACGAGAACATATGTCCAGTAAAACACCCATCACCGTAGCTTATGGCGACGGCATAGGACCGGAAATCATGGAGGCGACCCTCAATATTTTGCAGGCAGCAGGTGCAGACATTGCCCCTGAAGTGATCGAGATTGGTGAAAAAGTCTATTTGCAAGGTCACAGCAGTGGTATCAAGCCTGAGGCTTGGGCCAGCTTGCGTCGCACCAAGGTTTTTCTCAAGGCTCCTATCACTACGCCTTCCGGTAGCGGCTATAAATCTCTCAATGTCACCATACGCAAGACTCTGGGTCTGTATGCCAATGTTCGGCCTTGTGTCAGCTACCATCCGTTCGTCGCTACCAAGCACCCGGTCATGGATCTGGTCATCATTCGCGAGAATGAAGAGGATTTGTATGCCGGTATCGAGCACCGGCAAACCGATGAAGTGTTCCAATGCCTGAAACTGATTACTCGCCCGGGCTGCGAAAAAATCATCCGCTATGCCTTCGAGTATGCGCGTGGTCATGGTCGCAAAAAAGTGACCTGCATGACCAAAGACAACATCATGAAAATGACCGATGGGTTGTTTCACCAGGTATTCGACGACATCAAAGCCCAGTATCCGGATATCGCCACCGAACATTACATCATCGATATCGGCACCGCGCGACTGGCGAATCAGCCCGACAGATTTGATGTAATTGTCACACCCAATCTTTACGGCGACATCATTTCCGATGTTGCCGCTGAAATCAGCGGCAGTGTTGGCCTCGGAGGCAGCGCCAATATTGGCGAGCATATTGCCATGTTCGAAGCTATTCATGGCAGCGCCCCCGATATTGCCGGAAAAGGTATTGCCAATCCCAGTGGCCTGTTACTCGGCGCAGTACAAATGCTGATACACCTGGGTCAGGCCGAGGTGGCCGAGCGTATTCACAATGCCTGGCTACGTACTCTGGAAGATGGTATTCATACCGCCGATCTGCATAGTGATCTTTCGCGTTATCATGTCAAGACACGGGAATTCACCCAGGCAGTCATTGATCGGCTCGGACAAAAACCGCAGCAATTCAGGGCGGTGTCCTATGTCAATGCACCGCAGGCGGGTATCAGCCCGACTTCCGTCTATGTGCGTCAGCCAGCGGCACGTAAAGCCATTGTCGGAGTCGATGTCTTCGTACATGCCGCCGACGTCAGCGCCGACTATCTGGCAGGACGTATGCAAACCCTGACGCATCAGCCTCGACCCGCTGGCTTTGAATTACAGATGATTACCAATCGCGGCGTCAAGGTCTGGCCGGGTGGTTTTCCTGAGACATTCTGCACTGACCACTGGCGCTGTCGTTTCATGGGTGTTGATGAACAGGGTAAGCCACGCGAGATCACTCATACCGACATTGTGAATCTGTTGCATAACCTGGAAAGCGATCAACTGGACTTCATTAAAACTGAAAATCTGTGTACCTTTGACGGGAAAGCAGGCTATGCGCTGGGACAGGGTCAATAGCCGCGACTACAATAGCTCATGCTTGATGTAGAACTGGCTGGTGAAACAGTAGTACTGCTACCCGAACGGGCGCTGTGGTGGCCGCGCGCCCGCACCCTGGTGCTGGCAGACCCGCATTTTGGTAAAGACGCCAGTTTTCGTGCAGCGGGTATTCCAGTGCCTGCTGCTGCAACCCAGCATACCTTGCAGCGCCTGCACAATCTGATGCAAGCATGGCCTGTACGCGAGCTTATTGTGCTGGGCGATTTTTTTCATTCAGCCCACTCAAAAAACAGCTCTACCCTTATTGCGTTGCGCCAATGGTACACCGGGCAGCGCCAGTTTGAGCCTGAATTTCGCTGGCATTTGGTTCCGGGCAATCACGATCAACACGCCGGTCTACCTCCGTCCGAATTAGGACTGGAACTGCACCCTGACCCGTGGTTTTTCGCGCCTTGGGTGTTCAGCCATGCCCCGACCCGCCACCTGAAAGGCTTTACCTTATCGGGTCATCTACACCCCATAGTCAAGCTGAAAATGAGAAAAATTGACAGCGTGCGCTTACATTGTTTCTGGCTACAAGATTGTGGCCTGGTATTGCCAGCCTTTGGCGAATTCACCGGTGGAGCTGAAATTGCATACTCAGATCTGGGCGCACAAGACCAGCTCTTTGCCATTGCCGACCAGAAAATATGGCGACTGAAACCAGGGGAAGCAAAAAAGCGGCACGATTTAACATTTGCTGCGGCGCAAAAAGCGTAAAATTCACGCTGTTGCTTGATCCGCACCTGCATGATGCAGGGCGGGAATGGAGACGACAATGAATCAGATCAGTCGGCTGTTACCGCCGGCCAACGTCCTGGTCAACCTGGACGCTACCAGCAAAAAGCGTGTCTTTGAACAGGCCGCCTTGCTGTTTGAAAACAACCACGGTATTGAGCGTGGCAAGGTCTTTGATGCCCTGTTCTCGCGCGAACGGCTGGGTTCCACCGGGCTCGGCCAGGGCGTGGCCGTTCCCCATGGGCGCATCAAAGGCTTGCGTGAATCGGTCGGCGCATTGATCCGTGTCAGCGAACCTGTTCCTTTTGATGCCCCCGACGGCAAGCCAGTGTCCCTGCTTATTTTTCTGCTGGTGCCTGAACAGGCCACCCAGTTTCATCTGGAACTGTTATCCGAACTGGCGCAAATGTTGTCAGAAAAGAATTTCCGCGAATCACTACTGCATGCCGAAACCAGTAGCGACCTGCATCGCCTGATGGTCAACTGGGAACCGAACCGGGCCGCCGCTTGATTACCGTCAAACGCCTGCTCGAAGAGAATGCCACAACGCTAAAGCTGCGCTGTATTGCCGGGGTACATGGTCAGGAGCGAGGCGTCGTTTCGAGCGTTGATAAAAATATCTCGAGTATCAAACGCATTATCAGTACCCACGGCCGGGAAACGCTCTTGTCCTATGATACTCAGCGTACCTCCGCCGCCGATATGGTCGGTCACCTCAATTTGATCCACCCCGGACGTATACAGGTGTTCGGACATGAGGAAGTGGCTTACTACGCGCGACTCGATGCCAGCCGGCGTAATGCCCTCACCAGCGAGCTGATGGCAGGCAAGCCCCCTGCACTGGTCATAGCAGAAGATCTGACCGCCCCGGTCGAATTACTCGAAGCCTGCAACCGTGAGTTCGTGCCGCTCTATACCTCGCCCTATAGTAGTGCTGAAGTCATTGATGCCCTGCGGGTCTGGCTGGGTAAACGCCTGGCGCCCACCATTTTGCTGCATGGCGTTTTCATGGATGTGCTGGGTCTGGGGGTCATGATCACCGGTGAATCGGGCCTGGGTAAAAGCGAACTGGCACTGGAACTGGTCAGTCGCGGTCATGGTCTGGTGGCCGATGATGCAGTCGAATTTTCCCGACCCAACCCCAGTACGATTGAAGGTCGCTGCCCGCCGCTGCTACAAAATTTGCTCGAGGTGCGCGGCCTGGGTCTGCTCGACATCAAGGCCATTTTTGGTGAAACTTCGGTACGACGCAAAATGCGTCTGCGACTCATCGTGCACCTAGTACGCAAACAGACCATGGAAGCCGAGTACGAACGACTACCCATCGAGTCCTTGACCCAGGACGTTCTGGGCTTGCCGATCAAAAAAGTTATTATTCCGGTGGCGGCCGGGCGCAATATTGCGGTACTGCTGGAAGCGGCGGTACGCAATACCGTGCTGCAGTTACGCGGTATTGACACCATGAAAGACTTCATGGAACGACAGCGGCAAGCCATCGAACAGCAACAACAGCAGCAGCAATAA
>DHLX01000037.1:0-429 GCA_002405475.1 Burkholderiales bacterium UBA4657 | reverse complement strand
CCCCCAGACTGACCGCATCAATGTTGCTCACGCGCCCACTGCACAGCTTCGTTGATCATGACAGTCAAATCAGCCTCATCCACGTTGATGTTGGCAGCTTTAGCTTCTTCAACGGCACGCTCGAACATATAAGTGCGCGCTGCTAACCCCTCCAATTTCGATGCTTGTACACTTAGGTGTTTATACGCTTTTTTGACAGCATTTGCAATTGGTTTAAGTGGGTTTGGAGCACGGTCGTAGCCGCAACGCCCTGGACTTCACCTGGCTACCAGGGCGGTCGTCACGAGCAAGACCAACAGAATCACCAACAGGCTCATCGCGGCACATCGTTCGCCGTCAGCGCAAAACCCCTGGGCTTGAAGCCAAAATCCCGTGCTGCATCAGCATGATCGAACACCAAGTCCCGGTTCATGCGCTCGGCCATAGCAG
>DHLX01000003.1 GCA_002405475.1 Burkholderiales bacterium UBA4657 | reverse complement strand
TTCAACCTGATCCTGAATGTCTTCGATGTGAAAGGTGCCGCCCGCAGGCTGGCGTCGTACCAGGGCGCGCACCACTTCCTGCGTCAGTTTCTCGACCACTTCACGCACCCGTGCCGAGGCCGCACCTTGGCCGCCATTGACGGCTATAAAGGCTTTGGTCAGAGCAACGCCAATTTTGCCGGGCTCAAAACCCACGACAGAACCATTACGGCGGATGACACGGTATTCCGCAAAAGATGAAGCGCGCGCCAAGTCCGTGACTTTGTCTCCCTCGGCCGCCAAAAACGCTCCGCTGGCAATAACTCCCGCTGACTCTGATATCAGGCCCATAGGCTGCATGCGTCCTCCTCTTGATGTGATCAAACACTAGGGGTAGTGTCTTTGAATAGTATAGAGCCCTAATTCTAGGGTTGCTGGCGTTCTGATGCAAGCCCGATTTTTAGCCGTTGTGGAATAAACACGCGGTTGTGGATGGCGTTTCGGCGCACAAAAATGCAGCGTCCTGGCCGCGATGCGTGCCTGATTAAGGGAAAGCAGGCATCTATTTATCCATCACTTGTGGATAAGTCTGTGTAAGAGCGGGTGAGAAGATGTGCAGAAAATCAGTCATGAGCCTAAATAGGCCAGCAGACGGCAGACAAGTTCAAGCGCGACCGCAACCAATCCCAATCCCAATGCGGACCGGGATCGGTTTTACGGCCGGGTGCAATATGCTCATGCCCCGCTATGCCACTGATGGAATAACGGGCACTAATCTCGCGGATTAACTCTAGTACTGATTCGTACTGAGCTCGCTCAAAATCCTGATAGTCACTACCTTCTATTTCAATGCCAATCGAAAAATCATTACAACTGGAGCGTCCACGCCATTCAGATACACCTGCATGCCAGGCACGCTTGTCACAATCAACAAACTGCATGATGCTGCCGTCACGTCTGACAAAAAAGTGTGCTGATACACGCATATCGGCAATCGCAGCAAAATACGGGTGTTGGTCAGGCGCTAATCGATTGGTAAAGAATCGCTCTACCGCGTCGCTTGTAAAGTCTTGTGGCGGCAGACTGATGTTATGCAGTACGATCAACTCTGGATGGCAACCCTGCGGCCTCTCATCATAATTGGGCGAAGGTACTTTTCTGGCCACTTGCCACCATCCGCATGTCCAACCCGAGGGATTTTGCTCTGACTCTGGATCTACCATCATCACGATATGTCCAGCACTTTCATACGATAACGCAGGTGTCGAAATGACACGCCCAGCAATTGGGCGGCGGCAGTACGATTGCCCTGGGTTCTGTGCAGAGCCGCCTCTATAAACGTACGCTCGGCCAATTCAATTTCAGCGGGCATATCAATAGGGAATTTGAGCGACCTACCCATCATTTGTAAAGGTTCTGCCGTAGATAATGAAAAGTCAACTGGCGTAGCTGCGACGGCAGATGAACGCGGATAATCCGGTGGCGTTTCTATCCTGACTCCCAGATCCTCAGCCCGGATCAGATCATCCGTAGCCAAAGCACTGGCGCGCTCGAGCAAATTTTCCAGCTCGCGCACATTACCGGGGAAAGCGTAGCGCAACAGGCATGAGCGCGCAGCCTCGCTCAACAACCGGGGATGTTGGCGGCCTTCACGCTGCGCTAGTCGGGCCAGGATGTTTTCTGCCAATACCAGAATATCTTGGCCGCGCTCGCGCAAAGCGGGTATTTGCAGCTCAATCACATGCAAGCGATAGTACAGATCCTCCCGAAATAATCCAGCTTTTACCTGGTCTGCAAGATCCCGGTGGGTGGCGCTGATAATGCGAACATCCACCGGCTGCTCACTAGTGACCCCCAGTTTGCGCACCTGTCGTTCCTGAATCGCACGTAATAACTTGACCTGCATCGGCAAAGGCAGCTCAGCCACCTCGTCAAGAAATAAAGTTCCGCCGTGTGCTGCCTGAAAAAAACCATCGCGGTCAGCGTCTGCTCCGGTGAAGGCTCCTTTTTTATAGCCGAAAAATTCCGCCTCAACCAAAGATTCTGGTATGGCACCACAGTTCACCGGAACAAAGGGTCTATCTGAACGCGCACTGGCCAGGTGTATTGCACGTGCCGCCACTTCCTTGCCGGAACCCGATTCGCCATAGATCGCCACTGGTGCCATACTGCGCGCCAGTCGCTGAATCATTTGTCGTAATTCCTGGATTTTTGGCGACTCGCCTGCCAACAGAGCTTTAGGCGCATTCTCTGCGACGGCTGCCGTTGCAACCAGCGTTTTCACGGTATTGGCACTGGCTGTTCCAGACAGGGATTTCAGCGCTGACTGCACGGTAGTGCGTAACTGCTCAAGCGCTACCGGCTTGGTCAGATAATCAAAGGCCCCTGCTTTAAGCGCTGTTACCGCAGATTCCGCGCTGCCATAGGCAGTGAGCACGGCCACCGGTACCGCTGGGCTGGCTTCTGAGAGGTGTCTCACCAAATCTAAACCATTGCCGTCGGGCAGCATCATATCAGTCAGGCAGAGTTGGTATTCTCTTTTATCGAGACACAATTTAGCCTCTGTCAGACTACCGGCAGTATCTGTATCCAGACCTAATTTAATCAAGGTTAGTTCCAGTAATTCCCGCAAATCTGGCTCATCATCAACAATCAGTACTCTGGCTATTCCGGAGCGAGTAGTATCGGCCATGCTCACTATCCCTTTGGTTTTTCTCTTCGGCTATTCTCATCTAGAGGCTGCGCCAGTTTCATAC
This sequence comes from Burkholderiales bacterium UBA4657, assembly GCA_002405475.1. Lineage (GTDB taxonomy): Bacteria > Pseudomonadota > Gammaproteobacteria > Burkholderiales > Burkholderiaceae_E > UBA4657. The sequence continues at coordinate 2,943 of DHLX01000003.1, read as the reverse complement.
GCAATACGAACGATGCCCCTTTCATCTTTTTTGATTCATTATTTTCATCGCGGTAAATCAGACTAGCCTCATTCGCCGATGCCAGTTCGCGCGCCAAATACAGGCCTAGCCCGGTCCCCTGGACATGAGTAGTAAAAAAGGGTTCAAACAGATGTGTCTTTGCTTCTGAGCTCAAGCCAGGACCATCGTCTTCAATTAATAGCTCGCAAAAACTTTCTTCAGAAGGTGCAATATTGTCGTGCAATTGAGCTATTACTGTTATTGCAGCTTTTTCCTTACTCGCATAGCGCACGGCATTTTGCAACAGGTTATTCAGGATTTGTGATAAGTGAGATCTGTCAAACCAGACCAGACATTCAGGCGGTACGCTCAGACTGATCCATTCGGGAGGGATGTCACTATCCCGATGCAATTCGGATATCGCCTGCGTCACAGCTTCAGCTAGAGGAATGGCCTCCAAGCGCGCACGCCCACTTCTTGAGATAGATAATACATCGCCAACTATCCTGTCTATTCGTTTCACGTTTTCCTGAATGATTTGTAGCAGGCGTGGTGAACCCTGTACCGCCTCCTCTGACATTAATGCTGCAGCGTGGCTGACGGCAGCCAATGGGTTGCGAATTTCATGCGCTATGCTCGCGGTCAAACGACCCATGGAGGCGAGCTTTAGCTGTGTAGCGCGGACTTCCATTTCGCGTAAGTCTTCCAATGCCACCAGTAGATCGTTCATTTCGCTGTGCAGACCTGTCATTGCCAGTGGCCTCGCCCTTACTCGGCGTAGCGCCCCCTTTTTAAGGGTCGGCGATTCGGTTTCTATTGTCATGTCCCAGTGCGTTTGTGTTGATTCCCACACGGTTGTTTTTCGCCATTCCTGCATTTGTTGCATCAGGCCTGGATAGGCCATCGATATTACTGATTGGACTGGTTTGTCTAATTCGGTGCGTATAGCTAATAATCTGGCAGCCTGCAGATTCAGGATCAACACCTCTCCAGTCGTACTCAGTGCCAATAATCCAACGTCGAGTTCGCTGACCACCGTTCTATTAATCTGGATTTGTGCTTGCAGCCGTCGTTTTTGCTCTAAAACGGCCGCTTCCTGTTCCAATACTCGCTGCCCTAGCTTGTACAGTACCCAGGAGGCAGTCAAAAAGCCGGTACCTAACAGAGCCGTCTGTAGTAGGGTCGTGTCACTACCAGTCGTCGTGTAATGCATAAAACTTACTATGAGCAATATGATCGTGGCCAGGGATGCCGTTCCCATTGCCACCCATTGTGAGGTCAGTAGTGCTGCACCTACAACCGGTAGAAACAACATGCTGGCAAATACTGTGCGTGATACGTCTGACCAATAGATCAGCGCAGTTATGTGTGCCATATCTATGACCAAGGCGCATGCCAACAAGGCTTGATACCTGCCAAACCTGGTTATATTCAAAATCAAGATTAGCAGCGCCAGGGCAAAGTAACTTGCGACTATGACTCGTGGTTGCCAGCTACCTAATTGACCCGTCTCAGAGATCGATAATACCGCCACGATTGCTGAAACCAGTAAGACACGCACGTAAGACAACACCCGCATGCCGCGCCACAAGGTCTGTTGCTGTGACTGTTTTTTCATGGCGCCATTACCGGTGCAGAATCATTTGCAGTACGAATTGTGTGCCGATATAGGCCAGCATCAGCATCAGATATCCCGCCAGCACATAGGCTAGCGCAGCGCGTCCGCGCCAGCCATACTTCCGATGCCCCCATAACAGCAGCGCCAGAATGCCCCAGGACAACAGCGAGAACAGCGTCTTGTGATCGAGTCGTAGCGTGAGTGACAATGTCTCTGCAAATATAACCCCGCTTAATAGAGTGAGGCTCAAAACCGTAAATGCCACGCCGATGACCCGAAATAAGAGCCGTTCTAGACTCAGTAGCGGGGGGCTGAGTAATAACAATTCCTTGATATATAAGTAGGATTTCTTTTCAATCTGTGGTCGATGCAACACCCAATCAAGTAATGCCATCACAAGAGCCAGCGCCACCGCAAAGGCCAGCGCGCCGTAGGCCAGTAGTCCTGCGCCCAAATGAATAACAAATACCGCAGCATTATCTATGCCCTGCGCCGCCCGGCTATCCACATAGACTGGCAATAGTGCTGTCAAGGCGGCGACTGGCAGTAATACCACTCTCAGTGCTTCGATACGCTCAAACAAACCACCCCATAAAAAACACAACAGACAGGACAGTGCAGTGGCGGATAGGGCGAGTGCAAACCCTACCTGCGGTAGGCCTTGTCCGTACATTTGCTCGAACAGCAACGCTGCGTGTAATGCGGTGGCCAGGAAAAGGCAGGCGGCCTGCCAGCTGCGGCCCCAGGGTCGGGGGGTGGAAGTACGGCGCAATTCAACCAGGGCCGGTAGCCATAACGCCAGGTAAGCCAGCGATGGCACCCATGCCAGTATTGAATTATGTAATGTCGTCATAGTGCGATCATAACCGCAACGACAATAAAAAAACCCGGTTGCAGCTGCAACCGGGTTTTGGGTAAGAGCCTGACAATGACCTACTTTCACACGGGCAATCCGCACTATCATCGGCGCAGAGTCGTTTCACGGTCCTGTTCGGGATGGGAAGGGGTGGTACCAACTCGCTATGGTCGTCAGGCATAACTTGTCAACAATCTGAAAAGCAATGTAGGTTGCGAGGCAAAATCCACAACAATTCGCCCACCTTGTATCAAGGTTATAGGGTCAAGCCGCACGAGCCATTAGTACTGGTTAGCTAAAACGATTACTCGTTGTACACACCCAGCCTATCAACGTCCTGGTCTAGAACGACTCTTTAGGGAGGTCAAGCCTCCAGGGAAGACTCATCTTCAGGCAAGTTTCCCGCTTAGATGCTTTCAGCGGTTATCTCTTCCGAACTTAGCTACCCGGCAATGCCACTGGCGTGACA
>DHLX01000013.1 GCA_002405475.1 Burkholderiales bacterium UBA4657 | reverse complement strand
GATGGGCGCGGTGGTACTCAAGGTGTTGTGCCCCTCCGGTGACAACGAGTGCAAACGTCAGTACGTCTATGGCCTGTACGACAAACAGACCGGGCGCCTGATGGACTACAGCACCAACGAGGTCATTGCCAATGGTGCCATCATCGACCCGCAGACCGGGCGCCCCCTGCCGGGGTATGGGCGTGACCGCTGCCCCGGTTTCACCAAAAGCTGCCGCGACTAGCAAGACTGCCGGTGCGGGGCGTGGCCCAACCTAAGCCACCACCGCCACCGGGCTGGCAGTAAAGCGGTAACCCGCGCCGCGCACGGTTTCAACATGTTTGTCATGACCACTGGCCGCCAGTGCCGCGCGCAGACGTTTGATGTGGACATCTACCGTACGTTCTTCAACGAAAACATGGTCGCCCCACACGTGGTCGAGCAGTTGTGTGCGCGAATGTACGCGCTCGGCATGGGTCATGAAAAAATGCAGCAGACGAAACTCGGTCGGCCCCATATCGAGCGCCTGCCCATGCGCCTGGATGCGGTGTGTCGCCGGGTCTAGGCGCAGACCGGCCACTTCAACTGCATCGTCGGTGAGCTGCGGTGCGCGTCGGCGCAATACCGCCTTGATGCGTGCCAGTAATTCCTTGGGTGAAAACGGTTTGGTCATGTAATCATCGGCACCGGCTTCCAGACCCGTAATTTTGTCTTCTTCTTCATTGCGCGCGGTCAGCATGATAATCGGTACGTGCCGGGTGCGCTCATCAGCACGCAGTTGTCGGGCAAAGGCAATGCCGGACTGTCCGGGTAGCATCCAGTCCACAATGACCACGTCGGGTAACTCGGCGCGAATCAGGGTATTGGCCTGTTCGGTATCGAATGCGCGCAGCGCCTTGTGACCGGCAAAGCTGAGATTGACCGAAATCAGTTCCTGAATCGCGGGTTCGTCTTCGACAACTAAAATGGTGCTGGCCATATGCCTGACTCCAAAACACTTTTTAGCTTACTAGTATATGAACAGTAAATGACAGTTACATGACAGGCAAGACTGCAACTGCCAGAACAGCGTAGCGTGCTGCCTTGCCCAGCGCAATCCAGAGCAGGCAGTACCAGGCGTTCAGGCGTAACCAGCCTGCAATGATGACCAAAACGTCACCTACCAACGGTACCCACGCCCCTATCAGACTGGGGCTGCCATAGCGCTCGAACCATTGAACATGACGGTCGAGCTGGGCGGGATGCGGCACCCGTTTTCCTACCCGACCCAGCCAGTAAGTAGTCATACTACCAGCGGTATTGGCGATAGTGGCCACTAACAATGCAGGCCAGAACTGGTGTGGTTGTGCGCTCAGTACGCCAAGTAAAACAGCTTCGCTCGACAGCGGTACGACACTGGCGGCAATAAAGGCAACGACGGCCAACGCGAGCAGGCCTTGTTCCGGGACAGACAGCCAGTGCAGTACGGTGGTGATCCAGAGGTCAAAGTTGGGCATGGCAGAGGTTAGAATGGCCGGTTGGAAGGTGAACTATTGCAAACAACAGGGAGTCCGCTTTTGTCCGTCGATTATTTACGCCGTATTCTGACAGCTCGTGTCTATGATGTCGCCATCGAGTCGCCGCTGGAGCACGCAACGCAATTATCGCGCCGAACCGGCAACCGCGTTTTGCTCAAGCGTGAGGATTTGCAGCCGGTATTCAGCTTCAAACTGCGTGGTGCCTATAACAAGATGGCGTATTTGAGCGCGGAGCAGTTGAAACGTGGCGTTATTGCCGCCAGTGCTGGCAACCACGCGCAAGGGGTAGCCTTGAGTGCCGCCAGGCTGGGGGTGCGCGCCATTATTGTCATGCCGACCACGACGCCACAGGTCAAGATTGATGCGGTCAAGGCGCGCGGCGGCTCGCAGGTGCAGATTGTGCTGCAGGGCGATTCTTATAGCGATGCCTATCAGCACGCCCTGGAACTGCAGGAGCAGCAGGGTTTGAGTTTTGTGCACCCATTTGATGACCCGGATGTGATTGCCGGTCAAGGCACGATTGCCATGGAAATTTTGCGTCAGCATACCGCGCCGATTCATGCGGTATTCGCGGCCATTGGTGGCGGTGGTCTGGTGTCGGGTATTGCCGCCTACATTAAGCAGGTGCGCCCTGATATTAAGGTCATTGGTGTGCAGACACACGATTCGGATGCGATGGCGCAGTCGGTACGCAAGGGACGGCGTGTCGAGCTGGCTGACGTTGGTTTGTTTTCCGATGGCACGGCGGTCAAGCTGGTGGGGCAGGAAACTTTCCGTCTGTGCAAGCAGTATGTTGATGACTATGTTCTGGTCGATACCGACGAGGTGTGTGCCGCTATTAAAGATGTGTTTACCGATACCCGCTCCATCATGGAACCGGCGGGTGCTCTGGCTATTGCCGGCATGAAGGCCTACGCGCGCCAGCATGGGCTGAAAGGCGAAACGCTGGTGGCGGTGGCCTGTGGTGCCAATATGAATTTCAGTCGTCTGCGTTTTGTTGCCGAGCGTACTGAAGTCGGTGAGGCGAAGGAGGCGCTGTTTGCCGTGACCCTGCCCGAAGAGCGCGGTGCCTTCAAGCGTCTGTGCGGATTGATGGGCAAGCGCAATGTCACCGAGTTCAACTATCGTATTAGCGATGACAGCACGGCGCATGTCTTTGTTGGTATCAGTACCCAGGGCGCAGGTGATAACGATAAATTTACGGCCTTGCTGCGCAAACATCAGTATCAGACTGTGGATTTGACGCATGACGAGCTGGCGGCTGAACATGTGCGCTACATGGTGGGCGGCAAAAGCGCTTTGGCGCAGGGTGAAATGATTTACCGCTTTGAATTTCCCGAGCGCCCCGGTGCCTTGATGAAGTTTCTGAACAGCATGGCACCCGACTGGAATATTTCCATGTTTCACTATCGCAATCAGGGCGCAGACTATTCGCGTGTACTGGTGGGTTTGCAGATACCGAAAAGCGAGCGCAAGGAATTCAAACAGTTTTTGAGTGCCCTGGGTTATCGTTACTGGGATGAAACCGATAATCCGGCGTATCAGCTTTTTTTGGGATGAATAGCCTGCTCCGTTTCCTGATAATGACCGGTGGCCTGGGTCTGGCGGGCTGCGCCAGCGTCAGTCCCCCGGTCAGCAATGCGCCAGCCACCGGTCCGGGTAGCCCCGCACCTGGTGCTACAACAGCGACGGTACCCGCGCCTGCTGCCTCTGCTGCGCGCCCCTCAACAGCGCTGCCGCCCGCCGCTTCGGGGCGTGGTGGCTATTACAAGGATGATGGCCCGCATGAGGTGCCGCCGCCCGATCTCGACAAGCTGCCCGATGCCGTTCCTCGTATCGAGCCCTTGCATCGCTTCGCCAACCGGCCCTATACCGTGCTGGGGCGCAGTTATACCCCCAGAACCAGTTGGGAGCCCTTTGTACAAACCGGACGTGCTTCGTGGTATGGCCGACGTTTTCATGGTAATCGGACTTCATCGGGTGAGATCTATGACATGCACGCCATGACTGCCGCTCACCCCACTTTGCCCATTCCCTCTTATGTGCGCGTGACCCACCTGGGGAATGGCCGTAGTGTCGTGGTGCGGGTCAATGATCGCGGCCCGTTTCATGCCGAGCGCATTATCGACCTGTCGTATGCCGCCGCGTTCAGGCTGGACTATTTGCGCGATGGCAGCGCCGAGGTTCGGGTCGAGTTGTTGACACCTGATGATATAGCTGCTGGTCGTGTCGGCACTACGGCACCCGCAGCTGCTGCCGCCCCGGCCACTGTGCCGCCACCCGTTCTTAATACTCCCAGCGTCGTGATGACAGCCCCGTCATCCGCGCGCGGTGTTTTCGTTCAACTGGGCGCGTTCAGTTCGGAAAACAATGCCTTGGCCCTGCGTGACCGGCTGGCACGTGAGCTCGGTCCGGTGGCCGATAAATTGCAATTGGTACCGGGCAGCGGCGATTTGCTGCGCCTGCAATTGGGCCCACTGAATGACCGTCAGGAAGCCCAGCAACTGGCACGTCAGATCGCAGACTTGCTGGGCGTTAGCGGCCTTTTGGTGCTGGAGCGTTAGTGTTGGTGTTGCCGTTGCAGGCGCGCCATTCCAGCCCGCTTTGTTGTGCCAGCCCATCGAGTTTGCTGCGCTGTTCCGAATTGACTTCGAATACTTGTACGTAGTGTCGTGGCGAACGCTCACTGCGTTGAAGAATTCGGGTGCCGGTGATTCCCGCAGCATTCAGTGCTGCGGTACGTGTTGTGGCGGCATCTTGCGTGCGATAGGTCCCTAATGAAATGGCATACAGCAGGGGCGAGCCTTCGAGTATGACCGCAGCCTCTTTTTCACCCCGGCTTTTCAGATTTTGTACCAGCGCCTCGCTTTGGGCGCGTGAGGCTTGCGCTGGCAGGTACACCAAAAAACCCGAAGGCGCAGGGGCGATACGTTCGTTGCTGCGGCTAAAGTCGGCAGCCAGTGATTGCAGGTTTGTTTTGGCATCAGCCGGACTGAACGGACCTATTTCCAGGCAGACGGCAATCGCCGGTTTTTCATTGCCGGGTGGTGGCAGGGCATTGCGTAAGGCCAGTTCTCCGACAATGACCCGCTGCGGTTGTACTTGCTGTTGCAGGCGCATGGGTTCGGTGTGGGCCGGATTGACCAGTTGGTAGGCGTCAGTGCCAAGCCAGCCGTTCCACGCCGACCAGAGTAATAGATTGGCCGCCAGCAGCAGTAAAAAAAAACCTTTCATTCCAACTCCGTTGCTATGCTTGCCAGGCCGTGTAGCACCAGATGTTCCACACTCTGTGCTTGCGCCGGCAAACGATGATGCAGGCAGTGTACCGCACCGCCAGTAGCTACGACCTGAACCGGTGCTGCCAAAACCAATTCGGCCCGTTGCCGACTGAGTTCCAGCGCCCCCAGCTGGGCGCGTAGCACACCTTCTGCGATCGCGCTTTGGGTATCCGACGGAATATCACGCCCGGCCTTGTCCCAATTCACTTCGGGCAGACGGGCCGTGTTTTGTGACAGGGCGCGTGCCATCAACTCGGGGCCGGGCAATATAACGCCGCCCAGAAAGCAGTTGTCGTCGGTCATGACATCGAGCGTCGTCGCTGTACCAAACGACGCGACCAGCAAGGCGCCGGAACGACAAAACTGGCGTGCGCCGATGCACGCGGCCCAACGATCAGGCCCTAGTTGCGCTGGCTGGTCGTAGCCTTGCCTAAAATTTTTCAGGCGCAGGGTCGATTCAAAAAAAGACATGGGTACGGACGGCATGGCTCGCGCCAAGGTGTCAATAACCGTCTGGGTGACACCGGGTGCGGCGACGCTGCAAATGACAATGCGTTCGGGATTCGCCTTGATGCTGGCCGTGAAACACGAGCCGAACTGATCGGAAGTGGCGCTGTATGCCTGCCCCTGCATCATCCATTTGATGCGACTGTTGCCGATATCCAGTACCAGCAGGCTCATGCTTTGCCCTCGCGGCGTAAGCGCAGTTCGCCCGCGCTGACAAGGTGAATCTGTTCCGCGGTCTGAATCAGCGCCTCGCCAGAGGCATTGATGCCAGCAAAATGACCGCGTAATGTCACATGTTCACCCTGTAACAGCATGACGGGTTCGCCCTGCAACAGATGCGCGTCGTTAAATTCCTGCATCAAGGGTTCGAAGCCCGATGCTTCAAACACGGCATAACGTTGTTCCAGTGCCATCACAATATCTGTAATCAGGCGTGCCAGATCATCAACCTGTCCGAGTTGCGCCGCTCCGGCAGGAGCCGCATCAAGATTGATGCCTATACCAATCACCAGCCAGACGCTTTTGTCACCGAGGGGTTGCAGTTCGACCAGAACGCCACTTAGTTTCTGGCGCGTGGCCAGATCCAGCACATCATTCGGCCATTTCAGCCCAACCTTGGCACCGGCTTGCGCCAGCGCCTGTTTGACTGCCAGGCCACACAATAGCGTCAGGCCACCCAGGGCGGCAGGAGCGCGTGGTGAGCGCAGTCCTATGGATAAAGCCAAAGCCGCGCCTGCCGGACAGTCCCAGCTACGACCGTGGCGACCCCGACCCTGGGTCTGATTTTGTGTCACCAGCAAGCTGCGTTGCGGAGTTCTGTCACCCATGCGTCGCGCATAGGCCAACAGGTCGGTATTGGTGGAGCAGGTCTCGGACACGACTTCGACCACGCCGGGCAATAACCAGGCGGCCGATGCATGGCGAGCTTGCAATGCCGCCACAATCGCATCGCGGTGCAGGGGTTTTAATTCCGAAGCAGAAGCAGTTTTCATCATTTTTAGCGAGAATACCGACATGGTAACGCCTCTGCCACCCCGTTCTCGCACTTCTGCGTCGGTCGGTCTGATCCGGCTGGGCATCATGTCTTGGCCCAGACGTAATTCGGTCATGGCGCGCTGGGCCTTGCTGGCTTATGTTGCGGTCATTGTCTATGCCAGCCTGCATCCCTTCCAGTCCTGGCGTAATCCCGGCATTGATCCGTGGGAATTCGTGTTGGCGCCGTGGCCTAAATACTGGACCGGCTTCGATCTGGTCACCAACTGGCTGGCCTATGTGCCCTTGGGGGCCTTGATGGTGTGGACCTTTTATCCGCGCTATCGTCCCTGGTGGGCGGTGATTCTGGCCTTCCTTGGCGCGGCAATGCTGTCGGCCTCGCTCGAGGGTTTGCAGACGTATTTGCCGAACCGTATCAGCTCGAATGTTGATCTGGGCTGTAATGCCCTGGGGGCTTTGTGTGGCGCCGGCTTGGGACAGCTGACAGCACGTAGTTTTATCGATAAGGGACGGCTGCGTGAATGGCGCTTACGCTGGTTCGAGCATCAGGGCAGTGCCGGACTGGTATTGGTGGCGGCCTGGTTCGCCGCCCAGTTACACCCCCAGGCACTGGCGTTTGGCACCGGCGAGGTGTTGTCGCCGTTGCTCGATGTGATAGAGCCCTGGTTTGACGCTATGAGCTGGTGGCCGGATCCTGCGGTGCTCAGCCCGGAACAACACCTGATTGCTGAAACCATTGCATCGACGACCGCCTTTTCAGGGGCTGCTTTGCTGTTTCTTTGGCTGATGCGACCACTGGCTCCGCATTTGCGTTTGCTGGGACTGTTTGCCTTGTCTGCCTGGCTGGTCAAGTCAGTGGGCGCGGCTACCCTGCTTGAGCCTGGGCTGACCTGGTCCTGGGCGACGCCAGCAGCCAGCTTTGGTTTTGCGCTGGGGCTGGCGTTTGCCGCGGCGGCGAGTTTTACCCCGCACCAGGTACAGCGTGTTCTTGCCATCATGGGGATTGGCGGAGGTCTGGTGGTGGTGAATCTTATGCCCGACAACCCTTATTATCTGGCTTCTCTGGCGCAGTGGCGTCAGGGTGCCTGGATCAATTTCAATGGTCTGCTCAATGTACTGGCCATGGCCTGGCCGTTTATCGCCCTGGCTTATCTTTTCTTGGCGGCAAGACGCGTAAAATAGAGTTTTTATGAAGCGCTAACGCCATGTCCTATTATCAGCGTCACATGTTCATTTGTACCAACCAGCGTGATAACGGCGAGGCTTGTTGCGCCCAGTCGAATCCGCAGGCCATGGTCGATCATGCCAAAGCCCGACTCAAAGCCATGAACCTGACGGGTGCGGGCAAGTTCAGGGTGCAAAAGGCCGGCTGCCTCGACCGTTGCAGTCAAGGCCCGGTGGCCGTGGTCTACCCTGAGGCGGTCTGGTACACCTTTGTCGATCAGGCCGATATGGACGAAATTATTGATCGTCACCTTATCGGTGGCCAGCCGGTGGAAAGACTGAAGATTTGATGAATCCGCGTACGCAGTTCGAGCTGATATCCGGCCCGGTGGGTTCTATTGAAGTAGCGATTGATGCACCTGCTGGCGAGCCACGTGGTCTGGCAGTCGTATGCCATCCGCACCCGCTGTTTGGCGGCACCCTCGACAACAAGGTGACGCAAACTCTGGCGCGCGCTCTGGTAGCACTCGGTTTTATCAGCGTGCGCCCCAATTTTCGCGACGTGGGTAACACTGCTGGTACTCACGATGAAGGCCGGGGCGAGGTCGATGACATTGTGACAGTGGTCGATCTGTTCAGGCAACGCTACCAACCCGAGGAGCTGGTGCTGGCCGGTTTTTCGTTTGGCAGTTTTGTTCAAACCCATGTGGCGCAGCGTCTGGCTGCCGCAGGCATACCGGCGCAGCGGCTGGTGCTGGTCGGCACTGCTACCAGCCGCTGGCAGGTCATGCCCGTGCCTGAAGACTCACTGGTCATTCATGGCGAACTCGACGACACCGTACCGCTGTCATCGGTACTCGACTGGGCGCGCCCGCAAAATCTTCCGGTGACAGTCATTCCCGGTGCCGATCATTTTTTTCATGGCCGTTTACCGATCATCAAACGGCTGGTCATTCACGCTTTATCGTCTGGACTTTGAACTCATCATGCATAAGTGGCTTTCCTGTTTCCTGTTTTTGTTATCTTTATGTTCTACTGCCTGGGCACAACTGGCCCCGCCACCTCTCGCCGCCAAGTCATGGATTGTGCTCGATGTGACCAGCAATCAGATATTGGCGTCGGAAGCGGCAGATACCCGGGTCGATCCGGCCTCATTGACCAAAGTCATGACGGCTTACCTGGTGTTTCAGCAGCTCAAGTCCGGTGCATTACGTGCTACCGACCAGGTCAATGTTTCAGAAAAAGCCTGGAAGACCGGCGGCTCGCGCATGTTTATTGAGCCTAACCGCCCGGTGACGGTGGATGAATTATTGCGCGGCATGATTGTCCAGTCGGGTAACGATGCCACGGTGGCACTGGCAGAAAAAGTCGGGGGCAGCGAGGAAGGTTTTGTGGCGGCCATGAATCGTGAGGCGCAGCGCCTGGGTCTGAAGAATTCCCAATTTCGTAATGCCACCGGTTTGAGCGAGCCCGGACACTATTCGACTGCACGCGACATGGCGGTGCTGGCACAACGCCTGATTCTCGATTTTCCCGATTATCTGCCGCTGTACTCGCAGCGCGAATATACCTACAACAACATCAAACAGCCGAACCGTAACCGTTTGCTCTGGCTCGACCCGGCGGTCGATGGTTTGAAGACCGGGCATACCGAAGCGGCCGGTTTTTGCCTGATAGCGACCGCCAGACGTGATTTGCCCGCGCCGGTTCAGGGGCAGCGCCGACTGATCAGCGTGGTCATGGGGACCAGCAGCGATAACGCCCGCGCCCAGGAATCGCAAAAATTATTGAACTGGGGTTTTCAGCAGTTCGAGGCGGTGCGCGCGCTGGAAGCGAACCGTGCCGTCGATCAAGTGGCCGTGTTCAAGGGTGAAGCCAATGAACTCAAGGCCGGGGTGCGCGAGGATATTTTTGCCAGTGTGCCGCGTGGACAAGCTGCCGATCTGAAGGCCACTATTGTGCGTAATGAACGATTACTGGCACCGATTCGTGCCGGCCAACAGGTCGGCACCATCCAGTTGACTGTAAGCGGAAAACCCTGGCGCGAGGTTGCTCTGGTGGCGCTCGAAGACGTGAACCAGGCCGGGGTGTTTGGCCGTGCCATCGACACCATCAAATTGTGGTTCCAATGAGCGCACGCGCCGATAGTCTGATTGAGTACCCGTGTGATTTTCCCATCAAGGTCATGGGCAAGCGTGTTGATTCGTTAGCGCAAACGGTAATAAGTATCGTTCAGAAACATGCACCCGACTTCGAGGCTGGCTCGCTCGAAATGCGCAGCAGCAGCCAGGGCAATTATCTGAGTCTGACCGTAACCATTCGAGCCACCAGCCGTGTCCAGCTCGACGCCCTGTATACCGAACTGTCTGGCCACCCGATGGTGGCCGTAGTGTTGTAATCATGTCTGTAGGCGCGCTGGTCAAACGCGAGCTGCAGCGCCGTGCCTATGAGCCGACCCTGCAAGCCATGCGTGACTTTACCGAGCAGCGCCAGAGTGATACGCCGGATGAAGTCTGGCTGGTCGAGCATGACCCAGTCTATACCTTGGGACAGGCGGGCAAACGTGAGCACTTGCTCCGAGCTAATGCCATTCCAGTCGTGCAAACTGATCGCGGAGGGCAGGTCACATACCACGGCCCCGGGCAGGTCGTGGCGTATGTCCTCATTGATCTGCGCCGGCGTGGTTATTTCATTAAAGAGGTAGTTCATCGTATGGAACAGGCCGTCATCGACCTGCTGGCGCAGCATCAATTAGCCGCTGGGCGCAAGCCGGGTGCGCCCGGTGTGTACGTTCTGACAGCACAAGGCCAGCCCGGAGCCAAAATAGCCGCTTTGGGTCTGAAAGTGCGTCACGGCTGCACCTACCATGGGGTGGCGCTGAATGTGGCCATGGACATGACCCCGTTTCAGGACATCAACCCGTGTGGCTATGCCGGCCTGGAGACGACAGATATGGCATCATGCGGTATCGACCTCAGCTTAACCCAGGCCGCTAATGCATTAGTGCGTCATTTGGAAGCCCAATTATTATCATGAGCAGCAAAACAGGACTGACGGACAAAGTAGTTCGTAACGCGCAAGATGCCGCGAATTACGATGCGACTGCGAAACAGAAATCACAAGCCAAAACCGCGCGCATTCCCATCAAGATCGTGCCGCATGAAACCTTGCGTAAACCTGAATGGATTCGCGTCAAAGCCGGTTCACCGACCACGCGCTTTTACGAAATCAAGGACATTTTGCGTGCCAACAAACTCGTGACTGTGTGCGAAGAAGCGTCCTGCCCGAATATCGGGGAATGCTTCGGCAAGGGTACCGCCACTTTCATGATCATGGGCGACAAATGTACGCGCCGTTGCCCGTTTTGTGATGTCGGCCATGGTCGTCCTGACCCTCTGGATACAGAAGAACCACTACGATTGGCAAAAACCATTGCCGATCTGCGCCTGAAATATGTCGTCATTACCAGTGTCGATCGGGATGATCTGCGCGACGGAGGTGCGGGTCATTTTGTGGCGTGCATAGAAAAAGTGCGCGAACTGTCGCCGCAAACCACCATAGAAGTCTTGGTACCTGATTTTCGTGGCCGCGACGATCGGGCGCTCGACATTTTGAAAGCCGCGCCACCCGATGTCATGAATCACAATCTGGAAACCGTGCCGCGTCTTTACAAGGAAGCACGACCGGGGTCTGATTACGCTTTCAGCCTGAACCTGCTGAAAAAATTCAAGGCCTTGTTTCCGCAGGTGCCGACCAAAAGCGGCCTGATGGTGGGCTTGGGTGAAACCGATGAGGAAATACTTCAGGTCATGCGCGATATGCGAGAACATAATATAGACATGCTGACCATTGGACAGTATCTGGCGCCGTCAAATCACCATCTGCCGGTACGGCGCTATGTGCACCCGGACACCTTCAAAATGTTTGAAGCCCAGGCTTACGACATGGGGTTTTCCCATGCCGCCGTCGGTGCCATGGTACGCAGCTCGTACCACGCCGACCAGCAGGCGCACGCTGCCGGGGTTTAACTGCGCAAGTACTTTTCTATCAAGGCGTGTAATTCCAGCTTGGGTGGCTCACCGACATAGCGCTTGATGATTCTGCCCTGCTTGTCAATCAGGAAAGTGGTGGGTGTTACCCGGGTATCAAAAAAAGCTGGTGCGACGCTGTTGTCCACGTCGTAAGCCACCTTGAAAGGTAGCCCACGGGTCTGGGCAAAGTTAAGCACAAAATCGGGACGGTCGTAATTCATGGCCACGGCAATGGTTTCATACCCTTGAGGCGCATATTTTTGATGTGTTTCCACCAGCATCGGCATTTCTTTTACGCAAGTTACACACGAGGTAGCCCAAAAATTGACGAGTACCACCTTGCCGCGCAATTGTTGTGTGGTCAGATGTTCACCACTCAGTGTTTTGAAAGTCACTTCAGGCGCCGCTTTGCTTTTTCCAAACAAGGCGGTATAGGCTGCGATCAACGCGACAACGACTAATACAACAGCTGCCAAAACGGGCAGGCGTCGCCGACCGGGATGTTCCCATGATTTGGGGCGCGAGATCGGCAACTCGCTGCTTTCAATGCGTTCATTATCTTGCATGGCAGTTACTCATCAGGAAGCGATCGCTGGCAGTTCAGTGCCCACATTGTCACATAAGGCGTACCGTAGCATGCCATAGACCACAACGGATGGCTGGCGAAAGAGCGGCACATTCAAAAACGGTTTGGCTTTTTGAGGTAATCAATTGCGCCGGCTAACAACTTCAGCAACGGTGTTAATACCCACTACGGTAAACAGTGCTGATGCTAGTAGATGTACCTGGATAAAGGAAAAATGCTTGCCGCGTGCGTGTGCGCTCAGCAGCCAGTTCAGCAGTGAGCCCGCTGCCGAGAAATCAACCCGGCCCAGTTGGCTACAGTCAACTTCTATCCGGTCGCTCATGGACGCGGCTGTTTCCAGGCTGGCAATGGCATCGCTGGCAGAGCCCAGGATATCGCCTTTGAGTTCAGGGCGAGCTTCCGGTATCAAGTCTGACCCGGCGTCACCCAGGGTGGCTTCCTTGTTCAATGCTCCCGAAATATGGATATGCTTCGGCGGCGGCTCATAACTGGGGGGGGAAACTTCAAAGGTTACGGCATAATCAACAGCCAGATCTTCAAATTGTCTTTGCCAGTCGAGTAAATGATAGAGATCCAGCGTAGCTAGCCAGACAGCTTCTGGCGGCTGTTTTACATTGATCACCAATTTGCCGCGTAGAGCAAAAGCGGCCTGGGTAGTGCCAGACATGGTGATAGGTACGACGCTTTTTTTTGCAGTGTTCAACAAATCGCGCAGAACGTTCGCGCCAGCTTCATCAGCCTCGGTCAGTTTTTCGAAATTGAGTTTGGCGCCAGCGCCAGGCTTGAGTAATTTTTTGAACGCTTCCAGCTCTCGTTGACTTTCTGCCGTCATGCGAGCTGGCAGGGCAACTTCGGTCGGGTCTGCTTGCGCCGTCATGCTTATCGGGGCTTTGCTGTTTTGCTGGCGTTGGAAATCACGCCAGGCTGGAGCAGAACTTTCAAATCTTACCGTGTAGTCAAGCGCCGATGCTTCAAATTCTTTCAGGTTGCCAGTTTGCTGCAAGATTTCAAACAATAAAAGCCAGGCGACTTGCATGCCAGGCTCACGTTCCAG
Organism: Burkholderiales bacterium UBA4657; assembly: GCA_002405475.1. Classification (GTDB taxonomy): domain Bacteria; phylum Pseudomonadota; class Gammaproteobacteria; order Burkholderiales; family Burkholderiaceae_E; genus UBA4657. The sequence continues at coordinate 14,884 of DHLX01000013.1, read as the reverse complement.
TTCTTCACGCAGCATTTTGGCGCATTCTGCCGTCTGCCCGTTGGCAAATAACATGGCGGTTTCTTCGACAATGGGCGGCAGGCTGCTGCTTTCGGTTAGTTCAACAGCACCAGCCTTCAGATCATCATTGCCGATGACTTCGGTAGCTAGATTAGTGGGCGTAAAGGTGGGCGGATTATCACTGGAGTCTGTAGAGGCTTTGGAAATCGCAGAGGCATCGGGTTCTCGTTTGACCGAGGCCGGAACATCTACGCCTTCAGGTACCGATTTGGACGGTTTTCGGGTGTTACGGCTCAGTGGCGGAAATTCTGCTGTCATTTCCGATTCAATGGCATCAATCTTGGCGGCCATCTCGGCCTGGCGCCTGCGTACCTCGGTCAAATTTTCAGTGCTGCGTTTTTGATTACTGAATCCCGAACGGGTACGAGGCGACACGGTGTCACCCTGTTGGGTGTCCTTGCCACCTTCTTTGCGGTCGGTTTTGTTTTTCGAGAACAGCGAGAAAGCCACGAATACTCCGTATGTTGGGCAACGGGTTGTCTACAAGATGTAGTAACGGCACTTAACGTCTTGAGTGTAGCACCAGACCATTACAACGCATGGAGTAGTGCCGCACGTTTACCTTGTTTTTACAAAGTTTACCTCATTCTCCGCTTTAATTACCTGCCAGAAAGACCTGCTTCAGTTAGTCGGTAGTACAAACCGGTAGGCTCATCGGGCAGTGCGTGTAACTTTCCACTCAGGATAATGGGTTCGTGGCTAAAGCGGATCGGATTTTTCATTTTCACTTCAATAAAGGCCTCGGCTCCCGCCGTCATGCAAAACGGGCAGTGCGGCGGGTTGAGCGATAGCAAAAAGCGCGAATGACGCTCGCCCGTTTCGATCGCCAGCATATATCCTTGTACTTTGACCTGGGTGTTGTGCAAGGCGGAAACTTCAGGCCCAAATTGCGGCGTCAGGCGTTCGCCACGCTTGATGACCTTGACCTGAGCCAGCGTTTTCCACGACACCACCCCCGGCAGTTCGGGCAGCGGTTTGACCAAAAACTGCCCGGGTACCGGCAAGGACAGTGACGGCGTATTAGTGCCAGAAGAGCCGGTTTGGGCAAGGCTATTCCCTGCACTGCCGAGCCAGAGTAGACATGAGAGCAGAAGAAAGAAAAAGTTCATCAATGGGAATGATGTCGCATGCCGCAAGTTTTACCTATACCCAGACCCTTGCAGGCTTTCTGAAGTTCCGCATGGCAGGCTTTTTCTCCTTTACCCGATTCCAGACATTTGGCCGCGTTTTCATGTGCCTGTGCCATGGCGCGATGGTCAGTTATCAGTTCCTTGATATGCGCCTGTTCCTTGGCACCGGTTGCGCTTTGTGCCTGTAGTACCGGACTGTAGAAAGCTGTTGTAATGATCAGTGTCAGCCAATATTTCATAATAAGACTCCTAGTGTTGAGATAAAACCAGTGAAACCGGGGCCGAGGCCGCACGCCATGCCGGTAAACAGGCGGCCAGCAGTGCAATCATGAGGGTGCCGGCGACAAGCCATAGTTCTTCCGGCATGAATATCCAGGCAGACAGTGGCAGGCCGCCCTGCGCCTGCGCCACCCAACCCAGTACCTGGGTGCCCGCATGACCCAGAGCTAGCCCGAGCAGGCATCCGGCCATTGCCATCAGCGCCGCTTCCAGGCAGACCAGTGCAAACAGCTGGTGGCGTGATGCCCCCATGAGTCGCAAGATGGCCAGATCGTAGCGCCGCTCTTCCGTGGCGCGATAAAGTGTGACGAACAAAGCCAGTGCGCCCATAATGACCAGCGCCAGCGCCAGGGCGCGCAGGGTGGCGAGCAGTGGTGCCAGCAGTTCAAATAGCCGCGCCGTTTCTGCCGCAGGCGCAGCGGCTTGCATGGCGCTGTCGGCATTGATGATGCGCGGCAGCCGGGTTGCTGCCAGGGGGGAGCGGTAGGTAATCAATAGCAGGGTGATTTCGCGCTCAGCCTGTAACAGGCGTTTTTCTTCGGCATCGGTGACTTCACCTTCATGAACGAACCAGACTGATTCGCTGTTGACCAGAATCAGGCGGTCGAGCACGGTGCCGGTAGGCTGCAAAACACCGACGACCTGATAAGGCGCATCGTCATGTTGTGCCCCGCCCGGGGTCAGCCCATGGCCGCCGACAAAAGACTGTTGCAGGGTCAGGCCGGTACTGCGCGCCACTTCGCTGCCCAGTACTGCCTGCATTTTGTCGTTCCAGACCTGGCCTTGCGCCAACTTGGCGCCGTACAGCGCCAGGTATTCCGGCGTGGTGCCGACTATGCGATAGCCACGGAAACTATCCCCCAGTGACAGCGGAATGGCACGTTGAATCCAGGGCGCTGTTACCGGGTTTTGGGTCAGTGTCTGGGCATCGTCCAGCCGGATATTGCCGGTAGGCAGGTCGAGGTGATAGACACCAGACAGAATCAGTTGCAGTGGTGAGCCTTTTGCCCCCACTACCAGATCAATGCCTTGTGCGTCTCGTGTCAAGGCGGTTTCGGCCTGGTGTACGCTGAGCAGGCTCATGACCATCAACCCCAGACCTAGTGATAACAACAGTACATTCAGTGCCACCATCAGCCACTGCTTGCGCAGGTAGGCCAACGCCAGTTGTCCGACGCTCATAAGCGGATCTCCTGATCAAAAAGTCCGTTCAGGCGCGCATCGTGGGTCGCCACCAGTAGTGCGACCCGCGCCTCTTGCGTCAGTTCAAGCATCAGATCAATAACGGCACGTGCGTTCGCATCGTCCAGTGCCGAGGTGGGCTCGTCGGCCAGTACCAGAACCGGCGCATGAACCAGGGCACGCGCCAGCGCAGCGCGTTGCTGTTGTCCCTGTGATAGCTGTTCAGGTCGTTGCCGCGCCAGAGGTGTCAGGCCGAGCCGGTCCATTAAGACCTGAAGCCTGGAGGCATCTTCCCGTTGCGCCAGACTTTGTGCCAGTTGCAGATTTTGCCTGATACTTAAGCTGGCCAGCAGATGGTGGCGTTGCGGAACCATGCCCAGATGCTGGGCGCGCCAGAGATCGCGCTGGCGTTCGCTGAGCGCATACAGCGATTGCCCGGCCAGCAGCACTTCACCGGAAGTGGGCGGCAACAAACCGGCCAGTATCGACAACAGGGTACTTTTGCCTGAGCCCGAGACACCGCGTACGACACAACTGCGACCCGCTTCCAGTGCCAGTTCACCCAGCATCAGGGCATCACTGGTTTGTCTGTCGTAGCGGTGGCGCAGATGGCGTGCAATCAACATGCGCGCAGTTTATCGCAATACGGTTGCAAAAACCGTATTGACTCAAAGGGAATGGCTTAATCGCCGTACATTTTTTGTTTCAGTTCACGACGTTGCTGTGCTTCCAGTGACAAAGTGGCCGTCGGGCGTGCCAGCAGTCGTTGCAGACCGATTGGTTCCCCGGTTTCTTCGCAATAGCCATAGTCACCGCTATCGACCCGGGCAATCGACTGTTGCACTTTTTTCAGCAGTTTGCGTTCGCGGTCGCGGGTGCGCAGTTCTAGTGCATGCTCTTCTTCTATGGTGGCACGGTCGGCCGGGTCGGGCACGATCACCGTTTCCTGCAGGTGTTCGGTGGTTTCATGCGCGTTTTGCAGAATCTCGCGCTCCATTTCATGCAGGCGCTGCCGGAAGAATGCCAGTTGCGCCTCGTTCATGTAATCCTTGTCCGACATTTTCAGCAATGCTGCTTCGCTGATGACTTCAGCCGGCTTATCCTGTTTTACGGTCTTGCTTGACGTCATGATTCCTTTACTCCCTCATTGCACCAGGCACTGCTCAAGGCCTTTGGTAATGACCTCGTGTGGCAGTTTGCGCCCAATAAAAACCATTTTACTCATGCGTGGTTCATCGCCCCAGGGTTTGCCCATATCCGAGCCCATCAGCATATGCACGCCCTGAAAAATAACACGGCGGCTGGCTCCCGCCATATTCAAGATGCCTTTATAACGTAGCATATCTGCGCCATAAACCTGGGTGATGGCGCCCAGAAATTCCTCCAGCCGTGCCGGGTCAAAGGCTTTATCCGATTTGAACACAAAAGCGCGAACATCGCCCTCATGTCCGTGCTGGTGCTGTCCGGCCAGAAAATCCGGGTCTATGTCCAGAATGGCATTGAGATTAAAACCACGTATATCGAGCAGATCGGACACATCGGTCTGACCGAACGCCACTGGCTTGATTTTCGCGCGTGGGTTCATTAGCACCAGACGTTTTTTCAGGGCGTCGAGCGACTCGTTATCGACCAGATCAGTCTTGCTCAACAAAATGCGGTCGGCAAATCCGACCTGTGCCTGAGCCTCGCTCTGTTCATCCAACGTCACTGCGCCGTGCTTGGCATCGACCAGAGTCACCACCCCATCGAGCAGATAGGACTCGGCAATATCGTCGTCCATGAAAAAGGTCTGGGTCACGGGGCCGGGGTTGGCCATGCCGGTGGTTTCAATAATGACACGCTCGAAATTGAGCAGGCCACTTTTCTTTTTTGCCGCCAGATCGGTCAATATCCGCAACAAGTCACCACGCACGGTACAGCAGATACAGCCATTGTTCATTTCGACGATCTGCTCACCTTCTTCGCGCACCAGTAGTTCGTTATCGATACCTTCTTCACCAAACTCGTTTTCGATAACGGCAATTTTATGACCGTGGCGTTCCTGCAAAATACGGTTCAGCAGGGTGGTTTTACCCGCCCCCAGAAAACCGGTGAGTACTGTAACGGGAATCAGTTTATCCATAAGTTCAATTTTTCCTGCTGCATTCCGCACACTGTCCTTTGACCGAGGCGCTTACCTGCTGTGCCTTAAATCCGTGTGGTAATGCGGCGCTAAGTGCCTGCTGAACCTGTGCGTTTTTATGCAAGCAAAACATGCGGTGGCAGCACAAGCATTGGAAATGGGCATGATGATTGTGTTTACCATCATCGCCAGCATTAAGGCTGAAGCGGAATACTCTGTCATCTCCCGCCATTTTATGCGCCAGGCCCTGATCTACCAGCCATTCAAGTACCCGGTACAAAGTAACGCGGTCGGGCAAGTCGTGATCAGTCCAGCCTTGTTGCAGCAGTTTTTCGGCAACATCGTGGTGCGACAACGCGGGCGCGGCGCTACCTTGTCCATGGCTGGTTTGCAGCAGGGCAGACAAGATCTGCATGCGCGGCACGGTAATACGAGCCCCGGCAGCGCGCAATAACTGGCGCGCCTGATTTTCAACGGGAGAGGATATGACAGAATTCAACACGGCGCGGGATTACACCATAAGCCGGCGCTGACTGCAATAAATAAATAAATTGTAAGCGCTTGCTTACAATTTTCGCAATGCCAGGCCTTTAAGATATTCCCCTTCGGGAAAAGAAAGTTTCAAGGGATGGTCGCGCCCGGCGCGTAATCGTTCCACAATCACGGCCTCGGCTGGCGCGTCGGCCGCCGCATCGGCCACGATTTTTTCAAACATTTCTGCTGACATAGCGCCCGAGCACGAATAAGTGAACAGGAAACCGCCCGGAGCCAGCAGACGCAAGCCGAACAGCGCCAGGTCCTTATAGGCACGCGCGGCGCGTTCCAGGTGGTGGCGGCTGGGTGCCAGTTTCGGCGGGTCGAGCACAATCAGGTCAAACTCGCGTCCCTGGGTTTTCAGTTGGCGCAGCGCCTCGAAGACATCGGCTTTGAGCCATTGAGCGCGCGGCTCTAGTTCAGGAAAATTGTCCTTCACGTTGGCTTGCGCCAGGTTCAGCGCCTCGGCCGATGAGTCAATCGACAGCACTGCAGCGGCACCGCCCGCCAGTGCCGCCAGAGAAAAGCCGCCGGTATAGCAAAAACAGTTCAGTACCCGGCGTTCGCGCGCCCATTGCCCCACCAGGGCGCGGTTGTCGCGTTGATCCAGATAAAACCCGGTTTTATGGCCGTGCGCAATATCGACCCGCAAACGCACCCCATTTTCGAGGATAGACAGCGATTCGGGCAGTGCGGCACCACGCATGACGCCAGTGCGCGGTTCCAGCCCTTCCATCTGGCGCACATCACTGTCGCTACGCTCATAGATATTGCCAAGCCTGGTCTGAGCCAGCAGAGCGTCGGCAATGGCATCGCGCCATTTTTCGCCACCGGCGCTGGTGATTTGCAACACCAGATAATCCGCATAACGGTCGCATATAACACCGGGCAGGCCGTCGGCTTCGCCATGCAACAGGCGTACCCCGTCCAGCTGTTCGAAATGAGGCACGGTGGCACGGCGCAGATCCAGTGCTGCTTGCACCCGGCGCTTGAAAAAGGCATGGTCTATCGGTCGGCTGACCTCGGTACTCCAGAGTCGGGCCCGAATCTGAGAGGCCGGCGACCAGGCCGCCCAGCCCAGTTCTTCGCCGCGCGCACTGAGCACCATCACCGTTGCGCCGGGGCTGGTCTTGGCTGGCTCGGTCTGCACCGCACCCGCAAAAATCCAGGGGTGGCCGCGTAAAACCGGGCGCTCTTTGCCTGGCGCAAGAATAAGCTTGGAAGTCATGTCGGTAATTCCGGGTCAGGTGGTGTAATCTTGTCGGTATTGTTGATTTAAAAATTGAAGTCAAGGAACAGAACCATGGAAGCCAGAGAGTTTATCCATAAAACCGTCACCGAGAACCCTATTGTATTGTTCATGAAAGGCAGTGCCCAGTTTCCCATGTGTGGTTTTTCGGGCCGTGCCATTGCATTGCTCAAAGCCGCAGGCGCAAAAAATGTCGTCACGGTCAATGTGCTCGATGATAACGACATACGCCAGGGCATTAAAGACTATGCCAACTGGCCGACCATTCCGCAGCTTTACGTTCAGGGTGAATTTATCGGTGGCTCTGACATTCTGGCCGAAATGTTCGAGGCCGGTGAATTGCAGACCCTGATACAAAAAGCGCAGCCGACAGACGCCTAAAGTCAGAGGCGAGGGCAATATGCGCGACCTGGTCATTGCCATTACCGGCGCTACCGGTGCCGTTTATGGCGTGCGCCTGTTGCAAGTGTTGCGTGCTGAGCCCGGCATACGCACCCATTTACTGCTTTCAAGCGCCGGGGTGCTGAACCTCAAACAAGAGCTGGATATGGGTCGCGCCGAGGTCGAAGCCCTGGCCGATGTCGTGCATAACGTGCGCGATGTGGGTGCCAGTATTGCTTCCGGCTCGTTTCAGACCGACGGCATGGTCATTGCCCCCTGTTCCATGAAAACCCTGGCGGCTGTTGCGCATGGTTTGGCGGATAACCTCATTACACGCGCCGCCGATGTTACCCTGAAAGAACGGCGGCGCCTGATTTTGATGGTGCGCGAAACGCCGTTCAATCTGGCACATATCCGCAATATGGAAGCCGTGACATTGATGGGCGGCATCATATTTCCGCCACTGCCGGGGTTTTATCAGCGCCCCAAGACCATAGAGGCGATGGTGGATCATACGGTAGGTCGTGTATTGGACTTGTTACACGTCAACCACCAACTTACGCCGCGCTGGCAGGGCGAAATAGGGGTGGCAGAAGACTAGAGCGCAACGGCATGAGGCCATGCTGAGAAATGGTGCCGCTTGTCTGACTCGAACAGACGACCTATCGCTTACAAGGCGATTGCTCTACCAACTGAGCTAAAGCGGCCTACAAAACCGGATTTTACTTGATACGCGTGAGCTTGGGGCGGCTTGGGGACGGAGAACCGGGCTCATCAGGCGGGGTATCTTCCGTTTCAGCCGCCGGTTCGCTACTGACTACACTCAAGCTTGGGCGTTCTGTCGCAACTTCTTGAGTGACTTCAGTATCGGCAACAGGGCTCGTGTCTTCCGTCTCTGACAATGCCAGCGCCTTCGGTACCTCAAACGCCATGCCATGCCCGGTTTCGCGGGCGTAAATGGAAATGACGTTGGCGATGGGTATAGACAACTCCCTGGCCATGCCGTTAAAACGGGCTTGGAAGCTGATGAATGCGTTATCGATTTTCAGCCGGTGGGTCGCCTGGTCAGAGATATTAAGCACAATTTCCCCATTGCGCACAAACTCGCGTGGCACCAGGGTATGAGCATCGACCGCCACCGCCACATAAGGGGTATAACCGCTGTCCGTGCACCACTCATACAGCGCACGGATCAAATAAGGTTTGGTCGATATGTCTTCGGTCATGAGCGACCTTAGCGCCGCATGACTTTTTCAGACGGCGTCAATGCGTCGATATAGGCCGGGCGACTGAAAATACGCTCACCGTATTTTTGCACTGGCGCGGCACTCTTGGGCAATTCAATGCCGTAATGATCAAGACGCCACAACAAGGGCGCTATGGCGACGTCGAGCATGGAAAAATCCTCACCCAGCCAGTATTTGTTTTTCAGGAAAATAGGTGCCAGCTGTGTCAGCCGGTCACGAATCGTTAACTTGGATTTTTCAAGCGCCTTCTCATTTTGTGGGGCACGTCCTTCAAGCAGCGCGACATGGGTGAAAATTTCTTTTTCCAGATTGAACAAAAACAGTCGTACCCGGGCGCGCTGTACCGGGTCGGGCGGCATTAACTGCGGGTGAGGAAAGCGCTCGTCAATATATTCATTGATGATGTTCGATTCATACAGAATCAGGTCACGTTCCACCAGAATGGGCACCTGACCATAGGGATTCATGACCGAAATATCTTCTGGCTTGTTGAACAGGTCTACGTCACGGATTTCAAAATCCATGCCTTTCTCGAACAACACCAGGCGGCAGCGTTGGCTATAGGGGCAAGTCGTACCCGAGTAAAGCACCATCATTTTTATTCTCCTGAATGATCAAGGGCAGGTGTATTCATCCTGCCCTTGAGCACCGGGGCTGAGCCCGGAAATTATTTGATATCTTTCCAGTACGCGCGGTTAAGACCCCACGCAAAAATGGTGAAGATGAATAAGAAGATCAGAACCCAGACCCCGAGTTGTACCCGTGTCTTGGCATACGGCTCGGCCATCCAGGTCATATAGGCGACCAGATCGGCGATCTGGCTGTCGTAAGCTTTGACCTTGGCTGCATCCTGGGCATTCCATTTGACCTGGGTGGATTCATGGTAATAACCGCCAGCTGGTAACGCTTCCTGCTTGACGGTTCTCAGGCCATATTCGTCGATATTGGTGAAAACTTTTTTCCATACCTCCTGCCCGGTTTTTTCGTCGGTCGATTTTTTAATCTGCTCTTTTTCCAGGGTACGAACCCCTTGCAAGTCCCATAGCACGTGCGGCATGCCGACATTTTCAAACAGCAGGTTATTCCAGCCGGTGGGCCGTTCGCTATCGCGATAAAAGGTACGCATGTAGGTATAGACCCAGTCCGGTCCCGAGGTAGTGTAGGTGGCACGTGAACGGGCGGTTAACGACAGGTCGGGAGGCAGCACGCCAAACCATTGCTTTGCATCAGCAGGTTTCATGGCAATCGTCATCAGGTCGCCGATCTTGTCGCTTGTAAACAGCAGGTTTTCCTTGATCTGCTCTTCGGTCAGACCAAGATCTTGCAGCCGGTTATAACGGATGGCAGAGGCGCTGTGACAGTTCAGGCAATGGTTGATGAACAGCTTGGCACCGTTTTGCAGTGCCGCCAGGTCATTCAGTTTGGCCTTGGGAAACGGGTCGAGGGGAAATGTGGCGCCTGCCGCCCAAAGCTGTCCGGCGGCCAGTACAGCCGCCACCAGGGCTGTCGTTTTGATGAATATTTTTTTCATGATCCAGTCCTTTGGCTTAATGGGCTTCAAACGTCACGCGCTCGGGCACGGGTTTGAACTCACCCATACGACTCCACCAGGGCATCAATAAAAAGAAACCGAAATAAATCACGGTGCCAATCTCGGATACCACCGAGCCCACCGGCGAGGGCGGCAGAATCCCAAGGTAGCCCAGGACAAAAAAGTTGACAAAGAAAATGCCATAGAGCCACTTGTGCCAGCCCGGGCGGTAACGGATAGATCTCACTGGCGACTGGTCAATCCAGGGCAGGCTAAACAAAATCAGAACCGCGGCACCCATCAGTACCACGCCCCAGAATTTGGCCTCGAAGGCAAAAAAGCCCAGTACCAAAGCGGCGGCCACTGCGGGCACGCCCAGCTTGTAAGCCTGGCACTTCGCAGTTAAAAAGACTAGAACGCCAAAACCAATAACGCCTGGCACCAGATACCAAAACAGGAAGTGCTCGGTGGTGGCACGCAAAATTGAGTAGTACGGAGTGAAATACCAGACCGGGGCAATATGAGCCGGGGTCTTCAAAGGGTCAGCCGGTATGAAGTTGTTGTATTCCAGAAAGAAACCGCCAGCCGTCGGTGCGAAGAAAATGACGGCTGAGAAAATCATCAGGAACACACCCACGCCCATGATGTCGTGAACCGTGTAATAGGGGTGAAACGGAATGCCGTCCAGAGGCTTGCCACTGGCATCTTTTTTGGCCTTGATATCGACGCCATCAGGGTTGTTCGAGCCTACTTCATGCAGGGCAATAATGTGCGCCGCAACCAGGCCGATCAACACCAAGGGAATTGCAATGACGTGGAACGCAAAGAAGCGGTTCAGGGTGGCGTCGCTGACGACGTAGTCACCGCGAATCCACACCGACAGGTCAGGACCAATAAACGGAATGGCGGAGAACAGGTTCACGATGACCTGCGCGCCCCAGAATGACATCTGACCCCAGGGCAATAAGTAGCCGAAGAACGCTTCTGCCATCAGGCACAAGAAAATAGCCACACCGAAAATCCAGACCAGTTCACGTGGCTTGCGATAAGAGCCATAGAGCAGGCCGCGCGCCATGTGCAGGTACACCACAACGAAGAACGCCGAGGCACCGGTCGAGTGCATATAGCGAATCAGCCAGCCCCACGAAACGTCACGCATGATGTATTCAACCGAGGCAAAAGCTACCGGTATGCCAGACGCATTCAGCGAGGCGTCGGGTTTGTAATACATGACGAGAAAAATACCGGTGACAATCTGAATCACCAGTACCAGCAAGGCTAGTGAGCCGAAGAAGTACCAAAAGTTAAAATTTTTCGGTGCGTAATATTCCGACAGGTGTGCTTTCCACATGGCAGTCAGCGGAAAGCGGTTGTCGATCCAGGTCAGCGCTTTCTCGGCGAGCGGCGCATTGGCCGGAGCTTCTTTGTATTCAGCCATGGTGTCCTCAAGCTTTGTTATCGGCGCCGATCAGCAGCTTGGTGTCGGCCAGATATTTGTGGGGGGGAACATCCAGATTGGTATTGGCCGGCTTGTTGCGGAACACACGACCAGCCAGGTCGAAAGTGGAGCCATGGCAGGGGCAAAGGAAGCCACCTTGCCAGTCATCGGGCAGGTTGGGCTGCGGCCCCGGCGTGACGCGCGAGCTGGGCGAGCAGCCCAGGTGCGAGCATATACCGACTACCACCAGCACTTCTTCCTTGATGGATCGGTGCTGGTTTTTTGCATATTCCGGGGTTTTGAACTGATATTCCTTGTCCGACTCAGGATCTGCTACCAGGTTGTCAGTTTTATCGAGCGATTCGATCATGGATTTATCGCGCTTGAGAATCCAGACCGGCTTGCCTTGCCATTCAACCGTCTTTAATTCTCCGACCTTGAGATCGGCAATATCGACTTCCACCGGGGCACCTGCGGCTTTGGCGCGCTCGGATGGCTGAAAACTGGCAATAAACGGAGTGGCAACACCCGCTCCGAGTGCCGCTCCGGCGCCGCAGGTCAGATAAAGCCAGGTACGGCGTGATTGATCGACGTTGGAATCCGCAGGCGCGGCATCGGGTGTCGTGGCGCCCGGTTGTGGCGTGGTCATTGGTGGCCTCTCAAAAGCAAGTGTTGGTGAGGGTTGCTTTAAGCAAATAACCCGTAATTCTAACCAATGTCGTGCCCTAATGGAAGGGTTGCTATCATAAGTATTTGATTATTATAAGATTTGTTCCGATTCTTTGGGCTGTTACACTGCTTAGGCTGAGCTTGTCGGCCGGTATCGACCTTATCAGAGGGGGCAATATGAGCATTTTGAAAGAGTTTCGTGATTTTGCAGTTAAAGGTAATGTCATAGATCTGGCGGTGGGTGTGATCATCGGCGCGGCATTCGGCAAGATTGTCGATTCCGTAGTGAAAGATCTTATTAACCCGTTATTGGGTGCCATTATCGGGAAACCTGACTTCAGCAACCTGTTTTGGGTCATTAGCGCGCCTGCGGGCTACAACGGCCCTATGACTTACGATGCCCTGACCAAGGCGGGCGCTACGGTATTCGGGTATGGCGCGTTTTTGACCGCATTCATTAATTTCCTGTTACTGGCTTTCGCGATTTTCTGGCTGGTCAAATTTATCAATGCTGCCAAAAATCGGGCCCTGGCCGAGCAAACGTCCGTGGCCGTGGCTCCCACCCCGGAAGATATTGTATTGTTGCGTGAAATACGCGATGCGCTGAAAAAATAAGCAGGATTTGGTCAGGTCAGCGGTAGCGATAGGCGATTCAGGCGGGGTTGTCCAGATCAATGAATTGATGATCCAGACCAAATTTTTGTGCCAGATGTTGCCCTAACGCCTGGATGCCATAACGCTCGGTAGCGTGATGGCCGCACGCAAGATAAGCCATGCCGGTTTCGCGGCAGAAATGCGCTGTCGGTTCGGAAATTTCGCCCGATAAGTAAACATCGCAACCCGCCGCCCAGGCAACTTCGATCATGGATTGCGCCGCTCCGGTACACCAGCCGATTTTTTTAACAGCTTGTTCTGCTGCGCCGAGCATTAACGGGGCTCGCCCGAGCTGCTTGGCAACCAGATCGGCAAATTGTCGCAGATTGACGCTACGCTTGACGTGACCCAGCGTGACCAGATCTTGCTCGCCGGTATGTCCGGTAACTTGCAAGCCCAGGCGCTGACCTAACTGCACGTTATTACCCCAAGTTGGGTGGGCATCCAGCGGCAAATGGTAGGCGAACAGATTGATATCGTGTTGCAGCAGGCGCTTGATCCGGGCCTGTTTGGGGCCGGTAATACGTGCGTCCTCACCACGCCAAAAGTAACCGTGATGCACCAGTACAGCATCAGCTTTGAGTTCAATCGCGTGTTCGATTAAAGCCAGGCTGGCCGTTACCCCGGTAACGATCCGTTCAATCCGGTTTTTCCCTTCCACTTGCAAGCCATTCGGGCAATAATCCTTGAAACGTGACACTTCGAGCTCATTTTCCAGATAAGCTGCAAGTTCTGGCCGCGCCAGTCCCGGCGCTGACTTCGACGTAGAATTTCGGGAAATTTCAGAAGTTTTTTTGGGAGCCATATGTTCAAACGCCTGTGGTTAGTATTCGCTCAAGCCGTCACGGTTGGGCTTGCCATTTTGTTCATTATCGTCACCTTGCGCCCCGAATGGCTGCCGAATCGGGCGGTATCACTGCCGGTGACGACCCAGGTCGCCCCTTCCGTACACTCGGCGGGTGCTGCCACCTCCAGCTACGCCGAGGCGGTCAAGCGCGCGGTACCGGCTGTGGTGAACATTTTTACCACGAAAGAAATGCGCGTGCCCAATAGCCCATTCGGCGACGACCCTATTTTCCGACATTTTTTTGGCGACCGCTTTGGTTCCCGGCGTGAACAGGCTTCCAGCCTGGGTTCCGGCGTTATTGTCAGTCCGCAAGGCTTTATTCTGACCAATAACCATGTGATTGAATCTGCCGACGAAATTGAAGTGGCGCTAGCTGACGGCCGGCGCGCTCCGGCCAAACTGGTGGGCGCCGACCCGGAAACCGATCTGGCCGTACTCAGAATTGATTTGCCCGATCTGAATACCAGACCGTTGCCGGCACTGGCTTTTGGCAGCATTGATCAGGTCAAGGTCGGCGATGTGGTGCTGGCCATTGGTAACCCGTTTGGTTTTGGTTCGACCGTCACCATGGGCATTATTTCAGCCACCGGGCGCTCGCATCTGGGTATCAATACCTTCGAGAACTTTCTGCAAACCGACGCCGCGATCAACCCCGGCAACTCGGGCGGCGCCCTGGTCGATGTTTCAGGCAATCTGTTGGGCGTCAATACTGCCATTTATTCACGCTCCGGCACCTCGGCCGGTATAGGCTTTGCCATACCGGCCAGTATTGCCAAACAGGTGCTGGACAGTATCGTAGCCACCGGCCAGGTAGTGCGAGGCTATATTGGTGTCGAAACCCAGGATGTAACGCCCGAACTGGCCGAGGCGTTCGCCCTGCCACGACGTGATGGTGCCATCATTGCGGGCGTGGTGCGTGGCGGCCCCGCGGACAAGGCCGGTATTAAAACCGGCGATATTCTGATTGCGGTGAATGGCAAGCCGATTACTGATTCGACCACCATGCTCAATCTGATCGCCCCACTGACCCCCGGTGGGCAGGCGCAGCTGACCGTGGTGCGTGACAAACGTGAACAACAGCTAACCGTGACCGTCGGTCAGCGCCCCAAGCCGAGGCCGCAGCAATAGGACGCTGATCCGGATCCGATTCCGGGGCGTTTTGACACCTTTTTTCGCTCCCGTTATAATTCCCGGTTCGCCGTGGAGGGGTGCCCGAGTGGCTAAAGGGGGCAGACTGTAAATCTGTTGGCTTACGCCTACGTTGGTTCGAATCCAACCTCCTCCACCAAGGCAATAGATCGGTGCTGGCGGAATCGGTGCGCGGGAGTAGTTCAATGGTAGAACCTTAGCCTTCCAAGCTAATGACGCGGGTTCGATTCCCGTCTCCCGCTCCAGGCGGCTAGGGTTTGAGTTGAGAATTTGCCCATGTGGCTCAGTGGTAGAGCACTCCCTTGGTAAGGGAGAGGTCACGCGTTCGATCCGCGTCATGGGCACCAGTTAATTGAATGTGTTTTATTTGAGAACTCCGGGAGTCAATCATGGCAAAAGGCAAGTTTGAGCG
>DHLX01000027.1 GCA_002405475.1 Burkholderiales bacterium UBA4657 | reverse complement strand
ACTTAGGCGCGGCTCCATGCCGCGCCTAAGCGCCGTAGGAATCCCCGCCCTTCAGGCCGGGGAGGATGTCAATAGCCCAGGTCAAGATACCGGTGGCCGACTGGGAGTGTGCTTTTAAAAGGAGCGGACTCGTCCGTCCAGATGGCATAGCCTTTAGGCATACGGGACAGATCATTCTGTTTTTTGAACTTGTCCAGACAGTCTCGAGTGCTATTACCGTAGACGGTGCAGGAATAAGGCCATCCTGGGCAATGGAGGTGATATCGGTTCATAAAGTTTCCTAAATAAAGTTTCCACACAAGCGGCGGTTGCGCACTGGTAATGGATAAACCCAATTTTTGACGGGACGTGGGTTCTTATGAATAGCAGACCGGAGGTTTGCCGGCGTCCAGTATTTTGTTGGCAGCGGTCAAGATATTCCGGGCGCTTTTTTCTTCGATCGGAGTCCCGTTCATCCATTCTTGGATGTAGTGACGACTTTCTTCCAGGCCGGTAAGGTCTAGCGTAGAGCAGCAGATATAAGCGACACATTCGGCTTCGACTTCTTTGATGTCTCTCCGAATAAGATGATCATCCATCATGGCCTGTGTGTCTGTATGTCCTAACACCACGTGAGCCAGTTCATGGAAGCGTGTTTTGTGCGGGTATTTAGCTACAGGGTTAATGGCTATCTGGTTGCCTTGCGCGTACCCTTGTGTGTTGCCATCGATTACGTCGTAAGATTTTTCTGTAATGGCCAAATTCGTCAGTGCCAGATCGTAGTTCCAGTCAGGCGGCTTGGGGTGGTCTATATCCTGTCCTTCGGTTTGAGCAAAAGCAAACCAGCGGTTCTTAACCATAAAGATAGTACAGAATTCGTCTGTTTTATGTCCGGTCGTGGTTTTTTTGGGGATAGAGACCGGCATATAAAGCGATATAGCAGTTTCGCCTTTTTTGACAGATCGGCCTTGTGATTGCCATTTTCTGTATGTAGCAATAGGGCCCAAAGGAATTCCTCTGCTGGTTAGCTGGGTATACGCTAACATCATGTTGCCCACACTGTATTCGTGAAAAACAGAATAAGCGTCGGAGAGAATGCCGGGCTTGGATACAGCTTCCGATAAAAGAAACGTGAAGTCTGCCTTCATAAAAAACTCCGTTTTGGTTTTTAGACCCCCCACACCCTGCTGTTGCAGTGTATGGGGGTTGTAATCAGGCTGCCTCTGCTGAGACAGCCTTGGGTGAAGACTCAGGTTCACGCTTTTCAAAGCGCACCAGGTCATAGGAGATTAACTTTTCAAGTAGGTACAGCATTTCCCTGGTCAGGCCACGATTGTCAAGATGCAAATTCAAATAGAAGCTGCTTTGATTCGAGCCGGGTGTTGATGCGTCTTGTGTCTGTGACCATTCGATTAACCGCGCATAGTCGCTATAGCTACGGCTGGTTACCGCAGGTTTGGTGATATGTGCCACATAATCTTTGGGGAGCTCACATTTTTGCTTGAGTATTTTTCTGAACTGACGAATTGCGGGCGCTGCCGAGCCAGGGTAGGCACGTTCGAGTGCAACTACCTCGTTTTGAATAAAGCTCTCGATCGTCGAGTATTCCCAGCGGGTGGATCGTATGCCTTCAGGAGTAACGATCAAGTGTGATCGCTGCTCGCTAGGCGTATCGTAGGCTTCGGGTAACCAGAACACCTTAATATTCAGTGGGATATTCATGGGATCTGGCACAGGAACTGCGGCCTTGGATGCTGAAAAAGAAGTAGTCCACCCATTCATGCGCCATGCGCCAAATCCGGGTTTGCCATCACCCTCAAGTAGTTCCTCCAGAAAAGAACAGGCTCCCTCCATGCTCGTATCCAGAGTCAGTTTGTCGTTCTGAATCACAGATTCTGGCAAATTGTATTTTTTATACAGGACATGTGCCCATTCCTTCATTGGCAATGGTAGCCCTCCGAATAGAGATTCAGAAAACTTCGTTGTAAGCAAGGAGTTGTTCAGCACGCCAGGGTTGGCAAGTTTTTCCCGCCATTGTTTAATAAAGGCCGAAGGTGATGAGGCACAACCTTTGTTAGTGCCGCCCTCAAACAAAGAGGCGCTGCGAATGATATTGCGCATACAGGTGGCATAAGAGCCAAATACCCAATCTCCCCAACGTGGGGTATGAGGATATAGATTCGACTCATAAGTGCATTCCCTCAGTAAGAAAAAAATCTTTCCCGTGTGGTCCTGGCAGGCAAAAGCCTGGCATGCCTCTATATAAGTGCTAGCCATATTGATTCTTTCGTTGATAAATGCCTAATGCCGAGCGCTCCCCGGCTATCGGAAGGCGGTTCTAAAAAAATGGGGCAGGTTTCTTACAAAAGAATCTTCATCAGAAGCAATTTCTTTGACCGTGAACGGTTCGTCATTCGCCTGCTTTGCTTTTATCCAGAGGGAATAGTCACAGTCTTCCTCGAGATAGCCGTAGCTATCGTCGCGATAGCTATAGGGCGATGGCCGAATTCCCAGACGCTCGATTTCCTGTAGGGGGACTTGTATCCAGCCATGACCAGGGTCAGAAAAAAAAGTATATTCAGATTGCATGGTTACCTCTGGTTTTGGGGGAAGGATTCAGAAGCAGATTCCGCTGATTGCCAGCGTAGCGGGTCCAGAAACTTTGTTCTGTCCGCAGTGCTCGCACTGGTACCCGGATGCGTCGGGCTCGACGCTGTCGCTTATTTCGCCGCAGGCAATACAGAAACCCTGGGAGTTATCGTTCAACTCCTCGAGTAACGATAAGCTTGGCTTAAAGCGCTCTACTCCGTTGCGCGTTGTGTATTTTTTGATGTTTTCATGCTGAGTGTTTTGATCCATTAAGGTTCCTTGTAGATTGGGCTGGCGCTGTATTGGAGTGAAGGCGCGGCCGAATAGGCAACCAAAGGTGTCTAGTCCTCGGGCTGTTCGGGGCTTATAAAAGAAGAGGGCTCTTCGACGAGTAGTGTGTTTGGCGACGGGATGCGTGCCCCAGCCAAACGAATTGATATCGACCACCAGTATGTTTGCTGCGCCTCTATCTCTGGTAGCTTATGGCTGCCGGGGTTTGAGAGGGGCACTACTTTTTACCGTATGCTCCATCGTGGTCTTGGTGGAGAGCTGCAAAGCGCATCCCCGCACCGTCACGGATAGCAACGGCTCTGTACGACTGCGAGAGTCGAATTGTGTATTTGCCAGGCATACTTTTGACCTGTTCCTTAAGCCCGTGGTCTCGAAAAACCTCGTTCCAAGTGAGACCGCTAAGCTTTTTGAGCGTATTGAGGATCTTTTTGACCTCGCCTGCGTCAAGGTCGAATAAATCAGACTGAAAAGTGGGCGCGTTCAGGTCGATAAGAACTCTAGCACCGTTTCCGCGACGAAATGCACAACATGGAAACGTAATGGCCGACCAGACCAAACACACTACTGGTCGAGGTCAGCCACAAATTTCTCGGTCGGTCAAGTTAGTCGCTGCGGCACCCGAAACACACCGTGGGTCGAAGCGCCAAAAAAAAGTTAAGAAGAAGTCTGGGCAAGAAATGCCGCAGCAAGAGAACCCGATCGTTGATCGAGATTGGGACGATGCGCTCACTTGCGCACTAAATCAGACCTCATTCTATTGGCATAAATGCCAGGCCGCAAGTTGTTTTCCTCCCCTGAATCTGTCAGCTCTTTTAAAATGCGTTAACTTCGCAGGCAGTTATACCCCCCCTATTTATTGCTCGCCGCTTTCCCCGCGCCGTAGGCGTCGGGGATAAGGTTTGGTAGTGCTAACGGCTTGCGGAGTTAGCGCATTTTGGGTTAAGCCGTGCTCGGTGTGATGTTAGGCTATGTGCTTGCATTTATCACGTCGCTTGCTAAGCTTTCAACGATTGAACTCGAAGAAACAACCCTATGCGCACCCTCCCCCTTTTCGCCGACTCGGCACTGACTAGCGTTCAGATTGAGGCCTCTCTGTGTAGGCTATTTGACGAGTACGTTCAACGCCGTATCGAGGTCGGTTCCACCTACCGCAGCCGACGCCCCTGGCGTCCAGGAACAGAAGCCGTCTATCGGTCGGTCTGGTGTTCTTTTGCACGGTATTGCGCTGAGCGCGGCATGGAGCTCGACCAGGTCGACGAAGACGCCCTGCATCATTACTTGTCTTTGCGCGCCCATCATGAAGCCTTGTCCCCGGCGCACATCCGCCGGACACTGCAATTATTCCGGTGGCTTTTTCGGTTTGAAGCACAGCGCACGCATCGAAGCGCCAACACTTCAGCGGAATCCCTCCTTAACCGTCCAGAGATCAAGTTCGCCCTGACAGACATAGAGGAACCATTACCAGAGTTTCTGACCGCCGCCGAATCCCGACGCCTGATCAACTTTCTTTCCTCATTGACCCTCAAGTCGATTGAGGCCGCTGAAAACCCCGCGATGGCCTGGATGGAGCTTCGCAACCGCGCAGCAGTAGCGTTATGTCTAGGGGGGGGTGTGAAACCGGGGGAGATTAGAAGTCTGAAACTTGATGATGTAACGATCGAGGAGGGAAAAGTGACCGGTATCCCCTGGCGCTTGACTATCCCTGCGTCGGGCAATTGCCCTCAACGCCAAAGCCCGCTGGCCGGTTGGGCTGGCAGAGTCCTGGCGCTTTGGCTTAAAGGACGATCGTTTCTTAAAATCCCCGGAGATTGGCTATTACCATCCACGCTCAGTGGTAAACAGTGGAGTAAGCGCGCTCTAGTAATGGCTTTTGAGTCTGTCATGTCCGATGCTGGTTTTATTCATAAAGGAAGTGCGGCCAATAAACTGCGCCACACCTTTGCCCTACGTCAGCTGGCCGATGGTAAGAAAGTCGATGACGTTCAACGATGGTTGGGGTTTCAGGATCCAGATTCAATGATCAAGTATTCACGGGTGTTGCAAAAGCCGGTTGATGTTATTTAACCTGGGCGTACAGCTGTCCGGTTGGCCAAGAAAAAAACCCGGCTTAAGACTTTTACAGTCGGCCGGGTTTGATAATCGATTTCCTCAGGTTTATGCGCCAGTCTCAGTCTGCAGCCAGCTCCCAGACACCACGGGTGACAGGTTCAAACCATTGTCTGTTTTGATTCAGAACCTGACGAACTTTTGCTCGCCAGTTGATATTTCGCTTCAATTTTTCTGGATCAGCATTTTTTTCGACCGCATGGTACAGGTCTTCAAGCGATGCCCTGTTTCCCAGTTCTGACATGACACTCCGAACAATACTTATCCAAGCGCCTGTCAGTCTAGCTTGTTGTTGCTTGGCTACCGATCGCAGAAGACTCAATCTGCTTTGTATGCTTTTGGGTTTTTGCCACAAGATAACATATTCGTGGAGTATTAAAGGGAGTTTCATTTTTCCGTACCGCTTATTGTCGGACATGCAGTTATGCTGGGCTTTGATGAGTACTGCCGCCAACTCGTCTTGAGGCATTCGTGCGATACATTCTGCCTGATAGCTTGAATATTGGCCGTTTCGGCGCCAATCACTAATAATTGTTCCGTAGTAGCCGCCACCCGCTGTAGCTCCGCGCTGATTAAATAGCGCGATCTGTAGCTTAGTGTGAAAATCATCATCATCCATGCAGTGCGAAAGATCGTCGGGATGAGGTTCTGATCCCCATACGTGACCACTATATAAAACCATTCCGCCATAAGGCGGGTGAGATAGCACTAAGTCGGCATGCTTGCCAACGGCTCTAACAATAGAGTCCCTCAAAACATTGAAGCCCTGGTGCAAATCCAGCCCTACTGCTTCTATACCAAGATCCTTGGCAACCTCTATCGAGGTTCCCGATCCCATCATAGGGTCCACAAAAAATCTGGGCTGCAGGCGTGTTAGCAGCTCCTTATAAATGTGGCCGGTGCAATTTCCGCGCCAGGATGAACGACCCCATGGACCGCGATCAGGATAACTAAATATTGACATTTGCGCCCCCAATAAAGGCTTCGATCGCGTTCTCAACCATAGCCGCGTCAATGTCGCGTTTGCCCCGGAGAATTTCCTCATTGATGTAGTCCGAAACATATTTGGAGAGTTCAATTCGCAGGGGGACAGACAAAATCAGGTTGTCTATTGATGTAGGCCCGCTTGAGAGCTCATCATCTATTTCTTCAGTTTTTTCGCCCATAAAAATCATGGCACAGTCTCCCCGTAGAAAGCGCTGCCAAAATTCTGCATCTATTTTAGGCTCCGGTATCTCGTCCACTTCAGTTCCCATCACTAGCGAACCGTCTTGTGCATCGTACAAATTGAATTGGTATGTTTTGATTTCCATTTTTTTCCTTTCGTTTCGAGAAAACGCCCCTCAGCCCCGTGCTGATAAATCCCCGACTCAGCCAATGGCCAAGTCGGGGGGGCTTCTTAACTGATGGCGTCTTTTTTCTTTTTTTACTCGTATCCGGCACTAGCGATTCGCACACCCGGTAATTTCGATGCTGCCTTGGTCAAACACCACGTAGGAAGGGGCAGGCTCTCGACCCTCAAAAGCGTTGATATAGCGCAAGCAGTCAAAGCCTTGCGCCCTCGCTGTCTTAATGGCTCGAGCCCAGGCGCTCGCAGTCTTTGCGTCATCCACGTCTTTGATCTGCTTGACCTTCAGAGAGACCATCAGGATAGTTCCAGGCCACCCGCTAGCGTCTGGCTCAAGACTTGCGAATTTACCAGGTGCCATGCGAGCGAGCTTCATAGTGGCAGCATGCACAGCCTGATCGAACGATCCCACGTGCACCCCACTCGGGGGCACTCGGAACGTCGAGAACTCAGCACTAGTCCCGTGATACAGAGTGCTCGGTGGGGTGCTTAGATTCATAACCATTTCGTGACCGATCTCAGCCGTCGGATAAGCGTCGAGCGCCTGTTCAGCTGCATGATCGGCATCTTCGGCCCAGCAGTCAAAATGCATTGTGAATTTATCGCCGGGCTCTTCTTTGAGACTGACGCGGTATGGCCGGAGGTTTTCTCGCGAAAGCACTGATTTAAGCAACGCCTTCGCTGCATCTTTTCTGGTGTTGTACCGAGTGATTGCATTTCCAGCAGGGTCTTCGGCCAACCAGCTCCCCGGTTTGCCGAGTACCAGTCCCAAACGCATCCTGGGGGATACCAGAAAGACTTGATAGCGGCCTTCCCCTTCACGGCAAAACTCAAAGTCGGGCTTGCAAACGTCGGGCTTCAATTTCCGCCTTCCTTTCCGGGAAAAATGCGCCAAAGGCTTCCCATCCATCTATTTCGATATGGCTGTTATCGATTTTTTTCCATACCGCATCAGCGCCGGTAGATATCGGAAAATTCACTGTTTCCGTTTCCAGACGACTAAAACGGGTGGCTTCCTCTTCTATAGTCCAACCGAACTCGTTCGACCAGAATCCGGCGCCGCTTTGTAAAGCGGCCTCATTTGCAGAATAGAGAACATACGAAATGTCTTTCAGCAAGTGCTGAACCTGGTCTCGACAGACATTAATGACCAAATCCGCATATTCGATAGACTCCCGGTAACCCTCATACAAACACATGGCGTCGTCATTAAATTTATCGCTACCTAGCCCATCAAAATCCGCTGCCTCAACATCATCCTCATCAACCCCGTTGATTTCTACTGAGTGAACGTGCGCTCTTTTGTACGTGCCGCCGTTATCGTCATACTCATCGCTGACGCTGATAGTTAGAGACAGACGCTCTAGTTTGGGATAGTCGATGAAAGTATCGGCCAGAAATGCCCCCAAATAACTGGAATCCAGTAGCCGTCGATGAGCGCCGATCAGCGCCTCGACTCTTTCCACTACTTCGGCATCTCTGGTAAAAATTCTCCCTGCGGAAGTTGTATACCTTGGCTTTAGCTCGTTAAGTTGTGCTATTTCCATAGCCATTTCCTTTTCTTTGATATAAATGATTGCCTTCGGTGAAGAGCACTGCATCAGGATGAATGTCCTTCAGCAGGTCAAACCACCAGGGTTGTCGGTTAAGGCGCTGGTGATGATCGCCAGTGCCATCGTTGTCACTGAGATGCACTTCCAGACATCTGTCACTGCTGAGCATTTCGCGCACCAGAGTAGTCCAGGTTTCCCCGGTCTGCTGCGCCACAATGTTCAGATGCGACAGGTCAAGTGCGTACGGCACTCCAGACTCGAAGAGTGCCTGGTATTCCTGCCAGCTAGAGATCAGGTATTCGTTATGGGCAGTGGGATACTGTCCTTCTATCGCAACCGGGCTGTTGAACAGGTCAGTAGCCCGGCGTGCATAGTCGAATAGCTCCGGCAATGTTGCCTGGTCTCGACGACCAGAATGCGCGGAGTAGGCCGTAGCACCCAATAGCGCGTGGATCTTTGCTGCTTCCACAAAATGAGAGTGCAGCAATTTAAATCCAGCGAGGTCATAAATGGCCCACCGGTCAGACACACGAACATTGGCATGCAGTCGGAACTGGATATGGGGGTAAGCCTCACGCAAGCCTGATGCCAGGCATTGATCAATGCCTCCCCGATTTTGCGGCACCAGCTGAACGTGGCCAAGAGAAACCAGCCCTAAAGCCGATTCCTCCAGCTGTCCCGTCGCTTGCCTTGCTATCGCCAGCTTTATCGCATCGAGATGCGACATGCCGGGGAATGCCGCCATCGAGCAGTTGATAGGGCGCGAACTTGGTCCCATTTCACAACTCGTGGTACGAATAATCTTGCTCCACGATGTTGTCGTAGTGCTCGAGATTTACCAGTTAGCGCGGAAAGCCCCGGCGTTCAGGCCGGGGATGAATAGCGCGGAGTCCGCAGGACTCCTTCTCTGCCGTTAAGTTGGCGTCGCCTGCTGCTCAATGTATTGGCGAATGATGCTGATCGGCGCACCGCCGCAGCTTGATGCGAAGTAGGACGGAGCAAACAGCACTCCCTTGTTGTAGAAGCGTTTGGAGATGTCAGTTCTTTCTTTACGCAGCACACGGCTGGATGCGCCCTTGAGGCTGTTCCCCAAGGCGGCTACTGCAAGCTTGGGCGG
>DHLX01000025.1:21796-31726 GCA_002405475.1 Burkholderiales bacterium UBA4657 | reverse complement strand
TGGGCCGTGTCTCAGTCCCAGTGTGGCTGGTCGTCCTCTCAGACCAGCTACTGATCGTCGCCTTGGTAGGCTTTTACCCCACCAACTAGCTAATCAGATATCGGCCGCTCCAATAGCGCGAGGTCTTACGATCCCCCGCTTTCCACCGTAGTGCGTATGCGGTATTAGCTAATCTTTCGACTAGTTATCCCCCACTACTGGGCACGTTCCGATATATTACTCACCCGTTCGCCACTCGCCACCAGGGTTGCCCCCGTGCTGCCGTTCGACTTGCATGTGTAAGGCATGCCGCCAGCGTTCAATCTGAGCCAGGATCAAACTCTTCAGTTTAATCTCTGTTGCTGCCCTTACTTTCGTAAGGTCGCCACTCAAGAAAATATCAGGTATGAATGAAATTCATTCCTTACTGTTTTGCATGAGCGTTAATGCTTTTTGCTTGCTGCCACATTACTGCGACAGTTGCGCGATCACATTTACGCCCACGCTTATCGGCTGTTGATTGTTAAAGAACGTTGCTGCATCGTTTTCGATCAGCGAAGAAGCGGAATTATGACAGGCTTTTTTTGCCCTGTCAAATCGAAGCGTTTGTTGCTGTTTACTTCGATTTCGCGCTTGCCGCTGTTCACACGACCAGCCCACTTTAGTGGAAAGCCCACCATTATAACGGACTTTTTGAAAGCGTCAAATCACCGTTTCCGCCCGCAGGAGTTGCGGCCTATGCCTCATACCCCTGAGGATTTTTTGTCGTGCCGCATGGAAGGAAATTCAGCCGCCCGTTTTTCCAGAAATGCCTGCATACCCTCTTTCTGGTCGGGGGTACCGAACAGGGCATGAATGGTGCGCCGTTCATACATCAAACCCTGACTCAGGGGCACTTCATAAGCATGATTGACTGCTTCCTTGATCATCATGGTTACGGCTTCAGGAAACTGGCTGATCTGTTCGGCCGCTGCAAGCGCTTCTTCAATTAAGCGGTCAGCAGGCACTATGCGTGAGACCAGACCACTACGCTCGGCCTCTTCGGCGCTCATCAGGCGCGCCGTTAGCAACAAGTCCATGGCTTTGGCCTTGCCGACGGCCAGCGGCAGGCGCTGGGTACCACCTGCGCCCGGTATCACGCCCAATCTGATTTCTGGCTGGCCGAATTTGGCGTTGTCGGCGGCGATCAATAGGTCGCACATCATGGCCAGCTCGCAGCCACCCCCAAGGGCGAACCCGGCCACGGCTGCAATGACCGGCTTGCGGATGTGGCGCAATGTTTCCCAGTTGCGTGTGACAAAGCCTGCGCGATAGGCATCGATAAATTCCAGGTCTTTCATGGCCGCGATGTCGGCTCCAGCGGCGAACGCCTTGGCGCTGCCAGTGATCACCATGGCGCCAATCTCGGGGTTGGCATCGCATGCTGTCAAGGCATGGCTCAGTTCATCCATCAGGGTGTCGTTCAGGGCGTTGAGCTGTTGGGGGCGATTGAGCGTGATCAACCCGGCACGGCCACGTTGCTCGACGATCAGTGTGGTGTAATCCATGGTTTAGTCCTTATTTAAACTGGCGTTCAGACAGACAAGCATACAATGTTCGGTGCGCCTACTTCATGACGAGCTCTATGCAACACGATAACCATGTTATTTCTTCCAAGGTAGCCACGACGCTGGGATTCTGGGGGCTGGCTCCCTTTGCTGCCATGGCGCTATGCGCCTGGATTTTTCCATCATCGACGGAACTCCATCAGCGAGCCGTTCATGCCCAGATACTATTTGCTGGCATTGTCCTGAGTTTTCTCGGTGCGGTACATTGGGGTATTGCTCTTTCCTGGCCGCGCCTGCCCAAACTGCAGTTGTGGCGCGTCTATGGCTGGGGAATCGTGCCGGCACTTCTGGCTTGGATTGCCTTGCTAATGCCATCGAAGCAACTGGCCCTGGTGTTTTTGATGGGCGATCTGCTGCTTTGCTTATGGGTTGACCGGCACTGGATGCGTGAGTATGTCGGTCTGACTCGGCCAGAAGATGAATTTGCCGAAAAAACCCGGCTTTGGTACATGAGTCTGCGTATCAGACTGACTTTGGGTGCTGTCTTGTGTTTGGCTGCAACCCTGGCGGCTGTACTCTGGCGTTAGGAGAAAAAATGCATCGGGCGATCTGGCTGGAATTGGATGAGAGCGGTCAATTTTATCGCGACCTGCGTGAACTTGGCAGTGAGCAAATCAGGCAGCAGTTACCTGCGGGTGATGTCACTGTACGTGTGGAATTTTCTACGCTGAATTACAAGGATGCGCTGGCTCTGACTCATCACGGCCCGGTGGTACGGCAGTGGCCGATGGTGCCAGGTATTGACGCCGCCGGTGTGATTGAGGAGTCCGACGTGAGCGCATGGCCGATTGGCACCCGGGTCGTCATCAATGGTTGCGGTTTAGGTGAGAATTTCTGGGGCGGCTTGGCGCAACGGGTACGGGTGAAAAGTGACTGGCTCACTGCTGTTCCTGCCAACCTGTCGAACTGGGATGCGATGTGTCTGGGTACAGCGGGCTACACCGCCATGCTGGCCTGTATGTGTTTACGCGATCAAGGGGTCAAACCCGAACATGGCGAGTTGCTGGTGACAGGCGCCACCGGCGGGGTCGGGTCCCTCAGTGTCTGGATTTTGGCACAATGGGGCTACCCGGTAGTGGCGCTAACGGGTAAAACCGAACACGAGGCTTATTTGAAGCAGTTGGGTGCGCAGCGCGTCATGGCGCGTGCCGATTTAAGCCAGGCTGGAAAGCCGCTGCAAAAGGAACACTGGGCTGGCGCTGTCGACTCTTTGGGGTCGCAGACCCTGGCGAACATCTGCGCGCAAACACGTCGTCGTGGGGTAGTGGCCGCTTGCGGTTTGGCGCAAGGTAGCGACTTGCCGCTGACGGTCATGCCGTTCATTTTGCGCGGGGTCAGGCTGATTGGCATTGACTCGGTCATGTGTCCGGTTGAGCAGCGTCAGAAGGCCTGGGACCTGCTGGCCGATCTCAAACCTTCAGATATGCTCGAAACCCTGGGGCAGACTATTGGCCTAGATGAGTGTTTTTCAGCAGCAGAACAGCTGATCCGGGCCGAGGTGCGGGGTCGTTTTGTGGTCGATGTCAATCGCTGACACGGGGAATCGATGCAACTCGGTCGACGTATCCATTCCCATGCATCAGGCTAAAGGTTACACAAGGTCAGGTCAAAGCTGACATCCATTTCCGCCGGTTTGGAACGCATGTCACTGTCAGGAAGAGTAAAGCGAACCCACAACATGTATCTGTTAGCACTGATTTCTGGTACGTATGGCAGGGCTGAATCAATTCTGACTTGCATCATCTGATAAGTCTTTCCTGACAACATTTGCTGATAACTCCCGGAGGCCGCCACAACCCGGAAAGTCTGTGACGATTCACGTAATAGTTTCAGCACGATCACTAGAGCCTGACGCAGTGGGCTCAATGGTGCAGTCCAGCGCTCCAGATCTTGTATACGGCGCCGTGGTTCGCGCTGTTGCCAGGCATAATAAGATGGCAGATCAAATTCACATGCCCCACCCGGGATGATCATCCGGCTGCGCAAGCTCATCAGCCAATCGTTATCACGTAAATGCTGGCCCGTCTTGCCAGGACTTTCGTTCAGGGTTCGGGCAGCCTGCTCAATATCCGCCAGGATATTGTCGAGCAAATCAGAGGCCACCTCGGGTGAGTGACGAAACTGGCTCAAGGCCTGGCGCTGGCGCTCCAGTTCTTGCAACAAATCGGACTTGAGATCGGCGCGACCAGCTACTTCGAGTATTTCAAACAGCGTAGTGAGCGCCGCGTGGTGCTCCAACGCATGCTCGCAACTGACATAAAACGCCAGGCGCTCAAATAAGTCCTCTAGCCGCAACAGGATGCGTATGCGTTCGTTAAATGGGTATTCGTATATAGTCATAGTTTCGTAATCACGAGATTCTGACCGAAGCTCGGGGAAAACTCAAACAGCGGCTTTAGATTTTGTTGCCGCCAAATGCAAATAATATTGATGGAGCCGCTGCACCAGTTGGCAGATCGGGGCACTGTCATCTCCTTCGTTCACCAGCACATCTTGCGCGACTTCCAGGCGCTGCTGACGGCTCGCCTGTGCTGCCAGAATGGCAAGCACCTCCTGCTCCGTTATTCCACTACGTTTCCGAACTCTTCGAATTTGAGTGCTGCTACTGCAATCTACCAATAGTATTCTGTGCACACGCTGTAGCCAATGCCGGGTTTCAACCAGCAACGGAACCACAAAGACGATATAAGGAGCACGTGACTCAAGTAAGCTGCATTCATACTCTGCCAATTCGAGAATCATCGGGTGCAGCAACCACTCCAGTTGTTGCCTCGTTCGTGGTTGAGAAAATACCAATTGACGCATACGGACTCGATCCAGGGCCCCATCTGCAGTCAATATGCCGGCACCAAACACCCGTTGCAGAGCGGGAATAGCGGCACCTCCTGCCCGGGTCAATTGATGTGAGAGCTGGTCAGTATCAATCACACCGGCACCCACCCGCGCCAACTCATCGGCTACTAGAGTTTTGCCACTGCCGATACCACCGGTCAGCCCCAGCCAGAAACTCACAAAATCAAACCTAGATATTGCTGATTCAGACTAGGCCCCAAAAACAAGGCCAACAGTCCGGCTCCGGCCAGGTACGGGCCGAACGGGATAGGCTTTTGCCGGTCATGGCGTGCAAACAAAATCAGTCCAATACCAACCAGCGCACCAACCAATGACGACAGCAGGATAATCACCGGCAGCATGGTCCAGCCCAACCAGGCTCCCAGCGCT
The DNA here is from genome assembly GCA_002405475.1 of Burkholderiales bacterium UBA4657. Taxonomy (GTDB): domain Bacteria; phylum Pseudomonadota; class Gammaproteobacteria; order Burkholderiales; family Burkholderiaceae_E; genus UBA4657. Next base: position 26,918 of record DHLX01000025.1, on the reverse strand, counting down.
GCGAGTAATTTGAAATCGCCATAACCCATGCCTTCTTTGCCCGTCAATAACTTGAACGCCCAGAACACCGTCCACAATACAAGGTATCCGGCTACTGCGCCCAGGACCGCATGCGAAAGGGGCGCAAAAGTTCCAGACAGATTCAATATGAGACCACCCCATAACAAGGGTAAAGTCAAATCGTCCGGCAGCAACTGGGTATCCAAATCAATCAGGGCGAGTATCAGCAGCGTCCAGCAAAAACCCATGGCGGCTATAGCCTTCCAATTGGCACCAAAATACCAAGCACATAGCACCGCCAGCAGGCCAGCAGTCAACTCCACCATCGGATAACGCCTGGATATAGGGGCGCCGCAGGCAGAACACTTCCGACCAAGCCATAACCAGCTCAATACGGGGATATTTTCCAGTGGTTTGATGGGATGACCACAGGCAGGGCAGCGCGATCTCGGCCATAACAGATTAAGCGGCTCACCCGACGGTGGCTGAGTACCCGCCAAGTCTGCACATTCCTGCTCCCAGGCACGCTGCATCATTTTTGGCAGGCGATAAACCACCACATTCAGAAAACTGCCGACACACAGGCCAATCACCCCGGCCAGTACGTACCACAGCGCCGGGGTTTGATCCAGCCATTGCATTACACCACCTGGCCCATCTTGAAAATGGGCAAATACATAGCAATGACAATACCACCAATAATTACGCCTAAAAAGACAATCAGAATCGGCTCAATCAGACTCGACATGGCAGCTACGGCATCGTCAACTTCGGCCTCAAAAAAATCGGCCACCTTACTCAACATATGCTCGAGAGAACCAGACTCTTCACCAATAGAAACCAGTTGAGTAACCAGCGGCGGAAATACCCCCGCTTCCTGCATCGCAACTGTTAGACTTGTACCAGTCGAGACCTGGCTTTGAATTCTTTTCGTGGCTTCGGTATAGACAGCATTTCCAGAAGCACCACCAACCGAATCGAGCGCCTCGACTAAGGGCACACCGGCAGCGAACATGGTGCCCAAAGTGCGGGTCCAGCGCGCTATCGTAGCCTTGCGGATAATTTCACCAAATACCGGAACCTTCAGGAGACCCCGATCTATACTTTTCTGGATTTCAGGTGAACGGCGCCAGGCCTGGATGAAAAAATAGATAATCCCGCCTATGGCACCGAACAGGATGTACCAGTAACTACGCATAAAATCCGAAATTCCCATCACAATCAAAGTGGGGGCTGGCAGATCAGCGCCAAAACTGGTGAACACATCCTTGAACGCCGGAATCACAAATACCATGATGATGGAAACGATAACAACTGCCACGATGATTACGGCCACCGGATAAAACATGGCCGATTTGATCTTGCTTTTGAGAGCTAGCGTTTTTTCCTTGTATATTGCCAACCGATCTAGTAAGTCTTCCAAAATACCCGCCTGCTCGCCTGCCGCAACCAGGTTGCAGAACAATGCATCAAAATGGAGCGGATGTTTACGAAATGCGGCGCTTAAACTTGAGCCGGTCTCAACATCAACACGAATATCCTGTAATAGTTTTGACATTGAGGGATTGGAGTTTCCCTTAGCTGAAATGTCGAATGCCTGCAATAAGGGGACACCAGCCTTCATCATCGTTGCCAGTTGGCGGGTAAAAATCGTAATGTCTTTATCTTTGACCTTTTTTCCACTACTGAATTTCTGCTCTTTTACATTAACAACAGTGATACCTTGACGGCGCAGAGTGGCATTGACGCTGGCCTTACCGCCAGCACGCATTTCTCCGCGTATCAGCTTGCCACTCCGATCCTTACCCTCCCAAATAAACAACGGGTCTTTAACCGCTTTGTCGCTCTTGACTGCTGTGGCCATAATGATTATTCCTTACATCGTCTAGTCGTTAGTAACGCCAATGACCTCTTCCAGAGACGTCAGCCCCTGCTTCACCTTCAACAAGCCCGATTGCCGCAGCGTGCGCACACCGTCACGCGCCGCCTGATCGGCAATGTCCATGGCCGTGCCATTAGATAAAATAATACGCTGCATTTCTTCTGATATGGGCATCACCTGATAAATGCCAACCCGCCCTTTGTATCCAGTATCGTTACAAACCGAGCAGCCCACCGGTTTGTACGGGGTCCAGGAACCGTCAAGATCGGATTCCTTGAAGCCAGCCTGTAGCAAAACTTCTGGCTCGATGCTGGTGGGCGCTTTACAACTGGCACACAAGCGTCGCGCCAGCCGCTGTGCCGTGATCAGAATGACCGATGAGGCAATGTTGAACGCAGGAACCCCCATATTGGCGAGACGCGTCAGCGTCGTTGGGGCATCATTGGTGTGCAAAGTACTGAACACCATGTGCCCAGTTTGCGCTGCCTTGATCGAAATGTCGGCGGTCTCCAGGTCACGAATCTCACCCACCATGATCACATCCGGATCCTGGCGCAAAAAAGCCTTCAAGGCCGAGGCAAAGGTCAGTCCAGCCTTGTCATTGACATTCACCTGGTTGATACCATGCAGTTGGATCTCTGCTGGATCCTCGGCCGTAGAAATATTGATTCCCGGCTGGTTCAAAATATTCAGACAGGTATAGAGGGACACGGTTTTACCAGAACCTGTCGGCCCCGTCACCAGTACCATGCCATAGGGACGCTGTATAGCTTCCATCAAAATAGCTTTTTCATCCGGCTCATAGCCTAGGGCGTCAATGCCCAGTTTGGCCTGTGATGGGTCGAGAATACGCATGACGATCTTCTCGCCAAACAAGGTCGGCAAAGTCGAGACCCGAAAATCAATCGCACGATTGGGCCCCAGTACCAGCTTCATCCGACCATCTTGCGGAATGCGCTTTTCTGAAATATCAAGCTTGGAAATGACCTTGATGCGTGATGCCAGTTTTTCCTTGATCACAATCGGGGGTTGAGCAATTTCCTTCAAAACCCCATCAACCCGATAACGGATACGGTATGACTTCTCATACGGCTCGAAATGGAGATCAGAAGCGCCCATATTGATCGCATCAATCAGCATTTTCTGCAAAAAACGAACTACCGGAGCATCGTCAACGTCATTATCTGCAATAACGTTAGTAGTGGTCTCTTCCTGCGCTAGTTCGATATCATCCAGATTGATATCATCACCAGCCATCTCGCTCAGCTTGGTTTCGGCTGATTTTCCTTTTTGCTCCACCAAACGCAATAACTTGTCATGCTCAACCACGACCAGATCAACCGGCATTTGTGTCTGGAATTTGATCTGATCAACTGCCTGCAGATTGGTGGGATCAGAAGTGGCGACAAGAATTCTTTTTTCGCGTTTTTTTAGTCCAATAACACGGTGCTGGGTAGTGATTTTGGGGTCAACCACACCATCGACCAGATGACTGATATCGAGAGCTTCGAGGTCAAGTAAGGGCAATGAAAAACTTGAAGCACAATAGTGAGCCAGATCGCGTGCGCTGATGGCACGGCTCTGTATCAACTGGTCGATCAACTGGATTTTTGCTTGCGTAGCCCTGGCTGACAACTCTTGGGCTTGCGCCTCACTAATTTTTCCACCTTGAACTAGCGCTCGAGCCAGCCCAGACAGCATTGTGGTGCCGGCAACATTTTGAGAAACAGATACAGATGCATTCATGAGCTTGGCGTAGGGGATCAGATCTAGATACTGCCTCCAGTGCCCGTATTTGTAAAGTTTTCGCGTTCAAAATGTCCGCCCATCAGACCTGATTGTGACATCTGTCACATCATTTATCATCCCGCCGCAGACGTACTGTCTTGATAATTCTGTCTTCAATCTGCAATGCCTCGGCGATTACACCCTGCTGGCGCATCGCGACGGGAGAATCCGGTATCTCCTGCAGCCACTCCAATAACAGGCCATTCAAGGTCTTAGGTCCATCAATCGGCAGTTCTAAATCGAGCGCCTTATTCAGTTCACGCAACGCGACGCTACCGTCCACAATCACCTCTCCGGCCTGATTCCAGCGTAAGCCCTGGCGCGGTGCGCCGGGCATATGGGTAGTAAATTCACCGATGATTTCCTCGATGATGTCCTCGAGAGTGACCAGACCTTGTACCTCGCCGTATTCGTCTACCACCAGCCCTATGCGCTGCTTGGTTTCCTGAAAATGCTGCAACTGCTCAAACACTGGCGTACCCTGGGGGATGAAATAGGCTTCCGTCAGCAGGTCACGTAAAGCCTCATGGGTAAAATGTTCGTCATCACCCTCGAGCAAAGCCAGCACCCGGCGCACATGCAACATACCCTTGACCCGGTTCAGTTCGCCCTCATACACCGGCAGTTTATTGTGGTGACAGGTCGCCAACTGCTCACGCAAGGCCTCAAGCGGCTGCAACAAATCGAGTGACTCGACTTTGGCGCGCGGTGTCATGACATCATCGACCTGAATGGCATCGAGATCGAACAGGTTCAGCAGGATGCTGCGGTGCTTTTGCGGAAAAAAGGGGGTCGATTCAAGCACGATCGAACGCAATTCTTCCGGTGTCAGGCGGCGCTGTTCTTCATGCCCGCCGGGCTTTATCCGCATTAACCGTAATAGTCCGGTAGCAAAAAAGTTGACGAAAGATACTGCGGGCGAAGCCAGTTTCAGCAGGGGTGATAACACCAGACTCGCGGGCAAGGCAATGCGCTCCGGGAAGGTGGCGCCTATGACTTTCGGAGTTAATTCGGAAAAAACGATGATTAAAAAAGTAATGGCTCCGGTCGCCAGCAGCAGGGCAGTCTCGTTGTTGCCAAACGTACTAATAGCAATGGAAGTCACCAGCGCCGTCGCCAGTGCATTAACCAGATTGTTGCCCAACAGAATAACGCCCAGCAAACGGTCGGTCTGATTGAGTAAGGCCTGGGTACGCTTGGCGGCGCGCCGACCTTCGGCCACCATGTGGCGCAGGCGATAGCGATTGAGCGCCATCATGCTGGTTTCCGAAATCGAAAAAAAACCAGAGATCAGCAACAAAACCACCAGCGCAGTAATTTGCGCCCACAAGGGTAAATCGGTCATGGCAAAGGCGGCAGGTAGGTATGAGAGACGGTCATATCGGCATCATGCCGTATTTCAGATGACAAGGAAATGAAGAAATTATGGTCGGGGTGAGAGGATTCGAACCT
>DHLX01000025.1:0-21664 GCA_002405475.1 Burkholderiales bacterium UBA4657 | reverse complement strand
CCTCCACGTCCCGAACGTGGCGCTCTACCAGGCTAAGCTACACCCCGATGCTGCCATTCAAGCCTAGCGGCTGCGGCCAACAGCAAATTGGCATAATTTTACCAAATCCTGCTGCGCTGACCCAACACTGGCGGTACAGTCAGACAAAACCTCTAGCGCGGTCACCGCCAACTCGGCCTCGCGCCGCGCGCACGCACGCGCATAGTCAAGTGCGCCCGATTGCTGCAGTGCGTGGGTCAAAGGTTCGATCAGCACCAGATCGCCCTCTACAATAGCACCACGCACCAGAGCTTGTTGCTCATTCGTGCCTTGCTCGCGCAGCCAGATCAAAGGCAGGGTCAGCTTGCCTTCGCGCAAATCATCGCCCACATTTTTACCGGTTTCGTGGCTGGCACCGGAATAATCCAGCACATCATCAATAATCTGAAACGCTGTTCCCAGGTGCCGGCCATAGGCCGCACAAGCAGCCTGCGTTTCTTGCCCAGCCCCGGCCAGCAAGGCCGCGATTTGCGCCGCCGCCTCAAACAGACGTGCCGTCTTGTACCGTATGACTTGTAAGTATTGGGCTTCGCCTACATCCGGATCATGGCAGTTCAATAACTGCAGCACTTCACCTTCAGCGATAGTATTGGTCGCATCGGCCAGCACTCGCATAATCGCCATTTGCCCCGGCTCCACCATCATCTGAAAAGCACGGGAATAAAGAAAATCACCCACCAGCACACTGGCCGGGTTGCCAAACACGGCATTCGCCGTTTGCTGACCCCGGCGCAAATCCGAGTCATCCACCACATCGTCATGCAACAAAGTAGCGGTGTGGATGAACTCGATGACAGCGGCCATTTCATGGCGGTAGGGGCCGTGATAACCCAAAGCCCGAGCCATCATCAACAATAGTGCCGGACGTAAGCGCTTACCACCAGCAGCGATGATGTAATCCGAGATGGTATTGATGAGTACCACGTCGGATTGCAGGCGCTGGCGAATCACCGAATCAACCGCCCGGATCTCGGGCTCAATAGGCTGAAGCAGCTCAGACAAGCTGTCAGTCTGCCCCTGCTCGGCAGTCAAAATGGATGGCCGGTCGGTATGCCGGAATGTTGCGCCTGAAATGACAGCACTCCATTGATTAATAAGCGTTTTGTTTTTGACAAACGGGTGTCGGTCAAGTATTATATTAGGTTCTCGAGAAAATCTTTCCCGAGGATTCTTAATTTTATTGGAGTCTAACCATGTACGCGGTCGTAAAAACCGGTGGCAAACAATACAAAGTGGCTGCTGGCGAAAAATTGAAAATAGAACAGATACCGGCGGATATTGGCACGCAGATTACTCTCGACCAGGTGTTAGCGGTCGGGAATGGCGACCAGATCAAGCTGGGTGCGCCACTGGTGGCCGGTGCTGCTGTTACAGCTACGGTAGTGTCTCAAGGTCGGCACGACAAAGTGCGCATTTTCAAAATGCGCCGGCGCAAGCATTATCAAAAGCGCCAGGGGCACCGTCAGAATTACACCGAAATCAAAATTGAAGCCATTCAGGCTTAATGCGTTGGAAGGAATAACACCATGGCACACAAAAAAGCAGGCGGCTCATCACGTAATGGCCGCGATTCCGAGTCGAAACGACTGGGCGTCAAAGCCTACGGCGGTCAGGCTATTCACGCCGGCAGCATCATCGTGCGTCAGCGCGGCACCAAGTTTCATGCCGGCGACAACGTAGGTATTGGTAAAGACCATACCCTGTTTGCCCTGACTCACGGTACCGTACAGTTTGCCACCAAGGGCGCGCAGAAAAAAGCGGTCGTTTCTATCGTCCCAGCCTGATTTTCTGCCTTTCATAGTCGACGAAAGGCCACGTTTGCACGTGGCCTTTTTCATTCATCACCCGGGTATTTCATGAAATTTTTCGACGAAGCGCGGATAGAAGTCCACGCCGGTCACGGTGGCAAGGGCGCGGTATCCTTCCGGCGCGAAAAATATATTCCCTTCGGCGGCCCCGACGGTGGCGATGGCGGGCGCGGCGGCAGCATCATCGCCATTGCTGATCGCAACATCAACACCCTGGTGGACTACCGCTATACCCGCGTCTTTACCGCTCGCAACGGCGAGGGCGGCCGGGGCAGCGACTGTAACGGTAAAGGGGCTGACGATATTACCTTGCGTATGCCGGTAGGCACACTGATTACCGACCTGAACAGCGGAGAGGTCATTGCCGACCTGACGCAACACGGCCAGACCGTGGTGCTAGCCAAGGGCGGTGATGGTGGTCAGGGCAATCTGAATTTCAAATCGAGCACCAACCGTGCGCCAAAACAATCGACCCCCGGCTATCCGGGGCAAGAACGCGAACTACAACTTGAGCTGAAAGTGCTGGCCGACGTGGGTTTGCTCGGCATGCCTAATGCCGGCAAAAGTACCTTCATTGCCGCGGTCAGTAATGCGCGCCCAAAAATTGCCGATTACCCGTTTACCACCCTGCACCCGAATCTGGGCGTGGTGCGCGTAGCCCCGGAAAAAAGTTTTGTCATTGCCGATATTCCCGGCCTGATAGAAGGCGCGGCCGAAGGTGCCGGGCTCGGGCATCAGTTCTTGCGCCATCTGCAGCGCACCCGCTTGTTATTGCATATTGTTGATCTGGCACCGTTTGATGACACCGTTGACCCGGTTCTGGAAGCACGCGCCATTGTTCAAGAATTGCACAAATATGACCCGGAACTGGCGCGCAAGCCGCGCTGGCTGGTACTGAACAAAATTGACATGATTGCAGCGGAAGAACGCGAAGCCAAAATTCAGGACTTTGTAACGCGCTTTGACTGGCGCGGCCCGGTATACCCGATGTCGGGGCTGACGCGCGAGGGTACGGAACACTTGTGCCTGGCGATCTGGCAAGATATTGAACGCCAGAAAGGCTTAGAACTGGCACACGAACACCCGGAAGAAATTGAAGTCGATGTACGCTTTCAAGACCGCGATATTGCAAAAAATTAACTCCATGTCATGAAATCTGTTATTGCTTCCAGCCGACGTCTGGTCGTCAAAGTAGGCTCCAGTCTGGTCACCAATGAAGGTAAAGGGCTGGATGTTGCGGCCATTTCGCTCTGGGCCGGGCAACTGGCACGTCTGCGCCGATTAGGCAAAGAGGTAGTGATGGTCAGTTCCGGCGCCATTGCCGAGGGCATGCAGCGGCTGAGCTGGAATAAACGCCCGCACGAGATTAATGAATTGCAGGCAGCCGCGGCCGTAGGGCAAATGGGACTGGCGCAAGTGTATGAAACCTGTTTTCGTCATCACAATCTGCAAACGGCACAAGTGCTGCTAACCCATGCCGACCTGGCCGACCGCACACGCTATTTGAATGCGCGCGCCACTTTACTCACCCTGCTCAAGCACGGCGTCGTACCCATCATCAACGAAAACGATACTGTCGTCACCGATGAAATCAAGTTTGGTGACAACGACACACTGGGCGCGCTGGTGACCAACCTGATTGAGGCCGATGCCTTGATTATTCTGACCGATCAACAGGGCTTGTACAACGCCGACCCACGCAAAGACCCGAGCGCCGAATTTGTTCACGATGCTGCTGCGGGTGACCCGGCACTGGAACGCATGGCCGGAGGTGCAGGCAGTAGTGTCGGCACGGGCGGCATGCTGACCAAAATATTGGCGGCGAAGCGTGCCGCCACCTCGGGCGCACACACGGTCATTGCTTCGGGACGGGAAACCGATGTGCTGCTGCAACTGGCCGAGGGCATACCGGTCGGTACCCAACTGCGTGCTGCAACGACCCTGCTGTCAGCCCGCAAGCAGTGGCTGGCCGACCATTTACAACTCAAAGGCCATGTCAAGGTCGATGACGGCGCACGCAATGCCCTGGTGCGGGATGGCAAATCCTTATTACCGATTGGTGTTGTCGAAACGATAGGCGAATTCGGGCGCGGCGATGTCATTTCCTGCCGTGATTTATCAGGTAACGAAATTGCACGTGGCCTGGTCAATTATTCCAGCGCCGAAACGCGCCTGATTGCACGGCACTCCTCGTCTGAAATTGCCCAAGTGCTAGGCTTCATGAACGAGCCGGAATTGATACACCGTGATAATTTGGTCTTGACTTGAGACCGGATAAATCTATCGGTTCCATTTCCAATTCCGCCCGTCAACTCATCGCACAAACACCCGATATAGGGCTGGCACCAGAAACAGGGTCAGCAGTGTCGAAACCGTCAACCCCCACACCAGGCTCGACGCCACTGGCCCCCAGAGCATCGACTCGCCAGACAGTCCGGTCGCCAGTGAAAACAGGCCACCAATGGTAGTACTGGATGTGATCAAGATAGGAATGACACGTCGCCGTGAGGCATAGACGATCGCATGCAGTACTTTCATTCCACTGGCCTTGCGTTCATTCGCGGCGTCAATCAGAACAATAGCTGAATTGACGGCGATGCCAGTCAGAGCAATCACACCATACAGGGTATAAAGCGACAAGGGATTGCCAGTGATGAGCAGGCCAGCGGTCACACCAATGAAAGCCATAGGTACGGTCGCCATAACCAGCAGCGGCTGAAAATAACTGCGAAATTGCGCCGCCAGTATCAGATAAATCAAACCCAGACCCATCAAAAACAAAAATGGCATGGCATCCAGGCTCTCTTTAATGTCGTCCATCTCGCCTGAAAAATCGAGGTCAACCCCGGGATATTGCAGGCTGATCTTTTGCCATTCGGTACGAAGGATCTGATTGGCCTTGAGCGTGTCTGTTTTGTCTTTTTCAAGGCCAGCTTCGACGGTAATCGAACGGCGCAAACCATAATGTTTGATGATGCCGGGACTGGTGCGGGTTTCGGCTTTCAGTACCGCGCCCAGGGTGGTTGTACCTACACCATTCGGCAAGGCGATGGGTTCGCTCAGCCATTGCATGACGTCAGTGCGCGGCTTGTCGGCAGCCTTGATGCGTACTTCCAGTTTTTGGCCGCCGTCACGCAATTGTGCTACGACCTCGCCATCGACATGCAAGCGTACCAGGCGTGTCAGCTGCGCCGGGCTCAAGCCAGTATGCGCCAGCCCTTCGCGATCAATTTCAAGACTGAGTTCGGGACGCCCGGGCACTTCATCATCGACCACATCCTTGGCTCCGGGAATACGCGCAGTAATGACCTTGAGTGCATCGGCCGCAGCACGCAATTCGGCATGGTCGTTACCACGCAATTTCACACTGATGGCTCTGGACGTCGGCGGGCCGCCTGACAGCACGGTAAAGCTGGCACGTCCTGTCCTGGGCGCAGCCTCAACTGCCTGGCGCATGGCCTCAACCACCTCCGGGGTAGTCCGCATATCACCGCGGCGCGGATTCAGGGACACGGCAATTTGTCCATAGCTATCGCCATACAAGGGTTCAGTCTCGGTAAATTTGATACCGGCCAGCGTGGTGACAGCGCGCACTTCCTCAGGCTTCAGATATTGCTTGACCACCGCCTCTACTGTCTGGCCCTCGGCGAGGGTCTGCTCCAGGCTGGTGTTTGATGGCATGTCAATATTGATATAAAAAACACGAATCGGGTCAAAAGCAAAAAATTGTATTCGTACCAGACCGGAAGCTGCGGCAGCGACGGACAGCAAGAACAGCAACACGAGCAGGCCTATCATCCATCTGGCGCGGCGCATAGCCCAGGTTAGACAGCGGGTATAGTACAAACGCACCTTGAAATTAAAGCGCGTACGCCAGCGCTGCTGCCGGGTCGGCTGGGTCGAATTCAGGCGTATAGCAATCATGTGATTAGGCATCATCCAGTAAGCCTCAACAAGGCTGACCAGCAAGGCGATGGTTACCACAAAAGGAATGACAAACATGAATTTGCCAACAATACCGGGCAAGAGCATAAGCGGCAAAAATGCCGCCAGTGTAGTGAGTACCGCTGCCAACACCGGTGCCCAGACTTCTTTGACACCCTCAAACGCAGCCTCCATGATGGAAGCACCACGCTGTAAACGATAATAAATGGCTTCGCAAATGACTACCGCGTCATCGACCAGCATGCCGAGCACAATGACGATACCCAGCAATACCGAAATATTCAGGGTATAGCCCAAGGCGTTAAGCACAATAAAGGTGCCAGCCAAAGAAAAAGGAATGCCCAGCGACACCAGTAGCGAAACGCGAAAGCCCAGAAATAACCAGCAGATGAGCAAGACCAACACCAGGCCCGTCAGCGCATTGGATTCCATAATCTGTATCGCTTCTTTCGTCGCCACGGTGGCATCATCAGACAAGATAAGCTGATGCCCAGTAGCCGCCAGTGCCGGGTTACGCTGCGCGATATAGGTATTGATTTTTTCCACCAAATCGAGCGTATTGGTACCAGCGCGCTTGGTCACGGCATAGGAAATGGTCGGCTTGCCGTTATAACTGGCCAGTTGTGATCCATTCGTGCGTGCACGGGCAATGGTCGCCACGCTATCCAGCGTAGTGGTGCTGCCACGCTGATTGGATACTGGTATACGCGCCAGAAATTCAGGTTGCTCACTGGTGCCTACCAGGCGAACCAGCCATTGTTCATGGTCGACCGAGATCGCGCCACCTGCCACATCACGGAAAAATGCCCGTACCGCATCACTGGCGTCGGTGGCGAGTAATCCTTTAGCGGCCAGTCGTGCCGCGTCAAATTCAATCAGCAACTCCGGCTCGCGTAGCCCGTTGGCATAAACCTGATCGACACCTTCAATCCGCTTCAAATCATCTTTAATCGACGCCCCTGTCAGACGTAGTGCTTCATCATCGGCGCCACCGGTCAAAAGCAAGGTTGCAGTCGGAAATCCATTGCTCGTGGTAATTTCCATGATCAATGGCTCACCCGCCTCACTGGGCAACTCTTCATTGGCGCGATTTTGTATCTCGCGTCGCAGGTCATTGACACGTTTGTCAAACTCGCGTGTCGATAAATCGCGGAAGCGCACCAGAATATTGGAAAAATTCTCGCGGCTATTACTGGCAATAAAGCGTACATCGGGTACGCTTTTAAGTGCATCTTCAAGCGGATTGGTAATCAGGCGCTCGATATCTTCAGCACTGGCGCCAGGATAAATGGTAGTGATATTGACCCAGTTGAAATTGATTTCCGGGTCTTGCTCACGCGGCATTTGCTGATACGCCAGCACGCCAAGAATGAGCACCAGAACAAAGCAGATATTGGCCAGCGGCGCATTGGTAAACAGGGTACGTACCAGATTATTCATCGCAGAGCGGCGCCCTCATCAACCGCATTTTGACCGCGCGTCACTATGATGGCGTTGTACAACTCTCGGGGCAATAACACCGGGCGCCCCTCCTGTACCCCCGCTATCGGCACAAATCTGGCCTTGCCCTGTTCAACCACTACCACGCCATAACGCAAATCTGCCCCAACACCACGGGTTGCAATCACGCTGGCGGGCAGATGGATGCGAGTATCACGCCATAGCAAACGCCCTTCAGTGCCGGGCAAGGCCGATTCAGCATCGGTGAACACCAGTCGGGCTTCACGTGTGCGCGTACCGGGGTTGACGGCTGCTGCGATACGTAATTTCTTCAGCGCCCAGGTTCTGCCCTGGCTTTCAAAACTCAACTCCCGTGCGCTATCAAAGCTGGTCACATCGGCGGCGGTCAATGCAGCACTCACCTGCGGCGGAGCGGCTTCCACCAGCGTCAGCAAAAGCGTTCCGGGGTTAGCCAACTCACCGACGCTGGCTGTACGCGACAGTATCACTGCCGCAAACGGTGCACGCAGGCTGGTTTTACTTAAAGCCCGCTGCGCTTGTGCCAATGCATTTTCACTCACCTTAAGCTCGGCCTCGACCACGGCTTTTTCAGTCTCACGCTGCGTCACGGCTTCAGATGAAATAAAGTTTTGTGCCTGCAATTCCCGAGCCCGTCGCAATTGTGACTCGGCTTGCGCCAGTCGGGCACGACTCGACTCCAGGCTGGCTCGTGCGCGCTCCAGATTCAGGCGATAATCAGTTGGGTCGATTTGTACCAGTTCGGCGCCACGCGCCACGGTTTGTCCAGTCTCGGCAACCATTTGCACGATAACGCCGCTGACTTCGCTCGATATTTTGGCCTGATTACGCGCCACGACGCTGGCACTCGCTTCGCGCAAGGGGTACAGCGCCAGTTCAGTCACTGGTTTGGTTTGAATCATGCTACGTAATGGCGTGGTAGCACTCGGGGTAGTCTGCGCCCTGACGTGAAAACCCAGGCCAATTAGTGCCACAAAAAAAACCAGCTTCACTGCTTTACACCGAGGCATGCGTACTCCTGAAAACACGATGAATAATGCCACCGCCCAGGCAAACTTTGCCATCATAAATCACGGCAGACTGACCGGGGGTGACTGCCCATTGTGGCTGGGAAAATTGCAGATCAAAAGCAGCGTCAGACAGATGCAATTGACACTCGGCATCGGCCTGACGATAACGGGTCTTGGCAGCATAGGCGCCCGCAGCGGGAGAGTGCCCGGCGACCCAGCTTATTTGTTCGGCTTGCAAGGCACCTGACAACAACAGCTCATGGTCGTGCCCTTGAACCACAATTAAACGATTATTGTCCAGGTCTTTATCAGCCACAAACCATGGCTCGCCCGAGCCGTCTTTACTGCCACCCAGACCGATGCCCTTGCGCTGCCCCAGCGTATAAAAGCTCAAACCCACATGCTGACCGACTACCTTACCCTCGGGAGTCACCATCTCGCCGGGCTTGAACGCCAGATAACGATGCAGAAATTCACGGAATGGCCGCTCGCCAATAAAGCAAATACCGGTCGAATCTTTTTTTCTGGCATTGGGCAGCTTTAGCTGTTCAGCCAGACGACGCACCTCGGTCTTGTTCATTTCTCCAAGTGGAAACAGGGTTTTTGCCAGTTGTTCCTGGTTCAGCCGGTGCAAAAAATAACTCTGGTCTTTACTCGCATCGAGCGCTTTCAGCAACTGGAATTGGCCATTCATCTCACGCACACGGGCGTAGTGGCCGGTGGCAATTTTGTCTGCTCCCAAGGTCAGGGCGTGGTCGAGAAAAGCCTTGAACTTGATTTCGGCATTACACAAAACGTCCGGGTTAGGAGTACGCCCCGCTTGATATTCGCGCAAAAACTCAGCAAAAACACGGTCTTTATAATCCGCAGCAAAATTGACCGCTTCAATATCAACGCCGACCACATCGGCCACGCTGGCGGCGTCGAGCCAGTCCTGACGTGAGGAACAATACTCGCTATCATCGTCGTCTTCCCAGTTTTTCATGAAAACGCCAATGACTTCGTAGCCTTGCTGTTTCAGCAACCAGGCCGCGACCGAGGAATCGACCCCGCCCGACATACCGACAACGACACGGCTTTTTTTCATGACTGCCGCAGCCAGATCGAGTCGTGAGTATATAAAGCTTCAAGTGGCAGACGCTGCCCGGCCAGACAGTCTTCTATACATTTCATGACCAGGGGCGAGCGATGCAAGTGTTGCAGAGCCCGAACCTCTTCGAGTGACAGCCAGAGCGCACGCACAATACCCGTATCCAAGGCCTGCGCCGGGTCATGGTCTGAGACCTGACCCAAAAATGCGAACCGTAGATAAGTGATGTCTTCCCGTGTGCCGCTGATGCAGGTGCGGGTCATATAGGCACCAAGCCAGCCCGTGGGCGTAAATCGGTAGGCGGTTTCCTCGCGGGTCTCGCGTATGACAGCCTGTACCAGACTCTCGCCCGGGTCCAAATGCCCGGCCGGGTTGTTGTAGCGGATGCCGTCGCGCGTGTTTTCCTCGACCAGTAAAAAGCGGTCATTTTGATACACCACGGCGGCGACCGTGACATTAGGTTTCCAAAGTGTTGCCATAAACGCCATTGTAGGGGTTTTGCAGAGGTAGAATGGGAACACCATGACCGAGCTTGAAACCCCGCTGCGCGAAGCAGCACGCGACATCAGCCCGCCGCGCGACCCCGACGCCGCGCAGCGTGCCCTGGTTCGGGTGCAGGAATTATTGCGCCGGCAACGCATCGTCGAGCAGGTGACCCAGCGTCAACGCTACGCTGAAGACGAAAAACGACACGAACTGGTGGCACTGCTGACGCACAAGCAGCACGAAGCAGAAATGCGCAGTGTGGTCGAGCAACTGCACCCGGCGGATGTGGCCTATCTGCTTGAAGCCTTGCCGCTGGAAGACCGACTGACGGTCTGGGATCTGGTCAAGGCTGACCGCGACGGTGACATTTTGGTCGAAGTGTCGGACGCGGTGCGTGAAACGCTGATTGCGTCGATGGATCGCGAAGAACTGGTGGCTGCCGCCGAACAACTGGACGCCGACGAGCTAGCCGATATTGCCGCCGACCTGCCGCAGGAAGTGATTGAGGAAGTCAAGGAAGGTTTGAGCCTTGAAGAACGCGAGGACTTGCAAACCGCCATGTCGTACCCGGAACACTCGGTCGGTGCGCGTATGGACTTTGACACGGTGACGGTGCGTGATGATGTAACGCTGGAAGTCGTGCTGCGCTATTTGCGCCGGTTCGAGCAGTTACCCGACCATACCGACCAGGTATTCATCGTCGATCGTGACGACTACCTGAAGGGCAGTTTGTCGATTAACCGGCTATTGGTGAACGAGCCGGAAGTTGAAGTGGCACAAGTCATGGAAACCGAAATGTTCACCCTGCATGCCGAAGATGATGCCAGCGAAGCAGCGCAGGCGTTCGAGCGTTATGACCTGGTGTCGGCTCCCGTGGTGGACAGGCGCGGACGCCTGATTGGGCGTCTGACCGTGGCCGAAGTGGTGGATGTGATTCGCGAAGAATCGGAAGAACAGGTACTGGCCAAAGCTGGTTTACGTGAGGAAGAAGACCTGTTCTCGTCAGTCTGGAAATCGGCCAAGAACCGCTGGTTATGGCTGGCAGTCAATATGTGTACCGCCTTTTTTGCCAGCCGCGTCATTGGCGCGTTTGAGGGTACTATCGAAAAAGTAGTGGCACTGGCGGCGCTCATGCCCATCGTCGCGGGTATTGCCGGTAATTCGGGGAACCAGACCATGACACTCCTGATCCGCTCGATTGCCCTCGGGCAAGTGACCTTTGACAACGCCCGACGCCTGGTATTCAAGGAGGTCGGTATTGCCCTGCTCAATGGTCTGGTATGGGGCTCGGTTGCCGGCCTGTTTGCCTATTTGCTGTACATAAACTCACCACAAGGGTCTTTACTCGGTCTGGTCATGTGTCTGGCCATGGTGCTCAATATGCTGTTGGGCACCTGCGTCGGCATGGCGGTGCCCATGCTGCTGCAAAAATTAGGGCGCGACCCGGCCATGGGTTCGTCGGTTTTGCTCACTTTTTCTACTGACTCCATGGGATTTTTCATTTTCCTGGGGTTGGCCACCTTATTTTTCTTATAGCCATGGCCGTCAGTCTCGAAGGTAAACTCGTTGTCGCTATCAGCTCCCGGGCCTTGTTCGACTTTGAAGAAGAGAATCGGGTGTTTGAAGAACACGACGATGCCGCCTATATGAAGCTGCAATTGCAGCGTCTGGACGTGCCGGCGCCCGAAGGGCCAGCGGCACCCCTGGTCAAAAAATTATTAGCCTTCAACAGCCCGGACGCACATCGGGTCGAAGTCGTTATCTTATCGCGTAACGACCCGGTCTCGGGCCTGCGCGTTTATCGCTCGGCCAAGCATGCCGGTTTTTCTCTGGAGCGCGGCGTGTTTACACGCGGACGCGAACCCTGGCGCTATTTGCATTCGCTCAATGCCAATCTGTTTTTAAGCGCTAATGAAACCGATGTACGGGCAGCGCTCGACGCTGGCTACCCAGCGGCTCGGGTGTTTCCGGCTTCACGCAAAGCGGCCGAATCACACCCTGACGAAATTCGTATTGCCTTCGACGGTGACGCAGTCTTGTTTTCCGATGAGGCCGAAGCGGTCTATAAACAAAGCGGCCTGCCGAGTTTTGTTGACCATGAAGTGACGCATGTGACGCGTCCACTGCCAGAAGGCCCATTTGCGCCCCTGCTCAAGGCCTTGCATAATCTGCAACAGGTGGCTGGCAAAGAAGCTCCGATGCGCATCCGTACCGCACTGGTGACGGCACGCAGTGCGCCCGCGCATGAACGCGCCATTCGCACGCTCATGGACTGGAACGTGACCGTCGATGAAGCCATGTTTTTGGGCGGCCTGGACAAAGGCTCGTTCCTGCGCGAATTTGAACCCGACTTTTTCTTTGATGACCAGACCCATCACTGCGAATCGGCTGCCGGAGTAGCGCCGACCGGGCATGTTGTGAGTGGCGTGGCGAATCCGCCAAAAAAACCTTGACAGCCGATTGTGGTTTGTCAGGCTACGGTTCCTCACCTGCGACCACATTATCCCCCTGGGAGTCATTTGCATGCCGCACGACATGACGCAAATATCGCACCTCACGCTGGCGTTGTTTAACCGTATGGCTGGACGGCACATCGACCTCACGACCACGGAACAGTACACGCGCCAGTTCATTCAGCGCCTGCATATAAACTTCGCGTTTAAATTCAATAACGGTGTCGAGCGGAACCCAATAGTCATGCCAGCGCCAGGCGTCAAACTCGGGATGGTCAGTCGCACGCAAGGAAATATCGTAGTCGCGTGCCACCATGCGCAGTAAAAACCAGATTTGCTTCTGGCCACGATAATGCCCACGGATATCGCGTTTAATAAAGTGGTCGGGCACTTCATAGCGCAACCAGTCGCGGGTACGTCCGAGGATTTTCACGTGTTCGGGCTTCAGGCCAATTTCTTCGTGCAACTCGCGGTACATGGCTTGTTCGGGCGATTCGCCGTACTTGATGCCACCCTGCGGAAATTGCCACGAATGCTCGTTTACACGTTTACCCCACCATACCTGATTTCTCTGGTTCACCAAGATAATGCCGACATTCGGGCGAAAACCTTCCCGGTCGAGCATGATTACACCTGCAATCTTTTAAAATTAGCTCGATTATAAGCACGCCGGCTGGTTTTGCGGTGAATGAAATGATGTATTTCGACAGGCTCCTATGAAAACTTCGCAATTTTTTATCTCTACGCTCAAAGAAGCCCCGGCCGACGCCGAGGTGGTGTCACAAAAACTCATGCTGCGCAGCGGCATGATTCGCAAATTGGCAGCGGGTATTTATAACTATCTGCCCATGGGTCTGCGTTCCATTCGTAAAGTCGAGGCCATCATCCGCCAGGAAATGAACCGTGCCGGTGCCATTGAGCTACTCATGCCGGTGGTACAACCCGCCGAACTATGGCAAGAGTCGGGGCGCTGGCACAAGATGGGGTCTGAGCTGCTGCGCGTCAAAGACCGACACGAACGCGACTTTATTATTCAGCCCACCAGCGAGGAAGTTATTGCCGACATCGTGCGTGGTGAGGTGCGTAGTTACAAACAGCTACCCGTCAATTTTTATCACATCCAGACCAAATTTCGTGACGAGCGCCGCCCACGTTTCGGTGTCATGCGCGGACGTGAATTCACCATGAAAGACGCTTACTCGTTCGACCGTGACCAGGACGCGGCCATGCGCAGTTATGCCGCCATGTTTGAGGCCTATGTGCGTATTTTCAAACGTCTGGGGCTCACCTTTCGTGCGGTGGCGGCAGACACCGGCAATATTGGCGGCAAGGCCAGTCACGAATTTCAGGTCATCGCCGATACCGGCGAAGATCAGATTGTTTATTGCCCGACCTCAGACTACGCTGCCAATATGGAAATGGCCGAAGCCCTGCCCTTACTAGCGCAACGCGCTGCACCCACGAAAACCCTGACCAAGACCCCGACCCCAGGCAAGGCCAAATGCGAACAGGTGGCCGATTTCCTGAGTGTGCCGCTGCAACAGACGGTCAAGTCGATTGTACTGGCGGTAGAGCAAAATAATGCGCCCGCGCAAATCTGGCTGCTGTTGCTGCGTGGCGACCATGACCTGAACGAAGTCAAGGCCGGCAAGGTAGCCGGTCTGAAAAATGGTTTTCGCTTTGCCACCGAAACCGAAATTATTGAACATTTTGGCTGCAAGCCGGGTTACCTGGGTCCGGTGCAAACTGCCAAACCGGTACACGTCGTAGCGGATCGTACCGTGGCACACATGAGTGACTTTATTTGTGGCGCAAACGAGGCCGGGTTTCACTATACCGGGGTGAACTGGGGGCGTGATTTAGTCGAGCCAGAAACGGCCGATTTGCGCAATGTCGTGGCGGGCGACCCCTCGCCCGATGGTCAAGGCGTACTGGCACTACAACGTGGCATAGAAGTCGGGCATGTCTTTGCCGGGCTGCCCTATGCCGAGACCATGAACCTGAATTTTACCGACGAAGATGGCACTACCCGGCGTATGTTCATGGGTTGTTACGGTATTGGTGTGACACGCCTGCTGGGGGCGGCGATAGAACAGAACCATGACGACAAAGGCATCATCTGGCCCACCGCCATGGCACCATTCCATGTCGTTTTGTGTCCCATAGGCGCTGACCGTAGCGAGGCAGTACGCGACGCAGCACAACAACTGCACCAGGCGCTGGAAGCAGCGCAGATAGACGTCATTTGGGATGATCGCGGCGAACGTCCCGGTGCCATGTTTGCCGATTGGGAATTGATCGGTGTACCGTATCGGCTAACGCTGGGCGACCGCGGGCTGAAGGAAGGCAAGGTCGAATTCCAGCATCGTCGTGATGCGGCCGCGACCCCAGTCTTGCTAACCGAGGCAGCGGCGCTGGTGATTGAGCGTGTGCGTGCTGATTTGAGCCTGGTATGACCACCGCTGCACCCAGGTCAGCCGCGTTATTGTTATGCGTTGCGCTCCATTGCAACTACGCGCTGGCGGGCGCGCAAAAAGAAG
The DNA here is from genome assembly GCA_002405475.1 of Burkholderiales bacterium UBA4657. Classification (GTDB taxonomy): domain Bacteria; phylum Pseudomonadota; class Gammaproteobacteria; order Burkholderiales; family Burkholderiaceae_E; genus UBA4657. The sequence continues at coordinate 6,814 of DHLX01000025.1, read as the reverse complement.
AAGATCTGGCCGACTCGGTGCGCACCGCGCTGGCAGCACAAATTGCCGATGTAGCGCCAGCTGACCCGGTTTTTAGCCGCTATGAAGAACGTATTGCGTATCTGAACTGGATTGGCGAAATGGGCAACCGCCTGACGCGGCGCAAGCCTGATTTCAGGCAACGCACCGAATTTCTGAAGACGGTCTGGTATGAGGCGCGCCGCGCCGGACTCGATCCGGCGCTGGTGCTGGGTTTGATTCACGTTGAATCGAATTTTCGCAAGCACGCAATTTCCAGTGCCGGTGCCATAGGCTATATGCAGGTCATGCCGTTCTGGACCCGCGTCATTGGCAATGGCGACCCGCGCAGCCTGTTCGACATGCGCACCAACCTGCGCTACGGCTGCACCATCCTGCGCTATTACCTCGACCGTGAGAAAGGTGACCTGTATCTGGCATTGGGGCGCTATAACGGCAGCCGGGGGCGCGCCGAATACCCGAATGCGGTTTACGCGGCCTGGAAACGCTGGGAACTGGATCAGAAGAAATAATCATCCCTGACCCACATCGGCTACCCGATGGCGGCTGACAGCTCTGCCTACAGAGAGTACACTCACCCCATGCGCCCTCTGTTTATCAGCCTATTGCTCTTGACCGCCCTGTTCGGTTGCGCCACCACGCGCCCGCCGGCCCCGACGCTGGAGCAGATTATCGCCATGCACCAAAGCGGCGAGTCGGCAGATAAAGTGATTGCCCGTGTGCGCGAATCGGGCTATGTGGTGTATCGCCTGAGTAATCAGGATATTGTCAAACTGAGTCAGGCAGGCGTGCCGGACAAGGTGATTGACTATTTACGTCAAACCGAAATTGATGAAGCCCGACGTCAGGAGCGGCAATATTCCGACTGGCCCTGGGGCTGGCCACGATTTCATATCTGGATTCAACGATAAGGGGGAATGAGTGATGCGTTTACTTGACTCTATGCCGGCGGTCGTCATGGCTTGCAGTCTGACCATGATTCAAATGACTGCCAGTGCCGTAGATACTTCGGGCTCGGGCAGCACCTATGCCGAGTCCGAAGCCAAAGACAGTCTGGCTGCTGCACGTGGTGCGATAGTTCGCAGAAACTGGAACGTGGCGCTACGTGAACTGGAAAGCGTCGTACAGCGTGAGCCGAAAAATGCTGACGCCCATAATCTGCTGGCCTATTCGCTGCGCAATACCGGTAATTACAAGCGGGCTCAAACGCATTATGAAGAGGCTCTCAAGCTGGATCCCAACCATCGTGGTGCGCACGAATATTACGGGGAACTGTACTTGAAACTGAACCAGCCCGACAATGCGCGCAAACATCTGCTGGAACTGGAACGCATTTGCGGCAGGAATTGCCCTGAATACAAAGACCTGGAAGCGGCTCTGGCAAACTATTCAAAAACCAAAAAATAAAAAAGCCGCCTGAAGTTCAGGCGGCCTTTACATCTAGCCCGTGCAATTATTTCAGGTGTGCTGAAACAAATTTAGCCAGGTCAAACATGGAGGCTTGCGACTTGCCGCCAAACAATACTTTCAACTTATCGTCTGCATTGATCATGCGCTTGTTGACCTTGTCTTGCAGACCGAATTTCTTGATGTAGTCCCAGATTTTCTTGGTCGCTGCCGGACGAGCCAGCGGCGCGGCGCCTACTACGGCGGCGAGCACTGCCGAGGGGGTCAGCGGCTTCATCAACGCCGGATTCGGGGCGCGTTTGGTCTTGGGCTTGGCGGCTTTTTTCGCCGGGGCTTTCTTGGCTACAGCTTTTTTCGCTGGAGCTTTTTTAGCGGCTGCTTTTTTAGCGACCGGCTTTTTGGCCGGAGCTTTCTTAGCGGCTACTTTTTTGGCCGGGGCTTTCTTAGCGGCCGGTTTCTTTGCAGCGGCCTTCTTGGCCGGGGCTTTTTTTGCAGCTTTCTTCGCGGTTGCCATGCAGTTTCCTTTCAACGAGGCAGTACAAGAACGGGTAGCGATTCAACATTCAAGCCGGTATGGAGCGTATTTCCCTAGAGAAAATGCTTAGTACCTTGGCGCGAAGCATCAGGCAAGCACGGTTTGTTGTCAAGATTTTTTCATTAAAATGAAAGCACTGTTGTGTTTTTTCTCTAGGGCGCGCGATCTAAAACGGTGCACCCTTGCCCATCATGCCCTTCATGCCGCGCAGCATTTTGGCCATACCGCCCTTCTGCATCTTTTTCATCATGCCCTGAACCTGATCGAACTGATTCAGCAAACGGTTCACTTCCTGTACGGGCACTCCCGCCCCAGTGGCGATTCGGCGCTTGCGACTGGCCTTGATCAATTCCGGTTTGCTACGTTCCTGCGGCGTCATGGCATTGATAATGCCCTCCATACGCCGTACCTGTTTTTCCGCCATGCCCATGTTGGCCTGACCAGCGGCAGCTTGCATCTGGGCCGGCAATTTGTCGATCAGACCAGACAAGCCGCCCATTTTTTTCATCTGGCTCATCTGCATTTTGAAGTCATTCAGATCAAAGCCGCCACCCTTTTTCAGCTTGTCGGCCATCTTTTGCGCTTCAGCCATATCCACGCTTTTTTGCGCTTCTTCGACCAGAGCCAGAATATCGCCCATCCCCAGTATGCGCTGCGCCATGCGCTCGGGATAAAACGGCTCGAGCCCGTCGAGCTTTTCACCCACACCGACGAATTTAATCGGCTGCCCGGTCATAAAGCGCACCGACAAGGCCGCGCCGCCGCGGGCATCACCATCGAGTTTGGTCAGCACAATGCCGGTCAGCGGCAGGGCTTCGGCGAATGCCTTGGCCGTATTGACCGCATCCTGGCCTGTCATGGCATCGACTACAAACAGCGTTTCGGCGGGCGCTATGGCTTGATGCAAAGCACGAATTTCGCTCATCATGGCCTCGTCCACTGCCAGACGCCCGGCGGTATCGACAATCAGCACATCGTGATAATGGGTTTTGGCCCACTGTATGGCGGCCTGGGCGATCGCCACCGGCGCTTGTTCGGCACTGGAAGGAAAGAAGTCGGCATCGACCTGGCTGGCGACCGTTTGTAGTTGCTGTATCGCGGCGGGGCGATAAATGTCAGCCGAGACTACCAGCACTTTTTTCTTGTGTTTTTCCTTGAGCCATTTCGCCAGCTTGCCCACGGTGGTGGTTTTACCCGCCCCCTGCAGACCCGCCATCAGAATAATGGCCGGCGGTGTGGTTGCCAGGTTCAACTCGGCGGCTGTTGCCTCAGCACTACCGCCAATGATCTGCGTCAGCTCTTTTTGTACTACCCCGACCAGAGCCTGCCCTGGCGTGAGCGAACCGACTACTTCTTCGCCCAGAGCACGCTCCTTCACCCGCGCCATGAATTCACGCACTACGGGCAGAGCCACATCGGCCTCGAGCAGTGCCAAACGCACCTCACGCAACATATCGGCCGAATTGGTTTCGGTAATGCGCGCTTCACCGCGCATGGTCTTGACGACTTTTGCCAGTCGTTGGGACAAATGATCAAACATGGAAACAGACTCCTGAAAAACAGACTTTGCCAGCATTGTAGCCGTGCAGTTAAACTAAGCTCATGCAGAAGAAAATTCGCCTTGACTCGACCGAGCGTTTTGCCGTCACCCCGCCGTTCAGGCTCGACAGCATTGACCCCGGCGATACCACTTTTCGTGGCATCGACAAGGCCGTGGCGCAGGCCTCATTGGCCGAACTGTCGCAGCGACTTGACCAGTGGCAGAACGTTTTGTACGCCGACCAGCGCTACAAAATCCTGCTGGTATTGCAAGGCATGGACACCAGTGGCAAGGACGGCACTATCCGCCAGGTTTTCAAAAGTGTGGATCCACTGGGTGTCAGGGTGGCTGCCTTCAAGGCCCCGACGGCAGAGGAAAAGGCACGCGACTTTTTATGGCGTGTTCATGCCCAGGTTCCGAAAGCGGGAGAAATCGTCATCTTCAACCGCAGCCACTACGAAGACGTGCTGGTACCGGTAGTGCTGGGTCAGATCGACGCGCTGGAGCAAGAGCGTCGTTTTGCGCAAATACGCGACTTTGAACGCCTGCTGCACCAGTCTGGTACGGTGCTGATCAAATGTTTTCTGCACCTGTCCAAGGAAGAACAGAAAAGGCGATTGCAAGAGCGGCTGGACAGGCCGGAAAAACAGTGGAAATTTGACCCGGCTGATTTGCATGCGCGTGAACAGTGGAACGGCTACCAGCAGGCCTATGAGGCGCTTCTGAACGCCACCTCAACGGAATACGCACCATGGTGGGTCGTACCTGCCGACTCGAAAACCAACCGCAATCTGATGATTTCTCGCTTATTGATCGAACAACTGGAGCGGCTAGGGCTACGCTTTCCAGAACCGCAATTTGACCCGAGCAAGATTATTTTGGACTAAAGCTAACGAACTGCGCTGCGACCCGGTTTGTTATTCTTGCTGGTAAAAAAACGGCTGCTAAACGGCATCAAACCAACTCCGAGCAAGGTCAGGGAAGCCGGAAATGCATCACCCGACAGGAAACGGAACTCACGCGAACGTGCCATGGAAAACGGTTCAGAATCCAGTGCGTAGCCAGGGCGCCCCGGGTGGCATACAATTAGACCGCGGTGCGCGCAGCGTGCCAGCCAGTGCTGCATATGCTGGCCATAGGGCGACTCGTCAGCGTAGTCGTACCAGCCTTCGAAGTCGCTATTAGTCAGCAGACCTTGCGCCGCCAACCGATCCTTGAAATCCCGGCCGCCAAAAGACGCCAGCATTTTGGCTTTCATTCCCCGAGGCTGCAAGGACAGGCCATTACGAATCATCGGCAGGTTGCTGCCAAATCGGCGTTGCACGGTCTCGATCAGGACTTCCGCTGCTCCCGGCAATTGCTGAACCTGCTGATGACCCGCGATAAAGTCCGGCAAACGTCCCCAGTGTTGCCGGAACAAGTCCAGTTGCATATCCAGGGTGTCGGCGGCGCGCGCCGCCAGTTTGCCGAGGTAGGCCTCCATAATGACCGACCGGATCGACGGACCGTTACCCAGAGCGTTGGTCAGATTCCATTGCAAGCCCACGCTGACCAGTCCTCCGGCGACAGTAGGTACACTCGATAATTGGGAAGAAAACCGTGGCCACCACGCCCCTTGTGTCAGACAACTCACGGCGCTGATACGCTCGTTTTCCGCCAGTTCCAGCACGCCACGGCAAACCCCTTCGGAAAAACCGAAATCGTCGGCGCAGATCACTATTCTTTTGATTCCAGTTGTCATGTCAGGTCAGGTCAGAAATATATATTTTTTACACCCAAGGAAGGCCAAGCCCAGGCTAACACATAAGGTCAAAGCCAGTACCAGCGGATAAGACAGGGCAAGTACCGCCAGCATGACAGTGAGCAAAAGTTCGTGCAAGATCCAGATAGCCGCCATAAGACCCAGATAACGGCCGCAATTTTTCAGTTCGGTTCGGCGGCGAAAGACCCAGCGTGATTGCAGACAGTACGCAGCCACCGCACCAGTCAGCAATGCCAGAATATTGCCTGAAAATCGGGCCCAGTCGGGTAATTCGTCCAGACTGGTCAGGCGCCATAACTCGACACCAGCGATCACCAGAATCACGTAAAACAACCCGGCACATGTCAGAGTGAACAAAAATCGAAAAAATTGATCAAACATCTTTGCATTCTAAGCGTGTGTTGAGCCGCATGGTCTATGCGAAAATTCAGGCAATAAAATTATTCGGGGCAAAAGTGCTGAACATAAGACAACGCTGGTCGATTGTACCGGTATTTTTGTGCGTGACCTTGGTACTGGGCTGCGCCAGTCGCCAACCTGATCGCCCCTCTGATCAACCCGGCCCGCTGGTCCTGTTTTCCCAAGGGCAGGTTGGCACTCGCCTGCCCCAAGGCTGGGTGAGCTGGATCGTACACCCGGCAAAAAAACCTACCCGTTACGACATGGTACTTGATAGCGTCAATCAGCCCGATGGGCGCGCGCTGCAACAAGTGGTTTTGCGCGCTCAAGCTGAAGCCAGTGCTTCCGGTCTGAAACACCGGATCGACCTGGACATCCACGCCTTACCCGTCCTTCGCTGGCAGTGGAAAACCGAGCAATTGATCAAGCAAGCTGACGCTACCAGCCGCTACGATGACGATTCCCCGGTCAGGATCATCGTCTCGTTCGACGGTGACAAAAGCCAGCTACCAGGCAGGGATCGGCTATTCATGGAAAAAGCGCGTCTGCTGGCGGGTCAGGAAATACCTTACGCCACTCTGATGTACATCTGGGATAACCGTCAGCCTGTAGGACAGGTTATTCCGAACGCCTATACCGGGCGTATTAAAAAAATCGTGGCGCAAAGTGGTACGGAAGGTGTGGGGCGTTGGCACGCACTGGAACGCAACCTGATTGAAGACTATCAGCGCGCCTTTGGCCGGGCGCCAGGAAAGTTGCTGGGCATAGGCGTCATGACCGACACCGATAACACCAGGGCATCCACGGTTTCCTACTATGCCGACATCAGCTTTCAGCCGATACGCCCTGCACCGTAAAATTCTTGTATCAGCGCATCGCGCTAGCAGCAGTGGAATAGTTGTTCTGCAAAAACGTGCCATGCACGCGAGCAGTCTGATAAAACGGAGAAGTCAATGTGAGTCACCCAATTTAGCTTGACAGGGAAGTCCTTATGGCCATGTTAGGCTTGGCGGCCATATATATCTGCTTGGGCAAGCCACTTTTCGCGTTGTTGCAGTTGGCTGTATTTTATGGGGCCAAAGCTTGAAACGGTCACGGGTTTTATGCCACTGAATTCAAGAATGGTGCGTTTCATTTGATTGTGGCCCGGCAT
>DHLX01000031.1:747-5672 GCA_002405475.1 Burkholderiales bacterium UBA4657 | reverse complement strand
ATATCAGCCCTGACATGAAGTCAGGCAGGTTTTTAATCTTCAAATTCATTCATTTCTCCCGCTGGGGCAATGACGTTATTCTACGTACCTGTAGTGCGATAAAGGTGTGGCAAAAATGCTGCATGGCATTATTTGAACAGTTTCCAATAGGTGAAAGCATGTCAGAACCTTTGAATCTTAACGCTTTACAACAATTATTCAGCGCAGCACGTACCCATAGTGTGTGGCAGGACCGGCCGGTATCCGACCAGCAGCTGCAGGGGCTGTATGAGCTCTGGAAGTATGGCCCGACATCGGCCAACTGTTCACCGGCGCGTCTGGTTTTTGTCAAGACTGCCGAGGCTAAAGCCCGGCTCAAGCCTTGCCTGGCACCGGGGAATATCGAAAAAACCCTGTCCGCCCCCGTGACCGCCATTATTGGCATGGACATGCAGTTTTATGAGCATCTGGCGACTTTGTTTCCCCACGCTGATGCGCGAAGCTGGTTTGTCGGCAACGACGAAGTCATACAAAAAACAGCATTTCGCAATAGTTCCTTGCAAGGCGCCTATCTGATGCTGGCAGCCCGCGCCCTGGGTCTTGATTGCGGTCCCATGAGTGGCTTCAATAACGAACTTATCGATGCAACTTTTTTCTCAGGCACTACGATCAAGAGCAATTTTCTCTGCAACCTGGGCTATGGCGAGGCAACGGCCTTGCACCCACGCAGTCCGCGTCTGCTATTCGAGCAGGTATGTCGTATTGAATAGTCAGACAAAGTCAGGGCCTATCAGGTCGAGCCGGTCAGTGCACACGGCACTGACACCCCAGGAAAAACACTGTTGCGCCAGATCGACGCTGTTGACGGTATAAACCATGACAGGTATGGCGGCATCGCGCGCAGCAGCGACCTGTACCTGGGTCAGGTGCCTGATACTGGCGTGCAGGGTGCTGGCTCCGGTTTGTTCCATGCGCTGCTTCCAGTCAGAGGGAATGGCCTCGACCAGCAGCCCGCGTACTAACGCGGGTGCGGTTTCGCGCGCACCTTGCAGGGCTTCGAGCGAAAACGAGGACAGCACTGGGGCTTCAGGGCTACCCAGAACATCAGCGTACAAGGTGTTGGTAATGGCACCCACAGTGCGTCCTGTAGCGCGTGCGGACTGCTCGCTGGATGGTTTGATTTCTATATTCATCCAGACTTTAGCGGCACGACACAGCGCAATTGCAGCTTCGAGTGTCGGTACCGGTTCGCCAGCATAGGCCGGTGAATGCCAGGAACCGGCGTCAACACGTGATAAATCGAGTGAGGAACTGGATGCGATTGAGCCTGAACCCTTGACAGTACGGCCAAAAATCGGATCATGCATGAGCACGGGAACACCATCGGCAGCGAGCATGGCATCGACTTCTACCCCCTGAAAGCCGTGATCACCGGCGTAGCGTAAAGCCCCCAGAGTATTTTCCGGCGCCAGAGTACCAGCACCGCGATGTCCCAGGATACGCGGATAAAGCCAGCCTTGAGGGCGATCAGATGCCGAGTGATTCGGTCCAGGCCAGGGCTTCAATGTGGGCTTCATCGACTTCCTTCGGACCAAACTGTAAACTTGCCGCTAGTGTTTCCATGGTCGCAAAATCAAGGCTCTCACAGGCTTCAACCAATTGCAAGAATGGACCGAACAGGCCTTGTCGGTGTAGCAGGGCCTCATTCACTGAATCGGGCAGGGTGATACTGGCGAGTGCATCTTCTGTTCGGACCCCAAGCATGGAATCCAGCAAAGAGAAAATGCCTACGATAAAAGCATTATCGGTGTCGTCGCGGCTTAGGTGTCGTTCAGACAATAGTTCCATCATGCGACCGCGAGTCACGGCGGTTCGTGCCAGTGCTGACGCACTGCCGTTCTGGTTCACGGTTGCAAACAGCAGGGTCAGCCAGCGCAACAGTTTTCTGTAACCCAGTATCATGACGGCATGGCGGAACGAGGTAATTTCACACATCAACCCGAAGCCCGAGGAATTGATATATCGCAGCAATTTGAAGGATAACGCGGCGTCACGTTTGAGTACCAGTTCGATCTCATCAACGTCGGCCTCCTGCCGTACCAGATTGATCAATTCCAGTACATTGGCATAGGCTGGATTAATCAATTTGGCGCTCACCGTGACCGGTTTGGCAAAAAAGAAACCCTGGAACCCAAAAAATCCCAATTGATGACACTGTCGGAATTGCTCAGCAGTTTCAATTCGTTCGGCTATCGACTTGGCTGAGGTTTTGGCAATGCGGTCAGTCACTGCTTGCAGGGTACCGGGCGGAACTACTTGTGTATTGACCTTGATAAAAGATAACAAGGGCAGCCATTTGGCATAGGCAGGTAGCAGTACATATTCTCCAGCAGCCAACCGGTAACCGCGCTTGCGCAATTCGGCCAGCTTCTGTTGCGTGCGTTCAATTGCACCAGTATCATCGTCATGCACCCGTGGAACTTCAATGACGACCCGATCCGAATGCACCAGTTCAAAATGTTCGTTGGTCAGACTTTCGATAACAACATTCACGAAAGCACTTTTATCACCAAACAGAGCTTCGGTACCAAAATGTGACAGAGCGTGGAATAGCATCCTGCTATCGGCTGATGCAGTAAAGTGACTGGCAGCATAGTCGCCAGTCTCATCAGTCCGGGAAAAAAGTTCATACGAAATGATCTTTTGTTGCCGGTCCAGAATGGGCTGGCGTGCAATATAGCTGTATTCGATTTTGTCGGCTACCGCCCCTGGGCTGGGGTTCATGACACGAGTCTCCACGTCAGCGGAATCGTGATTCGACTCCGGTGTTAAAGGGGTACAGCGCGATGATGACCGATTTGAAGGTGCGTTGACACTGAGAAAACCCGCACATTTACCCGCCTTTTCAGGCCTAAAGCCGAAATGCCCGGGTTAGCGCAATTGTAAAATCCAGTTCGCCAGTTGCAGTGCTTCTGCTTCGCTGACCTGGCTCATGGCGGGCATGCCGACCTGGCCCCAGGTACCCTTGCCGCCGGAGCGGATTTTTCGTGCCAGTACCGGCGCCATGGCAGTAGCATTAGCAGAATAGCGCTGCGCGATAGCCTTGAATGGTGGCCCCACGCGCCTTGCTTCTATCTGGTGGCAGCTCATGCACTGGCGCTTCAGGGCTAATTGCTGATCTGCAAAGCCTAAGGTCGGGGCCAGGATCAGGGCTGTTACTAGACCCAGTTTCAGTGTATTTTTACGGTTATAAGCTTTCATGGGGTGAGATCATGATCTGGATTTATCTGGCCGGTTTTATTTTAGCCATTGCCAAGTGGTTGGAAGTCGAGTTTTTGGCCGATATTTCCTGGTGGTGGGTCTTGAGCCCCTTGTTTTTGGCTGTTTTGTGGTTTGAGGTTCTGGAACGCATGTTGGGAATGGACAAACGCTCAGAGCTTAAGGACTCAGACGTTGAGAAAGCCAAACGCGAACGCATTAACAAGCAACTGGGGCGCGACGCGAAGGGCCGCCGTCTATGACGGCGGTGTGACGCCTCGGCCCGTCGCTTATAGTGACAAATTCTTGTCCGTGACCGCACCCTGTTCCGCCCCGGCGGCGAGTGAGGCAAACTTTGCCAGCAGGCCAGTGGTGTAGCGTGGTTTCGGTGCTTTCCATGCGGCCTGGCGTCGCGCCATTTCCTCAGGGCTGATATTTAATTGCAATAGTAGTTGGGTAGCATCAAGTGTCACTGAATCACCCTCCTGAACCAGCGCTATCGGCCCACCGACATAAGCTTCTGGTGCCACGTGACCCACCACCATGCCCCAGGTACCACCCGAGAACCGGCCATCGGTAATCAAACCGACTGACTCGCCCAGCCCCTGACCAATCAGGGCTGAAGTGGGTGACAGCATTTCACGCATACCTGGACCACCCTTCGGGCCTTCATAGCGTATGACAACGACATCACCCGCCTTGATTTGCCGTGCCATGATGGCGGCCATGGCGGCGTCTTCGGAATCGAATACGCGTGCCGGACCGGTCATAGCCGGATTTTTCAGGCCGGTAATTTTGGCGACGGCTCCTAGCGGTGCCAGATTGCCTTTCAGAATGGCCAAATGACCCTGGGCATAAATGGGCTGTTCAATTGGCAGAATCACGTCCTGATTAGCAGGCACGGCATCAGGAATTTGCGCCAGTTCTTCGGCCATGGTACGGCCAGTAATGGTCAGGCAGTCACCATGCAGCAAGCCGGCTTTAAGCAATTGCTTGAGCACCACCGGAATGCCTCCCGCACGATGCAAATCAGTGGCGACATACTTGCCCGAGGGTTTCAAGTCGCAGAATACGGGGACGCGCTGGCGTACACGCTCGAAGTCGTCGAGCGTCCATTCAACACCGGCATGGTGCGCAATCGCCAGATAATGCAAGACCGCATTGGTCGAGCCGCCGACGGCCATAATCAGGCTGACGGCATTTTCAATGCTTTTGCGGGTAATGATGTCGCGTGGCTTGATGCCTTTTTTAATCGCTTCGACCAGCACTTGCGCGGCGCGCACGGTACTTTTGACTTTATCTTCATCGGGGTTGGCTTCGGTCGATGAGCCGAGCAGGCTGATGCCCAGCGCTTCAAACGATGAGCTCATGGTATTGGCGGTATACATACCACCGCACGAACCGGAACCGGGAATGCAACGTTTTTCTATTTCCTTGAAATCGGTTTCGTCCATACGCCCGGCAGTAAATTCACCCACTGCCTCGAACGCGCTGACAATGGTCAGGTCTTTCCCCTTGTAATTCCCAGGTTTGACCGTGCCGCCATAAACATAAATGCCGGGTACATTGGTGCGCGCCAGCGCCATGACGCCACCGGGCATATTTTTGTCGCAGCCGCCAATCACAATCACGCCATCCATCCACTGACCATTGACACAGCACTCAATGCTGTCGGCAATGACTTCACG
>DHLX01000031.1:0-628 GCA_002405475.1 Burkholderiales bacterium UBA4657 | reverse complement strand
AATGCTGTCGGCAATGACTTCACGCGACACTAGTGAATATTTCATGCCTTCGGTACCCATACCAATACCATCAGAAATAGTCGGGGTGCCGAACAATTGGGCATTGCCGCCCGCACCCTTGATGGCCTCGACAGCAGCATCAGCCAGGCGTTGCAGACCGGCATTGCACGGGGTAATAGTGGAATGACCATTCGCAACCCCGACCATGGGCTTATCAAAGTCTTCGTCCTTATAGCCCATGGCGTAATACATGGCGCGATTAGCCGAGCGTTGCACACCTTGTGTCACATTTTTCGATCGTTCGTTGTACGGCATCATCAGTCCTTGAAAATGGCGGTAAAAACAAAGCCAGCCGTACCCGTCAATAGGCAGGCTGCTAAACTCGCTATTCTACTTTTTATTGGATCTTGGCATGTGGATTCACCCTCAATTTGACCCAATAGCCCTACAACTGGGGCCACTGGCCATACGCTGGTACGGCCTGATGTATTTGCTGGCTTTTGTTCTGTTTGTTGTACTGGCGCGCTGGCAGCTCAGGCGACCGCATATCCAGGCGCAAGGCTGGAGCGTCAAAGATATTGACGATATGTTGTTCTGGGGTGTCATTGGCGTAGTGCTCGGGGGGCGC
>DHLX01000032.1 GCA_002405475.1 Burkholderiales bacterium UBA4657 | reverse complement strand
TTGGCGTAAGGCCTGATTTCGGGACTTTATGCCCTGGCAGTATCATCACTGCCAGGGCTTTTTTTTATTTTGGGGGCATAAGATGAATTTTCACTGGACCAACCCTTATCCCAGCGCGCGCACGCCATTATTCGCGCGCAATATTGTCAGCACCTCGCAACCGCTGGCGGCACAAGCGGGGCTGCGCCTGTTACAGCAGGGTGGTAATGCGGTCGATGCGGCCATAGCCGCTGCCGCCACCATTACCCTGACCGAACCCTGCAGTAACGGCCTGGGTTCAGACTGTTTTGCTCTGGTTTGGGATGGCAGCCAGTTGCTCGGCCTGAACGCCAGCGGCACGGCACCAGCCGCCTGGACACTGGACTATTTTGAAAAAAAATATGGTGGCGACCTGACGGCAACACGACCCTTGCGTGGTTGGGACACCGTGACCGTACCCGGCGCAGTCGGTGGCTGGGGTGCCTTGCACCAAAGACTGGGGCGTTTGCCGTTCGAGCAGGTTTTAGCGCCCGCCATTGAATATGCCGAACGCGGTTTTGCCATTTCGCCCAATGTGCAGGAAAAATGGCGTCTGGCAGCTCCCCTGTTACGTGAGCAGCCGGGCTTTGCAGAACATTTTTTGCCCAAAGGCCGCGTACCGCACGTGGGTGAACACTTTGTTTTGCCCCATGCAGCACAAACCCTGAAACTCATTGCCCAAACTCATGGTGAGGCTTTTTATCGCGGCGAACTCGCGGCACGTCTGGTTGCACATGCGGCTGAACATGGGGGTGTCATGACCGAGGCCGATCTGGCCAGTTATGAACCACAGTGGGTTGATTCCCTGCATACTCAGTTCCATCGACATACCCTGCATGAAATTCCGCCCAATGGTCAAGGTATCACCGCGCTGATGACGCTGGGTCTGTTGCGCCATACCCCGCTAGCACAACTCGAAGTTGACAGTCCTGACTGGCATCACTGGCAGATCGAGGCGATCAAGGCCGCGTTTGCCGATGTCTATGCCCACGTCAGCGACCCGCGCAGCATGCGTGTCACTAGCGAACAATTGCTGGACGACGATTATCTGAAGTCGCGTGCAGCGCTAATCGACCCCCAGCGTGCGCAACACTGGGGACCGGGTGAACTGCCGCGCGGTGGTACCATTTATCTGACGACTGCCGATGAAAGCGGCATGATGGTCAGTTTCATCCAGTCGAATTATCTGGGCTTCGGCTCAGGCGTGGTGGTACCCGGTACCGGCATTTCACTACATAATCGTGGCCATGCTTTTTCAATGCTGGCCGATCATCCTAACGTCGTAGCTCCCGGAAAACGTCCGTTCCATACCATTATTCCGGCTTTCCTGATGGCTCAAGGCCAACCACAAATGAGCTTTGGTGTCATGGGCGCCAATATGCAGCCTCAAGGCCAGGTGCAAACGCTGACGCGCATGTTGCTCGCGCATCAACAGCCACAAGCCGCCTGCGATGCACCGCGCTGGAAGTGGAACAAGGCGCTTGACATTGAAGTTGAGCCCAATATGCCCGACAGTGTCAAAACCGAGCTGGCACGGCGTGGGCACCGCATCGCACCGGTCAATGATCCTTACCTTGATTTTGGTGCTGGTCAGTTCATCTGGCGCTTGGGTGATAGTGCCGTGGATGGTTATGTCGCTGCCAGCGATCCAAGACGTGATGGTTGTGCGGTCGGTTACTGAAACAGGCTACTGACAGGAAGCTGTCAGTAGCTCAGGATTACAGTAGCGGCCTTATCAACAAGGAGCCGTCCATGATGCCGCAACATATGATTCACTGGTTTGAAATTCCGACTAGCAATTATCAGCGTGCCATTTCTTTTTATGAACAATTATTGTCTGTCGCCTTAAAGACAGAAACCATGCAGGGTGTGGAAATGGCAGTTTTCCCCTATGCCGATCAGGGCGTCAGTGGCGCGCTGGTTCATTGCCAGCAATATCAACCCTCGGCGCAAGGTACCGTCGCCTATCTGAATGCCAACCCCAGTCTGGATGCTGTACTGGCCAAAGTTGAAAGTCTGGGTGGCAAAGTCACCTGGCCTAAAACTGCTCTGCCCGAAGGTATGGGATTTTTTGCCCATATTCTCGACCCGGAAGGCAACCGCGTAGGCTTGCATGCACAGAGTTAAAGGCCTTCTTCCATATGCGTTACTGGATAGGAGTTGCCTCAAAAGAGCATGTTGCCCGGGGTGTCGCGGGTGGGTTTTGCCAGCTTTGCCACGGCAAAGCCCAACCTCTTAAACGCATGTCAGCAGGCGACTGGATCATTTATTACTCACCCAAAGAACAGTTTGAGAAGGCCACCCCTTGCCAGAAGTTTACTGCGATCGGTAAAGTCGTCGGTTTAATGGTTTACCCGGTTGAAATGTGTCCAGGCTTTGTCCCTTACAGGCGAGACATTCGCTTTCTTGAAGCCTCCGATATCCCCATTCGCCCACTACTTGAGCAACTTTCCTTTATTAAAGATAAAAGCAAATGGGGCTACGCTTTTCGGTTCGGACATCTGGAAATTCCAAAACCAGACTTTGAACGGATCGCCATTAAAATGCTGGGGCAGGTTCCCCTTGATACTTAATAAGGAAGGCAGTATGGCACGGACCAAATCGTGGGCTGAAAAAATGGCTGGCGCGCCGGCACCGCACACTAGCACGCTGGAAAAACCTTTCGCCGGTATTGCCGCTGGAAGCCATTTATTCATTTCCAGCCCACTACAAATCAAAGCATTGATCGACAAAATACCGTATGGTCAAACACTCGAAGTTTTGTCCATGCGTCAACAGCTTGCACAAGCCGCGAACGCCACAGCGACTTGTCCTGCTTCAAGCGGAATTTTTTTACGTATAGTTGCAGAAGCCGCTTGGGATGAAATTGAGTCTGGCACCCCCTTGAATCAGGTCACCCCATTTTGGAGAATCATTGCCCCCAATAGTCCGCTAGCAAAAAAATTGCGCTGTGGCAGTCAATTTATAGAAAAAATGCGCGCGCTAGAAAAAGAAAATGCCTGATATCGAAAGCCTTGCCAAGTTACCTGGCCTCGGACCCAATTCAGTCACATTACTATGCAAAGCCGGTATCAATGACGCGGCGCAGCTACGTGACATAGGAGCCGTGGCGGCTTATATTGCCGTTCTAAGTTCAGGTCAAAAAACATCACTCAACTTATTATGGGCACTGGAAGGTGCGCTCACCCAACGCTCGTGGCAACAGGTGGCGCGCCAAGATCGTTTGCGTTTATTACTGGCTGTCGATGATCTCATGCATGCACTGCACACTTCCCCGCCATGAGACGCGCTGACCGATTATTCCAGATCGTGCAGGCGTTAAGGGGGCGGCGCCTGAGCACGGCGCAATATCTGGCCGAGCGCTTGCATGTTTCATCCCGAACCATTTATCGCGATATTCAGGATTTGATGCTGTCCGGGGTTCCGATTGAAGGTGAAGCCGGTGTCGGCTATCGGCTGAAGCACGGGTTTGATCTTCCCCCCCTGATGTTCAGTCTGGAAGAAGTTCGTGCTTTGGTTGCGGGGGCACGTATGATCGAATCCTGGGGTAGCCCTCTGCTGGCGCAACATGCCCGCTCGGCTCTGGAAAAAATAGCCGGCATACTACCCGCAGAAAAAAGAATTGCACTGGAACGAACCCGTATCTTCGCTCCCGATTTTTTTATCGACCAAAGCGCCAATGTATGGCTCGATAAAATTTATGATGCTATTGAACAACGCTATATTGCAGTGCTGGAGTATCAGGACGGCAAAGCACAAACCAGCCAGCGCAGAATATGGCCTTTGGGTTTGTATTTCTGGGGCAGTGATGAGGTCAAGCCACGCTGGACGCTGACCGCCTGGTGTGAAAGCCGGGAAGATTTTCGTACTTTCCGGGTGGATCGCTGTAAAAAAATTGCCCTGCCTGGAGAACGGTATCCAGATATGCCCGGAAGACGTCTGGAAGACTGGTTAAAACAGATTGCAAAGGAGTCATGCTCATGAGGCAGGCAGGTGCCATTGCCGATGTACTGAAAGCCGAACTCAAATCACGCGGCCTGACCTATGCAAAAATCGCCGCAAAAATTCAGATGAGCGAAGCCAGTGTCAAGCGCATGTTTTCGCAACGCTCGTTCACTCTGGAACGAATTGATGAAATTTGCCAGGCCTGCGGAATAGAATTTAGCGAATTGATGGCGCGTTACTTAAAGGGTTATGACCATGAGGCCAAACTCATCTCGCGCCTGACTGAAGCCCAGGAACGGGAAATTGTCAACGACCCCAAATTATTTCTGACTGCAGTATGCGCGCTCAATCTGCTGCGTTTTGAAGATATCCTTGAACTGTATCAGCTCACTGAAACAGAATTAACCAGCCTGTTGCTAACACTGGACAAAACAGGCTTTATCGAGCTATTACCAAACAATCGTATCAAGCTCAAAGTGGCGCGTACTTTTGCCTGGATTCCCAACGGCCCTATCATGACAACTTTCAAGCAGAATGCCGCCGATTTTTTTGATTCAGATTTTTCTGGCAATCACGAAGTCATGTTGCTACTGAATGGCCGTCTGAGCCGAGCCAATGCGGCAGTACTGGCCGACAAGTTACGGCAGGTGGCGCGTGACTTTTCCGAACGCCATATTGAAGACTCGTCATTGCCGGTTGTGCAACGTGAACCCATGAGCCTGTTATTGGCCTGTCGGCCCTGGATTTTCAGTATCATGAAAGAATGGGCGCGCTCTGACACCGGAACAAGGAAGCACAAACTGCGTTAATCCAGAGCCATTAGCGCCAAAATTACTTTCTGTTCGCCGGCTGATGAAATATCGCTTGTGCCGTCATCCAGAGCACCACTGCATTCAGTATGTGCCAGATAAAATGCGTTCCATAGCGCCATTGCTGACACAGGGGCAGATCAATCTGACGAAATAGCAGGCTGATGGCAAAGGTCAAAGTGGCTATCCACAACCAGATAGCAGTAGCCCGTTGGTAAGCAAAAGACAATAATGCCAGCAGACACAAACCTAGCAATGCCGGTTGATATTGGGTCGTGCCGCGCAACCAGGGTAACGGCCACTGTTCCATCACTTGCGCGACCATTTGAGCAAACAGGAAAAAGAAAACAATTCCCAACCATGCCCAGCGCCACGGCCAACGGAATATATGCCTAAGATAAACAGCAATAAAAAAATGCAAATAGAACGCTATAAACATGACGTCGAGCCAGCCGGCCCAGGGCTGGGCAAATAAATGGAACAGCAGACTGCCCATACCAATTAAAGCTATCAGTCCAGACAAGGCCCACCAGTCCCAGGGCACGCCAAGCCCAGTATTGGGCTTCATGCTTCTGAGCTGGCAGGCCAGGAGATAAGCAGCCACGAAAAAAGCCAGATTAGTGACCACATTTAACGGCTCATTCCACCAGCTGGCCGAGGTTCGCTCGCAATACAAATCAATAAACGCCGCATTATTCATGACTGCATTATCTGACTAGCTGGCCCAATTGCTTCTAACTCCATCAACAATTCTTCACGACAAATATCAGCTTCCAAATAAAGCGTATTAGCGTGATGCAGCCGATGTTGCTCCATTTTCTCTCGCACGATCGGATAGTCCTGCTGACGACGGACATAGACCTTAAAATTCAAATCTTGCAAACGTTTGCAGCATGATAAGGCTGCACACTGTAATACTGCCTCAACGTTACGCAAGCTCTCATTAGTTTGTTCTTGCACATTACCGATATGCAAACTTTCATGCCCGACGATACTGGCAGTGCCGGATACAAACAGCATGGCGCTGTCTTGCAAAGTAAGAAGTGCCGCACGCGAAAAGCTAGGTGCCTGGGGTCCGTATTGCGCCGGGTAATGGTAAGCACTGACTTGGCGCGGGTTTTCCAGCGCCTGTGGCGCCTGTCTGGCGGCCAGAAAATATACTAACAGCGGTCCGCTCGGCGTTCCCAGCGCAGTTGCTGCCGGTGCGCCCTGCCGGGTGGAAATACCTGCGGCGACAAAAGCCTCGTGTCGCCCCAGATTGAAGGCGCGATAGCGTTCAAGCCCCTCGTCAGTCGCATGAATATCGGGTATGGCGTTCCAGACCCGAACCAGATGGGCGTAGCCACTATCTTTCAATAAACGAAACAGGCTCAGGTATATCTGCCTGGCTCCAGCGCGCATGGCATCAGCGCCAGCCGGGCATTGCAATACGCCGAACAGGAAATTCCCGTCGTGGGCATAGCTTGTGTCTGTGCTATTACCGTAAACCACGGTGTTGGGCACATGCCAGACCTCTATTCTGTCCGACTGTCCGCCCAGTACTGTTTTGTATACCCGCGCTATTGGAACAGAATCCGCACTCAAGCTAGGAACGGTGGGCGCGGCATAGTGCACTATACCCAATACTTTGCCAGCATGCGCTGAGAAAAAGTCAGGCAATTGTTCAATCGTGACAAATTGGCAGTACAGCGGGAATGAAGTTGCAGGCAAGATTGAAAAGACCGAGTTTAAAACACCGCTATTTTACCCCCTCCCAGACTGCAACCTGCCCTGATTCAGGTTTACAATTCAGGCATGTCGCCTGCCCCCACTCTTGCTATCTGGATTCATCTAGTCAGCGCTGGTCTGGCTCTAGCACTGGGTTCCTTGCTACTCATGCGTCGCAAGGGCAGCGCCAGCCATCGCGCTTTAGGTTGGGTCTGGGTCGTACTCATGGCCAGTGTCGCCGTATCCTCACTGTTCATTCACAGTACCACTTTGCCAAACATTGCCGGCTTTACCCCTATTCACCTTTTGACACTACTGGTCGTCGTGATGTTGCCTCTGGCTGTTCATGCCGCACGAACCCACCAAGTGGCACGGCATAGAAAATATATGCTGGGTATGTTCATCGGCGGTCTGATCATTGCCGGACTGTTTACCCTATTGCCAGGCCGGCTATTGGGCAACCTGCTGCGCCAGGCGTGGTTAGGCTGATCAGCCGCTCTCCGATAAACTTGCACTTATGAGCACTCACGATCAAATCCGCAACGACGGGCATATCAGCAATTTTTTGCGTAATATCATTGACGCTGATTTATCCAGCGCACGGCTGGCAAACCGACAGTGGGCCGGAAGCCCGGGCGACGCCACCCATCATCAGCGGGGTGAGCCGGACACGGCGCGACTGCGTACCCGCTTTCCGCCTGAACCGAATGGCTATTTGCACATTGGCCATGCCAAAAGCATTTGCCTGAATTTCGGGCTGGCACGCGACTATGGCGGGCGTTGTCATATGCGTTTTGACGATACCAACCCGGAAAAAGAAGAGCAGGAATACGTTGACAGTATTCTGGATGCAGTGCGCTGGCTTGGCTTCAACTGGCAGGACGAACAGGAAAGCAACCTCTATTACGCTAGCGACTATTTCGGCATGATGGCTGAGTGTGCCGAGTATTTGATACAGACCGGCCACGCCTATGTCGATGCGCAGAATGCAGAGGAAATGCGTGCTAGCCGTGGCACCCTGACCGAGCCTGGAAAAAATTCACCCTGGCGCGAGCGCAGCATTGAAGACAACTTGCGCCTGTTTCAGGAAATGCGCGCCGGACAACATCCCGAGGGCAGCCTGATTTTACGCGCCAAAATTGACATGAGCGCGCCCAATATCAACCTGCGCGACCCGGCCATCTACCGTATTCGTTTTGCCCATCATCACCGCACCCAAGACGCCTGGTGTGTGTACCCCATGTACACCTTCGCACATCCGATTGAAGATGCCCTGGAAAATATTACGCACTCCATATGCACGCTGGAGTTTGAAGATCAGCGCCCATTTTACGACTGGCTGCTGGAACGTCTGGCACCCAAGCTGCGTGCCCCGCAATTTCGGAAACTGCTGGCGTATCTGCAGCAATTGAGCGTACAAGGGCTGGAGGCGCAAAAAGAATTTGCCCTACATTGCTGCAATATCGTCACTGTCACTCCGGTCAAGCTGGGGCACACGGCATCTGAACAGCAAGTGCGACAGTGGTTTGAGGCCTGGCGCCATGACAGCGACAAGGTATTAAAGGACCTGCCCGCTTTTTACCACTGCCTGCTGCAGCAACCTGAGACTTTTGCACCTATGCTGCGTCACGCGCTTGAGCAGACCTTGCCCAATGCCTTGCAGCTACCGCATCAATATGAATTTGCACGTCTGAATCTGAGCTATGTGGTCACCAGCAAACGCAAGCTGGCGCAACTGGTACACGAACAACATGTGAATGGTTGGGACGATCCACGCATGCCAACACTGGTGGGTCTGCGGCGCCGTGGCTATACACCGGAAAGTCTGCAATTGTTTGCAGAACGCATTGGGGTCAGCAAGTCGGACAGCTGGATAGATTACAGTGTACTGGAACAGGCTCTGCGCGATGACCAGGATGAAAAAGCAGCACGCAGTGTTGCGGTATTGGAACCGCTTAAACTGGTCTTGACCAATGTCGCGTCGGACTGGGAAGAAATGTGCAGCGCGCCGGTTCACCCGCATTTTCCTGAACGTGGCCGACGTGAATTTCCGATGACGCGTGAACTCTGGGTCGAGCGTGAAGATTTTGCTGAAGTACCCCCCAAAGGCTATTTCCGCCTGTTTCCGGGCAATAAGGTACGCCTGAAATACGGCTATGTGGTGGAATGTACCGGGTGTATAAAAGACGTGCAGGGACAAGTCATTGAAGTACAGGCACAACTGATTTCCGATACTAAAAGTGGTACCCCGGGTGCCGACAGTATCAAGGTCAAGGGTAATATCACCTGGGTCAGTGCGGTACATGCCCAACGCGCCGAAGTGCGGCTCTATGACCGTTTGTTTACCGAGCCGCAGCCCGACGCCGGAGGAAAAAATTTCCTCGAAGCCCTGAACCCGAATAGCAAAAAAATAGTTAAGGCATTGATTGAACCGGGCACACGCCCTGCAGCTGGACAGATCGTACAATTTGAGCGTTTCGGCTATTTTGTCGCTGACCGCCTGGACTCGACGCCCGAAGCCCTGGTTTTTAACCGCATTGTCACCCTGAAAGATTCGTGGGGAAAAACATGAGTGTCTCAAGACTGTTTAATTTAATTGTCTTGCTGGTGATTGTTGCCATGGGAGCCGGCTACTATATTCAACACGGCTTGGGTATTGAGCCCTGTCCTCTATGCATCGTTCAAAGATTTGCTTTTATAGGGGTCGGTCTGGTAGCACTGATTGGTGCAACGCTAGCAGCACATCACGTAGCGTCTCTGGTTATTGCTGCGCTTACCAGCCTGCTTGCGCTGGCTGGTGCAGGTGTCGCTGGCTGGCATATCTGGATCAAAGCTAACCCGCCAGAAAGTTTCAGTTGTGGTCGGCCGTTTGCCTGGATGATCGAGAATATGCCATTGACCCAGGTTGTACCCAAACTATTCAAAGGCGAAGCTGACTGTTTGCAGGAATCCTGGACGCTGCTGGGTCTCGGCATCCCACACTGGTCTTTTATCCTTTTCCTGATACTCGTAGCACTGGCGAACTTCGCGCTGGTGCAGGCACTGCGCACAAAAAAATCAGCATAGTGAAAGAATTTCCTGCCACTCTCAAATACGTCACAGTCTGGTTGGTGCTGGGCACGCTGGTTTTTCTGGGTTATCGCTGGTACGAAGTTCAACAACAACGTGAACGCATCAGTTTCCTGAAAGACAGCAGCGGTGCAGGTGTTCTGCATATCAAACGGGCCGCAGATAGTCATTATTATTTGCCGCTACAAATTAACGGGCAGGAAATTGTATTCATGATTGATACTGGCGCAACGCGTAGCGCCATTTCGCGTGAGCTGGCTCAGAAACTACGTATTGAAGAAGAATTGCGTCAGACGTTCAATACAGCGAATGGCATAGTCCAGGGCGCTTTAGGTAAAGCCACGCTGGTTATTCCGCATGGGCTTGATATGCAATTTGAGAATTTGCGTATTGCCATATTGCCCAACTTGTCGGGTGAGCCGCTACTGGGCATGGATGTTTTGGGGCAACTGCGCGTCACCCAAAATGCCGGAATTTTGAAATTGCAGGCACAGTAAAAAAGGTTTGAGCTAGTGCAACTGTACCGGCGATAAATCCGCTTCCTCGGGAGGCTCGGCGCGTACGGTTTCTCCTGAGGCATTTGGAAACAAAGGGTCGCCATACTCCTCGCTGTATTCCATGGGAAAGCGGTGTTCATGCTCGGTAATGTGCGTTACTCCCAAAGCATGTAACAGCTCACGAATTTCGGCGGGTGCTGCCTCAACTTCATCGAGCGATAATATCGGCCAGGTAATGCCATGCCAGATCTCGTTAGCCGGTATATAAC
>DHLX01000018.1:361796-375266 GCA_002405475.1 Burkholderiales bacterium UBA4657 | reverse complement strand
CCCGCATGCGCGGGGGAACCTAGCGCCTATTTCCGGTATCGTCGTGCAGGTAGGGTCTATCCCCGCATGCGCGGGGGAACCGCATCGGGGCAGAGCCGAGCGAAGCCGACATGGGGTCTATCCCCGCATGCGCGGGGGAACCGTCCGAACAGCAATCGAGAAGATGGCCCCCCAGGGTCTATCCCCGCATGCGCGGGGGAACCGGCGGCGAGTTCCTTTTTCCCCTGCCCGGTCAGGGTCTATCCCCGCATGCGCGGGGGAACCTTCTCAAGCATGCCCATGAAGACGGCGGAGCTGGGTCTATCCCCGCATGCGCGGGGGAACCTTGTCATGGCACGAAATGACCCGTGCCGCACTGGGTCTATCCCCGCATGCGCGGGGGAACCTTCTTGTTCGCTCATATCAATCTGCTAGCGCGGGGTCTATCCCCGCATGCGCGGGGGAACCCACATGCTGCACTCTGTCGGTGCGTGGATGCGGGGTCTATCCCCGCATGCGCGGGGGAACCCAACAGCGCTATTTGATATAAAAGCGCCTGTCGGGTCTATCCCCGCATGCGCGGGGGAACCGAAGGTGGGCGGATCATTTTTTGGCGCGGCGAGGGTCTATCCCCGCATGCGCGGGGGAACCGCTTTGGGGAATCCCGCATAAGTCAGGTATTTGGGTCTATCCCCGCATGCGCGGGGGAACCCCATTGACAAGCTGCACCCCGGCACCGCCAGCGGGTCTATCCCCGCATGCGCGGGGGAACCGCTGGCCTGGGCTTTGTTCAGGCGCTGCAAAGGGGTCTATCCCCGCATGCGCGGGGGAACCATTGACAAGCCACTGCGCATAGGTGACGGGCAGGGTCTATCCCCGCATGCGCGGGGGAACCGACCTTTGGCTAAGACATTGCCAGCGCCAGCGGGGTCTATCCCCGCATGCGCGGGGGAACCCGATGCTTACAGTACGAGATCGACAAGGGCGACGGTCTATCCCCGCATGCGCGGGGGAACCGCGCTCCCAAGCGTAGAAGACAGTCTGCGAGAGGGTCTATCCCCGCATGCGCGGGGGAACCTGCTGGGTCTGGAGCTTCGCGCCCAGGAAGTCGGGTCTATCCCCGCATGCGCGGGGGAACCGTAAGAGCTACATTTTGAATTAACCAAGATTTGGGTCTATCCCCGCATGCGCGGGGGAACCTGAATAACAACCTGTTTGAGTATGTTTTTCATGGGTCTATCCCCGCATGCGCGGGGGAACCTATTGTCGGCTATCTAAAATCAATGCATCGCAGGGTCTATCCCCGCATGCGCGGGGGAACCAGCCTGGTGTCTTTGAACAGGCAAGAACACTGGGGTCTATCCCCGCATGCGCGGGGGAACCGCACCGTGCTGGCGCGCTGACTGCTCTATGTCGGGTCTATCCCCGCATGCGCGGGGGAACCCTTCCGGGGTAACCAAAAAAACAGACTACGTCGGGTCTATCCCCGCATGCGCGGGGGAACCCAGCTACAACCTTGGGGTGGGTCGGCTGCAAACGGTCTATCCCCGCATGCGCGGGGGAACCACATTATGAAAGCGGAACATGAGGTGATTGAAGGGTCTATCCCCGCATGCGCGGGGGAACCAAGCTCAAGCGCGAAACACTGGAATTGCAGGAGGGTCTATCCCCGCATGCGCGGGGGAACCTCGTCCCCCGAGACCTGGGAAAAACTGCGCGAGGGTCTATCCCCGCATGCGCGGGGGAACCGCTGACGACTGCCCGTCAGCCATGCTGCCCTGGGGTCTATCCCCGCATGCGCGGGGGAACCCCCTTTTCCTCGAAGGTTTCGGCCAACGAAACGGGTCTATCCCCGCATGCGCGGGGGAACCTGGCCTACGCTGGCGACTGGGGCAGCCCGCGTGGGTCTATCCCCGCATGCGCGGGGGAACCGGCTGTGGCCGGTCTGGCGGCGGGGTCATTAGGGGTCTATCCCCGCATGCGCGGGGGAACCGGCACTTTGCAGGACACCGAGATAGATATCAAGGGTCTATCCCCGCATGCGCGGGGGAACCGTGCTGGTGCCCTTGTTCAGGTTGCTCAACACGGGTCTATCCCCGCATGCGCGGGGGAACCCAGTGGCCACCATCGCGCCACCCGCACCCACCGGGCCTATCCCCGCATGCGCGGGGGAACCCTTTGGGGGGGCTGGTGTCGGCGTTTCACCTGGGGTCTATCCCCGCATGCGCGGGGGAACCTGTCGGCATCAAATGCCTGGGGTTCCGGCTTGGGGTCTATCCCCGCATGCGCGGGGGAACCATTACCCCATACGCCTAGATTACTGGTTCCACGGGTCTATCCCCGCATGCGCGGGGGAACCTGGCTGGTGGTGGGCGCAGTGGTCACGGCATTGGGTCTATCCCCGCATGCGCGGGGGAACCGGTGTTGTCGGACACCCGAGAAGCTGCCTAGCGGGTCTATCCCCGCATGCGCGGGGGAACCATATACTTTTGAAGCAGGGCAGTGACGGTCTTGGGTCTATCCCCGCATGCGCGGGGGAACCCGCATTGAGTCGCTGCTGATGCAGCAGGGGGCGGGTCTATCCCCGCATGCGCGGGGGAACCCGGCCAATAGTGTGTGAGATGACGGCCACCTCGGGTCTATCCCCGCATGCGCGGGGGAACCAGGGTGGAAGCATAGTCCTGGTCGGGGCACGGGGGTCTATCCCCGCATGCGCGGGGGAACCCAAGTACAGAAAAGACCCGCCTGCTGTAGTCACGGGTCTATCCCCGCATGCGCGGGGGAACCAGCTGGGATGAATTTGTAAAAGCTGCGGGATGGGGTCTATCCCCGCATGCGCGGGGGAACCTCGAAGCTTACAGACTTCGAGCTGGCAATATGGGGTCTATCCCCGCATGCGCGGGGGAACCAATTTCATCATCAGTCAGTCCTCGCCATTCGCGGGTCTATCCCCGCATGCGCGGGGGAACCGGCGGCAATACTTCGGCTGGTCTGCCCTGCATGGGTCTATCCCCGCATGCGCGGGGGAACCTACGCGCCCCGCCTGCACCATGTCGCGCAGCTGGGTCTATCCCCGCATGCGCGGGGGAACCTCGCTTGCTCATTGCTTGAATTTACGCTGGCGGGGTCTATCCCCGCATGCGCGGGGGAACCCTCTATCAGATGCACAAACGCGCTCACATATCGGGTCTATCCCCGCATGCGCGGGGGAACCGTCGCTATTTCTTTTTTGATGCTTGCGTAAATGGGTCTATCCCCGCATGCGCGGGGGAACCTACCATGCAAGAAATTTGGAAAGACGTTGTTGGGGTCTATCCCCGCATGCGCGGGGGAACCGTTTTGATTTTTGCCGATCTTGGGTCATTAGGGGGTCTATCCCCGCATGCGCGGGGGAACCTCTCGCCACGGCAATTCAACCGTGTGCAAAGTGGGTCTATCCCCGCATGCGCGGGGGAACCAAGGACGTTGGTTTAACGATGCGGGTATATTTGGGTCTATCCCCGCATGCGCGGGGGAACCTTGCAGCATCATATCTCTGGTCAATGCTCAAAGGGTCTATCCCCGCATGCGCGGGGGAACCTGCAGTGCAGCAGCGCGGTTAGCCTGGTCAAGGGGTCTATCCCCGCATGCGCGGGGGAACCTTCCAGCCAGCAAATCATAAGGAGTAAGTAATGGGTCTATCCCCGCATGCGCGGGGGAACCTCTAGATTATAAGCCTTTGATCTAGAGGGGTTTTTCTACATTCCAATTCAAATTTTTAAAGAACAAAATACCCTTAACCACCAGCACGTGCAATCCAAATTCCATCAATTTCTAGTAAGGTTTTTGTGGGCGTACCCAAATACGCCAACCCTACTCCTCCAGTGGCCTCAAGATTACGGAAAATCATCACAATGCTACCCTGTGGTTCAACCGTGTGCCAATCAGCCATAACTTGCCACACACGTTCACGGACACCTTTGCTCATACGTGGGCTGACATAAGTGCAGGGCGCGACCTCAAGCATCACTGATGACAGAAAACCACGAAAGCGGTCGGCCACGTCACGGGTCACTATCATCACCAACGCCATCCGACACCTCGTCCATACGTAATACTTTTTTGATGCGGTCAATCATAGATGGAATGACAGACTCTTTACGAAACACCTTAGCTGCTTCTCGGCGCACAACACGATCCATCGCCTCACCGGATTTTTGGCTTTGCTTGACTGCCGTAAATGCAATTGCGAGCGTGATATGGTCTCTATACAAATCCGCAATATCCAATACAAAAGACTGGCCTGAATCCTCGTGAATAAAGCCAAGTTGGGGAATCGCCGCAACTGCTTGCACCGCAATAGCCGCTGCTGCTTGGACCGCTGTGGCAGCATGGTTGATGGCTTGGTTGGGCAAATCGTCAGCTTCAGGGTTGGAACGGTCAAAACGTCTGCCATTCCACTCTATGCCAAACTTTTCGGCCATCAGGCGGTAGGTCGCTTTGACACGACTACCCTCTATGCCCCGCAACGTATTCAGATCGCGGTGCGGCAACACTTCACCTAACCGCAGCGAATACATGTGCCGTGCAACACTGATTCGCCGCCTAGGATTGCCCCATAGTTCGGCTTGTCTTCGGGCAACGTCTGACCTATCCGGCATCACGGGCGGCGCGGTGTAGCTGCGCACACCATCCACACCTACAGCGGCCATCAAGGTGCCGTGCCTAGCCAGCAAACGCAACGCATCATGCGTGACACTGCTACCAGGCCCCAGCAAGAT
Organism: Burkholderiales bacterium UBA4657; assembly: GCA_002405475.1. GTDB lineage: Bacteria > Pseudomonadota > Gammaproteobacteria > Burkholderiales > Burkholderiaceae_E > UBA4657. The sequence goes on along the minus strand of DHLX01000018.1, from coordinate 370,527 downwards.
CATGGACACCGTTTGATGCGGTATCTGATCGAAGCTCGGGGTCAATGTGTCTTTGCCACGCGCAAAGTGCAAGCAGCCATTGATGACACACAACTCCCCACGTTCCAACCAGATCAAGCCATGTCTATCGGCATGCGGCACACGCGCTGTTTCAAGCCCTAAGCGCCCTTTCAGCACACTCAGTCCCAGGTTGCGGCGGCAGGTTTGAGCAAAAGCATGCCAAACCCAAACGCCCGATGCCGACCAATGCCGCGTGCCACCAGCGCAGCAAAAGCAGCACTGTCGCGCACTTGCAGCACGCCCGTGAACACCGCATCAGGGCCTGGCACTGGCCGCTTGGGGCGAGCGCCCTCACCCTGTGGAGCAGCACGGCGCACCACCGTGCTCAGGCTGAACTCGGTCATGCGAGTTTCATGCAAATCGGCAACGTCTTCAAACTGCCGTTTGAGCCAGTCGGTATAGACAGCCTCTCGTGACAAAACCGCATCGGGCATGCGCTGCGCTGCCGACAAAAATGCGTCCAATTCCTTGTCATCCTTGCGCACCACAGGCCGCACGCGGACTTCGAACGACAACAACTGCCCAAGCTTCCAACTGGCGGGGAATGGACGAATGCGCAAACCGGGCGACTGCGGCGTGACATCAAGTCCCAATATGTCAGCCACTTCTGGGTTAGCCATTGCCACCGCAAGTCGCATGGGTTCGGCGTGTGTGGTGTAAGCCAATAAACCTTGGCCCGAGCGAAAGCTGAATGGTTGTGGAGCCAGGTCTGCAAATGCAGCTCTGAGCGCCGCATGAAACGCATAGCCCAAATCGCCTTGGCCTTTATCTGGAATTAAACCTTGTCGCAGCGCCCAAGGGAGTAAGCGCTTGAGGTCAGGTTGCAGATGTATCAAATGAAAGTCTTGGCTCATGCGACCTCCTGATCTGTGGTGCTCTGCGAAGCAAAACGCAACACCCCTTCGCGCACCGGACGCCACCCGCCGTGTACGCCGCTAGTCCAATTGCGCTCGTCGCACACGTCCAACGTTCTATCTTGCTGATCGGGCAAGCGGCCTTCGCCGTCAGGCCACTGGGCGTGAACGTTGTGTAACAAAGCAGGTTCTGCCAATTGCAAAGCACTCAGAATATTGTCCGCCTCAACCCAGCCTGCCATCAGGCGGCTTGTCGGCAAACAGTTCTTGCGGCCCACAAACAAAGGTCGAGCGGGTTTGTCTAGTGCGGTGGCCAAATCTTCCAAAGTGGGCGATTCATCGCCAGGCTGAAGGCGTAGAGCAACCAGGACGTTCATGTCTGCGTGGTAATGGCGGTAACGTAGATGAGGGCCAGCATAAGAGCCTGCTCCTCCAGCGCGTTCTTCTGCCACACCACGGCTAGTCCACCCTTTGTCATTGGCTTGCAATTGAGCAGTCTGAAAATCCACCAATCGCTCGCCATCGGAATCCAACCTTGCACCCATCACCATCCGCTCTTGCAAGCGGTTGTGTAAAGCATCATCACCACGGTCCCAACCCATGGCGTTACCAAACAAACCGGTCACCATTGACAAAGCCGGAAAGTCACGGATGACACCATAGTTGTCTATGGTCTCGCCGCCAAACGCAATCAAAGGCGCTCGCAGTCGCAATAACAAATGCCGCGCCATCTCAGGCACCTTGTGCAGCGCCGCTCACGATGCGGTCTTGCACCCATTGGGTCAGGCTCGACAATGGCAAACGTTCAGCACCTGGAACTTGGGAATCATCCACACTCAAAAAGCGACGTTCACTGGGTGCGCCATAGGCCGCATCCAGGCGCTGCAACTCATCAGCCAATTGGCCTACTGCACGCTCGCGGATTTTTTCGCCCTTGGTCTCCAATGCATTTTGGAATGCACCAGCCAAACTCCGCGGCTGCCAATCCCCCACTTCCGCCAACATAAATTTTGCCCATTCAAAGGGCGCCGTACTGCCCCGCTTGGCACCGGGGCTGACGGTGGCAATTAAATGCAGCAAGTGATGCACCACTTTGGCTGCCAGTTCGCGCTGGTCTGCGCCCACCTTGAAGCAGTCCTCGATCTTCACGCCTTCAAGGTTGGCCACCAATTGCGGTACGTCCACCACCACATAGCCGTAGTACAGACCCGAGGCCAGTTCGGTGTCGAAGATGCCCGCCGATCCAAGTTCGCCCGATTCACGTAACAGATCGTCCACCACCGTGAAGTAATCGTTTTCCACTTGAGCCTTATGCACCGTGAACGCATGGGCTACGTACACAGCGGCATCGCGACTTGTCAACACATCCGATGTGACCATGCGGCCAAAAAGGGCCGACTCCAAACCGCTCCCCAACTTCATGGCTTCGATGTTTTTCTTTTCGTCTTTCTCTTTCAACCAAGCAGCCACCGCCTCTTTCAAGGCTTTAGCCTCTGTGTGCTCTCGCCCCAGGGTGATGCACTTGCCAATCAGGTAATCGCGCTCAGCTTTACCAAGTAAAACGGCTTGACCTGTGCTCAATGCGTCTTCGCCTTGCGGGCTTTTGCCTGCTTTGTCCAAAAGGCCTGCATTGCGCATACCCTCAACAGCAGCTTGCGCCAACGCTTCATTCATACCATGCGCAATCATCATGTCGCGCATTTGGCGAGGCAGCTCACGCGAACGGATGGCCATCGGCACTCCCAGGCTGGATAAAGAGAACACATCGTCCGCCACACGCCAATGACGCTTGAGGCACTGCGAAGAAATGCGGGTTCGTGTGGCGTTGCCATAAGGCAAGCGTTTGGCCAAACCAGCATCGTCGCGATTGAGCAAGGCGGCGGGGTAGTTGTGCAGGGTATGGATTTGAATGAAACGGGGCAGAATGGTCATGACGGATGTCCTTGTTGAGATAGATAAAACTTGGTTTATTTGCTGCTAGTGATGGCGCTGAAATAGTCCCCCGCAATACGTAGGCGCAATGCTTCGGCCTCTTCTTGTGCTTTGCCTTGCGAGTCGTTTTTTTGAATGAGTTCGCTCAGGGTGTACCAATTGGGTTTGACCTGCTTGCTGGCCAATAGGCGTAGTAAACGAGGAACAATTTGCAAAAACGCATCGTCGCGCGAGACCAGTAATTTGGTAACGCGTGGTTCCGACACTCCAGCTTCGGCGAACTGTTTTCCAAGCGAGCCCTTACCGTGCCCCGCCAATGTTATGCCGTGGGCAATCAGCGCCCAGCGCTTCCATGTGGACGGTTGCCATCTGTCAGGGGACAAACCAGTATCGATTAGCGCTCGTGATAGTGCAGCAATTTGGTGTGGACGCAATGCATCAGGGTCAAGCCGCGCTAATGCGGCGCGGGTGCCTGGGTCTGAACGGTCAATAAATCCCGCAAGCTTGCCAATCGAAAATTCTCCCGTAGTTGCAGGTTCGGGCGCAGACTGCTGCACCGCTGATTCTGAAAGCTCAAGCATGGTCGTGTTTCTCCTGGTCAGATGATGTGGATGTGGGTTATTTTTTGGACTTCAGGGCGTGGGCAAGGGCAGGAAATTTCTCGCTTCGCATGGCTGAATGCAAACGATCAAGCGCTGCTGATTGCGCCCTATAGCGAAGTTGCCCGCTTCGTGGGCCAGCAGCGAATGCGGATTGCAAAACAGATTCAGCTCGGCTTGCCAACGTCCGCAACCATCGGTTGCGAACCGCCTCTCGGTCGGGTGTCTCAATTTCCTCAAACAACTCAGGAAAGAACTCAGCATCACATTGGGCTTCAAAGGGCTGAGAAAAGCGCTTTGCTCGCTCCTTAAGAGCTTCATCCTTCATTTTGCTTTTGCTCAACGAGTCATGCGTTAGGAGCACCATCAAAGCTTGTTCGAGCATCCAAGTTATCTCGCCCAGTTGTTCGACTCTAGATTTTGAAATTGCGGCTACTTCATCAATCTCCGCTTGCTTCGCAGAAGCAAGCATCACTGCTAACTTTTTCCCAATGGCAATCTCTCTTTTGTGATATCCAGCATTGGTGTTTTTGGGCCCCCAAGCAATACTCTCCATATTCAATTTCAAACCAACCACAGGATCAAAGCGCTGTGGCTTCATAGCAGGAGATAACTCAATTTTTGTGGGTACAAGCAAGTTCACGGCCGTCCTGTAGCCAAATCCGTAAGGCCGTGTCGTAAAGACTTTTCGCCCGTCCTGGTCTTGATCAATTGGTGACCAAATGTCGCCAGTCAAGCCTCCAGCAATCGATTGAATCCGTGCATTCGGGGTTGTGGCTGTCTTTGCGGTATAAAAACTGGCATCGCAATTGACGCGAACCCTTCGAGAAACTTCAATATAGAAAGGATCAAGCTGAGCAACAGAAACGGCACTCATTGCCGATCCATCCCAAGGAAGCAGCCAAGCTAATGCCACCCCTTTCCGGTTGAACCCGTACTTTTCAGCAATATGGTCACGCTCTGCGAGTAGTATTTTTAGATCCCTTAACCAGCGGCATCCATAGCCTCCGGGCGGAACGATGCCCATGCCAGGTCGCCTACCCCAACCTCCATCCATTTTTGAGGACTCTTTGTAGGATCCACTGTCACTGGGTGACTGTGTTTGCAGGCTTACAAGTGAAAAAAGCCAATCCTCTGGGCCTGCTCGGGTCATGCGCTGTGCTTTTAAATCATGATTCTTTGATGCTTTGATGACATCAATTTCGTCTGGTGTTCTCTTGGTCTCCCACGTGGAAGCCAAGTCACCCAATACAGCTGCTTGCATGAATGCAGGCCTATCAAACGGGCTCACCAAACACCAAGCAGCGCCATCTGGGTCATCAGGCGTAAGAGCAAGCAACGCTACACGCCATTCGGTTGCGGTTGTAAAAGGCTCTGTACGTTCGGCACGGTGCAACGCTATGGCGGCCAGCTGAACCAAAAATGCATGCCACGGGTGGCGCTGGTGTGGGCGTAGCGCTGGGAAGTCTCGCACCTGATTTTGTACCATCGCTACGAACAACTCGGGTAGGGTCGTCGCGGTGCGCTCACCCGTATTGGTTCGGCGGTAATGCAGCAGCCGCTCATCAAGCAGATTGCCGAACATTGTTTTCTCAGCATCAGACGCGCTGATTTCTGTAATCATGGGTTTACTCCATCCGCTTTGTCGCTGATTCGCTCCAGTCCTAAGCGGCTGTAGCGGTAGGTGGTTGCACCTAGTGTGAAGATAAAGGCACCATCGGTTTCCGTAGCCTGGATTACTGGCAGTGTTTCTGGCGGCAACTCTTTTGGCCACATTCGAGGACTGACAGGAATTCTTCGTACCTCTTTTATCCCAAATGGACTGCGTTGGGGTGGATCGAAGCTCAACAGATAATCGCCAGCTCCAATACGGCTACTGATGTGTTGCTCGATTCCGGTGAAACAATATGCATCGACTTCATATCCACTTTCATCAATTTCCCAAAAGTGCTTTCTGAAATCCAGAACATTGTGTTTGCCTTGTACGGTTGCCGCCATCACATCTCCAAGTATATCCAGTCCATGCGCCATCCAATCCGCCCCCAATTCCTTTTCGAGTTCAGCCAACACTTCTGGATGAGTTGCCCGCTCCACTAACCCCCGGTTGTCTTGCGGAATGAGATGACTGTCTGCGCCGCTGATAAGCCGTCTAGTGGCCTCCAGAATTCGTAAATCGATGTAGATACCCCCGCCGTTATGAAACCGGCCTAAACCATGACGTGACTTCTTAAGGCAAGCTTCTAGACTGTGGTCGTTTGGTACCAAAACCACCGCCTGAGCCTGCCTGTAGCTTTCTGGGCGCTCTTCCGGCTTTCGGTCATGGCGGTGTAGACGGCCTACACGTTGCAACAGCACGTCCATTGGGCAGAGATCGGTAATGAGCAGATCGGCATCAATATCCAAGCTTTGTTCCAGTGTTTGCGTGCCCACCACGATACAGGCTTGCAACGGCTTGGCGCGTTCCTTGCCAATTTGCTGCTCAACCGCTTTGTCCAACATAGGGCGGTCTTCGCGGCTGTAGCGGCTGTGGTGCACTGTGGCAATACCGCTCAGGTTGAACAAGGCTTCTTGCAAACCGTTTTTCTGTGCCATGCTTTCGACGGCGCGGAAAGTAGCCAATGCCGTGGGTACTGTGTTGCGAATGACCAGCACTTTGGCCCCCTGCCTAGCAGCATCTATGGCCAAGGCAGCAATGTCGTCCGGACTATCAATACAGTTTTTCACTTGCCAGTGAACACGCTTGCTACGACCTGAGTCCGGTAAAGCGTTAACAACCGTGCCATCGGTGAGTGCGGGGTAAGGCAGGTCAGTTGCCTGCGCTAGTGTGGGCATGGGCACGTCGGGAGAAATCAAGCGCTGGTAGCGGTGGCGTGCGCTGGAGCCCAAGGTGGCCGATAGCAAAAGCGCATGGCCGCCTGCTTTTAAGTGAGCCTTGAGTAAATGCTCAAGCAGTGTTGCCATGTACGCATCGGACGCATGGACTTCATCGACCACCAGCAAACTACGCGACAAAAGGCCATTTCGCATATGGGCATGCCGCACTTGCAAGACTGCCAACAGAGCCTGGTCAATAGTGCCTACTGCAATTGGTGCAGCCAAAAATCGTTTACTAGATTCGGCAGCCCATCGGGTATGTGCAACCTGATCCTCTGGATTATCTGCCCAAAGCACCTTAAATTCAGGTAGCTTAATCACATCATGCCCATCAGCATTTTCATAGCCGGCCAGTGCGCGAACTACTACCGGAGGCGTTTGTCCTGATTCTTTCCATAATCCTGTAGCAAAATGCCGGGTACGTTCATAGAGCTGGGTAGCTGCAACCCGTGTTGGAAGCGCGAAATACAACCCATCTACCTTGCCCTGCTGATACAGATTTGCAAAGCGCCAGAACGCGGCTTCAGTTTTGCCGCTACCAGTTTCTGACTCTAATATTAGTAGCGGTCCCAGTGCTGAATCCCCCATTTTCTCTTGTATGGGTCGAGGGTTTGAAACATTAAAAACTTTTGAAAAATTAAGATTTTCTGGGAGAGCCGCGCGGAACTTGCTGGCATCTATACCGATGCGTTCCACCGCCTCCCTGCCTCGCTGCCAAACAGTCTCATACCGATCCTCTCCTGGCACCGAATAAGGAAAAAAAGTTTTATCCGAGCCCAGCCAATCGGCAAACTGAACCAACCCCGCGAACAAATGTTCAAATTGAGCATTTTGCGGCAGAGGTTGCCCTGGCAAGAATGCTTCCGGGAACCACTCTTTTGTTTTTTGCCCGATCTCTTTCAATGTGAAAGCGGGGTCATAGAGGACTTCCCCAGATTTTTTGACTGGAGTCCATATCATTCTCTGACCACCGGGGTCCAGTGGATTGATGACAGGACGACCGTGGTGGCTAATTGAAGCGCGTAATAGGCTTAGACAATTTGCTCCCCAGTTACTCATTTCGTATATAGGGAGCAGTTCTATCAGTTTTGGATTTTCAAAAATATATAAAGCTTCACTTGAGTGCCCCGTGGGTCTGGGCCAGAATTCTGGTATTGGCTTCTTATTTGCGACCCAAAATTTCGCCTGAAACCCAGCGTTGGCTTTGCCAATATCATGCAGAAAAACAAGCGCAGCAAGCCTCTGAATATCAATCTCGTCAAGTGACCGCCCAGCCAGTTTTTCCAACGCTCGTCTTATACTTTTTGTAGCAATGATCGCCTTGAAGCAGGCCGCAACATCAAGCATATGGTCGCACAGCGGGTGAATACTCTCTGAGCCTAGCTTCCCCCATGGCTGATGTCTATAAACTTTCATCGACTTGATTGTTCACTTAACATATCATTACTTATTTAATTGTATAATTTTATATTACAGAATAATTTTATACAAGTACAAATTACCTAGGATATTTAAATGTCACATTTATCAGACCTTGAGACTGTTTTAATTTGGGAAGGTGGGATAAACAACGAGCGCATCCGTGAGTTATTGGATGTGAAGGTAGTATGGGCAAGCCGATTAATAGCTGAACTCGAAAAAAAACTGGGCAGCAAGGCAAGACGTTCGAGTTCTCATGCGCCTCTACAATTAGTTAAGCCTGCGGGCTATGTCTCCAACTCGCCTGATGAGTATTTGAGAGTTTTGAGATCGAATAAGCAGGACAACGTAAATTTATTGGTAGAGGACGCTCGTTTTGATCTATCGAATGTTTCTCCTGACCTTTTTTCAGTCCTTTTTCAGGCGATCAAGCACCAGAAAGGTGTCGAAATCAACTATAGGTCTATGAATTATCCCGAAGGAACAAAAAGGCTAATATTCCCGCACGCATTTGTACGAGTTCCTCGGCGATGGCATGTAAGGGCTTGGTGCGCCGAAAGACAAGATTACCGAGATTTCACTTTGGGTCGCATCGCCGAAGCCGCACAGGTAGAAAAGATTTTTGACGATGTCCGCAAAAAAGATAAAAAATGGCATTCAATTTTAAATATTAAAGTTATTCCTCACCCAAAACTCAGCAAGCCTCAGCAAGAAATGATTGCGCAAGAGTATTTTCCTGGTCGAAACCATATGAAACTTAAAGTTCGGGAGTGCCTTGCACCATATGTGGTACAAGATTTACGTATTGCAGTAGACGAAGATAGGCAACCTCCTCCTGAATATCAATTACTCGCTAATAATGTTAGAGATACGGCTGTTCTATTTGGCAATTAGCGTCATCGAGTCAACACCGGGGATTTTCTCTGCCACTACTTTCCTGACTTCCAGATGATAAGTTAGCCGGCAGTTGTGCCTAGGATTGGAAAGCACGCC
>DHLX01000018.1:361414-361655 GCA_002405475.1 Burkholderiales bacterium UBA4657 | reverse complement strand
GTGCCTAGGATTGGAAAGCACGCCTTGGTTCATTTTTTTTTCTGGCTGGGACACGTTGTTTTTCGTACTTGTACAACCTCGCGCAATAACAACTGGGAGGGAAGGTCAACAAATTAACGAAAATCCCCGGCGTCGCCAGGGTTCGTTATCCAATAACGAAAGGAAAATCAAATGGTAGAAAAGGAAGAAAAAGTTCCAACCAAGGTTCTTGACTACTTGGACTTGCCCCCAGGTGACGTAC
>DHLX01000018.1:0-361195 GCA_002405475.1 Burkholderiales bacterium UBA4657 | reverse complement strand
GCTGGCCTGTGGGCAACGGGATGTCGTTTCTCTATCAGATACTCCTTTCGCTTTCTACTGTCAGCAAAAAGTGTACGTTAAATGGGGGCTACTTCACTTTTGGCTTCTTAAAGAATTATTAATGAATTAAGTGATAGTTGACATCGTGGGTGCATCGTAGAAGAATGGTTCATTAATGTTGCTTTAAAATATTTAGAGACTTGTTAATGAGGCACACTAATGGTTAAACCTATCTCGCGCCCCTACTCCCAGTACAGCTTGAGCGCGCTTGAGCTGTTGGGCCAGCTAGTGCGTGAAGCACGTCTGAACAAAGCGTTGACAACCGCAGACTTGGCTGCACGCGCAGGTATCTCGCGTGCGTTGCTTCAACGGATTGAGCGGGGAGACCCAGGTTGCTCTATCGGTGCGGTGTTCGAAGTAGCCACTATCTGTGGTGTACCTCTGTTCGACCAAGAGCAGCGACAGTTGACCACCCATTTGGCATTGCATCGAGAAAAAATGGCTCTATTGCCCAAAACCGTCCGCGTCGGCATGAAAAGAGTGAAAGATGACTTCTGATGCCAACACAATGTACTCGGAGGCTTACGTCTGGGTTTGGTTGCCGGATGCAGCAGAACCCGTTGTCGCAGGCTTGCTCACCCAGCAAGGTCCGCAGTTGGTCTTCAACTATGGCCGCAGCTATCTGGCTCGCGCGGATGCCATTTCCTTGTATGCCCCAGAGCTACCGCTTCAGCCGGGCAGTATCCCGCTCATCCCCGGCTTGAGTATGCCTAGTTGCCTTCGTGATGCATCGCCAGACGCCTGGGGGCGTCGCGTCATGATCAATCGAAAATTAGGGATGAAAGGTGCAGACGCTACCGATATTGAACTTGATGAATTGACTTATCTGCTTGAGTCTGGCTCGGACAGAATTGGGGCATTGGATTTTTAGAAATCACCTACTCAATATGTGCCGAGGCAGGCGCAGCAGCCAACGCTGGAGGAATTGCTTACAGCTGCCGAAAAGGTAGAGCAAGGCGTTACGCTTTCGCCCGAACTGGACCAGGCCTTGTTACACGGGACCTCCTTGGGGGGGGCGCGCCCCAAAGTATTGCTTGACGATGGTGATCGGAAGTTCATCGCTAAATTTTCTGCAAACAATGATCTCTACAGTGTGGTGAAAGCCGAATTCATTGCTATGCGCCTGGCACGCAAAGTGGGGCTGAACGTGGCGACCGTACATTTGCGCGCGGCCATGGGGAAAGATGTGTTGCTCATTGAGCGCTTTGATCGGGTTCGGCATCAAGACCATTGGCACAGGCGCGCCATGGTGTCTGCGTTAACCATATTCGAGCTGAACGAAATGATGGCAGCCTATGCCAGTTATGAAAAGCTCGCGGAAATCATTCGCCATCGGTTCGTCAATTCAACAGCTACCTTGCATGAGCTGTTCTCGCGCATTGTCTTCAACATTCTGTGCGGCAATACTGATGATCACGCACGCAACCACGCAGCGTTCTGGGACGGTCATCAGTTGGCTTTAACGCCTGCCTATGACATTTGCCCTCAATCACGAGTCGGGCAGCAGGCTTCGCAGGCCATGCTCATTCACGACGGTGATCGCAGCAGTCGGATAGCCACCTGCATTGCAGCTGCACCATCCTTTCTGCTCAGGACAGAAGATGCGATTGCCATCGTCAACCATCAGGTCAGCATAATCGAAAAGGAGTGGCAGTCCATTTGCGATGAAGCGGGTTTGAACGAGGTGGATCGAGCTTTGTTTTGGCGAAGGCAGTTCTTGAACCCGTTTGTTTTCTTGAATGCGCCGGAGAGCGTACTTGTCCCCGCTGGCGATTAAGATCATCTCTCATCATAAACCGCCTAAGTTCAACGCAGGCTCGTTAATATGGCTTCATGCTGGCGGGTGTATCCAACCATTCAAGTGCCCTTTGCAGAGGGTGAGGATCGATCCACTCATCCACTGAAAAGTCACGGCGCAAGAAGCCGTGGCGTAGTAGAAATTCCTTACGCACCTTCAGCGCGTCGACAAGCGGTGGGGCCAGGCTGGGGAACAGTGCTTCGTAAAGCGAGTCATCGAACGCAGCACCCACCCATTCAGTCGCCACCGAAACCTCCTGCGCCACCAGCGGTGCAGCCTCGGTGGGGTGTTGATGTGCCCACCGGGCGGCCCGCAGCACTTGGAGCAGGTAGCGGGCAACCAGGTCGGGTTGCTCACGCACCAGTCGCCCGCTGACGGTCAGCACATTGGGCGTGCCGTTATTGATGGCCACACGCTGGTCAGGGTGGTGCGCGATGTCCACCACGGTCTGCGCACCCAGGAACTCCTGAAGCGCCGGGCCAGAGGCACCATAGTTGTAAAGGGCATCGACCTCGCCGCGTATGAGTGCAAACGCCTCGGCACGCACCGAACGTGCAAACTGCCGCGCATCGAACAGCGGCCCTGAATCGGATTGGGCGACATCCCTGATGTAGGGCTCGTCAATCGGCAGATCAACCAGTGTCACGTCGTCAAGCGTCAGGCCCACGCTGGCCAGCGTTTGTGCGTAGCCCTGCAAGGCCGACGCACGCCAGAAATCGATTTTTTCGTTGACCCGTCTGGGCAAGGCCAGCCGCGCGCCCTTGAGATCGGCGGCAGTTCGCAATCCCGTATCGGGCAGGCTCAGGATGGATTGGTACTGCGGCAGCCACACCAGGCCAACCACGACGGTGTCCTGCCCATCGGAACGGGCCCAGATGGGCGGCGCGTTGCCTCCCTGTCGAAAAGAGTCGGGCTGGCGGTGGTCGAAATGCGATTCGCGCACAGCGCGATCGGCAGAGGCACGCAGCGAACGGATGGCGATGCCATCGGGGGCGAACTCGGCGTCCAGCCAGCCATGATGGATGGCAATGCCAGAGGCAGTGGGTACCGGGCAACGGGTGTACCACAGGGTATCGGGGTTATTGGTCAAACTCATGGTGCGTCCTGTCAATCCAAACTAAGGTTGTTGGCTCGAATGACCTCGGCCCACGATACGATGCTGTCCTTGATCAGTTGTCCGAATACCTCTGCAGTCCCTCCCTTGGGCTCGAAACCCTGCTTGACCAGGGCGTCATGGATATCGGGCTGCTTCAGGATAGCGTTGAATTCGCGGTTCAGCCGATCGATCACATCTTTTGGAGTGCCAGCAGGCACCACAAAGCCTTGCCAGGCTTCAAAGCTGAACTTGGGTAACCCCTGCTCCACAAACGTCGGCACATCGGGCAATGCAGGCGAGCGGTTTGCTGATGACACTGCCAGCGCGCGCAACCGCCCTTCCTTGATGAAGGGCAAAGCAGGTGCTACGGTCACGATGATTCCATCGGCATGTTTGCCCAGTACGTCTGTCAATGCAGGCTGGGCGCTTTTGTATACCACCGGGTTGAGCTTGATCTGCGCCTGACTCTGCAGCAGGAGCACACCTAATTGCCCCGCGGTACCGACCGCTGGTGATGCCACGGCCAGCTTGCCGGGGTTTGCCTTTGCTGCGGCAATTAATTCTCGAACCGACTTGGCGGGTACCTCTCTATGTACAGCCAATACCTGCGGGGAAGAAAGCAAGAAAAAGATGGATCATTCTTTGCAATGTACCACGACAACAAAATCATCACGCTCATAGGCCAGTTCCAAGCAATGCTGACAAGCATAGGTATGTTGAAGAACACGCGAGGAGAGCAATACACACTGTACTCACTGCGTCACTTCTATGCAGTAAGTGCCTTACGTCGTCGTATCCCCGTGTATGACATAGCAAGGAATATGGGAACAAGCGTACAGATGATTGAGATGTACTACGGCAAGGACGCTACGACACTGGCGTTGGCTGCTAACTTGGGACAGTAAAGGTATAGATGTGAATACACTTGTCATTTGGATATGTGTATGCTAGATTGGGATTATTTCGTGAGACAATTGACATTTACACGCTATCAAAGCAGATGGGCAACAGTGCTCGATGATTGAACGGCACTACAGCAAACTCACTGCGACGATGGCGGCGGAAAAGTTGGCGTAGTTCCGACTGGAGAAAAACGAAAGTTATGAACAATGCTGTCACTAATCTTTACATTCATTTTTGCTTTCATCGATCCATTTGTCATTATCCCAGCTTTTGTCGTTGGCTGGTTCGTAAAAGACAGACAGAATGCAAACTTGATTTCTGCAATACTTGCGCTGATTATTGCAGTCATTATGTATGGAGTACGGCAAAGCTTGGGTGATGTAAATATCGGAATACTTCCGTTTGTAGTGAAAATTTTTGCAGCGCTGGTAATCACGAACATTGCTTATGCATTTAGAGTAAAGAGATTGAAGAAGACTCTTGCTGCAAGCTAGAATGAAGAAAACTGATGCTTTAATGAAAGCTGAATGATGGCAACGGAAACACAAGCCCCCCGCGCACTGCTTGCAAAGATAGATGAGGATGTGAAGACTGCAAAAGAAAAGCAGAAAAGTTGGAAAAAGATAACGAGGCGAAACGGAAAGAAGACTTAGAAGATGTGCGAAGCAATGTAAGATGCACGGATTTACTGCTACAGAGCTGCGCGGCTACTTGAAGACAAAGGGGGGTGGCAGTAAAACTGCGGCAACCAAAAGCACCGCAAGAAAAACAACTTGTCGCGGCAAGAAGCAGTCAGCGTGACACATACACGCAGCGTAGAGCGCAATACGCTATGTTATTCGTGCTTCGTTGCATCAAGTCTGATGGTGCGGACGACAGTAACTACATACACACACTGACCTACAACGACTTAGACAGCGAGTCGTTTAGGGACATTGGTGCTGCAGACACGCAACGCTTGCACAACATAATAGTGCAAGCGTTGGAGCGAGTTGCAGAAATAAAGTCAGTAACGCAAGATGCAATGCGTCACGCACTGACTGCAGAGTAGTTCGATGCGTACATCAATAGTTTCGATGTAGATATATCGCACATTGAGGCAGACTACAGAGAAGAAATGCCAAGCGTACTGTATGACTATGCTGAACTTGTCAAGCGGGGTGACAGATACACACGCACAGCGAACTTACATCGGCGTGCAGTAAGGCGTGATAGCAACGGTCAGACAGCAAGCCAGCGTTTCCGCATCAAAGCGGAAAGATGCTACGAGAGTGCAGTTATGTTGTTGTGCAACACACTGGAAAGTGATGCATCACGCAATCCTTTGTACGACCCAGCACTTGCAGCTCAAGTGCAGCAGTGGTTAGACAGAGATGTTGATGCACGCGATGGTTTTCAACCAGAAATAACTGCAGAAGTGTGCCACGCTTGCGTGGGAGAAAAAGCAAATAATCACAAGATGCAAATCGTGCAGTTGTTGGGCAAAGGTTGCGTAAGCACTGGCGGCAGCGTGTTGCACTTGTTGATGCTGCACTTGATCTACTTTACGAAAAAGAAGGGGGTGAGTGATATGCAAGGTCGCAACTTAGCGGAGGCTACAAGATCGTTTTCGATTTTATTTGTTGTACTCTTTGCGATTTTCGGGGCATTTGGCAAGATCACTTTCACAAACTATTTTCTTCCACTGCTTACAGTGGGCGCCTTGCTTATCTCAATGCAGATGCTACTTGAACTAACAAAATACAAAGGTGGAGATGATGAACAGATGTTTGCAAAAAAGGACTTACTTGCAAACACTTGGTTCACCAGAATAATCTGTATCTGGTTAGGTACAGCGGTAGCACTCATCTTTGTGTATGCAGTTTAAATCTATACCAACTCAACAGCTTTACGCTTTATGTCGTCGTTGCAAGTCACACACTGCTCGTTGTTTGTATGCTCTTGTGTCCAGCCAAACTTGCAATTACATAAGGTGAGATGCCTTGTGAAGTGAGACTTCTACAAAACGTCTTGCGTCCGCTGTGGCAGCTGGCACTTTCAACGCCAGCCCGCTTGTACATCCAGTAGAAGTGCTGGGCAAGTGTGTTGGGCGTGAAATGACGGCGACGAGCGTTGAACGGATGAAACAAGGGCTGTTCAGCTGCAGCACCGGGGCAAAGCTTTTGACAGCGTGAAAGGGAAGGCGGGGAAACAGCGTCTGGTTCACAGACAGTTGGTCGTTGGCCAAAAACAGTGTGTAGCCATCAGAGGTCGCACTGGCCACCGCTTGGGCCGCGATGTTGCCCGCACCACCAGCCTTGTTCTCTACGTTTACGGGTTGATTCAGCCTGGCACTGAGGGCTGGTGCAATTGTTCGGGCGAGGATGTCCGGGCTGCCTCCCGGCGCAGAAGGCACCACGATGGTCAGCGGTTTGTTGGGGAACGGCGTCTGTGCCTGTGCGGCCAGGCCCGAAAACACCAGAAGGACAGACACAAGTATTCGCGAAAGCGATCGAATTGGCGGTGACTTGAATCGCGAACCGATGACACCGCTGAAATTGACCCTCAGGCCATCGGCCAGGAAAAAATTCAGCAGGGCTAATGCGTTGGAACCGGGGTGGCGCCAGGCTGCAATGTGTTGGCCTGCACCGGGCAGGAATGCGCCCAGACGAAGTTGTTTACTCATGTGATTGCTTTCTTTCAGGGGATTGATCGGGTCAAAACCACACTGTAGGCAAGCAACTTAACGTTGTGAACGAAGGTTATTGCATAAGAAAAAATAGAAAATGAACTTGGACTAGTTTCATCTTTTGATCATGACAAACCAGATACCTTCCAGCTATCGGCACCCATGCTCGCTAGCGCCAGATCGATGAACGCTCTTACTTTAGGCGTCAAGTATCTGGCACTGGCAAAGACTGCATGTACAGGTACCGATGGCGGTAACCACTCGGTCAAAACAGGACGCAAGTTTGCCTTTGCAAGACTAATGCGCGACTAAACGCTGTCTGTTAGAACCAGCGTACCTAATGGCGCTTGACAAGCTCTGGTCAAGCCCGTCGCAAAGCGCCGTAACCCACTGATAATAAAAGTATTTTTATGCCACCTCCGGGTCAGGATTGGCATAAAGCCCGATCACCGGCTTGAAATTCCATTTTTTTCCTGACTTGACCTCA
Organism: Burkholderiales bacterium UBA4657; assembly: GCA_002405475.1. Classification (GTDB taxonomy): domain Bacteria; phylum Pseudomonadota; class Gammaproteobacteria; order Burkholderiales; family Burkholderiaceae_E; genus UBA4657. Next base: position 354,183 of record DHLX01000018.1, on the reverse strand, counting down.
TATAAAACCGATAGCATCAGATACGGGCTCAAGTTACGGCAGCGGCTGCCGTTATGAGTTAAGAGTGTGGGGATCCGTTGGTTATGTTAAAAAAAATTCCTATTGAGCGACTAAAGCCAGGAATGTATGTGCACGATCTGGGGACGAACTGGTTTTCGCACCCTTTTCTGCGCCAGCAGTTCAAGGTTGCGGGAGAAGACGATCTCAAAAAAATAGTGTCTGCCGGCATACGAGAACTGTATATTGATACTAGCAAAGGGCTGGATGACGCCGACGCTCCCAGCACTATTGAGGTCAGGCAGCAAATCGACAAGCGTCTGGACCAGTTAGGCAATCCACCGGCCGGCCAGGGGCGGAACGAGGTTGCCCCGCCGGCTCGAACCACCGTGGCAGAAGAACTGCCAAAAGCGAAGAAAATCTATGATCAAGCGGGTCGCGCTGTACGCAGCGTCATGCGTGATGTACGCCTGGGCAATGCGGTCAATGTTGCAGGCGTCGAAGACATCGTCGGTGATATAACCGATTCCGTCTCGCGTAACAGTGGCGCCCTGGTCAGCCTGCTCAACCTGAAAGAAGCTGACGACTACACCTTCCTGCACTGTGTTGCCGTAGGGACTTTAATGGTCACTTTTGGCCGTGCCATGGGTCTCGACCCGGAACTTGTACGGCAAGGTGGTATCGGCGGTTTGTTGCATGATGTCGGCAAAATGAAAGTGCCTGATGCCGTATTGAATAAACCCGGCAAGCTGACTGATGATGAATTTTTTATTATCAAAAAACACCCGGAAATAGGCTATGAGTTATTGGTGGCTACCGGGGCTGTAGGTGAGATTCCGCTGGATATTACCCGTCACCACCATGAACGTATGGATGGCAGCGGCTACCCCGACAAACTGCCCGCCGATCAGATCAGCCTGTATGCGCGTATGTCAGCGATTGTCGATGTTTATGATGCCGTGACCTCTGACCGCTGCTATCACCGTGCCATGACACCCACCGATGCCATGCGCAAAATGCTGGAATGGAGCAAGTTTCATTTCGATGAAACCCTGGCACACCAGTTCATGAAAATCGTGGGCATCTACCCGGTAGGACAGCTGGTGCGTCTTGAAAGCGGTCGGCTGGCAGTCGTGACCGATCAGAATGAAACCAACCTGCTCATGCCCAAGGTGTGCGCTTTTTTCAGCATCAAGTCGAACTGCCATATTCCCCCGGTGATGGTCGATTTGTCGCGCAGTCTCGGGCATGGCGGTGGCGACAAAATTGTTGGTCATGAGAATCCCCACAAGTGGGGTGTGCAGCCCAACCGTTTTTTGACTCCCGCCAAGTAGATACCGCCACAACCATCATCCAGGGCGCTTGGGTCGAAACACATTCTTGTTCTGGTAGAAACCAGGCCAGCTCTGATCTGGCCACCAGCCCGGTACACCGCACAACGGTAAGGGTCGTAACTGACACGGCTCCAATGTCTGTTGGCGCAACAATTGTTGCGCGAACCAGGCATCAAGGCAGCTCATGCATTCAAACTTGCCTGGCTCGAAGGGTACGTGCCAGACTTTGGCAGTCAGCCCTTGATACCCGGTTCGGTAAGCACGTCCCCAGTTTTCCATCAGCGCATGACCCAGCACTACCAGGCGAATATCGTATTGCCAGGCGTGTCTGAGTTGAACAAACAGGGTGTGCCAATCGTGTGTATGCCAGGCCGTCAGTGCCTCGGGGACGGTAGTGATCAACAACGCCGCACTTTCGTCGATCAGGGTCAGCGTGTCGCGTACAGCGCCGCGGCTGGCGCCGATGCCATGCATTTTTATCGCCTGCACCTGCCTCTGATTCAGCATGGCCTTGGTACGCGGCAGGGAAAACCAGACCAGTGCATTAAAAAAATCATGCAGGTTATTGCGCGTGGGTACTTGACCACTTTCAGCGATGTGCAGTTCGTAAAAAGGCAGCCCAGTCGCCGGGGTCATGAAACTGACTGCCTTGCCTTGCGCAGTGCGACCCGGCGAGTCGCAGGCATTGAGCTGGTCAGGCAAATTTTCCAGTGCAACGAAGCGCTGGCCCATCTCGCGTACCAGGCTGTAGATTGGATGCTGCCAATCGACATCACTCAGTAAGGGCGCATTTTCCAATACAGGGTTTCCCCGGCAGCGAGCGGTATCAGTTCGGTATCACCGAAAGGCAGGCTCTCGGGTACGAGGTACTCAGTTCGATCCAGTGTGATGGTCGAGACATTACGCGGCAAGCGGTAAAAATCCGCACCATAAAAACTGGCAAAGCCTTCCAGTTTGTCCAGAGACTCGGCTGCCTCAAACACGGTGGCATACAGTTCCATGGCGTGCAGCGCGGTATAACAGCCGGCGCAGCCGCATGCCATTTCTTTCATGCCACGGGCGTGCGGCGCCGAGTCGGTGCCAAGAAAAAAACGCGGGTTGCCACTGGTGGCTGCCTGCACCAGCGCCAGACGATGCGGCTCGCGCTTGAGTACTGGCAGGCAGTAATAATGCGGGCGTATGCCCCCAGTAAACATGGCGTTGCGGTTGTATAACAGATGGTGTGCGGTAATGGTGGCGGCAATCGCGCCCTCGGACTCGCGCACATAATCAACTGCATCACGGGTTGTAATATGCTCAAATACCACGCGTAAAGCAGGAAAGTCATTACGCATGGGAATTAGTTTCTCATCAATAAACGCGCGCTCGCGGTCGAATACATCGACACGATGGTCAACTACCTCGCCATGCACACACAAGACCATGCCGACTTCCTGCATCGCTTCCAGTGCGGCATAAGTTTTGCGCAGGTCGGTGACGCCAGCATCCGAGTTGGTAGTAGCTCCCGCCGGGTAAAGTTTGACGGCCTGTACAAAACCGGAAGCCTTGGCACGCCGAATTTCTTCGGCGCTGGTATTGTCGGTCAGATAGAGCGTCATGAGCGGGTCGAAACTCATGCCTGCCGGTAGTGCGGCCAGAATGCGCTCACGGTATTGGCGCGCCAGCTCGGTCGTGGTCACCGGAGGTTTGAGATTGGGCATGACGATGGCACGTGCGAACTGGCGTGCGGTATCGGGCAATACTGCTCGTAGCGCTGCGCCGTCACGCAGATGTAAATGCCAGTCGTCTGGGCGAGTCAGGGTCAAAGAGGCGGTCTGGTTTGCTTGCATAGGCTAGATTGTATGACAGTACAAAAAAAACCGACCTGCGGCATATGCCCAGGTCGGTGCAGTACTGCAGCAGCCTAAAAATCAGTGCGAGGAAATGATCTTGGACAGGAAATACTTGGCGCGATCACTGCGCTCCTCGGGCTTTTCAAAGAAATCGTTTTTGGTCACGTCTTCCACTATCGCGCCTTCATCCATGAAGATGACACGATTGGCCACGGAACGGGCAAACCCCATTTCATGCGTCACCACCATCATGGTCATGCCTTCTTTGGCCAGCTCTACCATGACATCCAGCACCTCATTGACCATCTCGGGGTCGAGCGCGGAGGTGGGCTCGTCAAACAGCATGACAATAGGATCCATGGCCAAGGCACGGGCAATGGCGACACGTTGTTGCTGCCCACCCGAGAGTTGACCCGGATATTTGGCCGCCTGCGACTTCAGACCAACACGATCAAGCAGACGCATGCCTTTTTCGACAGCCTCTTCCTTGCTACGGTTCAGTACTTTGATCTGCGCCAAAGTCAGGTTTTCAGTAATAGACAGATGGGGAAACAATTCAAAGTGCTGGAATACCATGCCGACGCGCGAGCGCAATTCAGAAAGATTGGTTGCTTTACTGGTAACACTGATGTCATTAACAAAAATCTCGCCCTGTTGTACCGGCTCCAGTCCATTGACCGTCTTGATCAAGGTCGACTTCCCTGAGCCAGAGGGTCCGCAGACCACCACAACGTCGCCCTTGTTCACAATAGTCGTACAGTTGGTCAGCACCTGGAAGCTGCCATACCATTTCGACACGTTTTTCATTTCAATCATTGCCATGTTGCTTGTCCTTAATGAATTGCTTTAACGAATGACGGCGATTTTTTTCTGCAGGTGCTTGACCAGTGTGGACAAGCTGAAACAGATGACAAAGTACACCAGTGCCACGAACAGGTACATTTCCACCAGCTTGCTGTCACGCTGGGCAATTTTGCTGGCGGCACCAACAAAGTCGGTCGCTGAAATGACATAAACCAGTGACGTATCCTGAAACAGAATGATGGTTTGCGTCAGCAGTACCGGCAGCATATTGCGAAACGCCTGCGGCAATATAACGAGCCGCATTGATTGCCCATAGGTCAAACCCAACGCATAGGAAGAATAGACCTGACCCTTGGGGATGGACTGGATACCAGCACGCATGATTTCGCAAAAATATGCGGCCTCAAACAGAATGAAGGTAATAATGGCACTACGTTCGGCACCGATTTGTGGTGGACGCTCAGCCCCGGTAATCGCCTGCAACAGTAGCGGTACCAGGAAGAACATCCAGAATATGACCAGAATCAAGGGGATGGAGCGCATCAGGTTGACATAAGCGGCGGCAAAGTTTGACAAAATCTTGTTGCTGGACAAACGCATCAAAGCCAGCAAAGTGCCAAAGAACAGGCCACCTAAAGCCGATATCACGGTGAGTTGAACCGTGTATAAAAATCCCTTCCACAAAAAATCACTGACGCGGGGGATGACTGAAAAATCGAGTTCGATCATGGTGTTCCTCTGTTTATTTGGCACTGCCCTGGGCAATGAAGCCCGGTACGGCAACTTTTCGTTCAACCCAGGCCATGACACGGTTCGCACTCATTGCAATGATGATGTAAATGACCGTCAGTACCAGATAAATTTCGAAGAAGCGGAAGTTATATTCGGCTATTTCCTTGGCGCCACGGAATGTCAGCTCTGCGTAACCAATCGTCAGCGCAATGGTAGAGTTTTTGATCAGGTTCATGCTTTCGCTGGTCAGGGGCGGAATGATGATACGGAATGCCATCGGCAATAGTACATAGCGATACATCTGAAACGTTGTCAGTCCCAAGGCCTGTGAGGCATAGCGTTGGCCACGGGGTAGTGAGTTGATACCGGAACGCACCTGCTCGGCAATACGTGCTGCCGTAAATGTTCCCAGACAGATAACGACTGATAGAAACTGGTAGGTATCGTAGCCAAAATTCTGCTCTATGACCCGGACTGCAGGCACCAGTGCCGGCAAGACAAAAAACCACAAGAACATTTGTACCAGCAACGGAATATTGCGGAACAATTCGACGTAACAATTGCCCGCGAAAATCAAGGCCTTACTCTGGGTGGTGCGGATGGTACCCACTACCGAGCCAATGCCCAGGGCCAGTAGCCAAGCCAATGCCGATATTTTGAGGGTATTCCATAAACCTTCGAGTAACAGTTGCCACACTACTATCCCAGTATTGGGCTCGGGCTGAAAGAAAAAAGCCCAGTTCCAGTCATAATTCACGCGGTTCTCCCTTGAGTGAATCTGTAATCAAAAAATCAAACAACAAAAAACAATAAAAACGGGAACTGTAACGCTGTTCCCGTTCGGAAGCTGGCCTAAGTTTACACCCGACCGGGGAGGAATAACACCCCCCCGGCTGGTTTTGCTTAACTTATAGCCATTAAATACCCGTATCGTTGGGGTTGCGGAATTGCTCTCTCAACGCGTTGGTCATGGGCATGTTCAATGGGGCCTTCAGGGTCGGAATCTGAGTCGTGAACCACTTGTTATAGATTCGCTCCAGCTCGCCGCTTCTCATCATCGAACGGATGGAATCATCAACTGCTTTTTTGAAGTCTGGGTCATCCTTGCGAATCATGATAGCGATTGGCTCGGTACGCAGAGGCTGGTCCAGAAAGACGTAAGCAGCGGGGTTGCTGGAACGAGCCCGGAAACCGGCCAGCAGGTAGTCATCCAGCGCGAAAGCAACAGCACGATCAGTTTCCAGCAGCAGGAAAGATTCGGCATGATCTTTACCGAAAACTTCGGTAATGTTCAAGTTCTTGCCTTGCTCCTGGGCACGAATCAGCTGCACCGAGGTGGTACCGGTAGTCACTGCCAAAGGCTTGTTGTTAAGATCGGCAACGGTTTTAATACCCGAGTTGGCTTTGGTCAGAATACGCACATCCGAGATGAACGTAGTCAGAGCAAATGCCACCTGCTGCTGACGTGCGACGGTGTTGGTGGTGGAACCACACTCTATGTCAATGGTACCGTTTTGCATCAGCGGGATGCGGTTGGCCGAGGTCACTGCCTGCAGATTGACCTTGAGGTTGGGCAACTTCAGATTTTTTCTCAGGTCGTCAATGACACGGTTGCAAACATCAATGTGGTAACCGACAAATTGTTGTTTGTCGTCCAGATACGACATGGGAATAGAGGCCTCACGGACTCCCATGGTGATCGCACCGGTGTCCTGTACCTTTTTGAGGGTACCGGTTGATTGGGCAAATACAACGCCAGCCGATGCGGCCAGTGCTGCAAACATGACTAACTTCTTCATATCGCACTCCTTAGTGGTGGTGGTTGACGCAAAAAACTATTTATATTGGCAATATCACAGTGGTAAAACCTCTTAAAAGAAACACTACGTTTGTATCTACAAGACTACATCAATCCCCCACGCTATCGGTGGGAAATCGGAATGAACTACGCAAAAAACGACTCATCGGCGCATTCAATACAACACCTTTCGGCGGTATTGGCCGCATAAACCATTTTTCATACAGCTTATCGACTTCACCATCCAGTATCAGCCTGGACATCTCGGTATCAATAATTTTTTTGTATTCCGCATCGTCCCTGCTGATCATGACAGCGTAAGGCTCCACGGTGAGTGGATCACCAGCAATTTCAAAGCGGTTGGGCTGGGCTGAATTGGCACGCAACCCGTACAGCAAAATATCATCCATAACAAAGGCGTCAGCTTCACCCTTTTCTACATATGACATGGAGTCGGCATGATCCTTACCCTCGAGCAGGGTCATCTTCAATACCCGCGCCTCATTTTGCGCTGCAACGAGTTTCTGTGGAGTGGTGCCCTTGGTTGAAATAACACGCTTGCCGCGTAAATCATCGATTGACTTGATGCCTGAGTCGGTGCGTACCAGCATCCTGGCACCCGCAAAAAAATGCGGGATGGTAAACGATACCTGCTTGCGACGCTCGGCGTTATTGGTGGTAGAACCACACTCCATATCGGCTTTGCCACTCACAATGGCCGGAATACGGTCGGCCGATGTCACCATGACGTAACTCACCTTAAGCTGCGGCAGTTTCAAACGCTTCTGTACTGCAGCCGCCAGTCGCTGGCAAATTTCAACGGCATAGCCGACCGGTTGTTTACGCACATCCAGGTAAGAAAACGGTACAGAACTTTCACGGTGAGCAATCGTGATGACTCCGGTACTGCGAATACGATCCAGCACCGGGGTACTGGCAAAAACAATCTGCGCTCCCACCATCAGAGTAATGGCGGTAGCACCCTTAAAAATAGACGATGTCGCACTCATCGTTAAGCCTTTCATTTTGGTCACGCAAGGTGGTATATAAAGTGTTATCCCTGTGGCAAGTAGCCGGGGACTTTTTTATAAGCAACAACCACCCCAAAGAAAGAGCCTTGATCCGAAGTACACTTTTTCTAATATGCCGGCAAAACCTTCGGCAAGCATCGCCGAAATTTACGTCGGCAAAATCCACCCGAGGTATTTCTGGAATACCCAGGTAGACAGGCAGGTTCCGGGTCGCACTCCCGGGGGGTGGTTGTTGGCTTGGCACTGTAATAGGTCTGTAATCAAAAATGTGCTCGATACGCACTTTAATGCTTATCGCGCCGCACAATCCAATGCCTTAAATGCATGCAAGAATGCACATACCGCATGGGCTTATTCGGTTCGTTCATGCACCCGCTTGCGCACCTATGGCACCAAAACGGGGACTCAGCACTAACGGGATATCAGTCCAGACTGAATTTGCCGGACGCTTCCCAGATAGCCGTGACGGCCGGCTTGGCCTCACTGGAAGATCGCCGCCGATACAACCGTACCTGCATGCGCAGCTCCCACTCGGGATCAAGGCGGGTAGAAATATCAACAGCGCGTCCGGCTGCCACTTCGCGCGCTACCGCAGACTGCGGTAAAAACGCGACGCCATGTCCGGCCAGCATCATCGACTTCAGACTTTCCGACATGTCGGTCTCATAGACCGGATTCAGACAGATGGTTTTGGGCGAGGTGGCAATCATCAGATCGGCCATTCGCGACAGATAGGCATTCGGGGAGTAACTTAAAAACGGCAGAGGGGTTTGCTTTTTACCTGGCAACTGGTGCTCAGGCTCGCCGTTGCGGGCGCGTGACACCATGAAAAAGGGTTCTTCGCCCAGCACTTTGTACTCGACTGTTTCTGCCGTCAAAGGCAAAGGATGCTGGGGATGGTAGTAACACAAGGTCAGGTCAGCATTGCCCTCGGCCAGTTGCATGATCGCATCGTGGACATTGAGCGCCAGCGCACGCGCCGAAAACGGCTCAACCCGCTCGCGGATCTGGGTTAGCCACTCCGGGAAATAGGTCAGGGTCAGAGTATGTGGCATAGCAAAAGTAACGACGCTGGGTTCGGCGCCACGCCGGTCGCGCATCAGTTCGCGCGCCGTATTGATCTGCGCCAGCATTTCCAGCGCCTGTTCATAAAAGACTTCACCTGCCGGTGTCAGCTTGGTCGGGTAAGAGGTACGGTCGATCAGGTCAGTGCCCAGCCAGGTTTCAAGTGAGCGTATGCGGCGCGAAAACGCCGGCTGACTCACATGCCGTTGTGTGGCTGATTTGGAAAAACTGCGCGTTTCCGCCAGGGAGATAAAGTCTTCAAGCCATCGGGTATCCATAATGGCAGATTATAGCTGTAATGCACTTTTTGCATAGCCAAAGCATAGGGCTTAGTGCTCGGTCTGCTGCAATGCCCACATGCGCGCATAAGCCCCCTGCCTGGCGAGCAGGTCGGCATGGCTGCCCCGTTCAACAATGCGGCCCTGATCCAGCACAATAATCTCGTCGGCATCAGCGATGGTGGAAAGCCGATGCGCTATGACCAGGGCGGTTCGATGCTGCGCGATGGCTCTTAATTCATTTTGTATTGCCGCTTCCGCTGCCGAGTCCAGCGCCGAGGTGGCTTCATCAAAGATGAGTATGGCCGGATTTTTCAGCAAGGTACGGGCAATCGCCACCCTTTGTTTTTCCCCGCCCGATAATTTCAGGCCACGCTCGCCCACCACCGTATCGTAACCATCGGGGGTGCTGATAATAAAGTCGTGAATGTGCGCCGCTTTGGCCGCGGCCTCGACCTCGGCACGGCTGGCGCCCGGCCGGCCATAGGCGATGTTGTACTCGATAGTGTCATTGAACAGTACCGTGTCTTGCGGCACGATGCCAATGGCACGGCGCAAACTGGCCTGGGTCACCGAGCGAATGTCCTGATCGTCAATGCTGATACGCCCGCCATCGACTTCGTAAAACCGGAACAATAAACGTGACAAGGTACTTTTACCCGACCCAGAATGGCCGACTACGGCCAGTGTTTTTCCGGCTGGCACGGTGAAATCGACACCAAACAAAATTTGTCTTTTCGGGCTGCCATCGGGCAGCTTGTCATAGGAAAAATCGACTTGCTCGAACCTGACGGTTCCGGCGCGCAGTTGTAGATCAGGCGCGGCGGGTGCATCAGCGACTTCACGGTGCTGCTCGAGCAGGGTAAACATTTTCTCCATGTCGGCCAGACTTTGCTTGATCTCGCGGTAGATGACACCGAGAAAATTCAAGGGAATATAAAGCTGAATCATGAACGCATTGACCAGCACCAGATCACCCAGGCTCATGCTGCCGTCGATGACACCCTGAGTGGCACGCCACATCATGGCGGTGACAGCCAGGGCAATAATGGCGCTTTGCCCGGTGTTGAGCAAGGACAGCGAGGTTTGTGAGCGAATGGCAGCGCGCTTCCAGCTTTCCATGCTCTGGTCATAGCGTCGGGCTTCGTACTCTTCATTGCCAAAATATTTGACGGTTTCGTAATTGAGCAAGGAGTCAATCGCCTTGACATTGGCTTTCGAATCGAGCTCGTTCATGGCGCGCCGGAAGTGCGTGCGCCATTCGGTGACAATAATCGTGAAGCTGATGTAAGTGACTAGGGCAACGACGGTAATACCAGCAAACCATACATCGTATTTGACCAGCAGGATGCCGATGATGAGCGCGAACTCGACCAGGGTCGGCACGATCGAATACAGGGTATAACTGACCAGCGAGGAAATACCTCGGGTACCGCGCTCAATATCGCGTGTCACACCACCAGTTTGACGTTCCAGATGAAAACGCAGGCTCATGGCATGCAAATGGCGAAATACCTGCAAGGCGGCCTTGTGTACCGCAGCCTGGGTCACTTTGGCGAAGACATATTCACGCAACTCGGTGAATGCCGTAGTCGCCAGTCGCAGCAAACCATAACTGAGCAATAGCGCCACCGGCATCACCAGCGCCACGGTAACGGCGGCCTTATCCACCAGCTTGCCCGGTGCCAGATAATCGACCAGCGCTTTCATTATCAAGGGCACACCCACACTGGCTGCCTTGGCACCCACCAGAAACAGCAGTGCCAGCACAACGCGAGTTTTGTAGTCCCACAAGTAGGGGAATAAAGTACCCAGCACCTGCCAGTCCGATTTTTGTCTTAGCCGGTTCGTGGAAGGGGCTGTATGGTCGTGTCGAGCGCCGCGCATAGTCCGGTATTATGGCGCTTTTATTCTGCCAGTTCTTGCCATGACCCAGTTCGTCGAATTACCCGAAAACAAACAACCCGCCCTGCGCGTTATTCCCATGCCTGCCGATGCCAATACCTATGGCGATGTCTTTGGCGGCTGGATCATGGCGCAGGTGGACTTGGCCGGCTCGATTCCGGCGGTGCGTCGCGCCAATGGCCGAGTTGCGACCGTTGCGGTCAATTCTTTCGTTTTCAAGGAACCGGTGTTTATTGGAGATTTGGTCAGCTTCTATGCCGACGTCGTGCGCGTGGGCAATACCTCCATTACCGTCGATGTCGAAGTGTATGCTGAACGCTCACGCGCCGAAGGGCGCGTGGTGAAAGTGACCGAAGCCACACTGACCTATGTTGCCACCGACGAAAGCAGAAAACCGCGGGTCGTCCCCAGGAATTAGCGGCCACTGCCCATTACACCAGTTATGGTGTCAGGCAGCGCTGTACATAGCCCAGCATGGCGTTTGAGCGCAATTCTTCATCAATAAAGATCTGATCGACCTGCAGGGCGCGGAAGCCCTCGGCCTCACTGCTACTAGCCTGAACCGCAATGCGTATCTGCGGATTCAGGGCGCGCGCCACTTCGATCATTTTCGCGGCACGCGGCGGATCGGCCGATAAAATCAACAGTACCGCAGCACGGGCAATGTGCGCCTGTATCAGCACCACCGGCTCGACCGGATCACCACTGACCGCCGCTATACCCTGGGCACGCAATTGTTCGACCAGTTTGCGGTTCGGTTCTGCCACCACTACCGGCACCCCTTGTTGCAGCAGTTTCAGGGCAAACATTTCGGTGGCTGCACTATCACCGGCCAGTACCAGTTGACCGCTGAGCTTTTTCAAATCGGTACTCATGGGCAGTTCGGCCAGCGGATCGGCACTGCGCTCGAACAGGCGCGCCAGACGCGAATGCAGGCGCAAACGCTTTTGCAAGGGTTCAATCGCGGCAAACAGGAACGGATTGAGTGAAATCGAGATCAGTGCCCCGGCCAGTACCAGACTGCGCCCTTGTTCTGGCAACAAATTCAAGGCCACGCCGAGGCCAACAAGAATGAAGGAAAATTCGCCAATCTGCGCCAGACTGGCACCAATGGTCAAAGCCGAGTTCAAAGGATAGCGGAACAGCATCACCAGAATAATAGCTGCCAGCGTTTTGCCCACGATGATAATCAGGCTCACCACCAGCACCTTGAACGGCTCTTGTACCAGCACCGTGGGGTCGAACAGCATACCGACCGAGACAAAGAACAATACCGAAAAGGCATCGCGCAGCGGTAACGACTCTTCGGCAGCGCGATGACTAAGTTCGGATTCACGCAACATCATGCCGGCAAAAAAAGCGCCGAGAGCAAACGACACATCAAACAGTTTGGCGGCACCCAGGGCCACGCCCAAAGCCGCTGAGATAACGCACAAGGTAAATAGTTCGCGCGAGCCGGTACGCGCCACCAGCCATAAAAATTTCGGTAATAAGCGCTTGCCCACGAGCAACATCAAAACTACAAAGGCTGTCGCTTTGAGCAGGGTCATCAATACCGTCGAGAACAAGCCGTCTGGCGCTTGCGCTGACGGTCCGGACGCCTCATAAGCCAGCAACAGGCCGGCCAGCGGTGGCAGTAATACCAGTGCCAGCGCCATCATCAGGTCTTCGACCACCAGCCAGCCGACGGCGATGCGGCCATTGACGCTATCGAGCTGTCCGCGTGACTCGAGCGCCCGGAGCAGCACGACCGTACTGGCAACTGACAGCGCCAGACCGAATACCAGCGCGCCACCCCAGCCCCAACCCCAGTAATAGGCAATGGTACCGCCCATCAGGGTTGCGACTGTCATTTGAACAATAGCCCCCGGTACTGCAATGTTTTTGACGCGCAACAAGTCTTCCGTAGAAAAATGCAGCCCAACACCGAACATCAATAACATCACACCAATTTCGGCAAGCTGGGCGGCAAGCTCGATGTCTGCAACAAAACCGGGGGTATGCGGACCAATAGTGATGCCTGCGAGCAAGTACCCCAGCAAAGGTGGCAGCTTAAACCGGGCCGCCAGCAGGCCGAGTACCAGAGCCAGGCCGAGTCCGCCGGCAATCGTGGTTATCAGGCTGATGTCATGCGGCATGCTGGGTCACCACAGGAGGTAAAGGGCAGTCCAGGGCAGCACAAACGGCCCTAATCACATCATCAATTTCCGTATCAAGTGTCGTACCATCAGTTTTTGCCACGGCGACCAGCGCTTTGATGACCGCAGGTTTCAACAAGGGATGCAGCTGATTCAACCGATCGAGAGCACGCGCCACGACAGAGAAATGCAATTGCCCCAGCGGCAGCATTTTTAGGCTGAGCTCCAACACCTGGCTCGCGGCACCGAGTCGCCGCGCGATATCAGGCTGCGGGTTACGGCGTGTGGCAATGTATGCGGTGAGCGCCAGCACAATTTCAAGTGCAGATTGCACTTGCGACAAGGCTGAATACTTGACCGACACCGATTCACCCGAGCGCGCACTTAAACGGCGAGACAGCAAAGTCTCGAACAAAAATTCAGCATGGGTGACGCGCCCATCCTCTTGTATGACTTGATGTACTTTGTGCAAAAAATCCAGGCGCTGTCCCAGCGTCAGGGTTTTCAGTGCGGGAATGGCCAGGTCCACCAGCATGAGGCGGTGCGGTACGGTTTCGTCACGCAATAACTGCAGCACTGTATCTTGAGCACCAGCGGCAGTCTTGACTGCTTCACGCCGATGATCAAGCGGCGACAAAACACTACTCACCAGCGGCTGCGCCTGCCCCACCGCCTGTACCACCTGGGCTGGACTGAGCTGAGACACGGCATCATATGGAAAGGGGTCAGGCTCATGAGTCGCTGGTGCTTGTTCCTGGGTTTCAACGCTGGACTCAAGTTCCGGCACACGCCGGCCATATAAACGCTGGATCCGATCTTGCAGCGGCGGGTGAGTGGAAAACAAGCCACTCACCAGGGACGATCGCGCTGCGCCCAAAAACAGATGCGATAACGCTTCGGCATTGGCATGATCAATACGCGAGCCGAGTTGCCCGCCTTGGGATAAACCAGCGATTTTTCGCAAAGCACCGCCGATACCATCGCGATTACGGGTAAATTGCACCGCACTGGCATCGGCCAGAAATTCGCGCTGGCGTGACACACTGGCTTTGATCAGACGTCCAAAAAACACGCCGATGTAGCCGATGATCCATAATGCCAGGCCAGCCAGAAAGAAGATGAAGCCTGCGCCCTTGTCATCCCGACCTCGACCCGCATAACGTAGTGACGACATCATTTTTTCGCCCAGCAACGCCAACAGCAACAGGCCATAGACCACGCCAATCAGACGGATATTCAGGCGCATGTCGCCGTTGAGAATGTGGCTGAATTCGTGTGCTACCACGCCTTGCAGTTCGTCGCGATTCAGGCGCTCTAGGGCTCCTTTGCTGACTGCAACCACCGCCTCGTTGGCCTGATAACCGGCGGCAAAGGCATTGATGGAATTTTCTTTATCCATGACATAGACCCTGGGCATAGTGAGACCAGAGGCGATTGACATTTCCTCCACGATATTCAGCAGCCGCTTCTCCTGCGGCTGATCAGTGTCACGTGCCACCAGACGCGCCCCCACCATGCGTGCCACTTCATCGCCACCAGCACGCAAGCGCCAGGTTTCAAACAAGGTGCCGCCTAGTATCAATGCCAGGACAACCAGCGTATTGGTTTCGTAGAAATAGTTGGGTTGCGGTAGCCCCGCCATGCTGTAACGCCAGACCAGTACTGCGGTGACGTTGACCGCTAGCACCACGCAAATCAGAGCCAGCATGAACAGCAGTACCAGGCGCCGGGTCTGGCGCCGTGCTTGGTCCTGATGCTCGAAAAAATTCAAGCCCAGCCCCGTTTAAAACGAGACTTTGACCGGCTTGCGCTCTTCCTCACCCTCGGTGGACTGTAATAGCTCGGCATGATGAAAAGCGAACAAACCGGCGACTATGTTGGTGGGGAATTGTTCAGCGGCGGTGTTGTAAGACATGACGGCATCGTTATAGGCCTGACGTGAAAACGCTATTTTGTTTTCAGTGCTGGTCAATTCTTCGGTTAACTGCATCATATTTTCATTCGCCTTCAGGTCGGGGTAAGCCTCGGCCAGGGCAAAAAATTTGGTCAGCGCACCGCTCAGTGCCGACTCGGCATTCATCATCTGCATCAAGGCCGCAGCCTCGCCAGGGTTGGCCGCTGCCGCCTGACGCGCACTGGAGGCAGAATTACGCGCCGCTATCACCGCTTCCAGGGTGGTGCGCTCGTGTGCCATATAGGCTTTAGCAGTTTCGACCAGATTCGGTATCAGGTCGTAGCGGCGTTTGAGCTGAACATCAATCTGTGCAAAGGAATTCTTGAAAATATTGCGCAGACTCACCAGCCGGTTGTAGGCACCAATCGCCCATAGCACCGGCGCAATCAGAATAACGAGAAAAACTATCAAGCCTATCGACATGCCGGATTCTCCTTTCAGATCAGCAACACATAAACAGCCACATAGCAAGTGTAGCGCCTATTGGGGCGTTCCAGCCTGATTTTTCTGTGCCTGGCGGTTAATTTCTGCCAACTGGGCTTCAGAGATCGGCTCAAACACCTTGACCACCTTGACCACCCCCGAAACTCCAGCCGCAATTTGTGCCGCACGGCTGGCCTCGCGCTCGGTCACCAGCCCCATCAGGTAAACAACACCACGCTCGGTCACCACCTTGATGGCATTGGCCTGCAGGTCTTTCGAATCCACAAGACTGGTTTTGACTCTGGTGGTGATAAGGGCGTCGCCACTGGCAGTACCCAGTCCCTGGGTACCAGCTATTTCAACCTCGTTAATGATCTCGCGCACATTCGGTACGGCCGCGACGATGCGTCCGATTTCCTGTTTGGTCGCGATATCCGGAGCCTGCCCATAAACAAGCACGCGTCGGTTAAAGCTGACGGTACCGGCACTGACACGGCTGCCAAAACGCTCACGAATACGCGAATCCGCTTTTAATTCAATACTCTGGTCCTCGACCTGGGTACCAGTAGTACGCCGGTCACTAACCGATAGCGCGGTAGTCACCACGCCGGCAGCAACCACCGGGAAACAGCCTTGCAATAGTGGGGCACAAACCCCCATTATCAGAATCAGGCTCATCATCCGGGCAGAATTTTTGACTCTCATCCTCATTCTCCAAGCAAGTTGTAATCAATGCCATCACACAGGCAATGCAATACCAGCAAGTGTGTCTCCTGTATCCGCGCCGTACGGTCGGCAGGAATACAAATATGAATGTCATCGGGGCTCAGGACATCGCGCATTTTGCCGCCCTTTTTTCCAGTCAGCGCCACGACCGACATACCGCGATCATGCGCTGCCTGTACTGCTGCCAGTACGTTGTCGGAATTGCCGGAAGTGCTGATGGCAAACAACACGTCGCCAGCTCGCCCCAGCGCCCGCACTTGCTTGGCAAAAACCTGGCGATAGTCATAATCATTGGCGATCGCTGTCAGTGCTGAGGTATCGGTCGCCAGCGACAGCGCGGCCAGCTCCGGGCGTTCGCGCTCAAAGCGGCCCACCAGTTCGGCAGCAAAATGCTGCGCGTCGGCGGCCGATCCGCCATTGCCACAAGCCAGAATTTTGTGATCATCCGCCAGCGCCGTGGTCATCATGGCGACCGCCAGTTCTATGGGCTCGACCAAGACCTGCAACGCTTTTTGCTTGGTGGCAATGCTGTCCAGAAAATGTTGCTCTATGCGTACTGACAAGGGTGAAAGTGGGTCCATACCCGGCATTATAGGCGAGCCTCAGAAAGCATTCCGGTACCAGTGCCACTGCGCACCTTCGCGTGCCATGACATCAAACCGGCAGTACGCGTCGGGCCGCCCCTGCTGTTGCAGATAGGCCAAAGCGGTGCGACGCAGTTTGCGCTGCTTCACGCCACTCACACTGACCGCTGCTCCACCAAAAGCCGCCAGCGTGCGTGCGCGCACCTCGACAAAAACAATTTCCTGACCATGGCGCATAATCAGGTCGATTTCACCGACCTGCTTATGAAAATGTACGCGCCAGTTGGCACTCACAAAAACCAGTCCCTGCTGTTCCAGATAGTGCCGCGCCTCACGTTCGGCGGCTTCTCCGATCGTCTGTGTCAGTCCCATGCTTATTCCATTACCGCTTCACCATCGCGGAACCATGCCAGTGTGGCGCGTCGCTCTATACGTCCATTGTTAAAGCGCAAGATCCCAGTAACCCCATCGAGCTCGAAAGCCGTATCTGGATTACGCATCAATTCCAGCGCCAGGCGTAGCGCGTCAATACCCAAGGCATAAAGCCGCTCCAGTTCCGGCGCATACAAGGTTTCTGCACGCGGAAACACCATCACGGCAGCATGGTCAGGCTGCAACATCCAGGGCTGATCGACAAATTTAACGCCATCCAGATCTTGCCAGCGCAATTGTCTTCCCTCAAATAGCAAGGAAGTGCCGTATAAGCTGAAACGCTGCAAAAAAGGGCGTAACTCACGCGCAACACCGGCCTCTGTCGCCAGAAACACTATGCCCTTGCTGATATCACTCATTTTTTGTCGCAGGTCGGCAGCACCCGCATGAAGTTGTAGCACGACCTGGCCACCACCTGCACGAAAGGCATCGGCAAACGATTGTGCTGCACGCCGCCCCAGACCCGTACCCGATTGCAAAATAATGGCACCAGGAACAACCGCGCTGGTTCGGCTGGTTTCATTGGCGCGCGCCTCTTGCAGGGCAATTTGGGCTATCTGGCGTGATTCTGATTCAATCGTCAAGGCAAAAGTCCAGAATCGCTGCGGCGTGACAGTGTCTGATTCCAGACTATTCAGCGCCAGGGTAGGAAGCGGTGCGGAGCCGAGTGCTGCCACCGCCGCCACCTCGCGTCGTGTCAGCGGGCCAATAATAAACCGGGCACCAGCAGCCTGGGCTTGCTGAAATGCGGCAACCGCGCTATCCCCGGTGCCATCAGAGTCATAAAATTTCAATTCGACCGGGCTGGCCATGACCTCACGCGCTTTCAACAGACCGCTACGCACCGCTTCTGCAGCGCGACCAAAATCAGCCGATTTCAGTGGCAATAGCACTGCTATAGGAGTTGGCGAAGCTGTCTGCGGTACGGCAACGGTTTGTGCTTTCACCCCCGCTGCCAGCCACAGACCCGGATGAGCTACTATCAGCCCTGTCATACGGATCAACGAACGCCTTAAAATTTTCATGGATCATCACCTGGAACATCAGCATTGGCCGACCGGGACATTATATGTAGTTGCGACTCCGATCGGTAATCTGGCTGATCTGACCGCACGGGCGCGCTATTTGTTGCAGCATTGTGATGCCCTTGCCGCCGAGGATACCCGTCACACCAGTACTTTGCTCAATGCCCTGGGCATCAGCAAGCCTTTGCTAGCGTGTCATGAACATAATGAGCAGCAAGCCGCGGTCAAGGTCATAGAACGACTGCAAGCACAACAGCGTGTGGCCTATGTGTCAGACGCTGGCACCCCCGGTATCAGCGACCCGGGGGCACGACTGGTGCAGTCGGTACGCGAGGCTGGTTTCGGGATTGTGCCGCTGCCCGGGGTCAGCGCCGTCACGGCTGCAATAAGTATCAGCGGCCTGGTCAGTCATGGCTTTTATTTTGCCGGGTTTTTGCCCAGCAAGAAGGAGGCGCGTCTGCACCGTTTGCAAGCTCTGGCTGAGCTTGATGTACCGCTGGTGTTTTATGAAGCGCCCCACCGTGTCCTTGAATGCGTCAGCGCCATGCAAGAAGTTTTGGGGGGCGGGCGCAACATTATCATCGCGCGCGAGCTGACCAAGCGCTTCGAAGAAATTCACCGCTGCCGCTTGTCGCAGGCGCTGGCCTGGCTGGAAGCGACACCAGAACACAGTAAAGGCGAATTTGTGCTTGTGGTTGAAGGAAAGAACAAAGATGCGGAGCACATAAGCGCGGCAGACAAGGTATTAAAACCGCTGCTGGCCGCTTTACCCACCAAACAGGCAGTACAACTGGCGGCAGAAATCACCGGGCTGGGGCGTAACGCCTTATACGAGCGCGCCCTGAGCCTGAAAGACTAGGTCCCACACCCCATGCCCCAGGCGCAAGCCGCGCTGCTCAAATTTGGTCAGGGGTCGATACTCAGGCCGGGGCGCATACCCGGTCACAGTATTACGCAAACCGGGTTCCGCGGATAACACCGCCAGCATTTGCTCGGCATAGTCCTGCCAGTCGGTCGCACAATGCAGGTAGCCACCCGGTTCCAGGCGTGAGGCCAGTAATTGCACCAGCGCTGGCTGTATCAAACGCCGTTTGTGGTGTTTCTTTTTATGCCAGGGGTCGGGAAAGAAAATATGTACCCCGTGCAGGCTATGCGGTGCAATCATATGCTGCAAGACTTCGACGGCATCATGGCGAATGATGCGTATATTATTCAAGCCCTGTTCATCAATACGCTTGAGCAAAGCACCAACACCGGGTAAATGCACCTCGACCGCCAGATAGTGATAGTCCGGGTGCGCGGCAGCAATGGCTGCGGTGGTTTCGCCCATGCCAAAGCCAATTTCAAGAATAATGGGCGCCGCCTTGCCAAACAAGGCGCTTGTGTCCAACGGCTGCGGCGCATATGGCACGCAAAACTGCGGCCCTAATTGCTCCAGCGCACGCTGTTGCCCCGAGCCCATACGCCCGGCACGCAAAACAAAACTTTTAATGCCACGGCGAAAAATGCCCGCGTCGCCATTGCTGTCAGAGGCTTTCATCAATCAGGGGCTGGGGCTGATCAAACCCGTGGCCGGCGATGACGGCGAGGCGCTATACAGTTTCCTGGCCATGCGCCCGGCCAGATAAGCTTCACGCCCCGCTTCGACCCCTTTTTTCATGGCGCTGGCCATCAACACCGGGTTACGTGCCTGGGCAATCGCGGTATTCATCAAGACACCATGACAGCCGAGTTCCATCGCAATCGCCGCATCGCTGGCAGTACCGACACCGGCATCCACGATGACCGGCACTCTGGCTTTCTCAATAATGAGCTGCAAGTTCCAGGGGTTCAAAATGCCCATGCCGGAACCAATGAGCGAGGCCAAAGGCATGATCGCGACACAGCCCAGGTCTTGTAACTGCTGGGCAAAAATGGGGTCATCACTACAGTAGACCATGACCTCGAATCCTTCCTTCACGAGTGTCTCGGCGGCCTTCACGGTTTCGCTCATATTCGGAAACAAAGTATGGCTATCGCCCAGCACTTCCAGCTTTACCAGCGTGTGGCCGTCCAATAATTCACGCGCCAGACGCAAGGTACGCACTGCGTCTTCAGCACTATAGCAACCGGCCGTATTCGGCAACAGGGTGTAAAGCGTGGGTGGCAATACATCCAACAGGCTGGGCGTATTCGGGTCTTGTCCGATATTGGTGCGGCGAATGGCCACCGTCACAATTTCTGCGCCAGAGGCTTCAATTGCGGCGCGGGTTTCGTCAAAGTCCTTGTATTTTCCCGTACCTACCAGCAGGCGTGAATGAAATGTGCGCTGCCCTATTTTCAATATGTCCATACTTATCCTGTAAATACCGCTGGGCTAACCACCACCGACAGCAATGACAATTTCAAGCCGATCGCCGGCAGTCAGGACCGTACTGTCATGCTGGCTTCTGGGAACGATAACACCATTGCGCTCCACCGCCAGCCGCTTGCCCGACCAGCCACGCTGTTGCAGTAGCTGCGCCAGAGTTTGTGCTGGCAAGCGCGTGGCTTCTCCATTCAGAGTGATCTGAATCTCGTGATGGGTACTGGTCGCAGTTTGCATAACGGCATTATAATTCCTGCCGCATCTTGCTATGCGGGCGTCGTTCAATGGCAGGGCCTGAGCTTCCCAAGCTCAAGACGTGGGTTCGATTCCCAGCGCCCGCTCCAGCTCCCAGCCACTACTGTCCCGCGCGCTGTAAATTCACAATGGCACGCCATTCACCCGTCATGATTTTGCGTGGATTAATCAAGGGCGGGCGCACATAGTCATGCAAAATGCCGCGTGCCGTTTCATTCAGCAGTCCCAATTGATCCAACACTGCCACTGTCGCGCAATAGAGCGCCTGCAAATTGCCACCGGCAATTTTGATGGCTAAACCCAGTCCTGCGCTACGCACCGCTACGGTCTGCACTGCGCCTGCCCCCACCTTGGCCAGCCAGTCACCCTGTCCAGCCTGAACAAAGCGGTAATCGCTGCGCTTGTCACCAGAAATGACGAGGGGATGATCGCGCATGGCATTCGCCAATGTATGCAGTGAGGCATTGGCTTCGGGTGCGGCCTGCGGCTGCGCCAGCAGGGCATAGAGCTTGGCCAGGGTGGCCAGCGGCAAGGCATAGTTGGGTGCAGAACAGCCATCGATACCCATGACCAGGCGCGTTTCCTCCAGAGCGGCGGCGCGTGCCAAACGACCACGAATGGCTTTTTGTAAGGGATGGCCCTCATCAAGATAATTTTCTGTAGGCGTGTCGGTCAGACGGCAATACGCCAGAAAGCCGGCGTGCTTGCCCGAGCAATTGTTGTGGCGCTGGTCAAATTTTGCGCGCGCTGGCGGCGCCTTGTCGAACCAGCTGAATCGTAATGGTACATGGCAACCGCATTGCAGATGGTGTTCTTCGCACCGGGCTTTTTTCAGCATGCTGTCGGCCAGCGCCACATGCCGGTCCTCGCCCGAATGGCTGGCGCACAACATGGCAATTTCTTCAGCGCTGTAGCCCATGGCGAGGGCGCCACCGAGCTCCATGAATTCCAGTGCCTGAAACGGCTTGATGGTCGAGCGCGTGAAGGTCAGCGCCTGAGCATCGCCGGCACTGGCAACCAGCTGCCCCATAGCATTCACAACCGCCACACTGCCATAGTGTACCGATTCAATCGACTGGGCACTGCCAACACCACGCGTTTCGACGACCAGCGGAATATGCTGCGGTATTGCACTCATATTTTTCGTACCTTGTTGAGCAGGGCGGTAGTTGAACACTGGAACTGGAATGGTATGGCGTATACCTGACCACCGTAGGCCAGTACCGCCTGTCCTTCGGGAGTGTTTTCCACCACATAGTCGCCGCCCTTGACGTAAATGTCGGGTCGAACCTGCTGCACCGCTTCTCGCGCACTGTCTTCGTTGAATAACACCACCAGGCTGACGCTTTCCAGCGCTGCCAGTACTGCCAGCCGGTCTTGTTCATTATTGATGGGACGATCCTCGCCTTTACCCAGGCGTCTGACACTGGCATCGCTATTGACGGCGACCACCAGTGCCGCACCCAGGGCGCGGGCCTGTGCCAGATAAGTCACATGACCGCGATGCAAAATGTCGAACACACCGTTGGTCATGACCAGCGGGTGTGGCAGTCGCGCCAAACGATCTGGCAGTTCCAGGGGTGTGACTATTTTTTCGATGAAATTCACGCGCTTTTTACCTGGGTGCAATGGTGCTTTCGCCAAAATTCGAGGCCAGCAGGTTGTTTGAACTGGCTGCAGCCACGGACGCGGCGCGATTTTTGACGCCAAGCTTGCGTGCAATTTTGGCCATATGATTTTTGATGGTGGAAAATGACAGCCCCATTGTTGATGAAATTTCTTTATTGGTCATACCGTGGCGCGCGTACTTTAGAACTTCAGCCTCTCGTGCCGACAGTGCGCTCTTTTCTTCGTAATATTTCATCCGGCTACGATAACGCATAGTACCGAGTGAAGCTTGTATCAACGGCAAGGCCAACTGCAACAGGGGGGCTGCGTTACTCATTTGAGAATCGGGCAGATCGACCAGCAGTAAAAAAATGGCAGACGAGCCCCGCAAATCAAAACAGCCATGTCCGGCGAGCGAGTGGCAACCCTGTCGGCGCATCTGATTGACGGCCGGTGACAGGGCGCGGGCACGCATTTTGTCGAGTTGCTGACAGATCGGGCGTTCATGTTTCAGCCACTCATTCATCAAGGGTATATTTTCACAAAGAGGGTTCGCATGCAGTTGAGCCATAACTGACTGCGGAAAATCAGCTGCAACTACGATCGGTGAAATACGTCCTGATCTGGCAGGCGCTCCGCCCACCAGTAAAAACGACCGGGTCCCCAGACTGCTGCCAAAGGTCTGCCTAATCGCTTCGCCTAAAGAGCGCCGTGATTCTGCTTGCAAAAAAGCCTGCAAATCGAACATGAGCTATGACACCAATTAAAATGGATATACGTGTATGGTACCCAGTTCTGGCAGTGATTCAAACAACTTTCAGCCGGGCAGGATAGCTGGCGCCGGTGTCAGGCGTATGCTGAGTTCCTTGCGGTAGCGGTTAAGCTCTTGCACGGTAGCAAAAGTACGACCGAATAACAGACTCATGTTGTGTAATATGCGCTCGACGACTTTCTTTTCCCATTCATCATCAAAGGCAATCTGACGGTCGAGCCAGTGTTCCAGCCAGTCTGGGTCAGGTAGGCGTGACTGTACCGTGTCGTTCGGGAACAAATCTTTGTTGACGTGCAGATTGGTCGGGTGCAGCGCCTTGTCGGTACGGCGCGCGCTGGCCATCAGCACGCCTATTTTGGCGAAGGCGGCACGGGCGGAATCGCCCAGTTCTTGAATATATTTCTTCATGTAGCGCAAATAAGCACCACCATGACGCGCCTCGTCACGACTAAGCAGGCTGTAGATGTGCTTGATGACCGGCTCGGTGTGCCAGTCAGCGGCACGCCGGTACCAGTGGTTCAGGCGTATTTCCCCGCAGAAGTGTAGGGTTAATGTTTCCAGCGCCGGCGCCGGATCAAATTCGAAACGCACCGCGTGCAGTTCCTGCTCGGTCGGCACCAGGTCGGGCCGGAAACGTTTCAGGTATTCGATGAGTACCAGCGCATGCTTTTGTTCTTCAAAAAACCAGACGCTCATGAACGCCGAAAAATCGGAATCATGCCGGTTGTCACGCAAAAACATTTCGGTCGCCGGCAAGGCCGCCCATTCTGTAATGGCGTTCATTTTGATAGTGCGCGCTTGCTCATCGGATAACAGACTGGCATCAAAACTGGCCCAGGGAATATCATTTTCCATGTTCCAGCGCACGGCTTCCAGCGATTTAAAGAGTTCGGGATACAGCATCAGCGTATTATTTCAGAGAAATGTGTCAATTTGGATTCAGTTCAATTTTTTGTCGCGCACGACCGGCAAGAACCACCAGCAAGAGTACTGGCACCCCCATCAGAGCCGTGGTTATGAAAAAGGTTTCATAACCGACCGTATCGACTGCCCAACCGGAAAAACCGGCCAGAAATTTGGGTAACAGTAACATGACCGAGGAAAACAGCGCGTATTGGGTCGCGGAATAAGCCACATTGGTCAGCCCCGACAGATAGGCAATAAACGCTGCGCTGGCCAGACCCGCGCTTAAATTGTCGGCAGAAACAGCAAAAATCAGTGCCCCCACATCGTGCCCACGGGTCGCCAGCCAGGCGAACAAGACGTTGGTGGCAGCAGACAGGACAGCGCCAGCGAACAAGACGCGCATGACGCCAAGGCGCAAGGCCAGCACACCCCCAATAAAAGCGCCCAGCAGGGTCATGATGACACCATAAAATTTGGATACGGTGGCGACTTCTTCCTTGCTAAACCCCATGTCACGATAAAACGGGTTGGCCATGACGCCCATGACCACATCGGACATCCGGTAGGTAGCAATCAAGGCCAGAATGATCAGGGCCTGCCAACGATAGCGCTGGAAAAAATCAAGAAATGGCTGTACCCCGGCGTCATAGACCCAGCGTAAAAAACGCTCCAGCCAGGGCAAGCGGTCCGTACTATCTGGTGCGGATTTTTCGATACCGGCAACACGGGCGGGTTCACGCGATAACAAAACCGTCAGCACCCCCACCAGCATGGAAGCGGCCATGGCAACATAGGCCCAGGTCCAGGGGCTGAATTGATAGGTGGCTTCATCCGGGTCGAAGTGCGCCGCAATCGCCAGCACGCCAGCACCGGCCCAGATCATGGCGATGCGATAACCGGTCTGATACGCCGCCGCCAGCGCCGCCTGTTTTTCTTCACTGGCCGATTCAATACGATAAGCATCCAGCGCAATGTCCTGCGTTGCCGAAGCAAAGGCGGTCAAGAGGGCAAACAGCACTAGGCGCGGCAAGTCTTGTTGCGGGTCAGTCAGCGCCATACCCACCAAGCCGGCCATGACCCAGACCTGGGCGAATAACAGCCAGCCACGGCGCCGCCCCAGCCGAGTGGTCAGCCCCGGCAAGGGCATACGATCCACCAAGGGTGCCCAGACCCACTTGAAGGCATAGGCCAACGCCACCCAACTTAAAAAACCAATGGTGGTGCGGTCAATACCGGCTTCGCGCAACCAGAATGACAGGGTGCCGAAGACCAGGAGCAAAGGCAGGCCGGCCGAGAACCCTAACAAGACCATGCGCAAGGTGGCAAGCTCTTTATAGACCTGCAAACTGACCAACCAGGAGCTGAAGCTGTTGTTCATAGTGCGTAGTCTATGGTGAGTGGGGCGTGGTCGCTGAAACGCTGGTCTTTGTAAATCTGAACCTGTTGCGCGCGCGCGGCAATGCCTGGGGTGGCGATCTGATAATCAATACGCCAGCCGACATTCTTGGCCCAGGCCTGGCCGCGGTTACTCCACCAGGTATATTGCTCCGGGCGCGCGTCCAGGCGACGAAAGACATCGACATAGCCCAGCTGTTCCAGCACCTGACTCAGCCAGGCGCGTTCTTCGGGCAGAAAACCGGAATTTTTCTGATTGCCGCGCCAGTTTTTCAGGTCAATGGCCTGATGCGCGATATTCCAGTCACCGCATACAACAATTTCACGCCCGCTGGCTTTCAAACGCTGCAGGTGCGGGTAAAAAGCCTCCAGAAAACGGAATTTGGCTTGCTGCCGCTCATCGCTGCTGGAGCCCGATGGCAAATAGACCGAGACCACTGACAGCCCCTCTGCGCCCAGGTCGTAGCGTGCCTCAATGTAGCGGCCTTCGGCATCGAATTCGGTATTGCCAAAGCCAGTGATGACTTCAGTGGGCGTGAGTGACGAGTACAGCCCAACCCCGGAATAGCCCTTTTTTTCGGCAAAGTGAAAGTGCCCCTGCAAATCGCTGCCGTCAGGGCGCAATAATGCTGGCGTCAGATCGGCGGCCTGCGCCTTGATTTCCTGGGCGCACACGATATGGGGCTGTTGCTGAGCCAGCCAATGGAAGAAGCCTTTATTCGCCGCTGAGCGAATGCCATTCAGGTTAGCACTAACGATACGTAATTGTTGCGGTTTTTCCTGCACTTCTGGGTCGATTCTGCTGATAGTTAGTCTTCATCCGTTACACTTTACCCATGGAAACCGAGCGCCAGCATCAATTTATCGCCTTTGCCCTGCAAACCGGGGTACTCAAATTTGGTCAATTCAAGACCAAGGCCGGGCGTTTATCGCCCTATTTTTTCAACGCCGGGCTGTTTCATACCGGTGCCAGTCTGTCCACATTAGCCGAATTTTACGCGCAGACGCTGCTAGAGGCTGAACGTCAGGGAAAAGTGCAGTTCGACATGCTGTTCGGCCCGGCCTACAAAGGCATAACGCTGGCTTCAGCCACTGCGGTAGCACTGGCTCGCGCCGGGCGTGATGTGCCGTTCGCGTTCAATCGCAAGGAAGCCAAAGACCACGGCGAAGGTGGCATCATTGTCGGCGCACCACTCCAAGGCAGGGTAGTGATTGTCGATGATGTCATTTCGGCCGGCACATCAGTACGCGAATCGGTCGAAATCATTCGCGCCGCCGGAGCAACGCCCGCTGCGGTGCTGCTGGCACTCGACCGCCAGGAACGCGGTGGTGATGCTATCAACATCAAATCGCACTCTGCAGTACAGGAAGTACGCGAATTGTATGGAATACCGGTTTTTTCCATTGCAAATCTGGGTCACGTCCTGAATTTTTTGCGGCATACTTCGGACTCGGAATTGACGCAATACCAGCAGGATGTAATGGCCTATCGTCAACAGTATGGTGTGGAGGATGTGGAATGAAAGTGTGGTGGATGTCGATTCCCGTGGTGTGCTTTCTGGGCAGCGCCTTGGCGCAAGCACCTGCACTTCGTCCTGGCGGCTATTACATCTGCAAGGATGCTAACAACCGCACCATTACCTCAGACACGCTGCCACCCGAATGCGCTAGTCGCGAAATACGTGAGCATGGAAGAGATGGCACTCTGCGCCGCGTGATTGAGCCGCCGCTAACGGCCGAACAACGACAGCAACGCGAAGAGCAGGCCAAGATTAAAGCTGACGAAGAGGCAGTCCGAGCTGCTGCCAAACGACGCGACACGGTATTAATGCAGACTTACCGTAACGAAGAGGCTCTAGAACAGGCGCGCCAACGCGCTCTGGGAGACTCACTGGCTGTATTTAAAGTAGACCAGGAACGCATGAACGACCTGAAAAAAGAGCACACGGTCGCCCAGAATCAGGTCAGCGAGTTTCAGAAAAAAAATCCCGGAAAGCCAGTACCTTTCAATTTGCAAAGCAACCTCGATAGTCTGAACCAGCGTGTCCAGCAACAAGGGCAACTGCTTGGCCGACGCGAGCAAGAGGTCGCCAAAATCAATGCCAGATTTGATGAAGATAAAAAACGCTGGCTGGAAATCAAGGCTGGCGAAAACAAGCCCCGCTAGCGCCCTATTCAATGCTGCTGTAACTTGAGTTTCAGCAAATCGTTTACCTGTTGCGGGTTGGCCTTGCCTTTGGTTGCCTTCATGGCTTGCCCCACCAGCGAGTTGAAAGCTTTTTCCTTGCCCGCGCGATATTCCGCCACCGGCACAGGGTTGGCCGCCAACACCTCATCAATCAAGGCCTCAATGGCGCTGCTGTCGGTAATTTGTTTCAGCCCACGCGCTTCGATAATGGCATCGGCCGAGTCAGCCTCGCGCCGCCAGAGTGCCACAAAGACTTCCTTGGCGGTTTTATGGTTAACGGTGTTATCGGCAACGCGGGCGATCAACCCGGCCAGTTGCGTGGCCGAGACCGGCGCCTGCTCGATGGCTATGCCGTGTTCATTAAGTGCGGCAGCCACTTCGCCCATGACCCAGTTGGCCGCCACTTTTTTATCACTGACCGCCTGCGCTACAGCCTCGTAATACGCCGCCAGCGCTTTATTCGCCGTGAGTGTTTGTGCGTCGTATTCAGGCAAGGCATAGTCGCGCACGAAACGCTCGCGCATGGCCGCGGGCAACTCGGGTAGCTGCGCCTGGACGCGTGCTATCCACTCGGGCGCGATTTCCAGTGGCAATAAATCGGGGTCGGGAAAATAGCGATAATCCATCGCATCTTCCTTGCTGCGCATGGCGCGCGTTTCGCCGCTGTCCGGGTCAAACAGAACGGTAGCCTGTTGAATGGTGCGACCGTCTTCAATTTCCGCAATCTGCCATTGCACTTCATAGTCGATGGCTTGCTGCATGAACTTGAAGCTGTTCAGGTTCTTGATTTCACGCCGCGTACCGAAAGCGGCCTGACCGACCGGTCGCACACTGACGTTGGCATCGCAACGGAATGATCCTTCCTGCATATTGCCATCGCAAATACCCAGCCAGACCACCAGCGCGTGCAGGGCTTTGGCATAAGCCACCGCCTCGGCCGAGGAGCGCATATCGGGTTCGGTCACAATTTCCAGCAACGGGGTGCCGGCACGGTTCAGATCAATGCCCGACATGCCCTGATAGTCCTCATGCAGCGATTTACCCGCGTCTTCTTCCAGATGGGCGCGGGTCAGATTTACCGTCTTGACATAGGGCGCAGCGTTCTTCGCTTCAACCACGCAACTGAGGGTACCGCCCTGCACTACCGGAATTTCATACTGGCTAATCTGGTAGCCCTTGGGCAGATCGGGGTAAAAATAATTTTTACGCGCAAAAATACTGCGCGGGGCAATGTGTGCGCCTATTGCCAAACCAAACTGAATGGCGCGCTCGACCGCGCCCTGGTTCAGAACCGGCAGGACGCCGGGTAGCGCCAGGTCAATAACGCTGGCCTGGGTGTTGGGCGCAGCACCAAACGCGGTCGAGACCCCGGAAAAAATTTTTGATTGGGTGGACAGTTGAACGTGTGTTTCCAGTCCGATGACGACTTCCCATTTCATTCGGCAAACCCTCCTGGGCGACGCAGATGCCAATCGGTTGCGAGTTGATATTGATGCGCGACACCGAGTAATTGAGCCTCGGCAAAATGATTGGCCATGAGTTGCAACCCTACTGGCCGGCCAGTGGTGCTGGCAAAGCCGCAGGGCACACTCATGCCCGGCAAACCGGCCAGACTGCCGGGAATGGTAAACAGGTCGGACAAATACATTTCTACCGGATCGCTCACTTTGGCGTTCAGGTTCCAGGCCTCACTCGCCGCATTCGGCCCGGCGATCAGGTCACACTGTTCAAACGCGGCCTGAAAATCCTGGGCAATCAGACGCCGCACTTTTTGCGCTTGCAAGAAATAGGCATCATAATAACCACGGCTGAGCACATAGGTGCCGATCATGATGCGGCGCTTGGGTTCTGGCCCGAAACCTTCGGCGCGCGAGCATTTCATCATATCAATCAAGTCCTGATAGTGCTCGGCCCGGTGCCCATACCGCACCCCATCGAAACGCGACAGATTGGACGAGGCTTCAGCCGGGGCAATCACGTAATACGCCGGTATGCCGAGCGCAATGTTCGGCAGGCTGATATCGACCAGAACAGCGCCCTGCTGTTCCAGTTGCGCCAGGGCGGCGCGTATTGGCTGCTCGACCTCAGGCGGCAAGCCGCTGGCAAAAAATTCCTTCGGCAGCCCAATACGCAGTCCCTTGACCGGCTGCTGAAGTAGCCGGGTGAAATCTTCCTCGCTGCGGTTGATACTGGTCGAGTCTTTCGGGTCGAAACCGAGCATGGCATTGAACACCAGCGCCGCATCTTCGGCGCTACGGGTCATGATGCCGGCCTGATCCAGCGACGAGGCAAAAGCAATCATGCCCCAGCGTGAGGCGCGGCCATAAGTCGGTTTAATGCCGGTGACCCCGCAAAACGAGGCCGGCTGGCGAATCGAGCCGCCGGTATCAGTCGCGGTCGCCACCGGCACCAGCCCGGCTGCCACGGCAGCAGAAGAACCGCCGGAAGAACCGCCCGGTACCGCCTGTTTGTCCCAGGGGTTGAGTACCTCACCGTAGGCGCTGTTTTCATTGGTCGAACCCATGGCAAATTCATCGCAGTTGAGCTTGCCGACAGTCACCATACCGGCTTGCGCCAGCCGCTCGACCACCGTAGCGTCAAACGGGCTCATATAACCGTGCAACATACGGCTACCAGCGGTGCTGGCAAAGTCACGGGTGACAAAAATGTCTTTATGCGCCACCGGAATGCCGGTCAGGGGCGTGGCCTGGCCTTGGGCAATCCGGACATCGGCGGCTCGCGCCTGAGCCAGCGTGACTTCAGGGCGCAAATCCAGATAAGCGTTCAGGTCTTGGTGTTGCTCGGCACGACGCAACGCGTCTTGCGCCAGCTCAAGGGCTGACACCTGGCGCAGAGCCAGCAGGCGAGATAGTTCGACCAGGGTTTTCACCATCGCTCCCTATTCAATCACTTTGGGTACCAGAAACAGGCCGTCCTGCTGCGCTGGTGCATTTCGTAAATTCGCTTCGCGGTCGGGGGTTTCCGTGACAACATCTTCACGCAAACGCTGTGCCCCACCCAGGGGGTGAGACATAGGTTCGATCGCCTCGGTATTGACCGCCTGGAGTTGTTCAATCATGCCAAAAATGCCGTTTAACTCGCTCAGCAGAGTATTGGCCTCCTCGGGACTAAGTTGTAGCCGCGCCAGGTGCGCCAGCCGGTTGATATCAGAAATTTGTAATGACATCTTGTTTATCGCTTCCCAAAAACTTTTTCTCAGTCCACTTAGGGTATCATTTTCGGTTATTTGCTTCATTCACCCGCACCGCTTGCCCAGGATGTTTTTATGTTAGGTTTTCTTACCAAATATTTTTCCAACGATATCGCCATTGATCTTGGCACCGCCAACACGCTCATTTATATGCGCAACAAGGGCATCGTGCTTGATGAACCCTCGGTAGTCGCCATTCGCCACGAAGGGGGCCCGAGTGGACGCAAAACCATTTGCGCCGTCGGCAAGGAAGCCAAGCAAATGCTGGGCAAGGTGCCTGGCAATATCGAGGCCATTCGCCCCATGAAAGACGGCGTTATTGCCGATTTTAATTCGACCGAGGCGATGCTCAAGCAATTTATCAAAATGGTGCATCCGGGCAGTCTGTTTGCCCCTAATCCGCGCATCATCATTTGTGTACCCTGCGGCTCAACCCAGGTCGAACGCCGCGCCATCAAGGAATCGGCAGAGCGTGCCGGGGCGTCGCAGGTCTATCTTATCGAAGAGCCTATGGCTGCTGCCATTGGCGCCGGCCTACCGGTCAGCGAGGCCAGCGGCTCCATGGTGGTCGATATTGGCGGTGGCACCACCGAGGTCGGCGTCATTTCCCTGGGTGGCATGGTTTATAAGGGCAGTGTGCGGGTCGGCGGTGACAAATTCGACGAGGCTATCATCAACTATATCCGGCGTAATTACGGCATGTTGATTGGCGAGCCGACAGCCGAAGCCATCAAGAAAGAAATTGGCTCGGCTTTTCCTGGCTCTGAAGTGCGGGAAATGGAAGTCAAGGGGCGCAATCTGAGCGAAGGCATTCCACGCAGTTTTACCATTTCCAGTAATGAAATTCTGGAAGCCATGACGGATCCCCTGAACAGTATTGTCTCGGCGCTGAAATCGGCACTGGAACAAACCCCGCCCGAGCTGGCGGCAGATATTGCGGAACGCGGCATGATGCTGACGGGCGGCGGTGCATTACTGCGCGACCTTGATCGGCTACTTATGGAAGAAACCGGCCTACCAGTGCTGGTGGCAGAGGATCCCCTCACTTGTGTGGCACGCGGCTGTGGCATGGCGCTCGAGCGTATGGACAAGTTAGGTGCTTTATTTGCTACTGACTTTTGAGCCAGCCAGATTGAAGGATGGAGCTTAGCCCACCGCCCCTCTTTAACCAAGGGCTGAGCGCTCGGGCACGGCTGCTGTTTTTTGCTTCCTTATGCCTGGTCCTGTTGTTTGTTGATGCCCGTTACCAGGTACTGGTTTTATTGCGTCAGGTTATCGGCACTGCTCTGTACCCGGCACAACAGGTGGCTTTGTGGCCAAGTCAGGCCATTCTTTCTGTCAATAATTACTTTGTTTCACAGGCAGTGCTGAAAAAAGAAAACGAGCAATTGCGCCTGGAGCGCCTGACTAATGCCCAGGCTTTGCAAACTCAGCGGCAGCTGGCGGCCGAAAATGCCCAGTTGCGACGCCTCGCCGATTTACGCCAGCGTCTGACCAGTCCTGCGCTGTTTGCCGAAGTCCTGTACGATGCACGTGACCCTTTTGTTCGTAAAATCGTGATCGACAAGGGCCTCAAGCATAATGTGCAATCAGGGCAGCCGGTGATTGATGCCGAGGGTGTGGTCGGCCAGGTCATCCGGGTATTTCCACTAACGGCCGAAGTCGCTTTACTGACCGATCGCGATCTGGCAATTCCAGTACAAATTGTTCGTAATGGCTTAAGAGCCATTGCCTTTGGCGGCACCGAGCCGCAAACGCTTGAATTACGTTTTATGGCAGCCAACGCTGATATTCAAAATGGGGATATGCTGGTCACCTCCGGCCTGGATGGCATTTATCCTCCCGGGCTGGCTGTGGGTCGGGTCATTCGGGTAGAGCGCAATGCCGCCTCGGCTTTTGCCAAGGTGGTCAGCGAACCCATTGGTGGTGTCAATCGGCATAGCCATTATCTGGTACTGCAATGGCAGCCTTCGCTGCCGCCGAAACCCGAACCTGAACCAGCAATGCCCACCAACAAGAAAAAAATCAGCCCATGAAGCGCTTTTCCACATTCGCTCTGATGGACACACGCGGGCCGACCAAATTGTTGCTGCCAGTATCGCCACTGTTCATTGCACTTTCGCTGGCTAGCGCTTTTTTGCTCAATTTACTGCCCTGGGGTAGCTGGATCGGAATACCTGACTGGTTAGCGCTAGTACTGGTATTCTGGAGCCTGCATCAACCTCGTAAGGTAGGTATTGGGAGCGCTTTTTTCCTGGGTTTATGCATGGATGTGCATGAGGCCACTCTGCTAGGAGAGCATGCATTGGCCTATTCGCTGCTGTCGTATGCCGCCATTGCCCTGCACCGCCGGGTATTGTGGTTCGGACTCGCCGGCCAAATGCTGCATATTTTTCCAATGCTACTGACGGCGCAGCTGACGGTAGTCGTTGTACGCATCATCAATGGCGCTGCTTTTCCAGGTTTTGGGTTTCTGCTTGACTGCCTCAGCGCTACATTATTATGGCCCTTGGCCACCTGGCTGTTACTAGCCCCGCAACGCCGCCCCCCAGTCAGGGACGCGACCCGTCCTTTATAGCAAACGATGAACTATGCGACTGGCTGAAATACGCAATACGGAACGCGAAATACAGCAGTTTCGTGGCCGGCTGCTATTTATCACCCTGCTGATATTGCTATGTTTTCTGATACTGCTGATGCGGTTTGCCTGGCTGCAGATCGTTCGTCACCAGGACTTCCACGCCCAAGCCGAGGAAAATCGCATTTCGATTGTGCCAGTGACCCCTAATCGGGGGCTCATTTTTGATCGGAATGGCACGGTATTGGCACGCAATTACTCAGCCTACACGCTGGAAATCACCCCGGCCAAAATCAACCAGGAACTCGATCAGGTGATTCATGACCTGTCTCTGGTCATAGAAATACAGGCACATCACAAAAGACGTTTCAAGAAACTGCTGGAAGAATCGAAAAATTTTGAATCGATACCGATTCGCACTCGCCTGTCAGACGAGGAAGTCGCCCGTTTTGCCGCACACCGCTTCCGTTTTCCCGGGGTAGATATCAAGGCACGGCTGTTCCGCGAATATCCTCAAGGCACTACGGCAGCACATGTCATTGGCTATATCGGCCGTATTTCGGCACGTGACCTGATACGTATAGAGCAAATGAGTAATACCTCTGATTATCATGGCACCGAATACATTGGCAAGATCGGAGTGGAACAATACTATGAACAGGAACTGCATGGCTCAACCGGTTTTGAACAGGTCGAAGTCACAGCCGGAGGGCGTGCCGTCAAAACACTGTCATCGACGCCGGCAACGCCGGGGAATAACCTGTATTTGTCGCTCGACATCAAGCTGCAAACCCTTGCTGAAAAGCTGTTTGATGGGCGGCGCGGCGCTCTGGTGGCTATTGAACCAGATACCGGTGACATACTGGCTTTTGTCAGCTCACCCAGTTTTGATCCCAATCTGTTTGTCGAGGGCATTGACCAGTCGAACTGGGATGCGCTGAACAACAACGAAGACAAACCACTGCTAAACCGGCCTTTAAGAGGGTTATATCCTCCGGGCTCAACCTATAAGCCGTTCATGGCACTGGCGGCACTCGAACTCGGCAAACGCAACGTCAATACCATCATTAATGACCCGGGGTTTTTCATTTTTGGCGGCAACAAATTCCGTGATTCCAATCCGAGCGGGCATGGGCCGGTCAATCTGCATAAGTCGATTGTGGTTTCATCGGATGTGTATTACTACACGCTGGCGAATGAATTAGGTATTGAAGCCATCCATGATTTCATGAAGCCCTGGGGCTTTGGGCAGATGACCGGGATTGACCTGGAAGGAGAAAAAGCCGGGGTGCTGCCAAATCAGGAATGGAAGCGCCGCGCTTTCAAAAATCCTGCGAGCCAGAAATGGTTCGCCGGTGAAACCATTTCAGTTGGGATTGGGCAAGGTTATAACAGCTTTACCATTTTGCAATTGGCGCATGCCACCGCAACCCTGGCCAATGGCGGTATGGTCATGCGTCCGCATGTCGTCAAAGCGGTAGAAAACAGCCAGACCCGGCAGCGTCGTCTGACCAACCCAACTGCGACCGGCCAGATCAATCTCAAACCCGACCATGTACAGGCCGTCAAAGCGGCCATGGTCGATGTCAACCGCTTTGGTACTTCCGCTGCCGCCTTTGCTGGTGCGCCGTATGCCGCCGCAGGTAAAACCGGAACGGCACAAGTCATCGGCATCAAACAGGGTGAAAAATATGATGCCGCCAAAATAGCCGAGCGCTTCCGCGATCACTCGCTTTACATGGCGTTTGCGCCGGCAGAAAAACCAAAGCTTGCGCTTGCCATTATTGTTGAAAATGGTGGCTTCGGTTCACGTGCCGCAGCACCCATCGCGCGCAAGGTCTTTGACTACTGGTTACTCGGCAAACTGCCTGACGGGCTGAGCCAGAGCAGGCCGGGCATTGCTGTTACCAGTGAAACCCCCATTGGCGAGCTTGGCCTGCCGCCACCACTTCGTCCCGACGAGGAAGAAAAGCAGCCATGATAAAACAGCGCTGGTGGAGCCGTATTAAACCGTATGTCGATGTATTCGATCGGCCCTTGCTCACCATCCTGATAGTCCTGGTATCGGTTAGCCTGCTCACGATGTTTTCCAGTGCTTACGATTTTCCTGGGCGTATGCAGGGTCATCTTCGCAATTTATTGCTGGCGGCGCTGGTCATGTGGATCGTGTCTTTGTGCAGCCCGCAGACGCTGATGCGCGCAGCAGTGCCGATTTATGTGGCAGGGCTGATATTGCTGGTGCTGGTAGAACTTGCTGGTGTCACCAAAAAGGGGGCGACACGCTGGCTCGACCTCGGGCCGATCAATATTCAACCCTCAGAAATCATGAAAATTGGCCTGCCCTTACTGCTGGCCTGGTATTTTCACAAACGAGAAGCAGTATTACAGTGGAAAGACTATGTCATCGCCACCCTGTTGCTGGCGTTTCCGACCATTCTCATTCTGAAACAACCCGACCTTGGTACCGCCATTCTGGTATTTTCCTCGGGCTTTGCGGTCATTTTCTTTGCCGGACTGTCCTGGAAAATCCTGACCGGGCTGATTTTGACCGGGCTGGCCAGTCTGCCGCTGGTCTGGACCCTGATGCATGATTATCAGCGCCAGCGCGTATTGACCCTGCTCGACCCTGGCAGCGATCCCCTGGGCAAAGGTTTTCACATCATACAAAGTACCGTAGCAATTGGTTCTGGTGGCATTCTGGGCAAAGGCTGGATGCAGGGCACCCAGACCCATCTGGAATTTATTCCGGAACGCACCACCGACTTTATTTTCAGTGTTTATGCCGAAGAATTCGGACTAATAGGCAATTTCGTACTGCTGCTGATTTATTTTGCCCTGATCATCCGGGGATTTCTGATTGCCTCGAGCGCTGGTACCTTGTTCGGCCGCCTGCTGGCCAGTGCCGTCACCCTGATTTTTTTCATGTATGCCTTTGTCAATATGGGCATGGTCAGCGGCATCTTGCCGGTCGTGGGCGTGCCCCTGCCCTTCATGAGTTATGGCGGAACGGCCATGATCACGCTCGCCATCGGTTGTGGCATTCTAATGACCATCCGGCGCAGCCGTCACCTGATCCAAGGGTGACGCTGCCGGGTTCAGCGTAGTAGCAGCGCCAGCACTGTCGCAGGCACCGGCATACCGGTATAAAGCAGTTTGGAATCTTCGTTCAGCGACTTCCAGAGCCCGGAGGTATTTTTCCGGAACACAATCTCGTTTGATACTGGCAATACGGTCCACATTCCCTTGTCCAGCTCCATCGCCAGTTCACCCGGGCGCCAGATCACGTTGCCAACGTAATAACGTGCATCGTTCGGGGCACTTTCAATAATGGCGTCAATGGCATCACTGCTTAAAACCATATACAGGTCTTTGGTGAACTCAATTACCCCTTTTTGCCCCTCACCCGGATATTTCTGAATAACCGCCGCAATCGCATTACTGGTCATCGGTCCGCCGAAAAAGACGTTATCCTTGACCCCCTTGGAAGGCTCGTGTGCTGGAAACAGCGTCGCCAGCGTAATGGGTGTCTGCTTGTTCAAGATAATACCCACATGCATACCGTTTGCAGCCGGCCTGGCAATCAGTACCGACTGCGCATAGACCGGGTCCACCAGAGCTTCAGTAGCCACCAGTATGACCGAATCAGTGGCCGGGTTAGGTCTGTCTCCACTGGCCCAACTGGCTGGCAAGAATGCTGCGAATACAGCACATGCAAGTGCCCAGGAACGGGCATGGTAAAAGAACGTTTTCATGGCCGACCTCCTTTGCTGGATGGTACAAGTGACACAACGTCACAATTCGGCAAAACTTGACGTTATCTAACCATTTCGGACATAAAAAAGCAACGTCTGGCATACTTGAAAAAGCGCTCTTTCATGAGGCCTATTTCAATTCGAGTCCTCATATGTGATGCAAAGCACATAAGCCTATCGCTGACAACACAAACCGCAATCAGTGTGCCATGGCCAGATCAACAGATGGCCTTGCACTAAAGACCATACTTGGCAGATACCCTGTATAAATAAAATCCACGGCTGCCATGGCATGCAGCCTGGTAGTGTCGAACACCGGCAGGCAAGCATCATCGGCACCGATCAACAAGGGAATTTCAGTACATCCTAGTATGACACCCTGCGCACCTCGCTCGGCCAGCGAGCGAATCATCTGCTGAACCATCAGCCTCGAGCCAGGCAGGCACTTGCCCTGGCACAGTTCTTCAAAAATAATACGGTGCATTTCATCACGCTGCGCCTGCTCTGGAATCAGGCAATGAATATCAAGGCGCTCGAGACGCTCGCGATAAAAATCCTGCTCCATGGTAAAGCGGGTGCCGAGCAGCCCGACACTGTCGAGTCCCTGCGATTGAATGGCGGCCGCTGTAGCATCTCCTATATGCAGCAGCGGTATACGAATCGAAGCCTGCACCTCATCGGCTATCTTATGCATGGTGTTGGTCGCAATCAGCACACAATCGGCACCGGCAATTTGCAATTTGCGCGCCGAATCCGAGAGTAGTCGCGCCAGAACAGGCCATTCGCCCTGAGCCTGAAGATTGGCAATTTCCTGGAAGTTGAAGCTTTCCAGCAGAATTTTGGCCGAATGCAATTTTCCCAGCCGGGTCGCCACTTCTCTGTTGATGATCTGATAATAAAGCAGGGTGG
Organism: Burkholderiales bacterium UBA4657; assembly: GCA_002405475.1. Lineage (GTDB taxonomy): Bacteria > Pseudomonadota > Gammaproteobacteria > Burkholderiales > Burkholderiaceae_E > UBA4657. The sequence goes on along the minus strand of DHLX01000018.1, from coordinate 316,204 downwards.
ATTCCCAACTCATGCCGCCGATAATGCCGATGGTTTTCATATTGCCCCCAATCACGTAAGGTTGTCATTATTCCGCATCGAAACGGGTAAAGGTTTGCTTTTTTTGCGGACAGAGGGCAATATTTTGGAAAATTATTCCAATTAATTAAATAAATGAAGCTAGATAAACTCGATAAACAGATTTTAGAGGTATTACAGACCAACGCTGATCTGTCTTTGGCACAACTGGCCGAGGCCGTGCATTTATCGGCCACGCCGTGCTGGCGCCGAGTACAAAAAATGCAGGCCGAGGGGGTGATCAGCAGGCAGGTCGCCCTGCTCAATCCAGCGGCGCTCAATTTGGGCGTGACCGTTTTTGTCGCGATCAAAAGTCCACGTCATAGTGTCGACTGGTTTGAAAAATTCGCGTCGGGGGTCTCGGCCATTCCGGAAGTCATGGAGTTTTACCGCCTGAGTGGCGATACCGACTATTTACTCAAAGTCATGGTGCCCGATATCGCAGCTTATGATGGCGTCTATAAAAAACTCATTGCCTGCGCCGAAATGTTTGATGTCAGCTCAAGTTTCGTCATGGAAACATTGAAAGCAACCACTGCGCTGCCACTGTCTTATGCCTGACAACGCCATCAGGTGCAGCAGCCTGTAACCAGCGCCTGACTACTAGGCACAGATCTGTTTCAAACTCGAGTTACCGATAACAGTCGGGTCAGCAGACAACCACGAACGCTGTTGATGAACATGATGCGTTCAGCCCGATCCAGGTCTTGCAGCGTCAGTATGCGCTCGCGCAAAGAACCTAGCTGCAGCAAATGCTGACGCAAACAGCCAGGCAACAAACCACTGCTGGCCGGCGGAGTGTAATCCTGACCATTCAGCGTCAGTACTACATTGCCCCTGGTGAATTCGGTCAGCTCCTGCCTTTCATTCCACATTAGGGTGTCAAATACCTGAGGTGTTTGGGGAGCAAATGGCGCGTAAACCGCGCGCCAGGTGGTCTTGTGTCGCAGGAACTCATCAGCACTATCCACTGGCTGCTGCGCCAACTCTATTGTCACCGGCTCTGTCACTGACAACAAAGTCTCCACCTGGGTCTGAATCTGTCCTTGCGCATCCAGCAGCAAGCGTACCCGCCAGTCGCCTTGACCATAGTGCTGCGCCACCTGCTGTAGCGCCCGTTCAACCTGTTGTTCTGAATAGCAAAAATTAAAATGGGCGGCGCTATATTGCAGCCGCTGCAGATGCAGTGCTGCCAGCCAGTATTGCCCGTCGGATAACTTCAGTGTTTCGAGTAATTGAAACGGCTCACGGGCACGCTCCAGAAAGCGTCGTTTGACCTGAAACTCGGCCTGCTCTTGTGCCTCCTGCGCATCCCAGGTAATGCCACTGCCTATGCCACACAATGCCACCTGTTCCTGAATACTGACGGTGCGAATTGCCACGTTGAAAGTGGCGGCGCCGCCCGGTTGCAAAACACCCAGCGCACCACAATAAATACCTCGCGGCCATGGCTCTAGCGAATGAATGATCTGCATCGATTTGAGTTTCGGCGCACCAGTCACCGAGCCACAAGGAAACAGAGCCTGAAAGATATCGCTCAGCCGTGTCCCACTACGGGTTCGGGACTCAATGGTCGAAGTCATCTGCCAGACGGTAGGCAAGGCCTGCAATTCAAACAGGTGCGGTACAGTCACGCTGCCAGGTAACGACAGTCGTGCCATATCATTACGCAGCAAATCAACAATCATCAGATTCTCTGCCTGCTCTTTGCTGCTGGCACACAGTGCCTGCGCTAACGCCCGGTCAAGCTCCGGATCGGCCGCACGGGCTGCGGTTCCTTTCATCGGCTGCGTCATCAGCCGCCCATCCTGCCAGTGAAAAAACAATTCCGGCGATACCGAGCAAACCTGACGCTGCCCCAGGTCAATATACAGACTGTAGCCCTGGGACTGGCCACGCTGCAAAGCACGAAAAAATGCATAAGCCGAACCTTCAAACGGCGCCTGCAATCGGGTGGTGTAGTTGATCTGGTAAGTATCCCCAGCCGCAATAGCGTGCTTGATCTGACCAAAGTGCTGATGAAATTGCGATCCTGGAGTCCGGTCTTGCCAGACCCCAACACGAAAGGCGGCCTGTTCCGGTTCTTGAGTCATTTCTTCGGCCATGACAGCGAACCAGACCAGCGGCCAGCCCGGCAGTGGCGGGTGTACCTGCGCCGCCGCGTCAAATGCTGATGCCGCCTCGTAACTGACAAAGCCGACGACCCAGTGCCCGTCCAGAGCAGCAGCATGCGCGGCATCTATCAGCGCACACACTTCATGCCGTTGGCTGGTACTCCAGATTCGGGTTGGTGATCGCCACAGCTTCTTCAGTCGTAATGAAGAGCGGGGAGCGGCGGGAAAATCAAGCGCTATCAAGGCCGGGGATTACCATTTGGCGGGCAATTTTTTATTCACAGTAATGCTGTCGCTATCGACCGTTAAATAGCCGCCAATCACTAAATCCTTGAAAATACGACTCACCATTTCACGCGACGAACCCACCCGGCTGGCAATATCTTTCTGCGTCAGTTTCGGGCTGATTACCAGCCGTCCATCATTGTCCTCAACGCCCAGACTGGTCAACAGCCGGACAATGCGGCCAAATACATCTAGTAGCGCCAAAGTACGGACACTGTCGGTGAGACGACGAACCTGACCGACCAGATTACGCGTGACAATATGCAGAGCATCAGGATATTGTTCCAACAGTTGCTGGAAAGCATCTTTGGGTACCTGCAATAAATCACTATTCTCGAGCGCGACGACCGAAGCAGAGCGTGGCGCATCATCAATCAGGCCAAGTTCACCAAAGTATTCACCCGGCTCCAGCATGGACAAAACTACTTCCTTGCCTTCTTCGTCATTCAGGTAGACTTTGAGCGAGCCCGATTTAACAATGAACAAGGCATGCGACGTATCGCCTTCATTCACCACCACTGAACCTTTCGGATAAACGCGCGAACGGCTACCATGCAGCAATGCGTCCAGCTGCGGGTCAGATAAACCGGAAAGAAGCTCTACCGTGCGTAAATACATGCAACCCTTTGCCTTGGTGAAAACGACCACGCGCCTGTCCTGGCGCTGGCGCAGCCTGTTAGGCTGTCTGGTCGTGGTTACAGCCGTGCTGGGCAGTCTTATGCCATTCCACAGGCTCGAAGAAAGCCAGGGCCTGCGTTTCTGGTACAGCCTGCGTGGCGTAAAACCTGCGCCCAATTCCATTGTTATTGTAGCGCTCAATTCAGAAGCGTCCAAAGCACTGGGCATACCGAACCGGCCTGACCAGTGGCCACGCGCCCTGCATGCCGAACTGGTTCGTGGACTGAAAGCGCAGGGCGCCCGTGTCATAGTCTTCGATCTTTTATTTGACCGCGCACGCGACCCGCAGCAGGACCAGCAACTGGCGCAAGCGCTGCGCCAGGCCGGCAATGTATTACTGGCCGAATATGTACTGCGCGAACAGACAGTCCTGGACAGCCATATCAAACTCAGTACCGATCAACGCTTGCTGCCACTACCCGAGCTGGCACAGTCCGCTTATGCCACCGCCCCGTTCCCGCTGCCAAAAACCGCGCATGGCATTGTTGAGTTCTGGTCGTTCGCTCCGGGCGCTGGTGACGAAGCTACCCTGCCACTGCGTGTTGCCGCACTATTGCAGCCCGAGCGCTATCGACAGTACTTGCAGCAGATGGGACTAGCCGTCAGCGCGGGCATACCCGATGCCGCACAGTTAAGGCAATTGCGCCCGCACTTTACTGCGGCTCAGGCATTTAATTTATACGGTCCACCGGGGCAGATCCGCACCTTGCCGTATCACCAGGCACTGGTACGACTATCCCAGCCTGGCGATAGCACGTTCCAGAACAAAATTGTGCTGGTGGGTTTTTCCGAGTTTAACCAGCCAGAACAACGAGACGCCTATATCACCGCTTACAGTCAGGCTGATGGACTGGACATCAGCGGTGTCGAACTGATGGCGACCGCGACCGCCAATTTGCTGTACCAGGAGTGGCTCAGGCGCCCCGGTCTGGCTGCTCATTTTTTCATCTTGATAACAATTGGCCTGTGCCTGATTCTGCCCTGGTTTCGCTGCCAGGCCCGACTTGGCCTCGGACTGAATGCCATCACTGCGGCACTGTACCTTGCCCTGGGTCTGTGGTGTTTCAAACAATACTACCTTTGGCTGCCGCTCATCAGTGTACTGGCAGTACAGTGGCCGCTCCTGATCGGTGCCGGGCTATGGGCCAACTATCGCCATACCGAACAGCAGCGCCAGTCTCTGCATCAGGCGCTGAACCGCTATCTGCCGGGTCAGATTATCGACCAGTTGGCGCGCGACCATAAATCTCAACAAGGTGAACTTTATGCCGTTTGTCTCAGTAGCGATCTGCAAGGCTATACCGCCCTGGCTGAAAACCGCAGCCCTGAACAACTGCGAATCTGGCTCAATCAATACTTCGAACAAGTCATCGCTGTGATCAGCGCCCATGACGGGCAGGTCGTAGATCTGACGGGTGACGCCATGCTGGCGCTGTGGGTTTCAGGGCAAAGACCGGCACTGGCTTGCGTCCAGGCACTGCAGGCAGCGCAAGCACTGCAAACACTGCCACTGCCGACCCGTATTGGCCTGCATTACGGGCCAATTGCCTTCGGTGAAGTAGGTGCCGGCGCTCATGTTGAATTACGTGCGGTGGGCGATATTGTCAATACCAGCAGTCGTTTGCAAAGCGCCAACAAATCACTGCAAACCCGGGTGTTACTGTCACAACAGGTAGCGTGCTACCTGCCACCCGATGCGCCGATCAAAAGACTGGGGCAGTTGCAACTGGCTGGCAAACAGCAAAGCATTGAAGTATTTACCCTGAGTCAGGCCGACTGCGCCGCGTGGCAAGGTATAAAAGTACTGACTGAAAAGTAACGGGTGAATAAGTCACGCCAGCGATGTCAAGATTCACTCTACTTTCATTTCGGTTAAGCCTATTCTGAATCCCTTATCAGCTGCAAGGCAGGGGAGCAGCATGGCAACTGCACCGTATGATCACTATCCGGATTTATCATCAAACAGGCTCACGGCCACGGCCGCGCATCGTCTCGGCACATTAAGCCGAATCGGGCCCGACCTGCTGGTCGGCATGAGCGTGGCACAAATTGGCCATAAATTTCGCTTGATGATAGACCCGTACCTGCTGTCATTTGCCAGGATGCGCGGCATGCTGGTGAAAAATGATGACAGCACTGACATCGAACATGCGGTGCCATCTGCCAATGTCCATATTGAGTTTAGCGAGTGCAACCTGTTAGGCTATTTTCCGCCTGGGTCGAAATGGTCGTGGTATTTTCCATTCGCCTGCCGGCGTGAACACATCGTCACAGTGCAGACCGATGAATACGGCTATTTCTATGCAATGGTACCGCGCTGGGAAATTGAATGGGTGCTGCGCGCTCGGCAGCAGTATCCGCAATTCCCGCTTCATGTCGAGCCGCCAGCGCCGTGCGAACCCATAGATGACACCGTGTTGCAACGGCTGTCTGTTGAGCACGAAGCGTTCCGGCATCTCGATCTGCAAAGCTGTATCGGGCCATTCCAGCGCAATATGGAAGCCGACAGAGCTGAATGGACACAACTCAATGAAGTGCCTGACATCAGCTTTCGCATCACCCAGGTGGTTGATGCGGCCAGCGGTGTTGAAGAAGAAATTTATAACGCCGGTCAGTTCCAGATACGTTGGGAACAAGGCTGGCGCGGTACGCCAAAAATAGTCGCACAATCCAACGCAAAGCCTGGGCAGCCATGCCTGAGTGCTGATTACAGAACCCGTATCAAGGAGTCAGGCCCATTCAAGGTTCTGCCGCACGGTGCACGTTTATGAGGCAGCACCTTGCACCAAGTTGCCCCCAAACCTTCGCGCTCGTTGTGGTCTGTCAAAGAAGCCACGTTACCGCTCACTTTGTACCGTGAAATGATTGACAGCTACAGCGTCAATACCCACACTTGCCCCCATATCCGGGAGGGCGTCCTTGTTCTTATGCAAATTCCGCAGGCTTGCTGTGCTGCTTGTTTTTTCAGCGGCCACTTCAAATGCTCTGGCATGCGAACGACCCGTAGGAAAAATGGTGTCGATTGAAGGCCTGGTCGAAATACGCACAGCCACGGCAGTTGCGGGCGCCTGGACTCCGGCACGCCTGCAACAAAACCTGTGCGCCGGTGACCAGGTTGCAGTACGTGAACGCGGCCGTGCCGCTATCGAGCTGGTGAATCAGGTGGTAGTACGCCTGAGCCAGAAAACCACCCTGACCCTGGTCAATATCAGTCCGGACCAACCCGCCGAACTGGGTCTGATTGAAGGTGTAATTCATGTGCTGACCCGCTTCGTTAAACGCTTCAGCGTGGTGGCGCCCTATATGAATGCCCTGGTTGAAGGCACCGAATTCACGGTTGAAGCCGAGGCCCAGCGTACCCGCATCAGCGTCACCGAAGGCCGGGTTCGTGCCGTTAATGCGGCAGGGGAACAGAGTCTGGGCAGTGGACAGACCACCGAAGCCGTGGCCGGAGGCGCGCCCTCGGCGCCCCTGCGCATACAACCGCTTGAGTTCACCCAATGGGCGCTGTACTACCCCTTGATACTGAACCAGCGCAGCCCGGCCGCGCTACAACAGGCCAATGCCTTGCTGGTTGCCGGTCGCGTCAACGAAGCCCGTGAGCTGATGGCGTCTCATGTTGGCAGTGCTGCCGCGCTGTCACTGCAGGCCGTCATCGCCGTGGCACGTAACGAGATTGCCCAGGCACTACTGCTGGCGCAACAGGCACAACAGGCACAGCCTGACCTGGCCAGTGCTGCCCTGGCGCTAAGCCTGGCGCAGCAAGCCAGCGGCCAACTGGCGCTGGCCACGCGCTCGGCCACGCGCGCCACCGAACTTGAGCCGCAGTTTGCCGTGGCCTGGGCGCGTCTGGCCGAACTCAAATTACTGGCCTCGGAAGCCGGAGCCGGGCGCGACGCAGCACGCCGCGCCCTGGCCCTTGCCCCGAGCCTGCCGCGTGCCCGAACCGTGCTGGGTTTTGCCGCATTGATGGACGGCGAAATGGCAGCCGCACTGAGCCTGTTTGAGCAGGCCAAGGGCGACAGCGCGTCGGACCCGCAAGCCTGGCTTGGCACTGGCCTGATTCTGCTGCGGCGCGGTGACCTCAGCGAAGGACGCCGGCATCTGGAAATAGCGGTCATGCTCGACCCCGGCAATGCCGAATTACGCAGCGCTTTGGCGCGCGCCTACCTGCAGGAAAAGCGTGCCGCACCGGCGCAGCGCGAACTGGAACTGGCCAAACAGCTAGACCCGCGCAACCCCACCCCGTGGTTTACCGACGCGATACGCAAACAGCAAGACAACGACCCGGCCGGTGCGGTACAAGACTATGAACGGGCGCTGGCGCTGAACGATCGGCGCGCGGTAGTGCGGCCACGGCTGCTGCTGAACCAGGACGAAGCCGGGCGCAATATCAGTCTGGCCGGTGCCTACCGTGACCTGGGCTTTGACGGTGTCATGCTCAGCACGGCACGGCAGGCGCTGTCGGCCGACCCGCTAAGTGCTGCCAGCCACCGTTTTCTGGCCGAAGCCTATGTCGCCCTGCCGCTGTACGAAACCGCGCGTGTCAGCGAACAACTGCAGGCGCAACTGCGGGCGCCGCTGGGCACCGCGCCAGTACCGCCACAGGCGCTGGTGCCGGGCATGCCCATCATTGGCGGGCCGCGCGCCCTGAGTCTGGAAGAATATTCACCGCTATTCGAGCAGAAAACCCAGGGGCTCAGTGCCGCGCTACTGAGCGGCAGCCAAGGCACCCGCGCCAGCTCGCTGCTGGCTTACCAGGCCTGGGAACGGGTGCAATTGTCGTTCGGGCATTTTTTGTACGACACCCAGGGTTTCTGGCCCGAGTCTGACCTGCGTATAAGCGCGCACAACCTGCTGCTGCAGGCGCAACTGACCCCGGCGCTACAGGCGCAACTGGAAGTGCGCAGTGTGCGCCGCGACGGTGGCGACGTCACGCAGCGTATTAACCCGCTAAGTGCCGAGCCGGAACGGCGCCGCGCGCGCGACAACGACGTGCTACGGCTGGGCCTGCGCCAGCGCCTGTCGGCGCACAGCGAGTGGCTGTTGTCGCTGGTCAAGACCGAGCGCGAAGGCCGCAGCAAAGACATTTCGCGCACCTTTATTCCGGGGCCGAATTTCACTATAGAGAGCCGAAGCTCTTTGATTAACATTACACAGGCTCACTATGCCGAGGCGCAATATTTGTACCAGGGTGAGCAGCACTCTATAACGGGCGGCCTCAGTCTGTATCAGGATGACTCAAATACCAATTTGACGGCCACCACCAGCGGCCTTCCTTTTGCTGTGCCGCCAACAGCGTCATTGACCAACGCCGACCTGAAACACCGCAATGCCTATGTTTATCATCAGGCGCAGGGGCAGCACTGGCGCGCCTATGGCGGCCTGACGTTTGACGATTTTGAGCGCGCCGACGGCTTGACAGTACGCAGCTTCAGCCCCAAGGCCGGCCTGCAATATGCAGGCGAACACTGGAACCTGCGCGCCGCGTGGTACCGTGGCCTGAAAGCCAGCGCTGGCAGGGAACAGGCGCTGGAACCGACCCAGTTTGCCCAGTTCAACCAGGTGTTTGACGACGCAGACGGTACGCGTTACCAGAGAAGCGCGCTGGCTGCAGACTATGCCTGGCACCCGGGGCTGCACACCGGGCTGGAATGGTCGCAACGGCGCCTGCAGGTCTATGAAACCGGGTGCAAGATCAGAAACTGTACTGGCGACTGGACCGAGCAGGCACACCGCGCCTACTTTGCGTGGCGCCTGCACCCGCGCTGGGCGTTGAATGTGGGCTGGCTTTACGACACCATTCGCCTCAAGCAGTTAGACGACTTCAGTATTCCGGTGGCGGTCGTGACACAACAAGTACCCATCAACCTGAACTATTTTGTTGCGCCGCAGTGGAAGCTGGGGCTGGAATGGCGCGGCGTCAAGCAGACGGTGGACAACCGCACCCAGGCCACCACCACCCAGACGCGCTCGCGCTTTGCGGTCGTCAATATGGCAGTGCGCTATGCCCCGGCACCGCAGCCCTGGTCAGTGGCGCTGGAGCTGAATAATATCTTTGACAAAAACCTGCGCTTTCAAAATACCAGCCTGAACGATGAACCCAGAATACCCCTGTTTCAGTCGGGGCGTTCGGTCTTTGTTCGTGCCAGCCTGAAGTTGTAGTGCCCTTAACTTTTATAACCCGGAGGAAAAAAATGAAATACCTGAACCTGGCTCTTGCCGTATTGACCCTGACCGTCAGCCATACCACCCTGGCGCAAAGCGCTGCCAAAACCGCGCCCGACGCCAAGGCCCTGGCCGAACGCCATATTAAACCGGCTGGCGGCACCCATGCCATTGTCTTTAACGACAAGGGCGAAGCCATCGCCATTACCGCTGACGGCAAGGTCATACCCGAATGCCAACTGCCCAAAGCCAGCACTGACGGCAAAGCGGCCAAAGACGCCAGACCTGCTGACCCCAAAGCCGGCAAGCTGCCCATCTGCCCAGGCACCACCAACACCACCCTGACCGGGGCTTCGCAGGTCAGCAGCATCAGCCATGTCGGCTCGAACTGCATTACCTATGTCATTTGCGCCGATGGGAAATGCCGGTTTTACACTGTTTGCTGGTAAAGCTCTTGGCGCGCCCTCGCTGAGGTACCTGACCTGAGTTGAACCTGCCGCTGCCCCGGTAGCGCCGCGGTGGGGGGGGCAGGCTGGGGCTTGGGTACCAACCCTATTCCAGCCGGAATTCCAGCGGTACCTGCAACCACATGGCTTCGGGCGTGCCGTTGCGTTTGCCCGGCAGGTAGCGCCATTTCAATACCGTGTTCAGCGCGGTCTGGTCCAGGCGTTCAAAGCCGCTGCTCTGTTTGACTTCGGCCTGTTGTGGCTGGCCGCTGGCATCAATAAAAACCCGCACCAGCACCTTGCCTTGCTCACCCAAACGCCGGCTCAGGCTGGGGTAGGCCGGCTTGGGGTTATGCCAATAGTCGGCCTCGGTCGAGGGTAATTCAACGGCTGCAGGGGTCAGTGCAGGCGTTGCTGGTATTGCCGCCACTGCTGCCACGCTGGCCGGTACCACTGCGCTAACGGGTGCGGGTGCCGTTGCAGCACTGGTGCTTACGACGCTGGTCGCTGCTACGCTACCCGCCGCCAGAGTTTCGGCTGCGGGTGCGGCACGCCGGGTCGGCGCCACGGCGGTAGCGGGCTGCACAGGTGTCTGCGCCGCCGAAGGCGACGGCTCGGGCAGGGTCAGGCTGACTACCACGGGCCGGCTGGCATCATGCACACTGGCCTCGGATGGCGGCTCGACCTTGCGCACCCCAGCCCACTGCCACAGCGCCACGACTGCGACATGCAGTGCCAGACTGAAACCGAGTGCGCGGTCGAAGGTTTTCAATGGTGGTGTCCGTGTGCCTTGCCCGGCGGCCTGGATGGCACCGGCTCCAGGTCGAGCCGCGCAGCAGGTGTCTTCAGCCCCTGGGTGTCAGTCCCCTTCGCCGGTATTTGCGACCAGTCGAGTTGTCCGGTTTCGCAAGTTTGTAATACTTTAAACCAAACCGGTCCGGTGCTGGCTGGCAAGCGTCCACGCACAATGAATTCATCATAATGCGCGTCGGGCAGCCAGGCGTCGCGCTGCGCGGCGCGCCAACTGATTTCGACCACATCTTCGGTCACATGCCGCCCGTGTGAGTCATAGGGTTGCGCCAGTTTTTCCGCGCGTGTTGTCACAACCCAGCCCGGCTTGGGCATGGGCTTGGCGCCCTGAAACCCTGCGGGCAGTTGTACCCGCAGGCCGGTGGTGGGTGAGCCATCGCAGCCGTGCCCGACCCGAAGTACTGCCTTGTAAACGCTGTTGGCCGGGGCGCTGGCCTGTTCCAGCGTAACGTGCGCTGCGCTGGTGGCGGCATAGAGCGTCAAGCTCATCAGGATAATGTGTTTCATGAGGTTGCTGTTCCTGTCAGTAAAAATTAAAGGTCGAATTTGAGTTCCAGCGAATAGCTGCGCTGGGGATAGGGGTGGAAATTCCAGTACTGATAATTATTGAGGTTGTCGATGCCCAGGGCCGCGCTCCACTGTTTGGCGATTAGGTAGCGCACACGCAGGTCGGTAGTAAAAAACCGGCTGGTTCCCTGATAGGCCGAGCCATTCGGGTCGCTGTTGTCGAGCGTGTTGTATTGCTTGCCGCTATAGCGCATGGCATAGGTCGCATCCCAGCGTTCATTGAAGCGATAGCTGGCCAGCACCGTGGCGCGCCAGTCGGGCACCCGTGGCTGTCTTTTGCCCAGGGTGTCGCCCGGCGTGGTGACGAAGCCCTGGTTTTCCTTGATGCGTGAGCGTGCATAGGTCAGGCTGGCACCCAGATCGAAGCCCCGTGCCCAGATATCATTAGCGTTATAGGCCAACTCTAGGCCGTGGGTCTGTATGCGCCCGACATTTTGTACCCGGGTAATGTTCAGGTTCGCCACGCTGTCAAAACTGGTTTGCGAGTACAGGGCATCGCGTACATTTTCGCTAAACAGGGTCGCGCGCAACAGGCCGTTGCCCAGGTCTTTTTCCGCACTCAGCTCGGAAGTCCACGACTTTTCCGGTTTAAGCTGCGGGTCATTAATGAATTGCGAATTGCCGGTCGAGGTATTGCCATAAAGCTCCTGTACCGTCGGCATGCGCACCGCCCGACCGAGCGAGGCTTTGAGTACCGTGCTGGTATTCCACTGCCATGACAGGGCGGCCTTGGGCGAAAGGTGGGTTTCTTCGCGTGCGGCATAGACCGGCGAATTGGGTTGCGCCGCTTTGCGCGTAAAGCCGTTATTCGCTTGCCATTGTTCGGCACGCAGACCCAGTACTGTTTTCCAGCGCGGCGCGAATGACCAGGTGTCCTGGGCATAAAGACTTCGCAATTGCGTTTTACCGCCGGCGTCGGTATTCAGGCTGCCACCCGGGTCGCTGAGCCAGTTGCCGCTAATGTTTTGCTGTAACAGGCGCAAGCGGTAATTTTCCTGTTGATAGCCAAAATCGACCACATGGGCACCGCGCACGCCTTGCGGTCGCCAGATTCCTTTCAGCGCCAAAGTGTTCCAGCCAGTGCCGTTCTGGTCAGTGATAATGCCGCTGCCGCCATTCAGCGCATTCGGCAAGGCGCTGGTCGAACGGCGTGCCTGGTCTGTACCGTAGTCGTAGCGGCTGGCGGCAACTTCCCAGTCCCAGGTGCCCTGGCTACGGCTTTTGACCGATAGCCCATGCATCCAGTGTTCCAGTTTTTCATTGCTGGCGCTAAAGTCTGTTGCCGCCAGGGTATAAGAGCGCCCGTTGAGGTTGATGGGGCCACTATAAACTTCGCGGCCTGCCGTATCGCGCAAATAGCTTTGTGGCCTGGCCTGGGCGTCGTTTTGCCAGTAGCCCAGTACGTAGTGCGCCCTGACAGTCGGCGTTATGTCATACGCCAGCTTGACCTTCATATGATCTTGCCGGGTGCGATACTGGGTTGTCGTGCCCAGTATGAACCAGTCCTGATTGCGGCTGTTCTGTCCTGGCACCGCGCCCGTGACCGGGGTGCCGGCGTTACCGGGGGTGCCCGAGGCTAGGGTGCGGGTGACGAATACCAGCGGCTGTCCTTCGCTGTCGGTGCTGTTAATACTCAGCCACCACGACCAGTCGCCACTTTTGTTGCCTAACGAGGCGCTGACTTGCCGACCTTGGTAGGTGGCATCAGTACCGTACAGCTTAAATGGTTGAGCCAATGTTGATACCTTGGCATGAGCTTCAAAATTTTTTGGCATGCGAGTAACGTAGTCCACTACGGCGCCCACTGAGTTACCTGGGTAAGCCGCAGAAAACGGGCCGTACATAACATCGACACGTTCTATTTGCTCGGGCGTCACCATGCCCCAGCGTGGCGTATAGGTCGCGCCATTGCCAAGATAATTGGACAGCAAGATGCCATCGGCATAGACCGCCGAGCGGGCGCTGTTGCCGGTACCCGAAGCACGGCTAGACAATACCGCATGGTTGTAATCGCCCACGTAGCGCTTGCGTACCAGCAGGCTGGGAAAATATTTGATCGCATCCTGGCTGTCCGTGGCATTGACGGTTTTTTCAATCTGCTCCTGGGTACTGCCTTCCATCGTCGTCGGTATCTGTGTCGGCAACGAGGTGGGCTGTCCCGCCGTGATGGTGACCACACCCAGGGTTTTAGTCGGTGCCTCGGCACTGGTGCTGGGGCTCTGTGCTTGCGCCAGCGGCAAGAGCGTAGCAGCAAACAGGGCGAACGCTAGCACCTGCCGCACTGGCCGTGCGGCAGAAGATATATTTTGTTTCATGGCGCCCCCCTTAGTGCTTGTGCCGGTGGTGCTGGTGCTGGGAGTGATCCGATGATTTTGCGCTGTTCAGGGCCTTGACGCTGGCCTGAACTTGAACGACTTCGCGTTGTTTGTCCTTGCCTTCAATCACCAGGGTCAGGGGCACCTTGTCGCCTTCTTTGACCTGTTGTTTCAGGTCGATCAGCATAATGTGATAACCGCCCGGCTGCAGCTCGACCGCCTTGCCCGCAGGTAAATCGAGCCCACTAATAGCACGCATTTTCATGACATTGTTGTCCATGCGCATTTCATGAATTTCGACGATGGCTGCCACTGGCGATTTGGCCTCGACCAGGCGCCCGCCCTGGGCGTTGTGCAGCTTCATAAAAGCGCCCGTGGCTTTTTGTTGTGGAACAGTAGCGCGTACCCACGGTTCAGAGACCGAGGTTTGCGACCAGGCGGCAGAGCAACAGACCAGCATGGCGCTGGCCAGAAAAAAATTTGATTTCATGATGAGTCCTGAGAAAAAGAGTGAGCCCGTTACATCACGGGAAACAAAAAAGGGGATGCTTTTCAGGACTGCAAGGGTGGTGCGCGCGCCTGGGCGCTGGGCCAGATGACGCTGGCCGGGAACGGCTGAGGAATAAAAGAAACCAGGAAAGACCGAGGCGACGGCGGCAGCCACGACAATGAAGATGTTGGCACGACCGGAGCATGAGAGGCCTGACTGCAATAAGGGCAGTGCTGAATACTGGTATCTACCCCGGTGTGTGCCGGGTCTGCCTTGAGCCATAGACTGCCAGCGCTGGAACAAATTTCTATCCAGGCATTTTTACCTGAACCGTAGGCGGCCGCATGGGAAAGGCTGGGCGCGAGCGCGTGCAGACACAAGGCAAATAGCGCCAGCCATGCCGCCAGTCGCTGCCTCAGACCTTGGGTTCGCAAACCTGCTTTTCTCATGCGCAAAATTTTAGCATGGCAGGCACCTGGGGCTTGCGCGGTGGAAGTAGTCATACCAAAGCACGATGCGCGTCGGCTGAAACAGCGCGCTTAGTGGGCCGCGACCAGTGTCTGATATTCCGGGTGCCGTTGCAGGTAGGTGACGACATAAGAACAGACCGGCTGTATTTTTAACTGCTGGGCGCTGGCATAGTCGAGTGCCGCCTTGACCAGCTCGGCTGCAATACCACGCCCGCCCACCGCGGCTGGCACCTGGGTACTGGTCAGCGCCATGACCGGGCCGTTCATGACGTAGCGCACATAACAATGCTGGCCGTCAACGGTAAGGTCAAAGCTTTGCGTTTCGGGGTGATGGGTAACCATACGAATACTATACACGGCCTGGCATTGCCGCGTTGACATTGGCGCGTTGGCCTAGTCTCAACTCATGTCTGGCGCTGGGCGTCGGGTTGGGCGCCGGGCTTTGGCCGGTCGGTACAAGACGCGGCGCAGTTTTCCACTGCGCGGCTCGACTTGCGGCGGGTGCCGGTCATGTTCAATTTTCAGGCCAGTAATACCCTGCTCTTGCAAATACCGGGTCAGCACCTGTTCGCAGACTTGCCTGTCCTGCGGGTCTTGCAGCCGAACTTGCAGGCAGTCAGCCCCAGTCTGGATGATCTGAAAACGGGTCAGCCCCGCATTTTCTTCGAGTGCGGTCTCGAGTGCCAGCGGCAATATCTTTACCACGCTGCCGCGCCCGTTCCTGAGCTGCAACAGGTCGTCACTACGCC
This sequence comes from Burkholderiales bacterium UBA4657, assembly GCA_002405475.1. Taxonomy (GTDB): domain Bacteria; phylum Pseudomonadota; class Gammaproteobacteria; order Burkholderiales; family Burkholderiaceae_E; genus UBA4657. Next base: position 301,055 of record DHLX01000018.1, on the reverse strand, counting down.
CTTGCACCTGGAATACCGGCAGGCGGCTGCCGCAGGCGCAGGCAGCGGTGCTCATGCGTATGCTGTCGCCCAGGTCATAACGCACCAGCGGTTGCAGCCGGTTCGCCAGATTGGTCAGCAGGACGGTATGCGAAATTTCCCCCGGCGCCACCGGCTGATAATTTTTATCTACCGGCTCCAAGATCATCCAGTCGGCATGCAGGTGCAGTTGTCCGTGCCTGCATTCGTAGCCCAGACTCATGGCTTCAGACGCACCGTAATCATTACGCACACGACAACCGAACCCGGCCTCGATGACTTTGCGCATGTCGGCAGATAACTGCTCGCCCCCGGTCCAGATTTCAGTCGGGTTTATCTGCAAGCGCCCGGCCTGCTGTTCTTCAGCCAGTACCAGTGCTGCGGTCGGGTAGGTCGCCAGATGGGTAGGCTGAAATTCATTCAGAGCCTGTACCAGATCGGACAAGGGTTGCATCAGTGAAATGGTTTTTAGGCTACCGGCCATCCACGGGTAGCGCGAACGCAGGCGCGCCGAGGTGCTGACACCGGCAAAGTGCCCGCCGGTGGCGGCGACCAGGGCAGTGCGTTCGTGCATGAAGCCATGCAAGGCCAGACGCGACGGCAGGTCAAGGCCGCGAAAGCGCGCCAGTTGCAAGGCGTCATACACTGCCAGGGCATTGTCGTCCTGCACGAAAATGCCCGGTTCGCCGGTGGTGCCGGAACTGGTCCAGACTGCGTAACGACCCAGAAATGCCTGCCCCAGACTGTCGGGTCGCTGCAAAAACTTATCGACCGCCTTGCGTGTGGCGCGCCGGTCGCAGCACCAGTCGTCAAAGTGCTGCATCAGATCGGTCTTGGTCACCGGCGGCAGTGATGCCAGCTCGTGCAGGCCGGCATGGCGCCAGTACGCCGCATAGTACGGCGAGTGGTGCAAAGCATGCTTGACCAGTTGTTGCAAGCGGTTCTGGGTGCGCAGGTTGAGCTCGTCAGCACTGAGCTGATTGGCGGTCCAGATGTCGAGCAGAGCCCAATGGGTGCGCCAGGCCAGGTCGAGACCGGGCAGGGCATTGGTTGCCTGCAGGCCCCAAGTTTGCTGCCAAATGTCTGACATGCGTCCCCCCTTGCTCGAGCCGGGCCTTGCCCGGATCCGAACAGGTCAGTTTACGCCGGAATCAGCCGGTTTGCCAGTTTTCCCAAGGCGGTGGGTCGGGGAAGGCACGAAACTGTCCAATTCAACCGCTGGCAAAAGTTTCAAGAGTGCGTATCTGGTTCATACTTTAAAAAATGAAATCGCCAATGATAAATTTCGATTTGGCCGGTTTATTGTTTATCTTTCTCATATGTTGCCCACATTATTCATTTCCCACGGCGCACCCAGTCTGGCGCTGGAGCCGGGTCGCACCGGACCGGCGCTGCAACGCATCGGCCAGCGCTGGCCGCACCCGAAGGCAATACTAATTGTTTCTCCGCACTGGATGACGTCGGGGCTGCGCATTAGCGCACGACGACAGCAACAGGCGCTGCACGATTTTTCTGGCTTTGGCCCGGAACTTCATTGCCTCGACTACCCGGCACCCGGCGCGCCCGAGCTGGCCGCAGAGCTACAGCAGATGTTGCGCCAGGCCGGTCTGGACGCCACGCTGGATGAGGAGCGCACACTCGATCATGGCGCCTGGGTGCCGTTACGCTGGATGTACCCGCAAGCCGATATTCCGGTGTTGCAATTGTCCTTGCCAGCCTGGCCGGCGGCGCAGCAACTCGCCCTGGGCCAGGCATTACGCCCTTTGCGCCAACAGGGAGTGTTGATTATTGGTTCCGGGTCTTTGACACATAATCTGCATGAATTTTTTCAGCACTACCGCCTTTTGCCGATGCAGGCGGGCTCCGAGCTGTATGCTGAAGAGTTCCGTCAATGGATCATGGCGCGACTGCAAGCACGCGATGTCAGCGCACTGCTGGATTACCGGCGCCAGGCGCCGCATGCCGCTCGTGCGCACCCGACCGAGGAACATTTCATGCCGCTGTTCGTGGCCTGGGGCGCGTGTGATGTTGAAGTCGCGCAGGTGGAACGACTGAATGATGAAATGTCCTATCGCATTCTGGCGCTGGATGCTTTTGCTTTTAACGAAGGAGAAACCGTATGAAACTGTATTACTCGCCGGGAGCGTGCTCCCTGTCACCGCATATTGCCCTGCGTGAAGCAGGTCTGAGCTTCAGCCTGGAGAAAGTCGATCTGAGAACCAAGGCGCTGGCTTCAGGCGGCGATTTTCGCAGTCTGAGCCCGAAAGGCTATGTACCAGCCTTGCAGCTGGATGATGGCAGTTTGCTGACCGAGGGTCCGGCCATTGTGCAATACATTGCCGACCGCGCACCGCAGTCCGGCCTGGCACCCGCTGCGGGCACAATGCAACGCTATCGCCTGATCGAGTGGCTAACTTATATCAATTCGGAATTGCACAAGGCTTTCAGCCCTTTGTTCAACCCGGCCACCAGTGATGACGCCAAGGAAGCCTATCGTGCCGCCTTAGCCAAAAAATTTGATTTTGTCAGTCAGTCACTCGGCGAGCGCGCCTATTTGCTGGGCGACGCCTTCAGCGTGGCCGATGCTTATTTATTCACCGTCTTGCGCTGGTGTCATTATGTGGGCGTCAACCTGGAGCAATGGCCGGTGCTGAAAGCGTTTTCTGAACGTGTGGCGCATCGGCCCATGGTGCATGCGGCAATGGTGGCAGAAGGTTTGATTAAAACCGCACCCCAGCATTAAACCCGGTCTAGCGCGCCGCGCCACTACGGCGCGGGCTGGGGCTGATGCGAGTGCCGTCCCGAACCTGATTGCCGGGGTACATCAAGACTTCTTCCCCGGCCTGTAAGCCCTGCACGATCTGCGCTTCATCGGCGTTGCGCTCGCCGATCTGTACCAGCCGTTCGCGTGCCCGGCCTTGCTGTCGCACAAATACCGCCCACTGCGCGCCACGCCGAAACAGGGCACTGGCCGGTACTTTCAGCACCTGTGCCGATTCCCATACCACAAACGCCACTTCCACCCGGTAACCATCGCCCAGTTCGGGCGGCAGACGTTCCAGGTCAGCGATAACATTGACGCGCTTTTCTTCTATGCCCAGCGCCGACACTTTCGTGATGGCATAAGGCTCTACCGTACGTACCCGTCCGGACAAAACCCCGCTGCCGCCCCATTGCCGTATTTCCACCACCATGCCCGGGCGTAAACGCACCGCGTCTTGCGACAAGACATCGGCCACAATTTCCATGCGCTGCGGGTTGCCCAGGGTCAATAAGGGCGTTCCGGCCGCGACTACACGCTCACTGTCACTTTCAACGCGCAAAATCTTGCCGCTGGCCGGTGCGCGCAATGACAAGGCGGCGCTGCCAGGGCGCTGTTGCAACTGCAATGCGCTGCGCAAGGCCTGGCTTTCGTACTGCAAGACTTTAATTCGCGCCTGGGTCGCTTCGACCTGCGCCCGGCTGGTGAGCAGCGCCAGGCGTGATTGTTCTGCGACCTGTGGCGCAAGGAATTTTTTCGCGACCAGATCCTGGGTGCGCATTCGCTCACGCTCGGCCTGGGCGGCCTCGGCCTGCGCCTGTTGCAAATACTGCTCGGCTTCGCGCACGGCTGCCTCGGCCGCTGCCAGTCGCGCCTGTTGTTGTTCGCGCTCCAGTGCCGACAAAGGCAAGGGCAGTAATACAGCCAGCACTTCCCCCTGACGCACCTCCTCACCGGCATGGCGCTCAATACGCTGTACCCGCCCCGACACCGGCGCCGAAACCAGGTAACGGTCATGCGCCCGCACCTCGCCTTCCTGTTCCAGCACCACGCGCAGCGGGCCTTCGGTAGCGGTCGCCATGTCAACCAGCAGCGGCTTGGGCCAGTAGGCATACAGCACGAAGGCGGCAATCAGCCCCGTCGTGACTATCCAGAACAGGCGTTCCCATGACCAGGAGAAATGAGCGAACGAAAGTTTCATGAGCTAAGTGACCTGTCTTTATTCACGTGTTTTCAGTACTGCAACGAGGTCCAGTTGGCGCAAACGTCGCGCCACCAGCAAGGCCGAGGCCGTCGTCGCCACGACTATGACCAGAATAGCAAAAGCATAGCTTGAGGGCTGTACGACTAGCGGCAGACGAAACAGATCGGAACTCATGGCCTGGGAAAACCAGGCACATAACAGCCAGCCCAGACCGGCACCAAGCGGCAGCGCCAGCACGACCAGCAGTGCCTGTTCGCCCAGCAAAATACTGGCCACCTCGCGCTGGGTAAAGCCCAGTACCCGCAGCGAGGCCAGCTCATGGCCACGCTCGGACAGCGCAATGCGTACACTGTTATACACCACGCCAAAAGCAATGACGCAGGCAAACAGCACATTGATCAGTGCCGGGCCAATCACGGTTCGTTGCAACATCTCGTTAATGCTGTTGAGCATGGGTTCGCGTACCATGACCGAGGCCACCACCGGCAGGCGCTTAAGCTGCTGGTACAAAGGCTCCAGCTCGGCCGCATCGACCCACAAAAATGCGCCGGAAACACTGGCACTTTCGTTCAGCAGACGGTTCAGGGCAGGCAGAGACATATTCGCTGCTATGCCTAAAATTTCATCACTATAGCCGCTGAGCCGTACCTGGCGCACCTGGCGCCGCCCTTCCAGCACTTCCACCTGCAGCCAGTCGCCGGTTTGCACATTCAGCGTCTGCGCCAGTTGCCGCGTCAGTATGAGTCCGGTCTCGGGCAGGTGGACTGGACTTTCACGGGCATCGACCAGTCGGCGCAACTCGGCGTCAGCGCTCAGGCCGGTTAAAGCCACGCGCTGTTCCTGCGCGCCATAACGCAGGCGTACCGGCACCTGCCGATACGGCTCGACCCGCCATACGCCGGGCAGGCTGGCCAGCGCCTGCGACGCACTGGCGCTCAGCGGCTGGCGAAATACTACGGTCATATGTTCACGCTGCACCACTTCAAATTGCAGCCGTATCATGCTGCGTATGGCGTCGAGCGAAAATCCGCCTGCTACCAGTAGCGCCACGGCGCAGGCCATGGCCAGCACCGACACCGCCGCTTTCCAGCGGCGGCGTGCCAGGTTGCGCCAGATCATGCGTGCTACCGGGCTGAGGGCGCGCACCAGACCCCAGCGTTCGAGCCAGCCGGGACGAAACCGCGCCGGTGCCGGGCTGCGCATGGCCTCGGCTGGCGGCAAACGGGTCGCAGACAAGACCGCGCCCCACACCCCCAGCACGGCGGCCAGCAAGCCAGCCGCCAGCGCCCAGGCCACAATAGAGGCTTCCAGCTGAAACTGCAGAGCCGGAAAGCGGTAAAAGTCCTGGTATTGCCCCACAAAGCCATGCCCCAGACGCCAGCCTGCCAGCACCCCCAACACCAGCCCCGGCGTAATCGCCAGGCACGACAGGCGCAGGTAATGCGCGCCGACATCGGCATTGGAATAACCGAAGGCTTTGAGCAGACCAATATCAGCACGCTGCAACTGCACCATGCGGCTGAAAATGACGTGCAGCAAAAAAATCGCGACGCCAAAAAATACCAGCGGGAACAGGGTCGAGGTCATGCGTATCTGACGCAATTCATCGCTGATAAAACGGTGCGACAACTGCTCATGACGGGTATAAGCGCCCAGACTGCCATAGCGCCCGAGCAGGGTGTCGAGCTGACGCAGCAATTCCGGCACTGAGGCCTCGGGCAGCAGACGCACGCTCAGGTCGTTGAAAGCGCCCTGCAAATCAAGCGCGCTGGCGAGCGCGTCACGACTCATCCAGAACACGCCGAAACGGCGGTTGTCCGGCAGCATGGCGCCGGGTGGCAGTTCGTAAATGTATTCGGGTGACAAAGCCACACCAACGATGCGCAGATTTTTCAGGCGGCCATTGAGCAGGACTCGAAGGGTGGCACCGGCCTGCAAGCCGTGCGCCTGGGCAAAGGCCTCGCTGCTCACCACTTCGTCGCTGGCACCGGGTTCGGGCAAACGCCCCGCGCGCAGGAACAAAAGATTATGCCCAGCGCCCGGCTCACGCGGCAGCGAAATGAAACGGCCGGTAGCCGGTTCGCTCAGACCCGGCAGGTCTAGCAAGGCCTCGGTCATAACCCGGCTTTCGACACTGGCGACCCCCGGCAAGGCCGCCACACGCTCAGTCAAAGAGTCGGGAGCCCGCTTCAGATTAACAAACAAATCGGGAAAACGCTGGGTGTCGTAATAACTTTGCAGCGCCTGGCGCAAGGCATTGCCAGTACCCATCATGCCCACTACGCTGGCGACACCGCAGGCCATGACCAGCGATGCCGCCAGCACCTGGCCACGATAACGCCACCCCTCGCGCCACAACAAGCGGTACAAAACTGGCCAGTGGCGTCTTTGGGGTGCCGCCGCAACCAGTTCGGCGCTGCTTACCATTGCAAGTCCCCCGGCTGCGCCTTGACCGTATTGTGTTCAACCCGGCTGATGCTGCCGCTGGTCATGTGCAACACCCGGTCGCCCATGGCGGCAATGGCGGCGTTGTGGGTAATGACCACCACCGTCGTTCCCAGGGTTTGATTAACGTGCTGCAATACTTCCAGCACACGCTTGCCGGTGGCATAGTCCAGCGCTCCGGTCGGTTCGTCGCACAACAGCACATCCGGGCGCTTGGCTACGGCACGGGCAATGGCGACACGCTGCTGTTCACCGCCCGACAATTGCGCTGGGAAATGGTGCTGGCGCTCGCTTAAATCCACCAGCGCCAGCGCCTGTTCGGCACTCATGGGTTGAGCCGCAATATCGGTCACCAGCGCCACGTTTTCCAGCGCGGTCAGGCTCGGAATCAGGTTGTAAAACTGGAATACAAAACCCACATGCTCGCGCCGGAATCGCGTCAATTCCTGCTCACTGGCGTCGGTCAGGCGATGATCCAGATAGTCAATGGTGCCCGCAGTCGGTCGATCCAGCCCGCCGATCAGATTGAGCAGGGTCGATTTACCACTGCCCGAGGCGCCGAGCAAAACCACGAACTCGCCCTGATACAACTCCAGACTGACATCGTGCAGAGCGTGCACCAGCACCTCGCCCATGCGATAGTCGCGGCACAAATGACGCAGGACAAAAACCGGAGCACGGGCACTCATGGTGCCATTGGAGCATAGTTCGTGGTGAGCCGGCTTGATCTGGAGCAAGATCGCGCCAGCCGCTTCACCTCACATCCGCACCCGACGCAACAGGCCTAGTGCTATAAGGAAAAAAACGCCCGTCAGACCAATGGCCAGGCGATGATTATTATTCGTGACCAGGGTCAGGGTGCCGTAGGTCAAAGGCCCCAGAATGAAGGACAGGCGCGTGGCAAAAGCCCATAACCCGTAAAACTCGGCACGCCGTTCTGATGGTGCCAGCAGGCCGGCCATGGCACGTCCGGCCGACTGGCTTGAACCCATGCACAAGCCGGCCAGATTGGCGGCGACCCAGAATGCCAGCTCGCTTTGACTCAACGCTGCCAGCGTAGTCATGGCGAGCCAGGCCCACAAAGTCAGTGCCAGCGCACGCCGATGCCCCAGCGCGTCCTGAGCATAACCAAAGCTGAAAGCGCCTATCGCAGCCGTGATGTTGACCGCCAGAATCAGCATCATGGTTTTGGCGGTCGTAAAACCCATGACTTCCTGCGCGTAGATAGCGGCCAAAGTAATGACAACGGCAATGCCAGCCTGATAAAACAGCGCGCACCACAGCAGCCAGTAAAAGGCGTGAAACTGGCGTACTTCACGCAATAAATGCCATAGGCCCAGGCTCTGGGCGGCACGCGGCTGCGCCCGCTCCTGCAACAGCAGCAGGGTGGGTAACGCCGCCACCCCATAGACGGCGGCGACAATGAGCATGGTGACGGGCACATAATGGGTGGCTGGTAGCGATCGGGCCTGGGCATGAAAAACATAGGCCAGACACAGACCCAGACATAACAGCCCGCCCAGATAGCCTATGCCCCAGCCCCAGCCCGATACGCGCCCCAGCGCCTCGGGTCTGGCCAGTTCGGGCAGGAAGGCGGCGATGAAGGTTTCTCCTATGGAATAACACCAGTTGGACAAGACGATGGCCAGCACCGCCAAGGCCAGCATGCCAGGTTGTGCCCAAGCCAGTGCCGCCGTCGCCAGAATGCAGCCCAGCGTTGATAACACCAGCACCTTCTTTTTGGCCGCATGCTGGTCAGCCCAGGCTCCCAGGCTGGGCAGGGTCAGCATGACCAGCGCATAAGACAGCGACAAGGCCAGGGTCCAGGCGAAAGTAGCCCAGGCCGTGCCTTGTGCGACCACATTCACAAAATAGGCATTGAACACGGCGGTCAGAACGACAGTGGTATAGCCCGAATTGGCAAAGTCATAGCTGGCCCAGGCCAGTACCTCGCGCTTTTTCACGCCGTCATTTAACGATGTTGTCATACCGCTAGCCTATCAGCCTGAAGCGCATTCCCCAAGTAAAGCCCATAAGTCGCCCTCGTTTCGGTGAACTGGAACTGCTCGACAAACTCAAGAATGATCTCGCCAGGCCGTTATACCGCCTATGTGAAATTTTATTTGTACTCATGACATGCACGCCGCCATTACTGAAACCACATCGAACCTGAGCCCGCTGGCAGGCAAGCGTATATTGATAGCAGACCGAAACAATGTCACGCGCAGCGTAATGCGCGATACCTGTTATACCCTGGGTGCCGAGTCTGTTCATTACGCCACCAGTGGCCAGGAAGTATTGCGTGCCGTATCGCAGCGCGAGGTGCAGGTCATCTTATGTGAATATTTGCTCGATGAAATACGCGATGGGCAACAGGTACTGGAAGAACTGCGCGCCCAAAAACTCATCCCGCTCTCAACCATTTTCATGATGATCACCGCCGAACGCGCCTACAAACAAGTAGTGGCGGTGGCCGAGTTTGCCCCGGACGATTATCTGATCAAACCCTTTACCACTGAACAATTCCGCTTGCGCCTGGTGCGTGCCAATGAAAAAAAACGTATCTTTGATCACGCCTATACCTTACTGGAAAAGTGTGACTATGAAGCGGCGGTGCACGAATGTTTGCATATTGCCGAAGTTCATAAACGCTTCATGGCCGATGGCTACCGTTTGGCGATTGATATCTATACCTCGATCGGCAGACCCACAGATGCCGAAGAGTTGCTGGTTCATGTTCTGGCTGTAAAAGCTGTACCCTGGGCACTAATGGGACTTGCCATTGTTCGCCAGCGCCAGGGACGAGTACTGGAAGCTGAAGAAATACTGAGTTCGCTGGTGGAGACGCGGCAGGAATTTTTGTCGGCTTACGATATGCTGGCGCTGGTCAAGGAAGAATTGGGTAAAGACGACGAAGCGCTGCAAGTTTTGGAAAAGGCCGGTGAGCGCTCCTCGCTCAACGTCAAGCGATTACGGCGTACGGCAGATCTGGCTCAGCGTACCGGTAATTTACCCAAAGCCGAACGACTGTTGAAACAGGTGGTGGAACGGGTACGCGATACGTCAATGCTGGAAGGCAATGACCTGGCCAGCTTGTCAAATGTGCTGGCGGCACAAGGAAAATTTGACCAGGCTGAAAAAGTAGCTGCTGACCAGCGCCGCTTGATGAAAGGGCACCCCGAACAGGAATTCATCAGCACCATTATTGAGTACCAGCAGGCCATGCAGATGGGACTCCGGCCGAAAGCCGACGCTGCCGTAGGCCGGCTGCTGCAAATACTGGATGAATCCGATTACCCCATTTCGCCGCGGCTGCAACTGCAAGTTCTGGAAGCCAGCTTTAACCATAACCGTGCCGATGCCGGTATTGCCGTCGCCACCCGGCTGGCAAAAACGCCCGGTCTGGAGGAGCGGATTCTGGAGCGGGTACAGGAACTGCTCGATCAGCACCGGCGCAAACAATCAGGACAACGCAACAGTATTACCGTCGATCAGATTCCGGCTGCTATCGCTCATATCGAAAAAACCGGCTGGAACGACGACCTGATGAAGCGCATCAAAGCCTCGATAGATTTCTGGCAAAAAAACGGGCAGTTAAGCGCCGATGACGCTGAAGGCTTCAGGCTTAGTATGGATGCAGTGGCCTCACGGTTTGGAATTACCTCAGCCACTTGATGGCCCACCAATTCGCGTACTATTTTTTTGCCGGGCGTTTCCAGCCCGGTACTGACACCTGACGACTACGTGACACCGTAAGTTCTCCTGCCGGAGCATCTTTGGTCAGAGTGGTGCCGGCACCGATAGTCGCTCCTCTGCCCACCGTGACCGGCGCCACCAGTTGCGTATCACTGCCGATAAAGGCTTCATCTTCAATCAGGGTTTTGTGCTTGTTCACGCCATCGTAATTACAGGTGATGGTACCGGCACCCATATTGACCCGCGCTCCTAGCTCGGCATCGCCCACATACGATAAATGATTCACCTTGGAGCCATGACCGATCTGGCTGTTTTTTATTTCAACAAAATTGCCAATGTGGGTCTGGTCCGCCAGATGTGTGCCCGGTCGCAAGCGCGCGAACGGCCCAATGCTGGCCTCTGACCCAACCTGAATGACCTGGCCCTGGCCGTCGATATGGCTGAAGGGAGCCACACGAGTGCCGCGGCCCAGACTGACATCACGCAGTACCACGTTCGGCCCGATGGAAACGCCATCAGCCAGTGTCACCTGTCCTTCAAAAATACAGTTCACATCAATAAAAATATCGCGCCCGCAGACCAGTTCGCCGCGTACATCAAGTCGCGACGGGTCAGCCAGAGTCACGCCCTGCTCCAGTAACTGCTGCGCCCGATTGCGCTGATGTATGCGCTCCAGTGCCGCCAGTTGCACTTTGGAATTGACGCCTTCCACTTCCCAGACCTCAGTCGGATGCGTAGCGCAGACGGTCAAGCCCTCAGCCACCGCCAGCGCGACAATATCGGTGAAGTAATACTCGCCCTGGGCATTGTGATTATTGAGAGCGCCCAGCGCACGTTTCAGGAACGGGGTTGGCACGACCATGATGCCGGTATTGATTTCCTGAATGGCGCGCTCGGCGGCGCTGGCATCTTTCTGTTCGACTATGCGCAGAATCTGCCCGTCGGGGTGGCGCACAATGCGGCCATAGCCCGTAGGGTCGGCCAGCGTCACCGTCAGAATACCCAGTTGATCCTGACCGGCGGCCTGCACCAGTGCCTGTAAAGTGGCGGCGCGCGTCAAGGGTACATCGCCGTACAGAACTAATGTCGGGTACGACTCGTCCAAGCAGGGCAAGGCCTGTTGCACCGCATGACCGGTTCCCAGTTGCTCGGCCTGCTCAACCCATTGCAGGTCAAAAGCCGTAGTGAGTGTCCGCACTTGTTCAGCACCATGACCTATGACTACGGTCAGGCTGGCCGGCTGCAAGGTCAGTGCAGTCCGTATGACATGATGCAATAAAGGCCGTCCCGCCAGCGGATGCAAAACCTTGGGTAGATCCGAGTGCATGCGCTTGCCTTTTCCGGCGGCAAGTATCACGATATTGAAAGTCGGCGGCATGAAAATCTGTATGAGGTGAAAGTGATGCTATTCAAAACCCTGAGGCTCAAGCATAACATCCGCGGCTACGGCTGGGTCGTGCTGGTGCTGGCGCTGTCGGCCTGCAGTACAGTACGGCTAGGCTATAACCAGGCCGATACGCTGGCTTTGTATTTTGCCGACAGTTATCTTGATCTGGACAGCGAACAGGAAGCGGTCTGGCGCGAGTCGCTGAAGCGGCTCGTCAGCTGGCATCGCCAAAACGAATTGCCGCTATACAGCAAGGAACTGGCTCGGGTACAGCAAGGTCTGCAAGCCCCGGTCCAGATAGAGCAGGTGCAGGCCTTGAACGACAGCCTGCGCGCCTCGCTGACCCGCACCGCACATATGGCCGCGCCGATGCTGGCAGATCTGATGCTGGGCCTGCGCCCGGAACAAGTCACCTATTTCAGGCAACGGCTCGACAAAAGCAATCGCGACTATCGTGAAGAACAATTGGCGGGCAACGATGAGGCGCAAAAAACCCGACGCCATGAACGCCTGATGACACAACTGGAACGCTGGTTCGGCGACTTCAATGCGGCGCAGCGTGAACAGATACGGCGCTGGAGTGATGCCCGACCATTGCGCGGCGAGTTGTGGTACAGCGAACGCCTGCGCCGTCAGGACGAATTATTGGGCCTGATGCGCTGGGCGGTTCAGGAGCGCCCCCCTGCTCCCGTATTGACGCAACGGCTCAAGGCCTGGATCGATACCTGGGGCAGCACGCCGCAACCGGAACGTCGGGCACTGGTCAATGAGTCGCGCGAACAGATGATGCTATTACTGACGCAGGTGGCGAACCTGACCGACATCAGCCAGAAGCGGCTGGCGGTACGTCGGGTACAAACCTGGATTGACGACTTCAATGTACTGGTAGCGCAACGATGATGCGCTTATGCTTCAGCCCGGCGTGGCGGCTCATCACATTGTGTCTGCTGCCGGGCGCGCTGTCGGCTCAGCCGCCAGGCTCGGTGCTGGATACCGAGCACTACCGGCTGCAGCCGGTAGCAGTCGCAACCGGCCTGGAGGTGCCGTGGGGCATGGCATTTTTGCCTGATGGTCGCATCCTGGTCACCGAACGTGCCGGTCGTTTGCGCGTCATTGAAAATGGTCGCTTGTTGCCAGCTCCGGTCGCGGGTTTACCTGCGGTCGCGACGCATGGGCAAGGTGGCTTACTCGACGTTGCCCTGGATCCAGACTTTGAACGCGAGCCCTGGGTGTACTGGAGTTACACTGCGGAAGACCGAGGCCGCTTCGGTACCGAAGTGGCGCGCGGGCGGCTGGCAGGCCGCGGTACCAATACCCGGCTGGAAGACGTTGAAATCATTTTTCAGCAACAACCCAAGCTGACTTCAGGACAACATTTTGGCTCGCGCCTGGTATTTGACCGGGAACGGCGCCTGTTCATTACCCTGGGTGATCGCGGCCAGATGAAGGAAGCACAAAATCCGGAGCACCATATTGGCAAGATTATGCGCCTGGATTCTCAGAGACGTGCCGAAATATTCAGCCTCGGCAACCGCAACGTACAGGGGGCAGCACTACACCCCACGACAGGAGAATTATGGGCGCATGAGCATGGTCCGCAGGGCGGCGATGAACTGAACATCATTCGCCAGGGCCGTAATTATGGCTGGCCGGTTGTAACCCATGGCGTGAACTATGGGTCAGGCACACGCATTGGCGAAGGCAGCAGCAAAAGCGGCATGGAACCCCCTTTATGGACCTGGCTCCCACGCTCGATTGCTCCCTCTGGCATGACCTTCGTCACCAGTGCGCGTTACCCACGCTGGAACGGACAATTGCTGATCAGTAGCCTGCAGGCTCCGGGGCTGGTACGACTGGTACTCCAGGGCAATCAGGTCCAGCGTGAAGAACGCATTGCTCTGGGTCGAATACGTGATGTCAGACAGGCTCCCGATGGGTTCATTTATGTGCTGTCGGAAACGCAAGGCGCACTGCTGCGGCTGGAGCCGCGCTAGCCGAAACCGCTAGAGCCCAAAGCCAGTTCAGGCATCAGCGTGAGTAAAGCTGGGAAAGTAGCTGTTTCGCATCCGGGTATTGTTGTGGCAATTGTCTTTCCAGAATCAGTTGCCGAATTCTGTTGCCAAATTTTTTCAGGCCATGGATGGAGCAGAGATAGTGGAACTAGGTTCTTTTTTCGTGCGCCTCAATTATTTTCTTTACTTCAGCACTGCGGTCATAAAAATAAGCATCGGGCTGTTGCTCTTTTCTGAACGCCATACGAATGATGCCCTCCTGCTCACCGGTATCAGAATCAAGCCATGAGAAGCTCTGACCGGCCAGCATGGCACGCAGGGTATTGGGCGAATAATGGAACAGGTGCGCCTTGAAAAAAACATTATTCGGAGCGCATCGGGTATGCAGTATGTTGGGTACCTCAAGAATCAAAACCCCACCCGGTTTCAATAACTGGTGAATCTGGCTCAACCAGGTTGCTGGCCGGTTCACGTGTTCAAACACATGAAAGGCAGTAATCACATCGTAGGACTGGGGCTGCAGATTTTGCAGTACCTGACCCAGCATGCCCAGATGAATCGGCAGTCCATAACTGGAACGGGCAAAATTGCCATAGCCCACATTCGGCTCGATGCCTTCGGGTTGATAATTGCGCTGTTTCAGCAAGGCAACGAACTCCCCGCCGCCAGAACCCACATCCAGAATCCGGGCGCCTGGGCTGGTATTTTTTTCAGTAGCGGCAGACGCAACAGGGCATTATTGCCAGCGCGCCATACATGCTTGAGTTTGGGCACATCAACCTTCTTGTAGTCCTGCCGATAACTCTGACTGTAATAGGCTTCCAGCGCCTGCTGTTCTGGCAGCGGCACTACCTGCACCAGACCGCAATCGGTGCAGACCGCACTGGTTAGCGCAGCGCCGGTTTTACCATCGTGCTGACACAATACGATCTTGCCTTCACCACCACAAAGGGGGCAGTAGTCTTCATTCATTTTCATTTGGGGCATGGTTTCTATCAACTTTATTGGACTTTATCATGCCTTACCTGTTAATCCACAGCCCATCTCTAGCGGCAGCAAAGGCGAGGCGAACTGGGGGCAAACTGACCTCTAGCCCACCTGAACTCATCAGGTAATTGATGTTGTAAGTATTGTAATAAAGCATGAGCTCTGTCAGCGAAGAGTCTTCAGCTTCGTTAGTGATACGACGCGACCTGAGCCTGATCCCGGGTTGCTACGCGAACTCATTTGAAGCTGCCACCCCTGGGAGGATTCATGAAGCACCCGCTTGCCCTATGGACTCGTATTTTGCTCCTTGGACTGTTACTAATCACGGCCTGTGGTGGCGGTGGTGGCGGCAGTGCCCCGGTCAATTCGACACCAACCCCCATACCCACCCCGTACCCGGTCGGTCTGACAGATCAGAGCATCGTCGTCAATGGCGTGACCAGGCAGTACCGTGTGCACGTGCCAGCCACGCTGAGCGGCACGCCCAAAGCCGTAGTGCTGGTCTTGCATGGCGGCGGTGGCGAGGGCATGGATGTAGCGAATACCGGACAGCATCCGCTTTCAGTATTTCGCAGCGTCGCTGATCGTGAGGGCTTTGTCGTGGTCTACCCCGGTGGGCTTGCGGATACAGGTACGACAGGCAACCCCAGCTGGAATGATTGCCGCGCTGACAACACCGTGTCCAGCGGTGCCGACGACATCGGTTTCCTGGCCGCGCTGGTGGAACGCGTGCGCACCGAGTACGGGCTGACCGGCTCGCGCATGTTCATGGCGGGCGGCTCTAACGGTGCGCAGATGACGCATGCGTTCGCCTTCAACCGCACCGATCTGGTGGCCGCAGTCGCTACCAGCTCGGGCAGCCTGCCACAAACGCCGAAACCCGGCGCTTGCAGCACCGGCCCCAGTCGCGCGCTGCCGATCCTGATCGTGCATGGCACTGCCGATACGCAAATGCCCTGGAGTGGTGGCTGTGTTGCTAATCTGGGTGGCTCGTGTAATCGTGGTCGGGTCATCTCGGCCGAAGCCACGCGCGACCGCTGGCTATTGATCAACGGTCTGTCCAGTGCCACGCCAAGCTCGTCAGTCGTGGAAATCAATCTGACTGATGGTGGCCCGGCCAATCGTTTTGACTACGCCGGTGCAGTACCACTGCAATGGTGGCGGCTCGACGGTGCAGGCCATACGGTTTCGAGTCAAATCGTACTAAAAGACTCCACCCCGGTCACCGGCATTCAAAACCGCGACATCGAGTTTGCCGAAGTCGCCTGGGCATTTTTTGCGGCGCGCCTGTCACCCTGATGTGACCCGGCTCTCTGGCGCCAGTTCTGGCGCTGGCGTTTTCTGCTTGCTATAGTGCAGCAGTCGGGTGGCTCGGGAGTCTGATCTTGAACATGCAAACACTGTGCCGTGATGTGTTGCTGGAAAAATATACCTGTCAGGGTGAGACCAGTATCGCCGAGGTGCAGCAGCGCGTCGCCCGAGCCTTGGCCAGTGTTGAAACCGACCCATTGCACTGGGAACCCGTTTTTTTGCAAACCCTGCAACACGGTTTCATACCCGGTGGCCGCATCAATGCTGCGGCTGGTACCGGTTTGCAGACGACGCTCATCAACTGTTTTGTTCAACCCGTGGCTGACAGTATTTCCGGCAGCGTTGATGGGCGGCCGGGCATTTATATTGCCTTGCAGGAAGCGGCCGAGACCATGCGCCGTGGCGGCGGTGTCGGCTACGATTTTTCTGCGCTCAGACCGAAGGGCGCACTGGTCAAAAGTACCGGCAGCAACGCCAGTGGGCCGGTCAGTTATATGCGTATTTTTGATGCCAGTTGTGAAACGGTGGAAAGTGCCGGCTCGCGTCGTGGTGCGCAAATGGCCGTACTGCGCGTAGATCACCCCGATATTATCGAATTCATTCGCGCTAAACGTGACGGCAGCCTCAGGAATTTCAATTTGAGTGTCGGCATTAGCGATGCCTTCATGCAGGCCGTGCAGACTGATGCCGATTGGGCTTTGGTACATGGTGCCCAACCGGGGGCGAACTGGAATAACGCGGTACTGCGCGCTGACGGTCGGTGGCTTTATACCACCGTACGGGCACGTGAATTGTGGCAGTTGCTTATGCAAAGCACCTACGACTTTGCCGAGCCGGGTGTTTTGTTTCTTGATCGTATCAATGCCGATAACAATCTGCATTATTGCGAGACCCTGCAAGCCACCAACCCGTGTGGTGAACAGCCACTACCCGATTATGGCTGCTGCTGTCTGGGCTCGATCAATCTGTGCGCGCTGGTGCAACAGCCCTTTACCGAGCGGGCACGTCTGGCCTATGAGCGTCTGCCCGAGTTGGTGGCTAACGCGGTGCGTATGCTCGACAATGTGCTCGATCTGACACACTGGCCTTTGCCACAACAGCGCCAGGAAGCCTTGCGTAAACGGCGCATAGGCCTGGGGTTTACCGGCCTGGGTGATGCACTACTGATGCTGGGCCAGTCGTATGGCTCGGAACAGGCGTGTCAGACTGCGGCACAAATGGCCCAGACCCTGCGTGATGCCGCTTATCGCGCCAGCGTACAACTGGCGCAGGAAAAGGGTGCCTTCCCGCTATTTCAGGCCGAGGCCTATTTGAGCGGTACTTCATTCGCCACCCGGTTGCCACCTGAACTACAAACGGCCATTCGGCAACATGGGCTGCGTAATTCGCATTTATTGTGCGTTGCGCCAGCTGGTACCATCAGCCTGGCATTTGCCGATAATGTGAGCAATGGCATTGAGCCAGTGTTTGCCTGGCAGATGCGACGGCGCAAGCGTGACACCGGGGAGGTATGGCGCGAGTATGTGGTCGAAGACCATGCTTATCGTTGCTATCGACACTTATTCGGCCAACAGACCCTGCCGCCCTATTTTGTGACCGCGCTCGATTTATCAGCACAACAGCATTTGAACCTGGTAGCGGCGGTGGCTCCGTACGTGGATGCTGCCATTTCCAAAACCGTGAATGTGGCTGCCGACTACCCGTTTGAGGACTTTCAGCAGTTGTACTGGCGTGCCTGGGAATCAGGGCTGAAGGGTCTGACGACTTACCGGCCGAACCAGATCACTGGTGCGGTGTGTGTGCCCTGCGCCTAGCGCAGCTTGCTGCATAAGATTTTCTATATGCTCGACCCAGCCCGAGGCCAGCTTGGCGTAGCCTGCCGGGGTCAGGTGCATTTCATCCGCCCAGTCTCCGCTAACGCCTTTCTCGCCCAGCCCGGCACGCTCGATAGAGCAGTGACGTAAGGAGTCATAAACGTGTAAATTAGGATAACGGCCGGTTTCAGTACCCAGCGCCATGAGTAATTGCGCGAACTGTTCCATGAGTAGTTCTGCCACACCCACCCAGTCGGTAATCGGAATAGCATAGGCTTTAACGGCTCGATAAAACCAGGGTCCAACCTGCGCGCTGGCAGCGGCATTGCGTGGTGTAGGCAAGGCATAGGTATGCAGAAATACCGGCACGCCACGGCACAAACTGCCGGGCTGATCCCTGAGCTGAATCAAGGCATCGAGATTGGCGCGGTAATAGCGCTCGAAGGTCTGCCAGCCATTTTCACTCAGGTAACGTCGCGCCCCCAGGCTGATGTCACCCCATTCCTCCTGCTTGCGCAACAGTCGCAAGTGTGGGTGATGTGCGGCACGGCCTGTAGCGGGTACCTGCACTGCATCAAGCAAATCGTCCAGGCCCAGCGACATCAACCATGCGCTCCAGGGTCGGGCCTGAGGTCCCTCGACCAAAGCCCTGAAAACCGGATCGCTATTGATCTGTACCAGATGGCGCAGGCGTACCGCCCCCGGTTTGACACTAACGCCACAGGTTCGAGAGTGAAAGCGCAGTTGTGGGGGTAACTGTGCGGCTCCGAGCCAGGAATCGCCATCCAGCAAAAAATGCCGGGCGTAACTGTCCCAGGCGAGCCGGGTATTGTCGCCGTCGAGGTCCTCGGATCGGTATAAATCAAGTGGGGTCACGCGTTGCATGATAGGTTTGAGACCGGCTGAGGGCAAGGGTTTGGTGTTTTTCTGCGACTAAAGCGGCAATGCCGTGGTGTCTTTGATGCGTTCAAGCGCAAAGCTGGACTTGACATCGGCCACTGCTGGATGTTTGAGCAGCTTATCCATGACGAAGCGGGAAAAATGGTCAAGATCGGCCACGTGAACGCGCAGCAGATAGTCCATATCTCCCGTCATGGCGTAGCAGGCCACAACTTCGGGCCAGGTGTTGACGGCCGCTCTAAAGGTGTCGAGCGGCGACTTTCCACCGTCGCTGTGACTCAATTTCTCGAGCTTCACGCTGATATAAGCCAGCACGCCCAGCCCCACGCTGGCAGGGTTGAGCATGGCGACGTACTGACGTATGACCCCCGCTTCTTCCAGACGTTTGATACGCCGCAGACACGGAGACGGCGACAGATTGACACGCTGGGCGATGTCCTGATTGGTCAGGCGTGCGTCCTGTTGCAACAATTGCAAAATGCGCCGGTCGGTACGATCCAACTCCATATTTTGAATATTTGGCATAAATCACCCTTTTTCATACTTTTTAAAGCAAAAAAAGCAATATAAATAGAATTAAAAAGCACTAAGCTAGCACTATGGATACAACAGCGCAACTTTCTTATGGTGCCACCGGCCAAGGGGTGCGGGGTGATTACTCCACCATGGCACCGGACTGGACCTGTGATCAGGCTTATGGCGCGTACACGCCGACCGAGCATGAGCGTTACCGGCACCTGTATGCGGCACGCTCGGCACATATTCGTGACCAGGCGTGCGAGGATTTCTTGCAGGCGCTGGCGCGGCTCGACGCCGACCAGGCACTGCCGCGGTTTGACGACATCAGCCGACGTTTACGCCGTGCCACCGGCTGGGAACTGGCCGCTGTTCCCGGGCTGATTCCCGAGGCGGCTTTCTTTACTTTGCTGGCGCAACGACGCTTCCCGGTCACTACGTGGCTGCGTGAGGAACATGAGTTCAACTACATCGTTGAACCCGACATCTTTCATGATTTTTTTGGCCATGTGCCGCTGCTGTTCAACCCGGTATTCGCCGACTATATGCAGTCTTATGGTGCCGGTGGCATGAAAGCACATCGGCTGGCACAACAAGACCCGGCGCGCTATGGCGGCGCGCTGGAGTGTCTGGCACGGCTGTATTGGTACACGGTTGAGTTTGGTCTGATCAAGACCGATTCAGGTTTGCGCATTTATGGTGCCGGTATTTTGAGCTCGGACAGTGAGCCGGTCTATGCCCTGCACGACCCAAGACCGCAACGAATAGCATTCCAGCGCGACCGCGTCATGCAAAGCCGTTACCACATCGACCGTTTTCAGGACACCTATTTCGTCATCGAGAGCATTGAACAGTTATTCGAGGCAACTGCGCCCGATTTCACACCGGTGTATGAACGCCTGCAGGGCGCCGATCCTTACGCCGAAAATATCGTCTTGCCGGACGAGCGCGTATATCCGCCCGAACCGCGTTAAAGGTTCAGGCGGGTTGGGCGGGGATTACTGCTTTCCTGCTTTGTGCGCTTTGCGGGCGGCGCGCATTTCCTCGTGCGTGACTTTGCCATCCTTGTTACTGTCGAGCTTGTCAAAATTGCCACTCAGATGCTGCATTTTGGCGGCTTCTGCCTCCTGCTTGCTGATGGCGCCGTCCTTATCAGTGTCGGCGGCTTTCCAGCGTTGCGCTGTCTCGTGGCGTTTCGACCCGCCGGCATTGGCAGGGGCAGGGTCGGCGGCCCAGGCGCTGGCAGAAAAAACTGTCATCAGACTCAAAGCAATCAAACGGGTTTTCATGTTGCGTTCTCCGGTAAAGGGCGGGTTGAAATAACCAGCCTGTGCCCATTAACGCCCAGACTGTCGCTGGCGTTGTCGTCTGTTGCAGACAGATACCTCGCTTACGATTTTTATCAGTTGACCGCTACCGAACGGGTTGCAGAGACAGGCAGTAGCACTTCGCTGCGCACCCCGTTTTGCTCTATCACAACCCGCGTGGGCTGAACTTGCAGCAGACGTATGCCCGGTGCAATTTCATCCCCCGTACGATAGGCGCGCATGGGTTTGGATTCAACCGCCAGCACGGCGACACCCCGGCCCTGAGCCGAACCGGGTGCAATAACGCCAGCCAAGCGGATGCTGATATTGGCTACCGCGCCTGTTTGCACGCCGGCGCCAAACAGGCGCGCCTGAAGCGAGTAGTCAAGCTTGGGCGCCGCATCGGGCGGTGTCAGGGGTATCACGGGTGGAGCTTTTTCAGCCAGGCGTACCCCCCAGAAAGCCAGTATCGCACTCAGCAGGCAGGCTAACCCCAAACTAATCCAGAAAGAAAGACGTTTCATAAGCCCGATTGTGTCACAAGCGGCGAACACAACGAACCTGATTCAAAATCCGCACCTCATCGCCCTGCGGGCCAAAGCCCTGGGGGTAACGTGTCGGGTCTCCGGCCTTGAAGTCAGCACGCTGCGCACCGGCGCCATGCACATCCATGAGTTGCCGCTGATCTGTTCGTGGCGGCAATGCCATCCAGCCCAAGGCCCGACCAAAGGCAAAATAGACCGCCTTCTCATATTTCGCATGGGACGGACCATCGGCAATGGTGGTGGCAGTCCAGAAGTAGGATTCGATGATGCTGGTCTGCAACGGCGGCACCAGCGCTGCACTACCCGTCGCGGCCGGGGCGTGCGTATAGTCAACGATAGTATGCAGTTCCTTGGCATGCGGCAGGCGCCAATCGTGGTGGCCGGCCAGCGTCAGGCTGGCGCAATAGGCCAGCGCATCACGCCAGTTACGTCCCACCCCGTCATCCCGCTTCTGCCACATCAGGCCGGTGCTGGTGTCAGTCACGGTGCCATCACCCCGGTCATTCAGCCGATTGAGGGCGTAGCCTGGCCCGCGCACAAACCGCGCCCGCATAGCCTGTGGCTGCCTGCCGCCCGAACCGGGGCGATAAAGCGGGTAACCCTTGATACGTCCATCGGCAAAATTGACCCCGAATATCGTCGCATCACGGTTCATGGTCGTAGCCACATACGGTGTGGCTGACCACTCCTGCACATCAATAAAACGCGTCCCTGTGGCGTAAGAAAAGTCAAATAACGAGGTATCAATAAAAGGCACCGAAGTATCGGCTGTCGCTGAAAAATAGCCACGACCAAAATCCATCAGCGTGTAGAGTTCCTTGATGCTGGGCAAGCGCCAGTCATGATGACCGCCGATTGTGAGTGTTTGGGCAAAGCTTTGCGCTTCCGCCCAGCTCATCGGCCCGTACCAGGCACGAGTCCAGGTCAAGCCGGTGACCTCGTCACTCACGGTAGCATCATCATGGGCGCGCAAGCCGCGGGGTGCTATCCGAAAGCCCGGCTCCTGTCCGAAATAGGGCTGGCCGCGGTCCGGGCAGGCAATCGGGCCGGCGTCGTCATAACAGCGCGCTTGCCCGGTGCCGGGTACGGTGGCTGGTGACGACGCAGACTGCGCGCTGGCAGGGCTTAATAAACCGGTGCAAAACAGTATTAACAGCAGCATCAGCCGGGGAACCCTATTCTTCAACAGGGCAAGATATGGGGGCAAAAGCGCAAACATTTGAAAATCACGTCCTTTTTTTGTGAATATTACCGGAACCCAGGCTCACCAGCAGTATTCATCACGATCATTGTGTCGTCCCGCCACGCGCTCATGATGTTCATTTAAGGTATCGGGAAAGGGACGCCGCCCGCCTTATGGAACTTCCCCATATCCCCCAAAAAACCAGACGCTTGACGTGCGCTTAAGGCGAGTCGTCCATTTTTTGCGAGATAAATCACATTGGCTATTGACAAATTGGCCACAGATCGGTAATTTTTCACATGCATAAATAACAAAAGTGAGACGATCATGGCACATAAATTGCTTATTTTTTGTTTTCGTCATTCCTTTCATTATCGCCTGCCCGGCGTGGTTGCCGCTTTTTGCCGGCGGTCAGTTTGTTGGCGCACCTCTTTGGTATTGCCCGACTCAAAGCCCGGATAAAAACTTCAGTTTCAGCCAGTCAATCATTAACTTGCATCCGTCCCTAGTGAAAACGTTGGGACGCCAAGTTCGTTATCGAGCAAAACCCTCGATACTTCTCGTGAGGAGGTTATATGTGTTCTATGTTCATTCTAGCTGGCCGGGTGCGCGGCCTTGTGATGGTGTTTTGCAGCGTATTGCTCCTAGGTGGTTGTCTTTCGTCGTCTGGCGGCGAGGATTCCGCATCAATTTCTGTTCAACGCTGGAACCGGATTGCGAATGACGCGGGCGCGCTTGATCACACGCCGCTACAGGTAGGTGAGGTGCGTACGTTCGGCCACCAGCTCGAACCCGGCCGCTCTAGCCGTGCCCTGGCCATCGTGCATATCGCCATGTTCGATGCCATCATCGCGATCAGCGGTGGATATAAGAGTTACACCAGCCTGAGCGCGGCACCGCTGGGCACGTCAATTCAGGCGGCCGTCGCGCAGGCAGCGCACGATACCCTGGTTGCGCTCTATCCGTCGCACTCACAGACCTTTGGACAACGTCTGGCAGAGGACCTCCAGGGTATCGTCGACACCACAGCGCGAAGCAAAGGAGTACTCTTGGGGCAGCAAGCTGCGGCCGCGATTCTTGCCCAGCGTGCAAACGATGGCGCGAATCTGCCCGTGACCTATACGCCCGGCGTCGAGGCCGGCTAGTGGCGGTCCGACCCACTCAACCCCGGCCAAGTAGCGCTTGGAGCCGGTTGGCGTAATGTCAAGCCATTTGCCCTCGACCGCTCCGATCAATTCCGCGTGCCGCCACCACCACTATTGGACAGCCTTCAGTACGCCAACTCGTTCGCGGAAGTCAAGTCCCTCGGCGGCGATGGAGTGATTACGCCAACGATCCGCACGGAAAATCAGCGTCGGATTGGCATCTACTGGGCCTACGACGGTGTGCCGGGTTTGGGTGCTCCTCCACGTCTCTATAATCAGATTGCTTTGCAGATCGGCAAGGAACGCGGGCTGAACGGCATTGAGCTGGCGCGGCTGATGGCGCTCGTCAACATCAGCATGGCCGATGCTGGTATCGCCATCTGGGAATCGAAGTTCTTCTACAACTTCTGGCGTCCCGTTGGCGGCATCCGCGAGTCCGATCCCGGAACCGGGCCAAGTCAGACCGGCGATGGAAATGCGCTGACCATTGGCGATGTCGGCTTCACTCCGCTCGGTGCTCCGGCCAGCAACACTACCAACTTGAACTTCACGCCGCCGTTTCCGGCGTATCCGTCGGGACATGCCGGCTTCGGCGCCGCAATGTTCCAAGTGCTGCGCAACGTCCTTGCCACAGACAACGTGCCTTTCACCTTCGTCTCCGATGAGTTCAACGGCGTGACCCGCGACAACACGGGTAATGTTCGCCCCTTGCAGCCGCGCAGCTTTGCCACGCTGTCGCAGGCCGAAGAGGAGAACGGACAGAGCCGCATCTATCTCGGCATCCATTGGTCGTTCGACAAGACCGCCGGGATCGCGCAGGGTAAAAACGTGTCCAATCATGTCATGGCCAAGGTTTACCAACCGGCAACTTGATAAGGGCGGTACCGAAGCCGATGACCCAACCCCACGCACAGGCTACAGCCCCACAGAGATCGTGGCCGAACTGGAGCACGCGCACGATGGCCGCAGAGCTGGCTGTCAGCCCCAGCACCGTGATGCGCCACTGGCAGGCCAACGGCCTCAAGCCCCACCTGGTGCGGGGCTTCAAGGTCTCGCGCGACCCGAAGTTCGCCCAGAAGCTCGAAGATATCGTGGGCCTGTACATCTCCCCACCCGAGCACGCACTGGTGCTGTGCTGCGACGAGAAGACCCAGGTGCAGGCGCTTGATCGCACACAGCCCGGGCTGCCGATGAAAAAAGGCCGCGCTCAGACGATGACTCACGACTACAAGCGCAACGGCACGACCACGCTGTTTGCGGCACTGAACGTGCTGGACGGACGGATCATCGGTCAATGCCAGCAGCGGCATACCCATGTCGAATGGCTGAGATTCCTGCGCAAAATCGACCGCGAGACGCCCAAGGACAAGACGCTGCACCTGATCGCCGACAACTACGCCACCCACAAGCATCCGGTCGTGCAGGAATGGCTGGACAGGCATCCGCGCTTGCATATGCACTTCACACCAACCTCAGCCTCGTGGCTGAACATGGTGGAGCGATTCTTCCGCGACATCACGGTCAATCGCCTGCGCCGCGGAGTGTTCACCAGCGTGCCGGAGCTGGTCGCCGCTATCCACGAGTACGTTGCCCATCACAACACCAAACCCAAGCCCTTCATCTGGACAAAGAGCGCCTCTGACATCCTGCAGAAAGTCATCCGTGCCAACGACCGATTAAGTTCCAAACAGAATGCAACACTACACTAACCATCCTGCCCGGTGCCATTTTTCCCAGCAGTGTTATCTGTATGCTGGCTCCGTTTATCGTGTGATAATCCGATAAGCCGAACTCCACATTCAATGTGGGGTTTACTTTTGCTTAATCTCTCTCAGAGGGTCATTCAATGATAAATTCTTCAGCACACCCGCCGTACCGCATAAAACCCAGGCATCAGCCGCGCGGTTTCACACTGATAGAAATTATGGTGGTGATTGTCATTCTGGGCATACTGGCAGCGCTGGTGGTGCCAAAGGTGGTCGGTCGTGCAGATGACGCGCGGGTCACGGCCGCCAGACAGGATATTGCTCAAATCATGCAGGCGCTCAATCTTTATCGTCTGGATAATGGCCGCTACCCGACTCAGGAACAGGGTTTGCAGGCGCTGGTCAGCAAACCCAGCGCAGCCCCGGTGCCGACTAGCTGGCGCAGCGGGGGGTATTTGAGCAAAATGCCGAACGACCCCTGGAAAAATCCGTATCAATACGCCAACCCCGGGCTGCGTCATGATATGGAAGTGTATTCCCTGGGGGCCGATGGCAAGCCGGGGGGTAACGAATTTGATGCGGATATCGGTTCCTGGGATTTGTAAGCCGATGCGACGCCTGGGCGGATTTACGCTGATTGAACTGGTGCTGGTGCTGGCGCTAGTGGGCGTGGTGCTGGCTGTCACTGTAGTCAGTGCTTTTCCTGGCGGCGAAAAAACCCTGCGTACCGAAGCCGAACGGCTAGCCCAGTTATGGGCGCTAGCTTATGACGAAGTACAGCTCACCGGTCAAACGATTATCTGGGAAGCCGATGACCAGGGTTACCGTTTTTTGCGCCGAGAGGGCGCGCGACTTAGTCTGATTACTGATGACCAGGTGCTGCGCGCACGTGGCTGGGTCGTGCTGCCGATGCAACTGCGTACCGGCACCGCTTTGTCACTATCATCTGATTCAGGGCGTTTGCAATTGGCGCTGGAGCGTAGCGGCGGCGGCGACCCGTTTCGTCTGGAACTGCTGCATGGCGAATGGCGCGCCACGGTGCGCGGTGACGGCTTGGGGAATTTCAGTGCTGACGACTAAAGCCCCGCGCCTGGCTCGCGGGTTCACCCTGATTGAGGTTCTGGTTGCCCTGACCATTTTGGCACTGGCGCTGGGAGCCAGTTTGCGTGCCGTAGCGGCTCTGACCCAAAACAGTGAGGCTTTGCAAAAAAAACTTTATGCCAGCTGGAGTGTCGAAAATCGTTTGGCCGAGCTACGTCTGGGCGGCGTCGCCCCCCCCAACGGGGTGCGCAATTTTGACTGTCCCCAGGGACGTCTGCCTTTGTATTGCGTTGAAGAAGTGCGTAATACCGCAAACGTCTACATGCGCCGGGTGGAGCTGCAAGTCTATGCCGATGCGAGTCGGGCCCAGCGTGTTTTGTCTGTGGCGACGATTATGGCGAACCGGTGAGCAGGATGAGAATACTGCCATCGGCCAAGGGCTTTACTCTGATCGAATTATTGGTCGCTATTGCCATTCTGGCGCTGGTGGCTCTTCTATCCTGGCGTGGACTGGACAATATTTTGCGCAGCCGCGAAGCGCTGTCACAAGCCATACAACAATCGCGCGGCCTGCAGGCTGCATTCCAGCAGTTGGAGGCCGACTTGCGCTCGGTCGCACGCGATGTCGGCAGTCAAACCTCGCTGCCCGGCGTTCAACTGGCTGCCGGGCAACTGCAGGTGTTGCGCTACCAGTTTGGTACTGACAGTCCCGGACGCTGGCAATTGGTGCGCTACAGTATCGATGAAGGACAACTGCAACGACGTGCCGTGTCTGTCAATACCCGGGCCGAGATCGTGCGCTGGCAAAGCCAGCCCGAAGCGTGGTCATCGCTCGAACCGCAAACCCTGGTGTCGAATGTTCGCAGTCTGTCGTGGCAAGTGTCAGGACAAACTGGTTTCGCGACAGCAGAGGCGGGTGCCGTGCAAAGAATCAGCCAGGCGCAAGCCATGGGAACGCGCAGCGAGCGGGTCGGTATTCAACTGAGTCTGGAGTTGAATACGGATGAGCGCTTTGTGCGCCAATGGGGGGTGCGCGAATGAAGCCGCGCCTGGGGCGCCAGCAGCAAGGGGTGGCGGTAATCATGGCTTTACTGATTGTCACCATTGCCACTCTGGCCGTCAGTGGCATGTTGTGGCGCCAGCAGGTGCAGTTGCGCGCCGTGGAAAATCGCCTTGCCCTGGCGCAGGCGCGTGCATTGGCACTGTCGGCCATTGACTGGGCGCGACTGGTGTTGTGGGAAGACCTGAACCTGCCCGGGCGCGCCGCCTATGACCACCCGAATGAAGCCTGGGCTGTCGCTCTGGCCGAAACCCGTATTGCCGATGGCGAAGGCAATGACAGCCGCGAAGCCTTTGTCTCGGGTCGTATCCACGACGAATCCGGCAAACTCAATGCCCTGGATCTGGTTCAAGCCGGAAAAATCAATGAGCGCGCCGTGAGCGAATTTGAACGTCTGGCCGAGGCCTTGCAACTGGAAGCGGACCTGATACCAGCTCTGGCTGAGGCACTGCTCTCAAGCCAGGATCGTAGCCCGGACCCAGGCGGCACCCAAGCACAAACCGCCCAGACACTGCCGCTTGTTACCTGGCCTGATTTGGCGCAGCGGGCCGGCTGGAACGCTGAACAGCATGAACGCTTTGCCGCACATGTGGCGATTTTGCCCAAACAGAATAATGCTCCCATCACTGCAATTAATGCCAATAGTGCCTCTGCCGAGGTGCTGTATGCGAGAATCGAGGCATTATCGCTGGCGCAGTGTCGGGCTTTGGCTGCCACCCGCGACCGGATCGAGTTACGTAATACGGGCGATATTGAAACCGCAACACGGGTATCCGGCCTGGTGACGAAGCTAAAAGACGTGGATGTTCGCTCGGAATATTTCCGGATTGAAGGACGGGTGCGCTACGGGCGCGCCCTGACCGCTGTTGAAGCATTGGTATGGCGTGCACCAGCGTCATCAGATAAACCGCATTTGTTGTGGTCGCGTGAGTTATGAGGAATTTGAGAATCAAACTGCCAGACATGACAGACCCGAGCAAGTGGATGGAGTCGCTGGATACACGGGAATTCGACTATGTACTGTTACAAGACCCGACCATTTCCAGACGTTTCAACCATTCCGGAACGGCGTTACTGGCGCATATGCCCCTAGCCGATACGGTGGAAATAGTGCTGCCAGCCCGGGTAGTGCGACTACTCAAGGTCAAGCTGCCGCGCGCCAAGGCCTCGGCTTTGCAACGCGTTCTACCCAACTTGCTGGAGGATCGACTGATGAGCGACAGCTCTGACTGTCATTTCGCCTTGCTACCAGGGATCTATGCTGGAGGGGAACGCGAAGTAGCGGTGGTCGATCGAACCTGGATGCGACTGGCACGGCATATTAGCCAGCGCTGGCCCGGAAGCCGTAGTGTGTGCATCAGCGAAGCGCTACTGGTACCGGTAGTTCCGTTTATTGTTCTTGATATGCCGGGACAAAAAAATGCCTCTGGTTCAATCAGCGGCTTTATACGTCACACTGATGGCGTGTTGCCGTTCACGACCGACGCTCAGCATTTGCCAGTTGAATTGCAATTGTTGCGCCCGGCGCTCGAGAGCAGCACCAGCCTTGGTCTGGCAGGCGCCAGCCCGGCTCTGTGCCAAGCCTGGACGGATGAACTGGGTCAGGCTCTTGAACCCAGTGACTGGAACTGGCGCCATGCGGCGGTGGCCGACCCGGCCATGACGCTGTTTCAGTGCGAGTTTGCTCGCAACGCCACGCCTGCCGGAGACTGGCAGCGTGTATGGCGCTGGCCAATGTTTTTCGCCGCAGCCTGTGGGCTGGCGGGTATTCTGGGGCTTAATTTGCATTGGCTGAAACTGGAACGTGAAGCAAATGCACTGCGCGCCCGGATGAGTGCCGACTTCAGGACCCTGCTACCCGGCATGTCGGATCGTGGTGAGCCTTTGCTCATGGCCAAGCGTCAGCTGGGTCGACAACAGGGCGATGATCATTTTCTGGTCTTGAGTCAGGCACTGGCGCAAGCAACACTGTCAAGCGGTACCCAGGCGCTGCCCCCGCTGAAACGCCTGGACTATCGAAACGGAATACTGAAAGCAGAACTTCACGCCACACAGAACGCAGTCGAGGTGATACAGCGACTGCAAAGCCAGCGTGAGCTGGAAGTGCGCACCGAGGGCAATCTGGTCATTGTGTCGCGGAGGGCATCATGAAAGCCTGGTGGCTGGCGGGTCTGGAACGTTTTTCTGCCCTGAATTCGCGTGAGCGACAACTGGTGCTGGCAGCCGGTCTGGTCGTGTTTTTAGCCCTGCTCTGGTGGGTCGCGCTTGAACCTGCCCTAAACGGCCGCGCGCGTCTTGCTCAACAGCTACCGGCCTTGCGTCTGCAAGCTTCGGAACTGGCCGGATTAGCGGCACAAGGCAACCCATACCGCCGCGTTGGCAAAAGTGATGGGCTCGACAGTCTGAGCGCCAGTTTGACCACAGCGGGCTTTGACGCCAAATCTGCAGAAAGAATTGACGAAGAACGGGTGAGGGTAAAGTTAAGCCAGGTTGACTACGGGCGTGTGCTTGCCTGGATAGTTGAAAGCCGAAGTAGCCTGGAGACTCGACTGGAAAGCGCCAGTATCAGCTGGCAGGGGTCGGGCCGGGTCAATGTCGAGCTGGTATTTCAGCGCAGTAATCAAGATACCACCAAGGACCGGCGTTGAAGCGTTTTTTTTCTGTGCTGGCCTGCCTTGCCCTGCTACTATTTTGCGCAGCAGTAGGTGCCGTGTTTTTTTTGCCAGCGTCTTTCCTGACAGAGCCACTGGAACGGCTGAGCCAGGGTCGGGTATTGGCACTGGACAGCCAGGGCAGTCTCTGGCACGGGCGCACGCGTCTGGCCCTGCATTCAGGCGGTCAAACAGAGGTCGCCCGCGCAGCGCTGTTACCGGGTGAGTTGGAATGGCAAGTGGTAGCAAAGGACTGGTTTCCGCCGATCATGGAAGTCAGATTTCGCGGTGAAACTTTGGTACCACAGGCCTTTTCGCTACAGCCAGGCTGGGACGGACTGCGACTAACGCCAGGCACCGTCTCTTTGCCCGCCGAGGTGTTGGAAGCGACCGGGGCTCCCTTCAACAGCCTCAAACCAGGAGGGATGCTTTTTTTGTCCTGGACCGAGGCCAGTTTTCTGTCGGGGCAGTGGCGTGCCCAGGGGGTTCTGGAATGGCGCGATGCTCACTCGGTATTGTCACGGGTCGCTCCCCTGGGTAGCTATCGGGTGCAATGGTCCATTCAGAATCGCCAGGTTCAGATGGAGTTGAGCAGTCATTCAGGCCCGCTGTTTTTGAGTGGCAAGGGTCAGTGGAATCAGGGTCGCTGGAAAATGAACGGCATGGCGCAGGCAGAACCGCCACAACGTGAAGCTTTAGCACCTTTATTGACCTGGCTGGGTCGGCAACAGCCCGATGGTTCAGTACAATGGAACATGGAACAAAGATGAAAGCAATTATTCACTCGGACAGTCTGGCTCGGCCTTCCCCAAGCCTAATCCGGCGCGTGTGGTTAAGGGTGACCGTAGCCGCTTGCGTGGGCTGGCCGCTGCTTGCCCATGCTCAGGCGCCTGCTTTGTCGCCCTCCTCGCCATCTGCCGCCAGTACTTCGGCAGCAGCTGACAGTACGCTGGAAATCAAACCCGTTGCCAACAGCCAGCAAGTGACGCTTAATTTTGTCAACGCAGATATTCATTCGGTAGTCGGCGCTGTAGGAGCCATGTTTAACCGCACCATCGTCATCGACCCTCGTGTCCGCGGTCAGATTACCTTGTCCACGGTCAACCCGGTAACACGCGAGGAAGCTTACCGGCTGTTATTGTCAGCCCTGCGATTGCAGGGTTTTGCCCTGGTTGCAAATGGTCGCGATGTGCGCGTGGTGCCTGAGGCTGACGCCAAATTACAGGGCGGGCAGGTCGGGGTCGGTGACACCCAGGTACGTGGCGATCAGGTCATTACCCAGATTTTTCGTCTGAACCATGAGTCAGCGACAAATCTGGTACCCATATTGCGACCACTGATTTCACCGAACAATACTATCTCGGCCTACGGTGCGAACAACTCCCTCATCATCACTGATTACGCAGAAAATATACAACGCCTGACACGATTAGTCAGCACCCTTGATGTTCCGGCAGCGCTTGATCTTGATGTAATCGCCTTGCGTCACGGAGTCGCGATTGATGTGGCGACCATGGTCAATCGCCTGCTTGACGATGCAGGAAGGGGGGGCAGCATTGATGCCGGTCAGCGTGTGGTACTGCTGGCCGAGCCGCGTACCAATAGCATCTTGCTGCGCGCTGCCAGCCGGGCACGCGCCGACCTGGCACGCTCTTTAATCAACCGCCTCGATCAACCGACACAACTCGGCGGCAATATCTGGGTGGTGTATCTGAAAAACGCCGAAGCCACCCGGCTGGCCCAGACCCTGCGTGCCATTATCAGTGGTGAAGCCGCCGCGATAACGGCAACAGCCAGCAGTGGCGGCAATACTCAACTGTCATCAGCACGCAACAATGTTCCTTCAGGTAGTGGCACAGACAGTAACAGCGCCCAGGCGCTGGCTCCCGCCAGCGGGCCGTCTGGCATGATTCAGGCCGACCCGTCCACCAATTCACTCATTATCAATGCGCCCGAGCCGGTCTATCGCAGTCTGCGCGAGATCATCGAAAAACTCGACGTTCGACGCGCGCAAGTCTTTATCGAATCGCTGATTGTCGAAGTGTCGGCTGACAAGGCGGCTGAATTTGGTGTGCAATGGTTCTCGGGCGGCACCTCGGGCAGCGCCACCATCGTCGGCGGTCAGGTACTGGGCGGGCCGGGCAGTAATCTGTTATCTGTCGCCGCCAATCCTACCACGCTGGGCAACGGCTTTTCACTCGGCATTGTGGGCAAAAAGCTCAATATTGCCGGCAGGGAAGTCAATAACCTGGGCTTTCTGGCACGCGCACTGGAAACCCAGGGTAACGCCAATATTTTGTCGACACCGAATCTGCTGACGCTCGATAACGAAGAAGCGAAAATTGTTGTCGGTCAGAACGTGCCTTTCATTACCGGCCAGTTCACCAATACCGGGGCCAGTAGTGGTGCTGCCGCGGTCAATCCATTCCAGACCATCGAACGCAGGGATGTCGGCATTACCTTGCGTGTCAAGCCGCAGGTGTCGGACGGTGGCACGGTCAAACTGCAAGTATTCCAGGAAGTCTCGAGCG
Organism: Burkholderiales bacterium UBA4657; assembly: GCA_002405475.1. Classification (GTDB taxonomy): domain Bacteria; phylum Pseudomonadota; class Gammaproteobacteria; order Burkholderiales; family Burkholderiaceae_E; genus UBA4657. The sequence goes on along the minus strand of DHLX01000018.1, from coordinate 268,835 downwards.
TCGTTGACCGCAGCCTGTCGGCCGGCATCATTACCAATAAACGTTCGATCGAGTCGAACGTCGTGGTCGATGATGGTCAGATTATTGTGCTGGGCGGCCTGATTGAAGACCGCTCCAGCAATTCGCAGGACAAAGTGCCTGGGCTAGGCGATGTTCCGTTCTTTGGCAACCTGTTTCGCTATGATTCACGCAAACAGAACAAGACCAATCTGATGGTTTTCCTGCGCCCCGTGGTGATTCGCGATGCTAACGCCACTGGCAGTGTCGTTATTGACCGCTATGAGTATATGCGCGCCCTCAGTAGCGAATCGAAACCGCCTGAAAACTGGGCCTTGCCAGATTACACTGCACCCAAGCCTGCGCTACTGAATGAGAAAAATACGGTACCACCCAATAAACCTCTGGTCATGGAGCGCGAATTGCCTCAGCGTAGCGAACCAGCGACTTCACAACCCAAACCCTGAATGCCTTGTTCATGAGTGATGTAATTACGAACGCTCCCCCTCAGGTAACAGAAACCCTTGCGATTGATTCAGGTGTCGCCCGCGCCCTGCCCTATGCCTATGCCCGTGATGCGCGACTGGTATTGACGCACCATTCCAGCATGGGTCTGCAAGTCTTGATCTGCGACAAAACCGACCCCGACGCCTTGGCCGAAGTGGGTCGGTACTTCGGTAGACTGGCGCCGCTCTGGGTCAGTGAATTCGAGCTGGAGCCGGCCTGGCACCGTGTCTATGCCCAGGCTGAAGGCGCAGTGACGGTGGCTGGTGAAATTGAGGCCGATCTCGACTTGTCGCGTGTAATGCAGGAAACGCAAGCTATTGAAGACCTGCTCGACGTTGAAGATGATGCGCCGATTATTCGCATGATCAACGCGCTGCTGACCCAGGCGGCGCGCGATGGCGCCAGCGATATTCACATAGAGCCATTTGAACAGGCCTCGGTGGTACGCTTTCGCATTGACGGCAGCCTGCGTGATGTAGTGCGGCCCAAAAAAGGTCTGCATGCCGCGCTTATCAGCCGCATTAAAATCATGGCGCAGCTCGATATTGCCGAAAAACGCTTGCCGCAGGACGGTCGCATTACGCTCAAGGTAGGCGGCAAACCACTGGATGTGCGGGTCTCGACCTTGCCCACGGGTTTCGGCGAGCGTGCGGTGCTGCGCCTGCTCGACAAGGCAGCCGGACAGCTCACGCTTAGTAGCCTGGGTATGAGCCAGGCCTGCATGGACGGCGTGGACGGCCTGATACGCCAGCCGCACGGTATTTTGCTGGTCACGGGCCCCACCGGCTCGGGTAAAACCACGACGCTGTATGCAGCGCTGCAACGACTCGATGCGCGCAGCATGAATATCCTGACAGTGGAAGACCCGATTGAATACGAACTGCCCGGCGTTGGCCAAACCCAGGTCAACCCGAAAATTGACATGACGTTTGCACGTGCCTTGCGCGCCCTGTTGCGCCAGGACCCGGACGTTATCATGATCGGCGAAATTCGTGATCTGGAAACAGCACAAATTGCGGTGCAAGCCTCGCTCACCGGTCATCTGGTGCTGGCTACCCTGCATACCAACGATGCTGCCAGTGCCGTGACGCGATTGATCGACATGGGTATAGAACCATTCCTGCTGTCCTCCAGTTTACTCGGCGTGCTGGCGCAACGTCTGGTACGCAAGCTCTGTACACATTGCCGCAAGCCGGAAACCGTCGATGGCAGGCTGGTATATCACGCCGTGGGTTGCGAACATTGCGGTTATACCGGGTATCAGGGGCGCACCGGCATTTATGAATTGCTGCTGGTGGATGAAGCCATTCAGCGCCTGATACACAACGGCGGCAGTGAGCCTGAAATACGTCAGCGCGCGGCTGAACGAGGGATGGTGACGATGCGCGCCGATGGACAACGCTGGATCGACGCTGGTGTGACTGCGCCCGAAGAAGTCGTGCGCGCAACACGTGATTAAACCGGTACCAGCACCATGGCCGCCTTTCGCTATATTGCGCTAACCGACTCGGGTGCCACCGCCAAAGGTGTGATTGAAGCCGAGTCGGCGCGCCATGCCCGTGCGCTGATACGCCAGCAAGGTCTGGCTCCGGTAGAAGTTGATGCCATCGCGCAAACGGCCGATAGTGGCAGCAGTGTTTTACGTAAACAGCGCGGCAGACTACGCACCACGGCACTGGCCTTGCTAACGCGGCAACTGGCCACCTTGCTAAGCGCCGGACTGCCACTGGAACGCGCCTTATCGGCTCTGATTGAACAAGCCGAAAACGACTACCAGCGCGATATTCTGGCGGCAGTTCGAACCGATGTGCTGGCCGGTTCGTCACTGGCGACGGCGCTTAATGCCCAGGAACGTGATTTCCCGGAAATTTATCGCGCCCTGGTCGCTGCCGGGGAACAATCGGGCGATCTGGCCAAAGTGCTGGATCGTCTTGCGACTTATCTCGAAGACCGCGCCTCACTCGCGCAGCAGGTATTAACTGCCTTCATCTACCCGGCTCTATTAACGCTGGTGGCGGTACTGGTCGTCATCCTGATGCTGACCTATGTCCTGCCGCAGGTGGTTGCTGTCTTCGACCAGAGCAAACAAAAGCTGCCGCTGGTCACGGTACTGGTCATGGCCGCTTCCGATTTTTTGCGCCACTGGTGGTGGTTGCTGCTGGCACTGCTAGCGGGTGGGTGGTGGTCGTACCGCCGCGCTTTACGCAGCGATGTCGTGCGTCTGCGTCATGATGCCGCGTGGTTGAACCTGCCCATACTGGGACGTTTGCAGCTCAGTCTTGACACGGCACGCTTCGCCAGTACTCTGGCGATTCTGGTCGGTGGTGGAGTGCCCATTTTGAAGGCACTGGAGGCCGGTGCCGCTACCATTTCTAACCGCGCATTGCGCCGGGATGTGGATGCTGCTGCAGTGCGTGTGCGTGAAGGCGCACCACTGGCACGTGCCTTGTCGGTACCGGCTGAAAACAGCAGTATCAATAAGCATGTGCGCGGAAGATTTCCCCCGGTTTTGGTTCACCTGATTGCATCAGGTGAAAGTACTGGCAACCTGCCCGATATGCTGCAACGCGCAGCCCGTATTCAGACCGAGGAATTACAGCGCCGCACCCTGACGCTGACCAGTCTGTTACAGCCCGTTGTGGTACTGGTCATGGGCGCCGCTGTGCTGGTCATTGTGCTGGCAATGCTGCTGCCGATTATTGAAATCAATATGTTGGTGAAGTAACTGCGATAGCGCATCCAGCGTGATAGTGGTTGGATGCATAAGCCCGAACTCGAAGTGTGGCACGCGACTTTATTCACATTTTGCGGCATTCGATGTGCAAAACTGGTGAAAGCGGCTCAAAAGCAGCGCTTATTTCATGTTATTTTTTTCACTAAAGGCGTAGATTAGGCTCATCAATACTCCTGCATGGGAGGCTGAAATGCAGACCTTGTTCCGACCCGCAGATACTGGTCATATTCTGTTCATTCACGATCACATTGAGCAAGACGCCTGTGATGTTCCATTCGGCAGGGCAGCCTCGCGTTTGCAGTTGTTTCATGCCCTGATGCAGGTGCAGGGCTGGCATGTCGATACGCAACGCATGTTGTATGACCGCGCGTATGCCTGCGAACGTCTGGCACTGGCGCATACCTGCAGTGACGATGCGCTGCGCGCCTTGTCGGTCGAATTATTCGGACAATATCAGCACTAGTCTGGCCGCAGTGAGGTGAGAAAGGTGTCGCTTGCTTCCGCGGGAAGCTCGCTGCCGAATACCATTAACACCAGCAGCCGTTGTTCAAAACCCAACAGGTGCAGCCGTAGCTGTACCGGCTTGCCTTGTACCTGACCGCTGGCGCGCAGCGCCTTGGCAAATTCGGGCGGCGCGCCGAAGTACCGGCCACCCAGGCTGACTGTACCTGCTTGTTGCACACTGGCGTTAAAGTTACGCAGCCAGGCCTGCTCGAACAAGGCCAGGGTTTGCGCTCGACTGCCCGGCGTTGCCGCCAGTGCCGCAGGGTAAGCAGCATGCCCGACAGCAAACAGGGTGTCCTCGATTTGGGTGCTTTGCCAGCTCAGCTCTATTTGAGTGCCGAGTAATGGTAGCGTGCGGGTTTCAAGCCCGGGTTTTTTCGGAAACAGCACGCTATAGCGTCCGGCTTCAGACCGTACTTCGCGCCAGTCATAGGTCGGTGAGCAAGCGCTCAAACTGGTCAGGCTCATCAGCCCGGCTGTGGCCACCAGGAAATGCCGGCGTGTTCCAGTTCTAGGCTTCATGCGTAATCTCCACTAACTCACCCTGGGCGGTAATCAGCCCCAGACGCCAGGGTTTGGCGCGCAACATCGGGCGCAGGGTGTTGACATACCCGCGCACCTGCGCCGAATAGTCCTCAATCTGCTCGGCGCTGACCTGCCATTTGTAATCCAGCAGCCAATAACACTCGGGCAATTCGACCAGCCGGTCTATGCGTTGCAGACTGCCCTCTGCACTCATGATGTCAAGCTCGGTCTCGATGCGTAGTGCTTGCGGGCTGAAAAACGCGGCCAGTGCCGGCGCCTGCAGTACGCGCTGTACGGCCACCTGCACCTGGCTACGCAGGGTCGCTGGCAAATGATAACGCGGCAACACTGCCGACAGAACCCGTGCTGCCTGTTCGGCATAACGCACATGCTGCAACACGCCATGCCAGGCCGTGCCCAGTTGCTGGCTGATTGTACTCGCCCCATCTGTCTGCTGCTTCAGAGGCGGGGTCTGCGGTAATTCACGCCAGGGCAGATTCAGCTCATCGTAATAGCGCGTTGCCATGGCGTCGTTCGCTCCAGCCTGGGCAGTGCCGGGGCGGTCGGGCAAGTCACTGGTCGGGCGGGCATGCTGGCTGATCTGGTCATACCAGCTGGCACGACCTGATTTTTTATCATTCTGCACTCCGGTCACCAGAAACACTTGTTGCGCCCGGGTTAAAGCCACATAAAGTAAATTTTGTTCTTCCCGTTCCGTCAGTTGCCGTTCTTGCTGCCAAAGCGCCTCACGGGTCTGCCCCAGCTCTGCCACTCGACCTACAAACGAGACCTGACGCGGCGCCGCTGCCCCGGCCGGCCAGTCGAACAATAGAGTATGGCCGCGCTCATTCGGCGTGCTGTCACTATCAGGTAGCGCAATCAGAGGCGCTTCCAGACCCTTGGCGGCATGAATGGTGAGCACGCGCACTGCCTGACCCGACGCGGGTACGGCGCTGGCTTCGTCGGGCGACTCCTGGGCGCTAACGCTGTTCAGGCTTTGCAACTCTTCCAGAAAACGCTGTACGCTGGCGTAGCGGCCCGCATCGAGATTGAGTGCCAGCGCCAGAAATTCGCGCCAGTTAGCCTGCACCTGCTGCCAGCGCCAGTGCGGCGCGCGTGCGGTATAGGCCGCCAGTACCTGTCCCTGGTGGTAGATGCGATCAAGGACATCATGGATCGGCCAGCGCCCGGCGTGCTGGTGCCAGTCTTCGAGCAAAGCCCGAATGCCTTGCCACACCGTTTGTGCCGTTCCGGCTATTTGCGCCAGACGACCCAGGCCTTGCCACCAGCTGGGCGCGGCGCTATCGGACGGCCAGGAACGCAGTGTCAGTGCCAGCTGGTTCAGTGCCGCTTCGGTGCTGCCATAAACCTCCATCAGTCGTTCAGAAAACAGGGGCGAACATAAAATTTGCGCCAGCGCCAGGTCGTCATGGGTATCGGTCAGGAAACGCAGCAGTGCCATGAGGTCGCTACCCTCGGGAGTATCGAGCAAACCACCACGCCGATCGCTGTAATAAGGAATGCCGGCTGCCATCAGGGCTTGTTCATACTGCGCCATGTGGGTACGCCGGCGCAGCAGAATCATGACATCGCCATAATGCGCGGCACGGTGTCGGTCCAGCGCCGGAACCTGCAACTGTGGCAACACCTGTTGAATCAAGCGTACCAGGGTAGCCGCCTCGTTGCTGCGTCGTGCGTCGGCCGACTCGTTCAGTGCCATTTCCAGCGGGTTGCGTAATGACAGGGGTGTTGTTGCCGCAGTAGCGCTACTGGCTTCAGTCTCGGCGGCAAAGAGTGGATGGCAATAGACCCCGCTCAACCCAGTCACCTGCTGGCGTTGCGTTGTTTGCGGCGCAAAATCCTGGGGCCGTTGGGCTTCAGGCAACGCACTAAAAATAGCATTGACGCTCTCGACAATGGCAGCAGCATTGCGCCAGGTATGGTTGGTACGCAAATGATGCGCCTGAAAATGTTGTTGCAGCCAGCTTCGCGCCGTTGCAAACAGGCGCGGGTCGGCACGCCGGAAACGGTAAATTGACTGTTTCGGGTCGCCCACCATGAACACGGTCGGGCGCTGGGTATCAGCGCCATAAGCACTGAGCCAGGACTGCACCATGCTCCACTGAAACGGGTTGGTGTCCTGAAATTCATCAAACAGCAAATGCTGGTAGCGGGCATCGAGACGCATGTGCAAATAGGTACAGGCGACTTCATCGCCGAGCCAGCGCTGTGCCTGCCATTCAATATCAGGAAAATCGAGCACCTGCTGTTGTGCCTTGCGTGCCTGATAGTGTTCGAGCCAGGCCAGGGCACACGGCCAGGCGGCACGGTTCAGTTGCCAGGCGCGCCAGTCGAGGTAACGTTCTTGAAGACACTGGCCATGCGCCGCCAGAGTCTTCACAGCGTGCAGATACTCTTCCTGCGCACTGCCCATCAGTTTGAGTTGCGTATCGCTGATCAAGTTCTGCCTGACCGTGCCTTCCCCGGTCAGCAGGGCTTTATAAAACACCTGGTAGTGCTCGAGCCCCGAGTCAGCCGACGTAGCGCAAAGTGTCTGGAATTTTCTGACCGTGTTACTGACCTTGGCATGGTCGGACACACTGCGAACGATGCTGGCGCGTGCTTCGAGTACAGTAGCAGTGATCCAGTCAATACGTGGGTCGGCATCCTGCATGTCCGGCCATAAGGCCAGCGCGGCTTCAGTATCAGACCGGTTCGGTGTGCTGGCTCTGGCCTGCGCGGCAAACGCCCACCACTCGGCGCGTTGCTGCAGTAGTGGTCGCAGGCATTTTTTTATGTCCGAACCCAGATGCTGATATAGCGTCAAACAGGCGCTGCGTAATGCCGGGTCGGTGTTGGCGCTTTGCAGGAAGTCAAGCCAGGCCTGCTGCTGCAAACGTTCGGTTTGTTCCAGCATGCGCGCCTGCGCCGCCGGCACTTCGTGGCCGGATGTTTCCCGGTGCCAGGGCGTGCGTTGTAATAGTTCCCAGAACCAGGCGTGGAAGGTCTGTATTTTTATCGGTGGCTGTGCCGTCAATACGTTTTCATACAAGGCGCGTGCGACCGGCAATTGCGCCTGGGCGTCATCGGGTGCCAGGCCACGCTGGGTCAGGCACTCCATTACCTCGGCGTCAGAAGCGGTAGCCAGGGTTTGTAGCAGGCTGAACAAGCGCGCCTGCATTTCCTGCGCCGCCTTGCGGGTAAAGGTAATGCAAAGAATATTGCCCGGTGCCGCGCCAGCCAGCAGCAAGCGCAGCAAACGTCCGACCAATAACCAGGTTTTTCCACTGCCGGCACAGGCTTCGACCGTCACGCTATGCGAGGGGTGCAAGGCACAGGCAATAAACTCGGCATGACTCACCGGCAGTTCATTGCGACTGTAGCTGTGCGCCTGACTCATGCGGCCGGCTCCCCGGTATTGAGCGGTGTTTCGCGCTCATCACGCCGACACAGCCCGCGCATGGCGCAATAAGTACAGGCTACCGTACTGCCCTGAGCCCGCAACTGGCGGCCCTGAGTCAGACTCAGCCAGACCGTTTGCAGGCGCCGCTTTTCCGCTTGCAGTGTCTGTAGAAACAAGTCGTCATCCTGCAATACCGGATAAGCAGCAAACTCTTTTCCGGTATTTTCAGCGGGCAGGTAGGCGGCATTCAGACCAAAATTGTGTTGTTCAGCTTCGGACTGACACAGCAGGCCATAGAACAGCAGTTGCACCTGCTCCCCGGTCTCGCGCTGCATACGTTTCAGTTGGTCATGACTCTTGGCCTTGTAGTCGAGTATCCTGAAACGCCGGTCTTGCTCATGTCGATCCAGACGGTCAAGCCGCCCATGCAGGGTTAAATGGCGATCAGGCTCCAGCGGCAGTCTGTATTCGCGCCGCAATTCCCCCCCCTGCCAGCGCCAGCCCAGCTCACGCTCTTGCTGCCACCACAGCAGATATTCCGTTTTCCAGTTATCAAAGCGCTGTTGCCAGGTAAATGCGTCAGGATAGCTTTGCGCCAGTGCGCTAAAGATTTCTGCCGCCACTGCATCGAGCAAGACGGCAAAATCCTGTTCCAATCGTTGCTCGGCCAGTGTGTGGGCTCTATACAAAATCTGATGTACCGCATTGCCATAATCGCGCTTGCTGGCGGTGTCCTGAATTTCGTCGCGCTCACCCAGATGCCAGACAGCCTGGGCCCAGAACCGATACGGACAGGCCACCAGCGCTTCCCAGTGTCGCGCACTCAGGCGCGTAGGCAATAATCCGGTATCTACCGGAACGCTGGCCTGTGGTTCAAGTGCCCGTGGCGCACATGCCTGCCATTCGGCGGCGTAAGGCCGCACAAAAGCCGGAAGCTGCTGACGCAGCGCTGATAATTGCAGCCGCGTCAGTAGGGGCGCCAGTGCCAGCGGTTCGTCACCCTGGCGCGCGCGCCAGGTAAGCGTGGTCGGCACGTTCAGATTCAATAGCTCGAGCAGGTGCCGTTCCATTTGCCGCTGCGCTTGTGCCCGAGTGGGCAAACCCAGTTCATGCCGCACCCGTGACCCAAAAAACAGGGTTTCCGGTGGTGCTGGCTGCATCAGCTCAGCTCCGGCACCGACCCAGACTATCGCATCCCAGGGGCGCAGTCGTGCTGCCGTGAGTGAAACCATGCTGACAGATAGGCCACTCCCCTGATCTGATGTCGATACCGGGCGGAAGGCTCGGGTCTCGAATTGCTGTGATAGCCAGGCCTGAAACTCGTGCAGCGTCAGCACCACCTGATCCGGTTCGGGTAAAGCCTGCAGCGTGGTTTTAAGCAACTGCACAATTTCCATCCCTGCCGCGTCCTGCTCAAAGCGTTCGCTCATGCCCAGAGCCTGCATTCCCTGCAACAGCGTTTGTATTTGCCGTGCCAAAGTACCGCTGCCATGCAAGCGGCGTGATTCGTGCGCCAGCAATGCCAGTGCGTCGAGCAAGGCGCTTGAGTCGGCCTGCTTGTTACCCTGATCCAGCAAGCCCTGTTCCAGACTGTGGTGCAGCGCTGACCAGCCTTGTCGTGTTTGCGTTGCGCGCCAGGTCAGGTCTGCCATGTGCGCCAGCCGCGACTGAACTGCGGCCGGTGCCAAACTGACAAACGGCGATTTAATGACTTCAAGCACGGTATTCCAGGGGGCCTGGTCCAGACTGGCTTCAAGCCAGCGCATCAGGACCGTCGCCGCCGCCGAGGTCGATAATTTCCAACCGCTATCGTCTTGTACTGGTACCTGAGCGCGCCTGAGCAAGGCCTGTAAACGACGCGCTACTGTCAGGTCCTGCGCAATCACGGCCAGCGCTTGAGGAGCGTGCTGCCGCTGTTGCGATTGTGCCCATATGGCGCGCACCGCAGTCAGGGCTTCCTGTTCCAGATCGGCACACTCCACTATGTGCCAGTTCTGCGCACTGGCGGCATGGTCAAATGCCCCGTCCCAGACCGGATGCCAGACTTGAAACGACATACTTTCGGCACAGGACTGCGCCCAGCGGCGTTGCCAAGCAGGTAATTCCTCCCAGTGCTGACCCATGATCCAGCACAGTGCCCGACATTGGCGCTGTGCAGCCTGTTGTGGTACCCGCTGTAAACGCTGCCGCAACAGGTCGGGTGGATTACACGGGTCGCGCAGTGCATGCCACACTTTCAGCAACAACTGAGCCTCGAAGCTCAGCAACTCGGCACGCGCACCGAACTGCTGTTGCAACCAGGCTTGTAGTCCGTTTGCCTCAGTCAGCAGCGGCGAGTCTGAGTCCTCGAGCCAGGTACTTAATTCATCGCACAGTTCCAGCAACTGCCGCGCCAGGGACCAGAATACCCCCGTATCGGCGCTGTCACCGGTCATTTTCTGCGCCCAGACCTGATCACGCAAAACGTCATACACAGTCAAACAGCGGGCGGTCTGATCCAGTTCAATCCGACCGTCATCACTGCCCCAGTCTTGCGCCAGCGTGGCCAGGGTATAAATGCGTGGCGGTAGCAGAGCGGTGCCAGGTGCCCGTGCCTGCAAGGCCTGGCGCAGCAGACTGGCGTGGCTGATATCAGGAACGATGCAGCACAAGGAACTCAGATCGGGGCTACTGATGCCGGCTTCGCTTTGCGCCCAGGTCTGTAGCGCCTGCGCGATTTGCGACCACGAATGCGCTCCGGGAGAGTAAGTTTGCAGCATCGGCAAAGGGAAGAAATGGCGCGCCCGAGACGATTCGAACGTCCGACCCCTGCCTTCGGAGGGCAGTACTCTATCCAGCTGAGCTACGGGCGCCTTGTATGCCTGCAGTTTACCAGCTTCGGCGGGCTAATTTCAGGCCAGGATCGGCACTAGTGCTGCGCCCGGTATAATGGACATTTTTCAACCAGCGTTTGGCCCAAGACCATGAGCGAAGAATCTTTCATCAAGACCCCGAAACAATTGATCTGGGCGGTAGTGCTCGCCTTTATTGTGCCTATCATCGTTATCGTGCTGCTGGTGAGTTTTGTCACCAGCGCCAAAAAACCCGGCGCGGGCAGCGATGCTTTTACGCCTGAAGCAGTGGCTGAGCGCATTGCCCCGGTCGCGAAATTCGAGCTAGATCCCGCTGCCAGTACGACGCCGGTCGCGCCCGTCGCGCCAGCCGCTGCTCCGTCAGCCATGCCGGCAGTGACGGCTGTCACGTCCAGTGCAGCGGTGCCAGCAGCAACCGTGGCGGCAGTCGATGCGGGCAAAGCCTTGTATGAAAAAGCCTGTATGGCTTGCCATGTGGCAGCAGTCGCAGGCGCCCCCAAATTTGGTGACAAGACGGCCTGGGCACCACGCATCAAACTGGGAGTCGATGCACTGACCGCCTCGGTCATCAAGGGCAAAGGTGCCATGCCACCGCGGGGTGCGGCAGGTGGTGCCAGCGATGCCGACATCAAGGCCGCAGTTCAATACATGGTCAACGCTGCCAAGTAATTTTTACAGTGCTTCACGCCGGCGAACGGTGAATTCGATCACCTCGCCGCGACTGGCATCGGCAAAACGCAGACGTACCGGCAACCAGTCGGCATCGGGTGCGAACCAGATATCAATACGGCGGTCACTCGACCCGGCGCCTGGTTGATAGCTGAAACGCCAGGCTTGCAAACGCCCGAGTCCGGTGTCGAGCATTTCCGGTTCTTGTAACTGAAAAATCATCTCTCGGCTTCTGCGTGCATCGGCTACAGGAAAACGTACCGCCGTACCGATGTAAAAATTACTCGGGTTGCTCGCCAACAGGCTCGACAACTGCATGATCAGGCTGGCGTAGTCTTGTACCCCGGATTCCAGGGCAACCCGGTGGTTGCTGGATGAAAAATACAACTGCGGTGGCCGCGATTGACGCTCAAAATCCACCCGGGTTTCAGAACGTAATCCGCGCTGGTCGCTGTAAACCTGGGGCACCAACCCGAGATTTGTCTGCCAAGCCCCGGTACTGACCTGTTTCGATACCTGTACTATGGCGCGCGCCGTTATTTCTATCCGGTATCGGTCCTGCTGCCATTCCCACTGCAAATTACCCGAACCGCTAAGACGCTCGTTACCGCGGCGCAGGTTAACGTCGTAGTACAAAAAGGTCGAGGGCGGCGAACGTGTAATACCGAACTGCCCCGGGCCCATGGGTGCAGTCATGATCTCACGCAGCATGGATTCGGTCAGGACTTCGGGTGAAAGTGAGCTGGGCGTTAAATCTTCCATCAGGCCACCTGTTGTTTCAATCGGGGCAGCGGCCGCGACTTCGGGTTCAGAGGGTGATGGCTGTTCAGATGCCGGGGTAACTGGCTCGGTTGATGGCGCAGCGGAAACATGCCATTTCGGCTCGGGCGCTTTCACCACAGCCGCGGCAGGTCTGGGCTGCAACTTTTTTTCAGGCGCAGCGCCTATCAAACCAATGCTGACAAGCTCGGATTCGGTTGACCTGGATTCCGGTTCAACCTGAATCATGCTCCAGACGCCCCAGGCAGCGATTAGCAGATGCAGGAGGATTGACCCCAGCATCCAAGGAGCAACGCGAAAAAAACAGTTGCGAAACGCAGAAACAGCCAACATAGGCAGCATCTTAATGGCAAACTAGCATCAGGCGCGGTCAGTCAGCGCATGTGGAGAAGGAAAATGACAAAAAAATTGACCTCAATCTTTAATCCGTTCGGATTACCGGGTCTGGATGGCATCCCTAATGTTGCACCGCTAACCGGCCAGCTAGCCGATAGCGCTGACTTTCTCAAAAATCTTTGGGGGGGTGGCGGATCAAGTTCCATCCCTGGCTTTCTGGCACCGACGCTATCGGTGGAAGAACTGGACAAAAAAATTACCGATCTGCGTGCCGTCGAATCTTGGCTGGAAACCAATGCCGCGCTGCTACGCGCCACGGTTCAGTCGCTAGAGGTACAGCGCAACACCCTGTTACTGCTCCAGTCTATGGGGCAAATGAATTCAGCCAGTGCGGCTACAGCGGTGGCCCCAGCCCAGTCTGACAGTACTGATTCGGGTGCTAACGCGTCGTCATCAGCCACCACTAAACCGGCTCCAGCCATGGTCAATGCGGCAGCGTGGTGGAACTTGCTGCAAGATCAATTTGGCAAAGTTGCCGGGGCAGCCCTGGCTCAGGCGGTACCCGGCCCCGGCCTGGGGGCAGCAGCCCCCAAGAAAAAAACCGCCAGCGTAAAAACCACAAAAAAAGCCAGCCCACGCAAGCGTACTATAAAGCAACAGAATTCAGCCAAAAAAGCCTCTGCTCAATGAGTACCCCGCGAGGCGCGACAACTCAGTTTCGCTACGCTCACGCGGCGCACCCCAACTGGCGGCTGGCTACCGAGTTATGCCTGGCACAACTCGAAAGTCAGGCACGGTTACCCGGCTACTCCAGCCGCGCCACGCTGGGCTTGGTTTATATAACCGACCACCTGGCCGAAGTCAGTAGTGAAATACTGACATTCCTGAAAATTCGTACCGGCGTACCGCACTGGGTCGGTACCTTGGGGCTGGGGGTTGCCGCCACCGGGGTAGAGTATTTCGATGAACCAGCGCTGGTCGTTATGCTGGCCGACCTGCCAACACATAGTTTTTCCGTGTTCTCCGGGCAGTCACCGCTGCCCGGGCTTGATCAACGTACCCCCAGCGGCGCACTGGCGGCTCATACTGCGCTGGTACATGCCGACCCTTCAACGCCTGAGCTGTCAGAGCTGATTCTGGATTTATCCAACAAGGTCGAATCGGGCTGGATATTCGGTGCCCTTTCATCCTCACGTTACGGCAGTTTGCAAATAGCTGACCGAACCCTGCAGCCTGACCCGGTCTATGGCGCTGGTTTATCCGGTGTGGTCTTTTCCAGTGAAGTTCACTTGCTCACTGCAGTAACCCATGGCTGCTGGCCGGTACAGCGCCAAAACCTGCAACTGGAACACACTGCACGCGCCCATGCTCATGAAGTTACCGCCTGCGAAGACCAGGTAGTCACCCTGCTTGACGGACGCCCTGCATTACAAGTACTACTGGAAGACCTGGGCGCCAAAGACGCGCAAGGTGTCTCGCGCCTGGCACGCTTGTCCAATGGCCTGTTTGCCGGACTGGCCAGCAATCGCGACGAAATGGCGCGCGGCGATTATCTGGTACGCCAAATAGTTGGACTGGAACCGAACAAAGGTTTAATAGTGCTGGCCGCAGCGGTTGAGAATGGTCAGCAGTTATTGTTCTGTACCCGCGATGCGGAAGCTGCGCGTAGTGATTTGATACGGGTTTGTACCGAACTGCGCGAAGAAATAGAGCATGATGCCGCACTACGCGCTGTCACGGCAGATACACTGGGCAGTACGCTGACACCCTCGATACGCGGTGCCTTGTATTTTTCATGCACGGGTCGTGGCTCCAATTTGTTTGGTGAAGCTGGTGCCGAATTGAAGTTGATTCAGGAACATTTGGGGCACGTACCCCTGATTGGTTTGTTCGCAGGGGGTGAAATAGCCCGGGACCGGCTTTATGGCTACACCGGGATTCTGTCAGTGTTTATATAAGGAATGCCTGTCAGCCGTTACATTTTTCTATGTTTCAAGGCCGGCAAATCCTCACGCACTTTCGTTAAATAAGCGTTATCTATTTCGCCTACTACCACCCCTTCGCCTTCTTCCAGTAAAGCTATGACCTGACCCCAGGGGTCAATCAGTTGCGTATGGCCCCAGGTACGACGGCCATTCTCGTGTTTTCCACCTTGCGCGGCGGCAAGCACATAGCACTGATTTTCAATGGCACGGGCACGCAGCAAAATATCCCAGTGGGCACTGCCGGTGGTATAGGTAAAGGCGGCAGGCACCAGCAGCAAACCAAGCGCCCCCATGGCGCGGTACAGTTCGGGAAAGCGCAAGTCATAACAGACCGAAAGACCCACACGACCCCAGGGCGCTTCAAAACTGCTGACTTGCGTACCAGGCCTGATGGTACGGGCCTCATCGTAACTTTCCTGACCCTTGCTAAAGCTGAATAAATGCACCTTGTCATAACGCGCAGCCAGTTCACCCTGGGGATTGTAGACCAGCGTCGTATTCAGTACTTTGTCGGGTTCAGGCGCTTCCAGCGGTACGGTGCCCCCCGCCAACCAGATGTCATGTCGGCGCGCCAGTTCTGATAAAAACTGTTGTAGCGGCCCCTGGCCGAAAGCTTCGCGAATGGCCACCTTGTCCTGTTCCTGCCCCATCAAACAAAAATACTCAGGCAGACTGACCAGCTGCGCCCCCTGGCGCGCCGCCTCAGTGACTAATTTTTCAGCTATATGTAAGTTATCATCAACACGGGGTGTGCTAATCATCTGGCACGCGGCGACTCTGGTTTTCATTGATTGGCATCTTTCAAAACGGCAGCGGCCTCTTTGCTGTTTTCAGTCCGCTCGACTAGCGGATCGGACCAGGTACCGGTAACACGATATTCATAGGAAAACGCTTTGGCCAAGGGTTCACGTAATACCAGCTGCGCCAGGAAAGTGCCAATACCTATAGCCGGATTGGCCAGCAAGCCATAAATGACCGAAGCACCGCCAGCATTGATTTCTGGCAGCACCAGAACACGCAGATTTTGTGTTTCGCGGGCCAGGTCGGCCTGCCCCTCTAGCAAGACCGTGGCATTAACACCGCGCATTTTGAAATCTTGCGTACTAACCACGCCATTGCGTAGCTGAGCGCTGGCGCGTATCGAATCAAATGCAAATCCCTCGGAAAAGACATCACGAAAATCCAGCGTCAAACGTTTGGGCAATGATTGCAGGCTCAATACTCCTATCAACCGACCCACCCCCGGATCTGCCTTGAGAAACTGGCCCTTGTCAGTGCTGAGATTCAACTGCCCACTCAGGCTGGGATAATCAATTTTTAACGGACTACCACGCCACTGCACCTGGCCTTCAAGCTTGCTGGCCCCATCGCGTAAAGCCTCTCTAATACCGAGCCGTGCCAATGTATTGCCTGCGTTGGGTGTATTCAGTGTGAAATTCAGCGCCATGCGCCGGGTTCCCGCCGCTTCACGGGCCCAGTTGCCGGTAGCATTCAATGTGGCATCTGAATTAGTGATGGCCAGTTTTTGCAATTGCCATTCCCGGCTGTTACCGCGCCCTACATTATTGGCGATCAGCTCGAGTTTGCCGAGAGATTTTTTTCCCAGTTCAAATTCATCGACTTCGATATTGAGCGCCGGAATTTCCTGTGGTTGTGCCGCCTCTAGCAAGCCCACGACCTCCTCGGTTTCATCGTTAGGCAAAGACAGCTTGGCAAATCGCCCGACCGCTCGCCCCGGGTTCGTGCCGGCGACCGTGGTACTACCCTTCCTCCACGCCAGATTGCCTTGTATTTGCGGGCTGTCGATAGTAATGAACCAGCCAAAATCACGTCGTGTCGCGGTAGCGTTAATACGGGAAAAACGCCGCCCGGCAAGCCGCAACTCATCTGTTTTAAGACTGACCAGCGTTTGGCCAGGCCAGCTCCAGCCCATTAAAGAGGCTTCGGATCCAGCACCGCCTTCGCGCTCCAGCAGGGCATTCCAGGCATCCAGATCCATTTGTCGCATGGCGATATTGAAAGCCAGACCTTGAGCTGGCAGTGTCGGCGTAGTCTGAGCCAGTGTTTCTCCGATCTGAATCTGACCGCGACTGACACGCTGGCCCTGGTTTTTTTCCAGCACCATGGTCAGCTGTTGCCCTAGGCTCAAACGTAACTCTTCCTGTCCTGCTTGTGATGTCGGACGCGACTGCAAGCGTAACGGCATGGTATCGCCAGAGTTCTTGGACAAGGGTGCCGGCAGGTTGAGTGTCCAACCCGTCAGGTCGGAATCGATACTCCATTCCAGCTGGCCACGCTGGACACCAAGCTGCGCCAGATAGCGTGTCGATCCTGAAGACTTACCCAGTACATGGTCCAGACCCAGCAGACGACTGATAGCGGAAAGACTGGCATTGCCTTCGCCGCGCACCTGAAAACCACGATAGCTTGCGCCAGCCGCAGCCAGCGCTGGAGTTTCGAGTTTCAGATTGCCGCCAAGAAATTGGGTATTGACATTACGCAATGCAGCCCCGGTTTCGCTGAAATCCAGTTTGCCAGTGGTTCTAGCAAAGCTGGGCAAACCGGGCACCAGTTTCAAATCATTGCCAGCAAAAGTCATGGTGCCACGGACTTTAGTGTCAACAATGCGTGACAGGGGTAACTCGGCCTGAATTTCAGTACGGGCATCACCACTGCCACGCGCTTCGCTTAAAGCCTGGTTCAACCAGCGATCCACCGGACTGTTATTGATAAAGTCAAAATAGGCTTTCATTGAACCTTGCAAATTGCCACGCAACTCCAAAGTGTGGCTAGGCTCGGAAAAATCCGGCATTTGTGCCTTGATGCCGCTGGCACGCAAACCTTGTGCGCTGGCTACAGCATTTTCAACCCGGAAACCATTTTTCTCGAATATCAGATCGCCGCGTACGTCATTCAGGATTGGCCAATCAGGCGCTACCTTCAACTGGGTGTTTTGGAGTTTTGCACTGATCAGGAACTGGCCATTACCGGTTTTATGATATGGCCAGTCATATAAATCGCCTTGCAATCTGAAGCGTACGTCATTCGACCCGCCAGCAAGCACCGCCTGCCTCACCCAGTTGCGCGTCAGTTCAGGAATGGTCAGTGGCAGGTAGTGCTGTACTGCACGTGCATCAACACGCAGTAACTGTCCTTCAATGTCGGCCAGGCCCGCCTTGCCACCTGGTCGATAGGTCCCTTTGAAATTACCCGCCGCGTCCTGGTTCGCCAGCGACAATTGCTGCAGATTCAGCAACCAACCCTGTTCACTGCGACGCCAGTCGAGCTGTGCTACCAATCGATCCAGGTCGATGCGCTCACGTTCAAAAACACCCGGAAAGAACAGGGCAGAATTGGCAGAGTTCAGTTTCAACTCGCCCTGTTGCTCATTCAATTTCAACTGCCCAGTCAGATTTTCAAAACCTGGCAAGCCAAAATTGAAGTGATGCGGGGCGGTTGGTGCTTTGTCGGGATTCGGGCGCTGCGCTCGCCACGACAGCTGCTGAAACCCGCTTTGCAGCGAGTAATGGGTCGGTTTTGACCAGGGTCCTTGCCATTCGGTACTCAGTCCCTGTAATTTACCGCGCGGGGCATATTGTTCCAGCCAGTTCCGGTACTGCTCGGGTAATGGCAAAAAGGCCGCGAGTCGCGTCAGTAAATTGAGATCCACCTCGCTGGCACTTAATTGGCCGGCACTGACCTGCCCCTGATCATCGAACCATAGCCGTTCGCTGAAATTCAGTGCAGCAGAGGCCGCCCCATCAGCGGTCTGAAAAGCCAGATTGTTGATCTGAATTTCATGGCCATGGCGCTGATCATCCTGCAGTTGTTGTGCCAGCAGACGCCCTCTTAGTTGAGCCAACTTCAGTATCGGCAAACTTTTGTCAAACTGCAAACTGACATCACGCAAGGCCAGATCGGCCGTGGATTGACCCAGACGGCCACGCTCGAACTGGACCCAGGCGCGCAAAGCCCCCTTGGCACTATTAATTTGAGTATTTGCTGGCAATGCCCATGGAATATAGGCTTTGAGTGCCACTATGTCAGCATAGTCAAAGTTGGCGTAGGCTACACCACTCCACTCACGCCAGTCAGCGATATTCTTAGTGAAAAAACGATGCTCGAACTCGGCCCGGATATCGAGCGGGGAAGCAAGGGTGGATGGAGGCGTGGCCTGAAAAGCAACTCGGTGCTGCTGAACACTATTTTGCAGTACGAGCATGATCTTTCTTAACTCGACCGGCTGCGTCTTCAGTACCTCGTCATGGTAACGGATCAGGGCGCCTTGTATGATGATTTCGCGCTGGCTTAGCAACCATTCGGCAAAGCGATTGTCTGCTGGTTTATTCAGATCCAGCTCAATACCAGCGACACGCCAGCGCTGTTCGCTGACCCGAACCACATCAACTTCCGGTGATTCAATCATCAAAGCAGAAAAACGTGGCGCCAGCACCGGCAAGCTCCACCATGACAGCCTGCTGTCAATCCGTGGCACTTCCAACGCCACCGTATTATTGGTCTGGCGCAGCACCACCTGACTCAAACTCAGCTCGGGACGCAGGCCACTCCAATCCGCCTCAATTTTCCCTATGCTGACACCCAAGCCCAGTGCACGTGACATTTCCTGTTCAATGCGTGGCTTGTAGTGATTGATATCGGGCAATATGCCATAACGCAATACCAAGAAAGCGGCACCCAACACCCACCAGAGCGCCAGCAATGACCAGAGCGTAGTCAGCAAAAAAAGTTTGAGCGATCTATGGCTGACGTGCCAGCTGGTGCGACACAAGGCAGCGAAATGGCTAAAACGTGCTGGCAGTGAAGAAACGGCAAAAGGCACGGCAACCTGCTTCCATGAAAATAGCGAAAAATTCCAACGATAGCATGAAGAATGCGGCGCAAAACGTTAAAGCTGGTAACAAGCCAGCCAGCGCCTCAGGCCCTGCGTTTTTGCGCCCGCGCCTTGCTCATTCCTGCAAGTTTGGCTTGTAATTCCGGGGCAAGCTCGAGAATTTTGCCCTGTATGACAGCATTGTCGTACAAGCGCAAGTTGAATTTTTTTGCTGCCTCAATCGCAGCATCATCAAAGCCACGCTCAACAGCAACAATGGCGCGCTTAAAACCCAGCGCGTTCAACTCACGTGCCAACCTGGATAATCCAGCGCCATCGAGCCTGGAAGGGTGCTGCCAGTGGACAAAAGCATAGCTACGATCATGGTCATGCCGGTTACGCAACACCAGCTCCACCGGGCGGATATCAGGCGCAGCCCATTCTTGCCGGTAGCCCCTTGCCTCATAAAAAGACAAAACCAGGTCACGTAGCGGCAAATTTGCCAGCGCTGACGCCGGAGTCGGCATTTTTGTAGGTGCAGTAAGGGTAACCGGAGCCTCTGGCACTGGCTCTGGCTCTGTTTCAATCATCCGTTCGATGATAGTAATGTCGCCTATGGTAATCGTTATCGGATTATCCTGAGTCGTTTGTGTCGCCTTTGGGGCAACAACAGCCGTAGAAGTCCTGCTACGATCCCGGTCTGGAAAAGACGAATTGCCGGGCGGGAAAGCAGTATTGCTGGCAGCACTAGCTTGTTCAGTAGTGGTCGGTTTAATCAGCAACAGCTGTAATGCCGCCGCCTCACGCTGGTGCGCCTCGGCCTGAAGATCGGCTGCCCGCTTCCAGGCCCAGATTCCGACACCGAACAACAAAGCAATCAGCGTCACGACGAAGATGATGCCGCTCATGTGTGCAAACGCGAGCCACGCGGCAGGTGCGCCATTAAAAATTCCATCTGATCGGCCAGGATACGCCTGTTACGCAAAATAAAATCCTCCCACAGGCTGGGTATATACGGGGTATAGACCAAATCTAGATTCGCCTCATCAGGCAGACGGTTGCCTTTGTGGTGATTACAGCCACGACAGGCCGTGACCACATTCATCCAGTGGTCGCGTCCCCCGCGCGACAAGGGCACAATATGCTCCCGGGTCAGCTCGTCAGTATGAAACAGGTTGCCGCAGTAGGCGCAAACATTACGATCACGAATAAACAATTTGCCATTGGTCAAGCCGGGAGTAAGATCAAATGGATTGATTTTAGGCACGCCCTTGGTACCGATGATGGAATTGAGACGAATCACCGACTGCTCGCCGGTGCGGGCATTAATGCCACCGCGAAACACGGCGACTTCGGTGCCTGCTTCCCAGCGAACTTCGTCGGCAGCATAATGCAGTACCGCGGCCTCCAGAGAAATCCACGATTGCGGCAAGCCTTGAGCACTCAGTTTCAAAATCTTCACACCTGACTCCTGCAATATCCTTTACTCTAACGCATTCGACCCATTCTGTAATGACAAAGCCCTATCACCATCGTCCCGCAGCGTCAGTGGCACGCGACACTGCTCCCTGTCGCCATGCCAGCCCTGGCTGGCACGCACCCAGAACAGGGTCGGTACGGCGTCTATGGGCCGTCGTCATTCTAACGGCCGCCTGCATGGTGCTGGAAATCGTCGCGGGCATGATCACCGGCTCCATGGCACTGCTAGCCGACGGCTGGCATATGGCGACCCACGTACTGGCTCTGGGTTTGTCGGCTTTAGCCTACACACTGTCACAACGCTGGCATCGGCACTCCCCCATGCGTAACCGATTCACCTGGGGCACCTGGAAGATCGAGATTCTGGCAGGCTTTGCCAGTAGCCTGTTCCTGTTCGGCGTAGCCGGCGCCATGGCGGTCGAGTCGCTACAGGCCTGGTGGCAGCCTCGAACCATACATTTTCAGGAGGCGCTCTGGGTCGCCTTGATAGGTCTGATCGTCAACCTGCTGAGTGCCTGGTGGCTGCACGGCGGTCATGATCATAACCATAGTCATAGCCATCACCACGAGCATCATCATGACCTCAACTTGCGCGCCGCCTATTTGCATGTTGTGACTGACGCCGCCACCTCGGTACTGGCGATTATGGCTCTGCTCGCGGGCTGGTTCTGGGGCTGGGCCTGGTTCGACCCGCTGGCGGGTTTGGTCGGTGCCGCCGTCATCGCAGTCTGGTCGGTCGGTCTGGTGCGCGACACGGCCCGAGTCCTGCTTGATGCCGAGCATCCAAAGGGTTTGATTGAGGAAATCCGTGGCACCATTGAAAATGACCATACCCATATCGTTGATTTGCATGTCTGGCGTATTGGCCAGAACGCCTATTCAGTGGCGTTGGCACTTGAAACATCGCAGCCATGCAGTCCGGCACACTACCGCGAACAACTGGCCGAGCATGAAGAGATCCAGCACCTGATGATTGAGGTCAACCCCCTATGAAAACCGATGTCATCATTGTCGGTGGCGGCCACAACGGCCTGGTCTGCGCCGCCTACCTAGCCGCGCAAGGCAAAAAAGTTGTCGTGCTGGAACGGCGCCCGATCGTAGGCGGTGCCGCTGTCACGGAAGAATTCCACCCCGGCTTTCGCAATTCGCTGGCCAGCTATACCGTTTCCCTGCTGCACCCGGAAGTGATACGCGATTTGCGCCTACATCAACACGGCCTGCGCATTGTTGAACGCCCTTTCGCCAATTTTTTACCGCAGGCTGATGGGCGTTATTTCAAGCTGGGCGGCAGTTTAAGTGCGACACAACAGGAAGTGGCCAAATTCAGCCCCCGTGATGCCGAGCGCCTGCCCGCGTATTACGCCATGCTCGACCGTAGCGTAGCACTGCTGCGAGAAATGCTCACGCGCACCCCGCCGGCCGTCGCACAACACGCCCGACTGGCTGACTGGTGGGCCGGTCTCGACCTCGCCCAACGGGTCAAAAAACTCGACGACCCAACCCGGCGCGACCTGCTTGACTTGTTTACCCGCTCAGCGGGCGATCTGCTCGATGGCTGGTTTGAAAGCGACCCCCTGAAGGCGGCACTGGGCTGGGATTCAGTCGTGGGCAATTTTGCTTCGCCCTACAGCCCTGGCTCGGCCTATGTGTTGCTACACCATGTGTTTGGGGAGGTCAATGGCAAGCCCGGTGCCTGGGGGCACGCCATTGGCGGCATGGGCGCTGTTACGCAAGCGATGGCGCGTGAATGCGAGGCGCGCGGGGTTAGTTTACTGACTGATGCCGAAGTGAGTCAGATCCAGGTGCATCAAGGCCAGGTACAGGGCGTGACCCTGAGTGACGGCCGCACATTCACCGCGCCGTGTGTCGTCGGCAACGTGGCGCCACCGTTGCTGTATGGCAAATTGATTGAAGCGCAACACCTGCCAGAAGATTTTCGTCAACGTCTGGCACATTATAAAAGTGGTTCGGCTTCATTTCGACTCAATGTCGCGCTAAGTGAGCTGCCCGACTTCACCTGCCTGCCAGGCACACAAGCCCAGCCGCATCATGGTGCCGGTATTTTGTTCGCGCCACATCTGGCCTACATGGAGCGCGCCTATTTTGACGCGCGCTCACACGAACATACCCCCGGCTGGTCGCGTGAACCGATTGTCGAACTCAATATCGCCAGCGTGCTGGATGATACTTTGGCACCCGCCAGGCAACACGTGGCGTCTATTTTTTGTCAGCATTTTGACCCGGCTCTGCGCGAGACCTGGGCAACACACAAAACTGCGGCGGCCGACAGTGTGCTAAATGTTATCGAGCGTTATGCGCCGAACTTCAAACGCAGCATTCTGGGTCTGCAAATCCTGTCGCCCTGGGATCTGGAACAAACTTTAGGATTAGTCAACGGGGACATATTCCATGGCGCCTTGCAATTAAACCAGTTGTGGGCAGCGCGCCCGGTACTCGGTTATGGCAATTACCGCTCGCCCATACGCGGCCTGTATTTATGCGGCTCTGGCGCACACCCGGGCGGGGGTGTCACTGGCCTGCCAGGGCGTAATGCTGCACGGGAAATATTGAGGGGGTGGTAGGGCTAGATATATACGGCAATTTGCCGTATAATCATATCAGGAGGACTTTGCTATGCCCGCTACCCTAGCTACTGCCCGTCTTGAAGCTCGGATTAGTACCGATTTGCACGCAATGCTCAAGCGTGCTGCTGAACTCCAAGGCCGCACTATGACTGATTTCGTTGTGACTGCTGTTCAGGACGCAGCACAACGCGCAATTGAACAGGCTGAAGTCGTTAAACTGTCGTTAGCAGATCAAGAATTTTTTGCGCAAACTTTATTGTCGCCACCGAAACCATCTCCAGCATTAAAGCGTGCCTTCGCGCGCCGTAATAAACTCCTGCGCACTCAATGAGTCGTGCTCCATTTAGTCTGGCACTGCTCGATGCCACGCATGATCGCACGACTTTTCGTAGCGATTCAGAACCGCTGAATCGCTATCTGCGTGAGCAGGTAACGCAAGATATTCGTCGTCGGGTCGCTGCCTGCTTCGTAGCCATAACAGACGAACAGCGCATTGCTGGTTACTACACTCTGGCTTCAGCAAGCATACTATTAGTTGATTTGCCCACCAACATGAGCAAGAAGCTACCACGCTATCCGACAGTGCCTGCCGTTCGTATGGGGCGCTTAGCTGTTGACCGGGCGTTCAAAGGCCAAGGTTTGGGCGGTGCATTGCTGGCTGACGCACTCGACCGTGCCGCTCGCTCAGAAATTGCAGCTTTTGCATTATTTGTAGATGCCAAAGACAAAGTCGCTACCAATTTTTATCAGCATCATGGTTTCATCGCCTTACCGAATTCCCCTCGCAGTCTGTTTTTGCCCTTGTCTATAGTGAGATAAGTGTGAAGCTCATCCTACACACACTGTGTAGAGGGTTTTTTGTTATTTCCTAAATTGCTTGTATGCAAACACTGTCTGCTCAACATTCCCTCTATACTGAATTAGTCCAATATTTTTCCAGCTATGCGGCAACATTCGATGCACGTGACTGGGATTCGTTTATCGCACATTATCATCAGCCGGCCATGAGTATTCGAGCCGATGGAACGGTAGTTCTGCTTCCCGACCATCAGCAGGCATCAAGTTTTTTTCAGTCAGTAGCGGAAAAATGGCGCCAGGAAGGATATACGCACTTCACCACCCGCGACTTTGAGATCTGTACTCTGGGACGATATTCAGCTATCGTAACTTTCATCTGGGAAATGCGATCTGCCGATAATTCAATCATTCGCCATTGGCGACAGTCTTATCAGGTCATTAGCCGCGACACTATTTGGTATGTCTGTTTATCGACTTTTCATGGCGTCTAACTTTAGCCGCCAGTCATAGTCTTTGCAGTACGCGCTCAGCCCGACTGGCCTCGAATTGCCCCGGCGCTTCGACAGCGAGATATTGCACCGCACCGTCATGAACAATCATGGCATAACGTTTTGAACGCAGCCCCAGGCCACGCTCACTAGCATCCTGCTCCAGCCCCAGAGCCCGAGTCCAGCGTGCCGCTCCGTCGGCCAGTAGACGCACCCGATTTCGACTCTGCTGCGCCTGTCCCCAAGCCTGCATGACATAAGCATCATTCACCGATACACACCAGATTTCATCAATACCGCGCGCTCTGAAAGCGTCTGAAAGTTGAATGAAAGCCGGCAAATGCTGCGCTGAACAAGTAGGCGTAAAAGCGCCGGGTACGGCAAAAATCACCAGGTGCTTACCCGCAACCAGTTCGCTGACTTTTAACGCTGCGGCTTGAGTCGCACATACGCCCGTCGCCGTTTCGGGTAGCTCGTACAGCAAGCCTTCGGGTAAAGCCTGGCCGGCACTAATCATGAGAATGCCCTCTAAAAATTTAGTGTGAATACGTTAAAAAATTCCCAAGCAGATGTTGCCATTTGTTTCAGTCAGTCATAGTATCGAAAAACATAATTAGCCAGGAGACAAATGTGAAACCTTTTTCCCGTTATAGCCTGATTGGTACAAGTTTATCGGTACTCATTTTTCATTTGCAGCCCCAAGTCGCAGTTGCGGCAGGTTTCGCATCTCAAACACAAAGTGGCAGTGGGCTGGGTAATGCCTATGCCGGGGGGGCGGCAGTAGCGGAAGACGCGTCCGTGGTCTGGTATAACCCGGCTGCCATGACAGAATTACAGGGCAGTCATATTGCCGGTGCCATCTATCTGCTCAATAACAATAGAGATTGGAACAACCGCGCATCGACGCCCGCAGCAGGGGTTACGCTGGGACAAACGGCAAATATGTCAAAGACGACTGTCATGCCGAATTTTTTCTATACACGCCAGATTAATTCCAATTGGCATACAGGTTTCGCTCTCAATACCCCGTTTGGCCTGAAAACTGAATATAACCAGGACTGGATGGGTCGTTATCAAGGAGTGGGTTCAGATATTGAAACCATTAATCTCAATTTTGCTTTGGCCTACAAAGTCAGTCCAGTGCTTTCCATTGGTGGTGGACTCAACTGGCAGCGACTAGAGGCCAAACTTACCAGCATGCAAAACTATGCGGCGGTTGCAGCTTCGGTCAATCCAGCGCTCATCCCTACTTTGAACTTTCGCGAAAGCCTCACCAAAGTCGAAGGCTCGGATGATGCCTTTGGCTATAACCTGGGTTTACGCTATAAACCCACGGACACCTTGTCTTTCGGCATTCACTATCGTTCTGCGGTCAAATTCAATGTTTCGGGGGACGTGATCTTCAATCGCGCCACCAGCACCAATGGTGCCCTAGAAGCTGCCCTGGCTGCCAATTTCGTCAACGGTGCAGTCAAGTCTGATATCAAAGTACCTGCTGCTGCCCATTTTTCAGTGCATAACAAGCTAAACCCCAAATGGGACATCATGGCTGACTTGATGTGGACACAATGGAGCACAGTGCAAAAACTAGAATTTCTAAGAAGCAGTGGCTCGGTACTGTCCAGTACTCGTTATAACTGGACCAATACCATGCGCTATTCAGTCGGGACAAGCTACCAGTGGAGTGATTCCTGGAAACTCAGACTAGGTGTAGCTTATGATGAAAGTCCGGTACCCCAGCAATACAGAACCGCACGCCTACCTGACAATGATCGTTTCTGGATATCTGGCGGTATTCAATATGCCGCTTCCGAGCGTATGAAAATAGATTTTGGTTATACCTATGTCAAGGTCAAAAACTCGGATCTGAACGGTCGCCGTGAAGATAACGACCCTACAGGCAACCTGTCTGGTACCTTGACGGGCACGTTCAAACAGCATGTGCATATTCTGGGAGCCCAAATCAGCTATCGCTTTCCCTGATAATTCAGATGACAGCTCGCTCTAGCTTAGATAGTCGCTCGATGTTGTGAACAGTATGTTATGGGTGGTATAGGTTGCGCCACTCATAACAACCCGTTATGCTGCCTTATGTTCACCTTCTCTTCAGCCCCGCTCAATACCCGTCTTTCCCTGTTCACCGTGCTGTTATGCGGCGGCCTGGTTGTTTCGCTGTCGATGGGGATACGCCATGGTTTCGGCTTTTGGCAACTGCCCATGACGCAAGCGCATGGCTGGACGCGTGAAACGTTTGCCTTCGCTTTGGCGCTACAAAATTTATTATGGGGTGCCAGCCAGCCCTTTGCCGGTATGCTGGCTGACCGTTATGGCGCACCACGCACACTACTGCTTGCAGCACTGCTCTATAGTGCTGGCTTGTTATGTATGGCACTGACCAGTACCGGGTTCTGGTTTTCCGCCTCGGCAGGCCTTTTGATCGGCCTGGCCTTGTCAGGCAGTACCTACGCCGTCATTTATGGCGTCATCGGTCGTACTGCCCGCCCTGAAAAACGCTCGACCGCGCTCGGCATTGCGGCGGCGGCCGGGTCGTTTGGTCAGTTCATCATGGTGCCGATTGAGCAAAGTCTAATCAGCGGCTTCGGCTGGCAACACGCTTTATTTGTTCTGGCGGCGGTGGCTTTGCTCATGGCACCCTTATCCTGGGGTTTGCGCGAGCCACCGGCCGTACAGTCCGAGGCCACGACAAAACAACAAGGTATTCTGGAAGCGGTACGCGAGGCCTTTGGCTATCGCAGTTTTCAAATGCTCATGGCCGGTTATTTTGTCTGTGGCTTTCAGGTGGTCTTCATAGGCGTACACCTGCCGGCCTATCTGAAAGATCATGGTCTTTCACCGCACGTTGCGGTCTGGGCGCTGGCGCTGATCGGTCTATTCAACATCATCGGCACTTATAGTGCCGGATTGCTCGGTAACTATCTGCCGAAAAAATATTTGCTGTCCAGTATTTATTTTCTGCGCGCCGTGGCGATCAGCCTGTTCCTGTTCCTGCCGTTGAGTGCTGCCAGCGTTTACGTCTTTGCTGCCGCCATGGGCTTGCTGTGGTTATCTACCGTACCCCTGACCAGTGGTGTCATTGCCACCATTTTCGGGGTGCGTTATTTGGGCATGTTGTCGGGCTTTGTTTTTTTCAGCCATCAGGTGGGCTCGTTTCTGGGCGTATGGGCCGGAGGCTGGCTGTACGATCGCTGCGGCAATTACAACGTGGTGTGGGGCATTGCCATTGCACTTGGCGTATTCGCGGCACTGATTAACCTGCCGATTCGAGAAAGCGCCATAGCACGCCCGCAGGCGCTGGCGCCGGCATGAATACCCGATTTCTGTGGCTTAAGCTGGTGCTGGCGGCACTGGCCTTGAGCCTGCTCGGGCTAGGTTTCACGGCGTATCTGCGGCCCGAATTCATGGTCGATGTCGCCAACCAGATCTTTGTCTTGTGCGGCTGGTAAACTCGCGTCTTATTCTATTCTCTTAAATTCCATTTATGTCACGCGATAAAAAATTCGTTGTGCGCGCTTCAGGCGTGCATGGCAAAGGTGTGTTTGCTGCCCGTGATCTTGAAAAAGGTGAGCGCATCATTGAATACAAGGGTGAACGTATTACCTGGGAACAGGCATTAAAGCGCCATCCGCATAACCCGCTGGAACCGAACCATACTTTCTTTTTCGACATTGACGAGGGCATGGTGATCGACGGCGGTGCCCAGGGCAATAGCGCGCGCTGGATCAATCATTCCTGTAGCCCGAATTGCAAGGCTGAACAGATTGAAATTGATGGGGAACAGCGCGTATTTATCAAGGCGCGCAAAAACATCAGCGCAGGCGACGAATTGTTTTACGACTATGGGTTGACCATAGACGCCAGGCTGACTAAAAAACTTAAAAAAGAATATCAATGCCTGTGCGGTAGCAAAAAATGTCGCGGCACCTTGTTGAAAAGCACCAAAGAGTAAGCCTTAAGCCAAGCCGTCTGGCTTAGCTCAAATGCTTGCCGACTATTCCGGCCAGCTCAAACATGGTCACCTGATCTTTGCCAAAAATGGGGCGCAATACGGCGTCGGCGTTAATGGCGCGCTTGTTGTTCGCGTCCTGCAGGCCGTGCGCCTTAATGTAGTCCCATAATTTTTTAATGACTTCAGTACGTGCCAAAGGTGCGTTACCCACCACTGCCGCCAGTGCGGGGCTGGGCTGAAGACCGGCGCCGGTCTTGCGTGCCGCCTTGGGCTTGGGTGCGGCTTTTTTTGCCGTCGCTTTGGTGCTGGCGACCTTGGCACTGGAAGCTTTGGGGGCAGCTGCCTTGGTCGCAGCGGTCTTGCCAGCGCCAGTCTTGCTCTCAAACTCGAAGCCTATCTTGCCATCCGGATTGCGTACCAGAAAAGCCTTGAATTTACGGCCATTGCGATTACTGACAAAGCCCTGCAGCAAATCGGTACGCCCCACGGTCAAAAGTTTTTCCATTTGCTCACGGGCAATTTCCTGCTGCAAGATGACCTTGCCGGAACGGAAGTCGCATTGTTTCAGTGGCGTCTTTTCGCACACATACGTCATGCCATGCTCAAACACCTGCGCGCCGCATTTCGGGCACGCGCCAACAGCTGTTTGCCCAGAAAAATCAATGGCCTCGCCCGCCTCATCGTCAGCGCCAGCGCCTTGGCCAAAATCAAATTCCAGTTTGTAGTTATTGTTATCTTCATCTTTGACGATGCGCAAAATGGCGGCAAAAGGGCGCCCCATTTTTGAGCGAAAACCTTGTAAAGGGCCAATTTCGCGCGCCGCCAGTAATTGCTCGACTTCTTCAATTTCAAACTGGCGCGAGCCGGGGGTTTTGCTCATGGAAAACTCGCAGCGCTCGCAGGCGAAACGACGATAATTTTCTTTCACCACACCGCCACAATTCGGGCAGGGAGTTGTCAAGGTGGCATAGTCGCCCGGAATGGTGTCGTTTTCGTATTCGCGGGCGCGCTTGACGATCAATTGCGTCATCTGCGCGATTTCGCGCATGAAATCTTCACGCTTGAGTTTACCGCGTTCCATTTGTGCCAGCTTGTATTCCCACTCGCCGGTCAATTCGGGCTGCGTCAGTTCGCTCACGCCCAGGCCATGCAGCAAGGTCATCAGCTGAAACGCCTTGGCCGTGGGTATCAATTCACGCCCTTCGCGCAGCATATATTTTTCGTTGATCAAGCCTTCAATAATGGCGGCGCGCGTCGCTGGTGTACCCAGCCCTTTGGCGCCCATGGCTTCGCGCAATTCGTCGTCTTCAATACTTTTCCCTGCGCCTTCCATGGCGCTCAGCAGGGTCGCTTCAGAGTAGCGTGCTGGCGGTTTGGTCACCAGTTTCACTGCCTCAAGCTTGTCGGCCAGCGGCTTTTCAGCGGCGGCCACCGGCACCAGCGTGGCGTCTTCTTCCTGCGCGGCCTTGCCATAAATTTCGAGCCAACCCGGTTTCACCAGCACCTTGCCTTCGGTCTTGAAGTGATGCCCCATGACTTCGGTGATACGCGTCGTCACCAGATATTCGGCTGCCGGAAAAAATACCGCCAGAAAACGCCGGGTCACCAGATCATAAATTTTCTGCTGTACATCGTTCAGGTTTTTCGGCGCTTCCTGGGTCGGAATAATGGCAAAGTGGTCGCTGATTTTGCTGTTATCAAAAATGCGCTTGTTCGGCTTGACCCAGCCCCCATTCAAAATTTTTGCGGCATGAGGGTAATAATTATTCTGCTCACTCAGACTGTCGAGCGTGGCTTTGACGGTCTTGATATAGTCTTCGGGCAAATGGCGCGAGTCGGTACGCGGGTAGGTCAGTACCTTGAATTTTTCGTATAGTTCTTGCGCAATACCGAGCGTGGTTTTGGCCGAGAAGCCGAATTTGGCATTGGCCTCGCGCTGCAAGGAAGTTAAATCGAATAAAAGGGGCGAAAGCTGCGTCGCTGGCTTGGCTTCTTCAGTGACGCTGCCGGCCTTGCCACGACACGCCGCGACGATGGTTTTTGCCGCTGTCTCGCTCCATAGGCGCGAGTCGCGCTGCTCGGCATCCTGTTCGTTTTTCTTGAATTTCGGGTCAAACCAGCGCCCTTCATATATACCAGCAGCGGCGACGAATTCGGCTTTGACTTCCCAATAATCGCGCGGCACAAAGGCTTTGATTTTTTTCTCGCGCTCAACCACCACCGCCAGTGTCGGCGTTTGTACCCGCCCCACCGTTGTCAGATAAAAGCCACCGCCTTTGCTGTTGAAAGCAGTCATGGCGCGGGTGCCGTTAATGCCAACAATCCAGTCGGCTTCGGAGCGACTGCGCGCCGCATTCGCCAGCGGCTGCATATCAGCATCGCTGCGCAAATGGGTAAAGCCTTCACGGATGGCGGCTGGGGTCATGGATTGCAGCCACAAACGTTGCACCGGCTGTTTGGCTTTGGCTGCTTGTACGATATAACGAAAAATCAGCTCGCCTTCACGTCCCGCGTCGCAGGCATTGACGAGCGCGCTGACATCCTTGCGCCGAATCAGCTTGGCTAGCAGTTTCAGGCGGTCTTCACTTTTGGCAATCGGTTGCAGACTGAATTCTTTAGGAATGACCGGTAAGTGTGCAAAGCTCCATTTGCCGCGTTTTGGGTCGTCTTCAGCATAAATTTCAAGCAAATGGCCGACAGCAGAAGAAATGATTTTGTCGTCGGATTCAAAATAACCGTCGTGTTTGGCAAAGCCGCCCAGGGCTTTGGCGATGTCGTTGGCGACCGAGGGTTTTTCGGCAATGATGAGTGTTTTGGACATGATATTGAAGGTCGCGGCACCACCTGGCGGCGCGAGGTCCGTGGTTGTAAAGGCTGGTAGTGTATCAGTGAATGGTGCGCGGACTACCGTCGTCGAGCAATTCTTCCAGAATCAAGGCATCGACCTCGGCCTCCTGGCTCCATAACACCATCAGCACGATCACTTTCATGGCCTCAATGGAAACAGGGTTTTCATTGAGAGCAAGCGCTCGCTCAATAGCCAATTCACGTTGTTTGAACGACAATACCCCGGCACCGTCAAGAAAGCAGAGCATACCAACGGCCGCCGTGCCCAGACGCTCGCGTTCCTGCTCAGTGTAGTAGCGCCAGGAGTTGGCCGTGCCGGCCGGTGCTTCGGTCACTGCGTGCTGAGCCGGCGTGCTCACCGCATGAGACAACCCTGACAACCAGTCGAGTGCCTCGTCGATTTCCTCGTTTTCAAAGCCGACGGCTGCCAGTTTTCTGGCCAGAGTATCAGAATCCGGGCACGATTCGGGGGCGTAATAGTTTTCGAACAGATAAATTAATACATCAAGCATGACCTTACTCTACCCTGAGCAACAGCCTGAAAGCAAGTTGAGAGGTGTCTGCCGTCCTTTTCAACAGCGCTGCCAGCGTCCGCCGGGCACTGATACGACCAGGCCTTCCAATTCCCAGTCCAGCAAGCGTGCGTTCAGTTCCGCCACCGGGGCCTGAGTTCGCGTGACCAGTTCGTCCAGGGTGAAGGGGTCATAGCCTGCGGCTTCAAGCCATGGGTCGGCATGGTCATCAGTGCTGGTTGCCATGGGTGTTGGTGAAAGCGTAGCTGCCCAGCGCAATTCACTCAACACGTCATCAGCGCACTCCACCAGCTTGGCACCGTCCTTGATCAGGCGGTGGCAACCCTTGGCCTGGGGTGAATGAATCGAGCCCGGTATAGCAAAAACTTCCCGCCCCTGTTCTGCTGCAACGCGGGCAGTAATCAGTGAACCCGAATGTATCGCCGCCTCAACCACCAGCACTCCGCGCGACAGGCCGGCAATGATGCGATTGCGCCTGGGGAATTGATGCGGGATGGCGGGTGTGCCGACTGGAAATTCGCTGACAATGGCACCCCCCGTTTCCAGGATTTTGTGCGCCAGCGCCTTGTGGCGCGAAGGGTAAACAATGTCCGGGCCGGTACCCATCACCGCCAAGGTGATGCCGCCGGCTTCAATCGCACCAGTATGCGCCGCGCCATCGATACCCAATGCCAACCCGGAACTGACACCCAGACCCTGACGGGCAAAATCGGCGGCAAAGGCTTGGGCATTTTTCAGCCCTGCCGGGGTAGCACTTCGACTTCCTACTACTGCAATTTGCTCCCGCGCCAATGCCGCCACATCGCCCACCACGTAAAGCAGGGTAGGCGGATCGTGAATGCTTAGTAAGGATGGGGGATAGTCTGGATCTGCCAGCGTTAACACCCGACGTTGGGTTCCACCCTCAAGCCAGACCTGGGTTTTTTCGATACTGCGCTGCAAATCGGTACTGAGCGGAGCCGTGATAGCGCGCGCCAGTGTGTCGCCAACTTCTGCGACCAGGCTGGTATAGGACGCGGCAAAGATATGCTGCGGCAAACCAAAACTGGCCAACAGACGCCGCGCTGTGACCGGTCCAATGGCGTCGGTCTGGGTCAGTCGCAGCCAGGCGCTCAGTTCGTCGTTGTTCACTCCAGTCTGGACGTAAAACTATCACCTACCATGACCGGGGCGGTAGCATTGAAAATCAGGCCATAGCTGATGTCCTTGAATACCCGGAAAACAAAGACCATGGCGTAAGGCTCGTCAGGCAGCCGCACCTGCTCTTTTTTATTGACGGAGGTTTTATCGACTATGGTTTTGCCATAACGCATCATGCGCAATACGTGACCGCGCTCCAGACCTTGAGCGCTACCACGATTCAGTGCGATGACCATATTGGTCGCGGCCTGATCGACACCACCGCCATAAATAGACAGAACCCGACCATCCAGTGCCTTGTCTACAGCACGCGGCACGTAATTCACCACCTCCGGCCTGCCGGCGGCAACCAGCCTGTCGCCCACACCAATTTCTTCCTTGGAGTTGACTATGCGGAAAGTGGCCGGGTCGCCGGGACGCGTTTTTTGCACGGCACCAAGATAAACCGCCTCATAGCCGACAACTGCCTGGGTATCCGGGTCTTTCAGCGGGCGGCCCGGACGGAAAACATCAAATAATTGATGGGTGTCATTAGCATTCAAGCCACGAACATAGATGATGTCATTGGCGCCGGTGAAGACGCGTCCTTCCTGGGTCGCGACAATTCGCGGCGCGGAGTCCAGCCCCTGTTGTTCAACAATCAGGGGACGGCTGAGAAAAGGTTCGATGGCACCAGCAGGAATCGAGGCAATAGCCTTGGCACGAACGTCTTCGGCGCGGATGCGTGGGCTCAACTTGACCACATCACTCGAAGCACCCGCCACCTGCTGCGCCATCCGCAGCGTTGCACGACCCTCTGATTTGACCAGTAACAACACTTGCCCAGGATAAATCAGATGCGGATTCTTGATCTGCTCCTTGTTCATTCCCCACAATTCGGGCCAGGACCATGGGCGTTTCAGAAACAGCGTGGAAATATCCCACAAGGTATCGCCACGCTTGACGGTATAGCTGTCCGGGGCATTCTCGGCCAGTTCGGTCAGTGCTACCCCCGACTGGGCCACCAGTTCAGCCCTATCGCGCTGGGTCGGCGTCACGGTCAGGTTGTTGGCCCAGGCCTGGCCGAGCGCCAGCACCGCAATTAGGGTGCTGGAATAAAGGGTATGACGGGTAAGGCGATGCAGAGAAATCATGGTTTCGCTCGCGGGTTTTTGACAAATTACTGCAGATTGTGCCGCTAATCACTTGATACGGCAAGAAAAATCCCCCATCTGCAGGGTCGAGGGTAGCCTCGGCAGCTGTGGGGGTGTTGTTTCATTCGCACGGCAGATAAAATACAGTCTGGATTGATCTGAAAATTATGGCACTTCTTGACATTCTTCATTACCCCGACCCGCGGCTGCAAACCCGGGCCAAGCCGATACGGCAGGTGGATGCACGCCTGCGGCAACTGGCCGCCGATATGGCCGAAACCATGTATCAGGCGCCGGGCGTCGGTCTGGCCGCCACGCAGATCAACGTTCATGAACGTCTGATTGTGATTGACGTTTCCGAGACCAAAAACGAATTGCTGGTGCTGATCAACCCGGAAATTGTCTGGGCCAGCGCGGAACTCAAGGTCTGGGAAGAGGGTTGTCTGTCGGTGCCGGGGTTTTATGACAATGTTGAACGCCCGGCCAGTGTCCGGGTACGCGCCCTCAACCTCGACGGCCAGTCATTCGAGCTCGAGGCTGACGGCCTGCTGGCGGTCTGTATTCAGCATGAAATCGATCATCTGGACGGCAAGGTCTTTGTCGATTATTTGTCGGCCTTGAAGCGCAACCGCATTAAAAGCAAATTGCAGAAAACTGCCCGGGAACTGGCGCGTGAGCGTTCTGGCACGGCGGCCTGATTACGCATGACCAACGCTACACGCCCTCGCGTGGTATTCGCGGGAACGCCGGAATTCGCGGCACGCGCCCTGGCGGCGCTGCATCAGGCCGGTGTTGACATTCCGCTGGTACTGACGCAACCCGACCGCCCCGCAGGCCGCGGTATGAAGCTGCAAGCCTCGGCAGTTAAGCAATACGCGCAAGCGCAGGGCTTGCCGGTGTTACAACCGACCAGCCTGAAAAAAGGGGCTGACGCCGGTGTGGCACTGGAACGTCTGCGCCAGATTTTTGCCCAGGCGAGCACGAATGATTGTATGGTGGTGGCGGCTTACGGACTGTTATTGCCTCAAAGCGTACTTGATTTGCCACCGCGCGGCTGCATCAATATTCATGCCTCGCTACTGCCACGCTGGCGCGGTGCGGCACCAATTCAGCGTGCGATTGAGGCGGGAGACCAGGAAACCGGCGTTACCCTGATGCAAATGGAAGCCGGGCTGGATACCGGCCCGATGCTGTTGCATCAGGCCATTCCCATTCTGCCCGACGACACCAGCGCCAGTCTGCATGACAAGCTGGCCGACCTGGGTGCGCAACTCATCGTGCGCGGTTTGCAGCAACCCGCCTTGCTGGTGCCGCAACTGCAGCCGCAGCAGGGAGTGACTTACGCCCACAAAATTGAAAAGTCGGAAGCTGCCCTGGATTTTGACCAGCCCGCCGAGGTGTTACAGCGCCGCATTCGTGCTTTCAACCCATTCCCCGGCACTTGTGGGGACATGCAGGGCGAGCTCATCAAATTCTGGCAAGCTCATGCTCTGAAAGTAACAAGCCCAGCGCCACCGGGCAGCATAATCGGCCTGGGGGGGGATGGGGTTGATGTGGCCTGCGGCCAAGGCGTGCTGCGCCTGACCGAGTTGCAAAAAGCCGGGGGTAAACGTCTGATGGCGCGCGATTTTCTGGTCGGACAACACTGGGCGATGGGGATGCGCTTCAACCATTCGTCACAAGGTGTAAAAAAGCCGCCCATGACTTGAATTTGCCGGGGGCGCAGGCATCTAATGAGTATTTCTTGAAAGGACAAGGGAAATTTCCATGTTTAACTATCTGAAGACCGCAGTGCTGATGGCAGGTATCGTCGCCTTGTTCATGGCGATAGGTGCCATGATCGGCGGCCAACAGGGCATGATGATTGCCTTCGTGATTGCGCTCGGCATGAATTTCTTCAGCTACTGGTTTTCCGACAAAATGGTGCTGAAGATGTATAACGCGCAGCAGGTCGATGAGACCACGGCGCCGCAGTTTTACAACATGGTGCGCGAACTGGCGCACAAAGCCGGTTTGCCCATGCCTAAGGTGTATCTGATTCAGGACCCGTCGCCCAACGCTTTTGCCACCGGGCGCAACCCCGAGAATGCGGCCGTGGCTGCTACCACCGGCATTCTGCAAATCTTGAGTGCACGTGAATTGCGTGGCGTGATGGCGCACGAACTGGCGCATGTCAAGCATCGCGATATTCTGATTTCGACCATCAGCGCCACCATGGCCGGTGCCATTTCCATGCTGGCCAATTTCGCTGTTTTTTTTGGCGGGCGCGATAGCGAAGGCCGTCCGGCGAACCCGATTGCCGGGATCCTGGTCATGTTTCTGGCGCCGCTGGCCGCGTCACTGATACAAATGGCTATTTCACGTTCACGTGAATATCAGGCCGACCGTGGTGGCGCGGAAATATCGGGCGACCCGCAAGCCTTGGCCATGGCACTGGAAAAAATTCAGCGCTACGCGCAGGGTATTCCTCTGGCCGGTGCCGAAGCGCACCCGGAAACGGCACAAATGATGATCATGAACCCGCTGTCCGGTGGTGGTCTGCGCGGTCTGTTCAGCACCCACCCGGCGACTGAAGACCGTATAGCCCGTTTGATGGAAATGGCGCGCACCGGACGTTATCCTGGCTAAACCAGGGCAGCCGGGACTCGCGCCTGACAGTCTGGCGTTTCAATGCCAGCTGGCGGCGCGAGTTTGCGCTCAGGTGCGGCGTGGGGTGGCATTGCCGCAAGCATTAACATTGCTCCCGGAACTACCATCGAATACACGCGGCGCAGTGCAAGACCTGTCTTACCGCGCCATGCGCTTTCGGGGCACTGGCGATGCGCTGATACGTCTGCTGGCGCAGCGGGCACCACCACCGTTCTGGCATGAAATGCTGGTACTGGCGTTCAGTTTACTGGCGTCGCCAGATTACGCGCCTTATGCCGTGGTCGATCAGACCGTAGAGGCGATTAGCCGCGACAAAAAGGGGTCAGCCGCCGCCGGAAAATTCGTCAATGCCCTGCTGCGGCGCTATCTCAGAGAACAATCGCACTGGCAGCAGCAACTGGCACATGAGCCTGAGGCGGTGTGGAATTATCCAGATTGGTGGATACGCCGCCTGCAATCAGACTACCCGCAGCACTGGCAGCACATCTTGCGCGCAGGTAATGCCCTGCCGCCCATGACCTTGCGTGTCAATGTACGCCAGCAATCGCGTCAGCATTATCTCGAGCAATTGCACGCCGCCGGAATTCAGGCACTGGCTTCAAGTGTGGCCGACAGCGCCGTGGTGCTAGAACGCCCGGTGCCGGTTCAGCACTTGCCGGGTTTTGCCAGCGGCGCCGTCTCGGTGCAAGACGCCGCAGCTCAACTGGCCGCGCCCTTGCTCGACCTGCAGGCCGGTCAGCAGGTACTCGACGCCTGCGCCGCCCCGGGCGGAAAAACCGCACACATTCTCGAAAGTGTTGATTGTGAATTGCTGGCGTTAGACCACGATGAACAACGTTTACAGCGGGTTAGCGACAATTTACAGCGTTTGCAACTCTCGGGGCAATGCCGGGCGGGTGATGCCGCACGGCCAGAGGGCTGGGCACAAGGGCGACATTTCGACCGCATTCTGGCCGATGTTCCCTGCACCGCCTCGGGCATAGTGCGCCGTCATGCCGACATACGCTGGCTGCGCCGTGAGTCCGACATTGTGCAATTGGCAACAAGCGCCGAACGCATCCTTGATGCTTTATGGAGCCGGCTCAAACCCGGTGGTAAATTGTTACTGGCGACCTGTTCGGTCTTTCCTCGGGAGGGCGAGCAGCAGGCGCGGCGCTTTGTACAGCGACATACTGACGCTGTGGCTCTGCCCGCACCGGCGCAAATGCTACCCGACGACGATTCTTACCTGGCGCACCTTGAGCATGCCGACAGCAGCATTCCCGACCGACTGGCTTCGACGCATGACGGCTTTTTTTACGCCGTGCTGGAAAAGCGCGCTTAAGGTTCTGGGGTTGGCACTGCTCTTGTTTCAGGTCAGTCTGGCGCAAGAGCAGCCCGGTATCCTGGCCGAGCGCGCCGACATCAATCTGGCTGACGAAAGCTGGCATATCAATGCGGACTTTAGTGTCAGGCTGGCGCCTGTACTGGAAGAAGCTCTACTAAATGGCGTAAGCCTGCCTTTTGTCGCCGAGGCCGACTTGCGGCGCTCACGCTGGTACTGGTTCAATCAACGTCTCACGGCGCCGACCTGGCAGATTCGGCTCAGTTATTTGCCTCTGACCCAGCAATACCGACTCGGCAATGCCGAGGGCGGCCTGAGCTTGCGCTTCGAGCGTTTATCCGACGCACTCAATGCGCTAGGACGGGTGCGCTACTGGCGCCTGGGTGGGCGCGAACTACTGCAAAAGGGTGAAAGCTATAGCCTGGGTGTGCGTTTGCGCCTGGATACGGGGCAACTACCCAAACCGTTCCAGCTCAACGCCATGACCAACCGTGAATGGACTCTGGAGTCTTCGTGGCTGCGCATGAGCGTGAACCCGTGATCGATCCGGACGAGCGTGCATCAGTGCGCAAACAGCGTTTGCGGCGGGTGCTGCGTTACCTGCTGGTAGCGCTGGCAGCGGCAGGCGGTGTGCTGTTTTTTTTATTCATCAGCGCCTCGGCCAATACCGAATTTTTCGAGCATAATTACCGTCTGCTACTGGGGCTGAATGGCGCTCTGCTGCTATTGCTGTTCGGCGCAGTGGTGGTGTTGTGTGTGCAGTTATGGCAGCGCCGGCGTGCTGGAAAGTTTGGCACCCGCCTTATGGGTCGGCTGGCCTTATGGTTCGCCTTAATCGGCGTATTACCGGGTGCCGTCATTTACGCGGTTTCAGTGCAGTTTCTGGCTCGCAGCCTGGAATCATGGTTCAACGTCAAGGTCGATAGTGCGCTCGAAGCGGGGTTGAATCTGGGACGTAACGCGCTGGACAACCTGAAAAGCGAAGTCACGGCAAAAGCCAGCGCCATTGCCAGCGACCTGGGCGAGATTAGTACTAGCGCACAAGGCAGCCAGCTGGTTCGGGCGCGTGAGCAGGCACAAATT
This sequence comes from Burkholderiales bacterium UBA4657, assembly GCA_002405475.1. Lineage (GTDB taxonomy): Bacteria > Pseudomonadota > Gammaproteobacteria > Burkholderiales > Burkholderiaceae_E > UBA4657. The sequence goes on along the minus strand of DHLX01000018.1, from coordinate 229,686 downwards.
GCTGAAGCGGTTTTGTTTAATGCCAGTGGTCGTGTGCTCAGCTCGGTAGGCAATACCATCACGCTGGCGCCACGGCTGCCAGAACCGGCCGAACTGGCGCGTGTCCGTGCTGCCGGACGCGTGGTAAAACTCGAAGGTGAAGTCAATAGCAGTACTGACCCGCTGCGGGTGCGCGTCATCGTCCCGGTTGAAACCCGGTTCAGTACCAGCCTGTTGTCACGTGACGAATTGTTCTTACAAGTAACCCAGCCCATACCGCCTGGGCTGGCCGTGAACGCAGAAGTGGTGCAGGAGGTATCACGCGAATACCGGCAACTGGCTCTGGCGCGCCAAGGTCTGCGTCAGATTTATGGCATCACGCTCACCATGACCCTGCTGCTGGCCGTGTTCGCATCGGTCGTGGCGGCGCTACTGCTGGCGCAACGATTTGCCAAACCCCTGCAAGTACTGGCAGAAGGCACGCGCGCGGTGGCGTCGGGCGATTACCGACCCTTGCCTGCCAGCAAACTCAAAGATGAAATCGGCGCTTTGACCCAATCCTTCAACCAAATGACACAACAGCTGCACGAAGCGCGTCAGGCGGTGCAATTGCGCGAAGCCGAGCTGGCCCGAACCAACCAGTATCTGGAACGGCTATTGGCCAATATCTCTGCCGGTGTACTGGTGTTCGACGGCGAATTCCGTTTACTGACAGCGAATGAGGCGGCAGAAAAAATTCTGGCCGCGGCATTGCGTGAACATGCAGGTACAAAACTGCTACAGATTGCACCGCTGCACGCGCTGGCCGAAGGCCTGCTGGCGGAATTCGCGGTACCGCGCCAGGAGGGAGCCACCTGGCAGCACCAGTTCGACATTGAGCGCGATCAGCATGACGCCACGCAAGTCCTGCTGGCGCGCGGCTCGCGCCTGGAAATGGCCGAAGGAAGCGGCTACGTGGTCGTGTTTGACGACATTACAGCCGTTATGTCGGGACAGCGTGCCCTGGCCTGGAGCGAGGTCGCACGCCGGCTGGCGCATGAAATCAAAAACCCGCTGACCCCGATACAACTGTCGGCGGAGCGGCTGGAAATGAAGCTGGCACCGAAACTGCCGCCCGAAGATGTGCCCATGCTGCGCAAAAGTACCGGCACCATTGTGGCGCAGGTCGAAGCCATGAAACGCATGGTGAATGAATTTCGCGACTATGCCCGCATGCCGCCGGCAGAATTACGCCCGGTCGATTTGAATGCAATGGTGGAAGAAGTAGTGTCCCTGTATGAGCAGGAAGAGGTGGTGCAGTTGCAATTACAGCCGCATTTGCCCTGGATACAGGGTGATGCCACCCACCTGCGCCAGGTCATTCATAATCTGGTGCTGAATGCGCTCGATTCGGTACGCAGCACCCGGGGCGAAACCGCTTTGCAATGGGGTGATGTTGTTATTCGCACTAAAGCGCTAGAATATGCGCTGGCTGATGGTGGTTCCAGAGTGGCGGTGCGGCTGGAAGTACAAGACAAGGGTTCGGGCTTCAGTCCCAAAATTCTGTCGCGTGCGTTCGAGCCTTATGTCACCACCAAGCCGAAAGGTACGGGTCTGGGGCTGGCTATTGTGCGTAAAATCGTGGATGAACACGAGGCACGTATAGAACTGGCCAATGTAGAGCCGACGAAAAAATCGTCGGATGTGAGTGAAACAGCTGTCGCCGTGGCGGGGCGTAATGTGGCAGGAGCTTTGGTCTGCATTACTTTTACCCGCTTGGCCACAGCCAGTGATCGGGGTTGAACACGCATGGCGAATATCCTCGTCGTGGATGATGAAATTGGCATCCGCGAATTATTGTCAGAAATTCTGGGTGATGAAGGTCACCTGGTTCATAGCGCTGAAAGTGCGGCAAAAGCGAAAAACATTCGCGCCCAAGAGAGCATAGACCTGGTTCTGCTTGATATCTGGATGCCCGAGTGTGATGGCATTAGCTTGCTCAAGGAATGGGTAGCACAAGGGCTGCAAGGTACGCCTGTCATCATGATGAGTGGTCATGCCACGATTGATACGGCGGTGGAAGCGACCCGCTTTGGTGCACTCGACTTTCTGGAAAAGCCCATTACCCTGCAAAAACTGCTGACTGCCGTGCAAAAGGGGCTAACGCGTTCGCAACTCAACAAACTGGCGGCAGCGCTGGCGCCATCTCCGGCGCACGAAAATGCGCCCACCAGCACTGGCAGCGCCGCGAGCAAATCGACAGAGTCGCCAGTAGCGCACCCCGCTTTGCCGAATGTACCAGCTGCCGTTTTCCCGATCGATCTCGATCTGCCTCTGCGCGAGGCTCGCGATGAGTTTGAGCGACTGTATTTCGAGCATCACCTGGCACGCGAAAATTACAGCATGACACGCGTAGCAGAAAAAACCGGCCTCGAGCGTACCCATCTGTATCGCAAACTCAAGCATCTGGGCGTTGAGTTGGCACGCAATGGCAAGCGGGCGGTCTCCTCATCATCCGGACACAACGGATCCGAGCCCGATCTGACGCTGGGCAGCGAAGACACCCCCGAAGCCATGATTAACCTGGCACCCGAACCAGACTACCCGCGCTCCAGCATACTCTAGACAGATACGGGTTTTGCCCAGCACATGAAAATCATCATTCTTGGCGCGGGCCGTGTTGGTGAATCGGTAGCAGAAAGCCTGGTATCGGAACATAACGACATTACCGTAGTGGACACCAATGCCAGCAAGCTGGCGCAAATGCAGGATCGGCTCGATTTACGTAGTGTAGTCGGCAATGCCACCCACCCGAGCGTCTTGCGCAGCGCGGGTGCCGAAGATGCCGACATGCTGATTGCGGTCACGGCGCTGGACGAAAGCAATCTGGTGGCATGCAAACTGGCAGCACGTCTATTTAACATCCCAACCCGCATTGCCCGGGTACGCTCCATGGAATTCCAGGACGTACCAGAAATTACCGGCCATGGCGGGTTTGAAGCACAGACCCTGATTTGTCCGGAACAGACCGTAGTCGAAACCATAGAAAAGCTGGTTGAATTTCCTGAAGCCTTGCAGGTACTCGAATTTGCCGAAGGCCGTGCCTGCCTGGTAGCAGTGCGCGCCTATGGTGGCGGCCCTCTGGTCCAGCAGGCCCTCGGTGAAATACGCAAGCAACTGCCAAATATCGACGTTCGCATCGTAGCGGTTTATCGCAATGACCGTGCCATTCCGTGCGAAGCCAGAACCATCATAGAGCCGGGCGACGAAGTCTTTTGCCTGGCAGCCAGCGAAAATATCCGCGCGGTCATGACCGAACTGCGGCGCATGGACAAACCGGTAAAGCGCATCATGATTGCCGGTGGTGGCAATATTGGCGTGAGGCTGGCGAAAAAACTCGACGGCCATTACAACGTCAAATTACTCGAGCGCGACAAAAAACGCTGCGAATATCTGGCCAGCGAATTGAGTAACAAAACCCTGGTACTGAATTCGGACGCCACCGACGAAGACCTGCTGGTCAATGAAAACGTCGACGAGTGCGACCTGTTTCTGGCACTGACCAGTGACGACGAAGACAATATCATGTCGTGCCTGCTGGCCAAGCGTCTCGGCGCACGTCGCACCGTGGCCATTATCAACCGCAAAAGCTACGCTGAACTGATGCAGGGCAGCGGTATCGACATTGCCATAGCGCCGTCACAATCAACGCTGGGTGAACTGCTCAAGCATGTACGCCGTGGCGACGTTGTGGCGGTACACTCGCTGCGCCGCGGCGCCGCCGAGGCCATTGAAGCCATTGCCCACGGCGATAAAAGCAGCTCCAAAGTCGTGGGACGCCGCATCGACGAAATAGAACTGCCGCGAGGTGCCATGATAGGCGCGATCGTGCGTGGTATGCCAGCGGAGCATGGCAACGGGGCATCCGGCGACGTTCGCCATGCCAAGGTATTGGCGGCACACCATGACACCGTCATCGAGCCAGAAGACCATTTGATCGTTTTTTGTGACAACAAGCGCATTATTCCCAAAGTGGAAAAATTGTTTCAGGTTAGCGCGGCCTTCATCTGACGGAGCACCATGTTTACCCTTTTGGCTGTTCTGCATGTGCTGGGGCTGACTGTATTGCTGTTCGGTGCCACCATGCTGGTACCGCTCATGGTGGCCTGGGTCGGTAGCGACGCCGCCCTGCTGGCCTATGATGAATCCATTCTGATCACCATGGCGAGCGGTTTTGTGGTCTGGTGGGGTACGCGACGCTATAAGCGTGAACTGCAACCACGCGATGGGTTTTTATTGGTCAGTCTGACCTGGACCACCCTACCTGCTTTTGCCACCTTGCCGCTGCTATTTTATTTTCAACAGAATGGTACCCCACTGTCCTTTACCGATGCCTATTTTGAAACTGTTTCAGGTCTGACGACGTCGGGCGCCACCGTCCTGACCGGGCTTGAGCACCTGCCAGCCTCGATAAACGTATGGCGTCATTTTCTGGTCTGGCTTGGCGGCATGGGCATCCTGGTACTGGCAGTGGCCATTTTGCCGCTGCTGGGGGTCGGTGGCAGCCAGATCTACAAGGCCGAAACGCCGGGGCCGATGAAAGAAAGCAAGCTGACCCCGCGCATAGCCGAAACTGCCAAAGGTTTATACGCAGTGTATTTTGCCATTACCCTGGCCTGCATCACCGCGTTCAAACTGGCCGGCATGAACTGGCTCGACGCCGTGTGTCACGCCTTTTCCACTATGGGGCTGGGCGGTTTTTCCACCTACGATGCCAGCTTTGGCGCCTTTGCCGCGCACCCGGCGGTCGATTGGGTCGCGGTGGCTTTCATGCTGCTGGCAAGCATCAATTTTTCCATGCATTTTCTGGCCTGGCGGCGCAAGTCACTCAACCCCTATTGGGCCTGCCCGGAAGCACGTTTTGTCTTGCTCGCCCTGGTCGGCAGTGCGCTGTTGATTAGTATTTACCTGTACCAGCGCGGCGTCTATGGTGACTTTGGCGACGCCCTGCGCTACGGTGTTTTCAACACGGTGTCCATAGCCACCACCACCGGCTTTGCTAATACCGACTATGAACAATGGCCCATTTTCGTGCCGGTTTTAATGATTTTTCTATCCTGCTTTGCCACCAGTTCCGGCTCCACCGGCGGCGGCATCAAAATGATTCGCGCCCTGGTGCTATTACAACAAGCCGGGCGCGAACTGTCGCGCGCCCTGCACCCGAAACAAATCAACCCGGTACGGCTGGGGCGAGTCGCCATTGATAACAAAGTAGTCTTCGCCATCATGGCCTTCATGCTCATGTACGGCATGACCATCATCATCGCCACGTTTTTATTACTACTCTCCGGGATGGATGAAAAAAGTGCGTTTACCGCCGTCATGGCCTGCATCAACAACATGGGGCCGGGGCTGGGTCAGGTCGGTCCGGCATCCAATTACCAGAGCCTGAGCGACTTCCAGACCTGGGTCTGCACCCTGACCATGCTGCTGGGACGGCTGGAATTGTTCACCCTGCTGGTTTTGTTCACCCCGGCATTCTGGCGCAAGTAGAACAGCATGAGCATTCCGGTACATCTCTTTGCGCGCGGCCAGGTTGAGGCCTTACGTGTTTTCTTGCTCGGCAAACCCGATGCCGAACGCTGGAGCATTATTTGCGAAGGCCTGTTTCCGCCAGTTGAAATGGAAGGGCTGGCCGAACACGTGGTGTCCGGCTGCGTTTGCTGCGTCGGCCAGTTAGCGCTGCAAGTCACCCTGGGTCGGGTCATCCGGCACGAAAAACCGCAGCGCATCGTGCTGTACCTGAGTCAGGTCGAACATCTGGAGCGGTTTAAACAGCAACTGGCGACGGGTGCGCTGGCACAGCACCTGCATTACGCCGCGCCAGACCCAATAGCACCGCCGCAACACCCGGCGTGATATTTTTCACGCGCCCTTGAAACAGGTCTCAAGCCGCCTCATTTCCTTCCGTAATCAGACATAAGCGGATTTAAGCCGCCCGCTGGAGGAGCCCGGTATGGACATGATCTACAACAGCCCGAATTATTGCGTGGTCGAATTCAAAGGCATTATGGCCGCCGACCTTGAAGCCGCTGACACTACGCCCGAACAGGAACCCGATACTGTCTTTCTGGGCGGCTACGAAATCGTCGACAAATTTTCACGCAAGGAAATTTTTATAGACGGAGCGCTGGCTGTACGGTTTCGGCAACAAGTACAGCAACTGATAGACAACGAACCTACTATGGAAGAAATAGACGACTTTCTGGCCGGCTTCAGTTCACTCATGCAACAACCCGTTGTGCTGCACTAGCCCGGCGCGCTCAAGTCTGCTCCCACGGCAACCCGTCAAAGCGCCAGCCATTGAGTCGGCCGCGATGGTCATTTTCATCGCGCTCGCCTTCAAAACCATGCACTACGTTAATCACCTCTTGAAAACCGGCCTGTTCCAGTGCTGCGGCAGCTTCGGCTGAGCGGGTGCCGCTACGGCAGATGAGCATGACAGCACGGTCTTTGTTATGTTCAGCCAGCGCTGAAACTTCCGCCACAAATTGCGGGTTCACTTCCCAGTCAGGGGGCTGGTGCCAGGGCACATTCAGCGCGCCTAGGGGGTGGCCGACAAACAAAAACTCAATGTCGGTACGGCAATCGACAAATACCGTATCGGGGTGTTGTTGCAGCCAATGCGCCGCCTGTTGCGGCAATAAATGTTTCATGGTGATCCGGGGCGTGGTGGAGTGGTTTGCAATTCGCGCAGCCGTTGTGCGGCTGCCCTGGCGCGCATTTGCCATTGTTGCGCTTGCTGCTCGCTGATTTCCGTATTGTCGGCGATGGCTTCCAGTATCGCCAGTCGAGCGTCAATATAGTCGAGTACGGCAGCGCGCAGGGCGGCCAGGTAAGGGTCGGGTGCCAGCGCCTGGGTCTGGGCTTCAGGTGCAAGCACAGCGCGTTGCTGTTTCCAGGCGGGTACCAGTTCCTGTTGCAGGCGTTCGCGGAATTCGGCCTCGCTCATCTTGTCGTTACGCACGGCATCGACCCACTGCCCAAGGCGTTTATCCAGTGCTTCGGCTTTTTGCCCAAAGCTGTCAAGCCGCGCCTGAAACCGTGTGCGCTCGACCAGGCTGGAGGAAGTGGCACCGCGACCTGATTGCATCGCACTCAAAACCAGAACCCCGGCAAGAACGAACACAGCCAGCGACAGCAGCGCCTTGCTCCAGTGCCAGGCCGGGCGCAGCGCCAGCGCCAGCACCCCGCCCGCCAGAAATCCGGCGACGTGTGCCGCCATGTCAATTTGCGGAATGGCAAAGCCAAAGGCAGCGTTATAGACGATGAACATCCATAAATTGCTGCGTAGCGCCTGAAACTGCGGGTTGCGTTTACCGGCCAGCATGGCGACGATAAATATGGCACCAAAGACACCAAACACCGCGCCCGATGCTCCTGCGCCCAGCGCTTCGGCGTGCCACCAGGTCGAGGCCAGACTGCCCGCCAGCCCGGAAAACACATAGAGCAGGAAATAGCGCCAGCGCCCGTACCAGGCCTCGACAATACGTCCACCGCTCCACAAGGCCAGCATATTCATGCCCAGGTGCAATACTCCCCAGTGTAAAAACATGCTGGTCAGTAAACGCCAGTACTCGCCATTCAGAGTGAGCGGGGCATGGTTCGCACCCCATTCCAGCATCAGTTCCGGGCTGCCGGTCAGTAAATCGTTACCCGCGAGTACCGACGCCAAAAATACCAGGGCATTGAGGCCAATCAGAATCCAGGTCATAAGACTGGGAAGATTCATTTCATACGCTTCCAAACAGGTATCGGGCTCGGTACCGGGCTAGGTACAATACGGGCTTAACGTCTTATCTTAGCCCGGAAACCCTTATGTCACGCGCCGCGCAGCTTTTGCCCGTCCTATTGCAACAACGCATTCTCATTTTAGATGGTGCCATGGGGACGATGATTCAACGTTATCAGTTGAGCGAAGAACGATATCGCGGCTCACGCTTTGCTGATTTTAGTGTGCCGGGGAAACAAATGTTTCTCAAGGGTAATAATGAACTGCTCTGCCTGACCCAGCCGCAAGTCATTCAGGAAATTCACGAACAGTATTTTGCGGCCGGTGCCGATGTTATCGAGACCAATACCTTTGGTGCCACTTCCATCGCACAAAGCGACTATCACATGGAACACCTGGTACGTGAAATGAACCTTGAGGCGGCGCGGCTGGCGTGCGCGGCGCGCGACCAGTACAGCACCCCAGAGCGGCCGCGCTTTGTCGCTGGCGCTTTGGGACCGACCCCGAAAACGGCCAGTATCTCACCCGATGTGAACGACCCCGGCGCGCGTAACGTGACTTTCGATGAACTGGTCAGCAGTTACCGTGAGCAAGTCGAGGCCTTGCTGGATGGTGGCGTCGATCTATTTCTGGTTGAAACCATTTTTGACACCTTGAACGCCAAGGCCGCTTTATTAGCACTGGAAACCGTGTTCGAGCAACGCGGCTTAAGTGGCGACCAACGCCCGCCACTGATGATTTCCGGTACCGTGACCGATGCTTCCGGGCGTATCTTGTCGGGTCAGACCGTAGAGGCATTCTGGCATTCGGTGCGCCACGCCAAGCCCTTGACCATAGGTCTGAATTGCGCCCTGGGCGCAGCCTTGATGCGGCCTTATATTGCCGAACTGAGCAAGATAGCCGACACCTTTATTTGCGTGTACCCGAATGCCGGTTTGCCGAACCCCATGAGCGATACCGGCTTCGACGAAACCCCGGCCGATACGTCAGCCCTGCTGCAAGAATTTGCCCAGGCCGGGTTCGTCAATATCGCTGGTGGCTGTTGCGGCACCACACCCGACCATATTCGCGCCATTGCCCAGGCGGTGAGCAGTATGACGCCGCGCCGTGTTCCTGAGCACCAGGCCGTCATGAAGTTATCGGGACTGGAAGCGGTAAAAATTGACGACCAGTCCTTGTTTGTCAACGTCGGTGAGCGTACCAACGTCACCGGCTCGAAAGCGTTTGCGCGTCTGATTTTGAACGAGCAATTTGACGAGGCGCTGGCGGTGGCACGTCAGCAGGTTGAAAATGGCGCGCAAATTATCGACATCAATATGGACGAGGCGATGCTCGACTCGCAGCGCGCCATGACCCGATTCCTGAATCTGATCGCGTCCGAGCCGGATATTGCACGCGTACCGATCATGATTGACAGCTCGAAATGGACCGTGATTGAAGCCGGTCTGAAATGTGTGCAGGGCAAGGCCATTGTCAATTCCATCTCACTGAAAGAAGGGGAGGCCGAGTTCCTGCGTCAGGCCACCTTATGCAAGCACTATGGCGCCGCGGCGGTGGTCATGGCGTTTGATGAACAGGGTCAGGCCGATACTTTTGCGCGCAAGATTGAAATTTGTGAGCGCGCCTACCGCGTGCTGGTGGATAAAGTGGGCTTTGCCCCGGAAGACATTATTTTTGACCCGAACATTTTTGCCATTGCTACCGGCATTGAAGAGCACAATAACTACGCGGTCGATTTCATTAACGCGACGCGCTGGATCAAGCAGCATTTGCCGCATGCCAAAATCAGCGGCGGCGTGTCGAATGTATCGTTCAGCTTCCGCGGCAACGAGCCAGTACGTGAAGCCATTCACACCGTATTTTTGTACTACGCGATACAGGCCGGTCTGACTATGGGTATTGTCAACGCCGGGCAACTGGGGGTGTATGAAAACCTTGACCCGGCTCTGCGCGAGCGGGTTGAAGACGTGGTGCTGAACCGGCGCGCCGATGCCACTGACCGCTTGCTGGAAGTGGCCGACCAGTACAAAAGCGGCGCGGCGAAACAGGAACAAACGCTGGAATGGCGCAACAAGCCGGTACAGGAACGCCTGTCGCATGCCCTCATACACGGCATCACCGATTTCATTGTGGAAGATACCGAACAAGTACGCGCCGAAATAGCCGCGCGCGGTGGGCGCCCGATTGAAGTGATTGAAGGCCCGCTCATGGACGGCATGAACGTGGTCGGTGATTTGTTTGGCGCTGGCAAAATGTTTTTACCGCAGGTGGTCAAAAGCGCGCGCGTGATGAAACAGGCGGTGGCTTACCTGGTGCCGTACATTGAAGAAGAAAAGAAACAGATTGAAGCTGCGGGCGGTGACGTGCGCAGCAAGGGCAAGATCGTCATTGCCACAGTCAAGGGCGATGTCCATGATATTGGCAAAAACATCGTCACCGTCGTACTCCAGTGCAACAACTTTGAAGTGGTGAACATGGGCGTCATGGTGCCGTGTAACGAGATTCTGGCCAAGGCCAAGGTCGAGGGTGCCGACATTATTGGCCTGAGTGGTCTGATTACGCCCAGCCTGGAAGAAATGGCCTACGTCGCCAGTGAAATGCAGCGCGATGATTATTTCCGTCTGAAAAAAATTCCGCTGCTCATCGGCGGCGCGACCACTTCGCGGGTGCATACCGCGGTCAAAATTGCACCGCATTACGACGGCCCGGTCATTTATGTGCCCGATGCCTCACGTTCAGTCACGGTAGCTTCCAACCTGCTGTCCGACGAGGCCGCTGGCAAATATCTGGCCGACATCAAGGCCGAGTATGAAAAAGTGCGTCAGCAACATGCCAACAAAAAAGCTGCGCCCCTCATCAGCCTGGAGCAGGCGCGTGCCAATCAACCGCCACTGGACTGGGCGCACTATACTCCGCCGCGCCCGAAGTTTATAGGCAAACGTCAGTTCAAGAATTACGACCTGAGCGATATTGCCCGCTACATAGACTGGCAACCATTCTTCCAGACCTGGGACTTGCATGGTCCGTTTCCAGCGATTTTGACCGATGACATCGTAGGCGAGTCGGCGCGTCGGGTCTATGCTGATGGCCAGGCCATGCTGAAAAAAGTGATTGAAAACCGCTGGCTAAGCGCCAATGCGGTGGTCGCTTTCCTGCCGGCCAATAGTGTGAATGAAACCATAGAAGTCTATAGCGATGAATCGCGTACTCAGTTAGCCTTCCGCTGGCATAACCTGCGACAGCAAAGCGCCAAGCGCGAGGGCGTGGCAAACAAATGTCTGGCCGATTACATTGCGCCGAAAGACAGCGGTGTCGCCGATTATTTGGGCATGTTTGCCGTGACCGCCGGTCTGGGCATGGAAAAAATGGAGCGCCGTTTCGAGGCCGAGCATGATGATTATTCGAGCATCATGCTAAAAGCCATAGCCGACCGGCTGGCCGAAGCTTTTGCCGAATGCCTGCACGAGCGCGTGCGTAAAGACTTATGGGGTTATGCCGCCGATGAAAATTTAAGCAACGAGGAGTTGATTAAAGAGTCCTATCATGGTATTCGCCCCGCACCCGGCTACCCGGCCTGCCCAGGGCACGAAGTCAAGCGCCCGCTGTTCGATTATTTGCAAGCAAACGACATAGGCATGAGCCTGACCGAAAGCTATGCCATGTTCCCGGCCTCGTCGGTCAGTGGTTTTTATTTCTCGCACCCGCAGTCCAGTTATTTCAATGTCGGCGAGGTCGGGGAAGAGCAGCGGCAAGCGAGTGGGGCAGTGATAAGTTGATGCCTCGGAATCGCGAGCTGCGTTCGACTCTGCGAGGTACTCGTTTGAGCTACTTTGCAAACAGTGCAGGCGATTTGTATAAAATTCAACCGGTATCAATGTTACCCACCTAGGAGTACCCCATGAAGCCGTCTTCACGAATGAGCGAAGAATCCATGCAACACATGGAAGCCCGTATTCCGGAGTTGGCAGGTAGTGCCGTCAAGCGCGCCTATTTACAGGCACTCACCATCAGTGGAAAGGTGGTCGAGGCACGTAATGGACAATTGATTGAAACCACCTCAGAGGGCTCGGTGCGCGTGATTCGCTCCATTGCAAAACCTGTTGCGGTAAAGATAGGTGCCAAGCGTGTACGGGCACGTTGCGTATGACGGCACTGGTACCGCGCCTGCGTATGTTCGCAGGGCCCAATGGCTCTGGTAAAAGTACGATCAAAGACATACTGCCACCAGAATGGCTTGGTGTGTATGTCAATTCCGATGAGATAGAAAGAGTGATCCGCACAGGTGGGCATTTGAACTTGGCCAACTTTGAGGTCATGGCGGATTCGGCGGAGCTTCAAACATTCCTGCAGGCATCCACCTTGTTGGACAAAGAGGGACTTTTGCCACAAGCGCAGCAGTTGACGTTGGTAGATGGCAACGTAGGCTTTGGTACGGTCGTTATCAATTCGTACTGGGCTTCGGTATTAGCTGACTTCATCCGCAGCAAGTTGCTGGCGGCGCAGGTCTCATTCACGCTTGAAACCGTCATGTCGTCGCCTGACAAGGTTGAGCTATTGCACAAAGCGCAGCAGGCTGGCTATCGCACCTACCTGTATTTTGTGGCCACAGAAGACCCCGAGATTAATGTGGCACGTGTGCAATACCGTGTTGAGACGGGCGGGCATCCTGTAGCTGAAGACAAGATTCGCAGTCGGTATGTCCGCTCGTTGCAATTGCTGTCGCAAGCTGTTTCATATGCCGACCGGGCCTATATTTTTGACAATTCAGGTTCAGAGCGTGTATGGATTGCCGAGGTGACAGATGGTGTAGGAATTGAAATGAAAACCGACGAGATGCCAGCCTGGTTCAAAACCGCTTTGTGGGATAAGTTTGAACCAGAAGACCCCGCTTCGTGAGTGATATTGCAAAACGGATATCTTGCCCGCGGCAAGCTGCTTGAGCTTCTTGATCCAGCCTACTGTCTGGCAAACCCCCTATAATCCCCCGCTGTCCTCTTTTTCTTGCTTGCCATAACACCTATTCATGCTGCCGTCCCTGAAACTCGCCATTATTCATTCGCTGGAACAAGCCATTAAAAATGTTTGCGGCGAAGTAAGCGCAAACATCGTGCTTGAGCGCCCCAAGGTCGCGGCGCATGGCGACCTGGCGACTAATGTGGCCATGCAGTTGGCCAAACCCCTGAAACGCAACCCGCGCGAATTGGCGCAAGCCCTGATAGACGCTTTGACGCAGAGCACCGCGGCTCAAGACTGGCTCCACCGTGCCGAACTGGCAGGCCCCGGTTTTATCAATTTGTACTTGCAGCCTGCCGTCAAGCAGCAGGTGGTACGGGTCGTACTGGAGCAAGCCGGGTGCTTTGGCACCAGCGCTGCGGCGGCCGGACACCGCGTCATGGTCGAGTTTGTCTCGGCCAACCCGACGGGCCCCCTGCACGTCGGGCATGGCCGGCAGGCCGCTTTGGGCGATGCCCTTTGTCATTTAATGGCAGCGCAGGGCTGGTCGGTGACGCGCGAGTTTTATTACAACGATGCCGGGGTGCAGATTGGCAATCTGGCCATTTCGGTACAAGCACGCTGCCGCGGCTTGAAGCCGGGCGACCGTGACTGGCCCGAGGCCGCCTATAACGGCGACTATATTGCTGACATTGCCGCTGAATTTCTGGCACAAAAAACCGTCCATGCCGATGACCGTCAATTCACGGCCAGCGGCGATATCAACGATCTGGACAGTATTCGCCAGTTTGCGGTCGCCTATTTGCGCCACGAACAAGACTTGGACTTGCAGGCTTTTGGCGTCAAATTCGACCATTACTACCTAGAATCGAGCCTGTATAGCGACGGCAAAGTTGAGGCCGCGGTGCAGGCGCTGGTAGCGGCGGGCAAGACTTACGAGCACGAGGGTGCGCTCTGGCTGCGCACCACCGACTACGGCGACGACAAAGACCGCGTTATGCGTAAATCTGACGGCACTTATACCTATTTTGTGCCTGACGTGGCCTATCACATTACCAAGTGGCAACGCGGCTTTGAGAAAGTCATCAACATTCAGGGCAGCGACCACCACGGCACCATAGCGCGGGTGCGCGCTGGCTTGCAGGCCTGCGGTGTGGGTATCCCTGCCGGCTATCCGGACTATGTACTGCACAAAATGGTCACGGTCATGCGCGGTGGCGAAGAAGTCAAAATTTCCAAGCGTGCCGGTTCCTACGTGACGGTGCGCGATTTAATTGACTGGACCGGGCGCGACGCGGTGCGCTTCTTTTTGATCAGCCGCAAGGCCGATACCGAATTTGTGTTTGATGTCGATCTGGCCTTGAAGCAGAGCGATGAAAACCCGGTCTATTACGTGCAGTACGCGCATGCCCGCATTAGTTCCATACTCAACAGCTGGGGTGGTGAACTGGCGGTATTGAAGCAGGCCGATTTGAGCCCTTTGACGGGCGACAAGGCTCAGGCCTTATTGCAGCGTCTGGGCGAATACCCCGACCTGCTGGCCGAGGCAGCGCGTGATCTGGCACCGCACCAGGTGGCGTTTTACCTGAAGGATCTGGCCGCTGACTTTCACAGTTTTTATAACGCCGAGCGCGTACTGGTCGAGGATGAACGCGTCAAAACAGCACGGCTGGCACTGTTGGCTGCGACACAACAAGTCTTGCGTAACGGTTTGTCACTTTTGGGTGTCAGTGCACCGGATAAAATGTGACAATGCGATAGTGAATTCGAGCCGATCTTGCTATGGCTCTCTCTGCAAAGGTTTACATGGGTACGACTAGTCTGACCTCACAACGCGGCGGTACTTTTCTGGGTCTGATCATTGGCATGATCATAGGTCTGGGGGTTGCGGTCGCAGTCGCGCTGTTCATTACGCGCGCCCCGGTGCCTTTTGTTGATCGGGTCGGCACCAAGGCGACTAGCCCCGCGTCCGCGCCGGGGTCTTTGCCCGATCCGAACAAATCATTACAAGGAAAAGACAGCCCCAAATCTGCCCCCACCGACGCCAGCGCTGCGCCCGCCGCGACAGCACCAGCTGCAGTCGCAGGGGCGGACGGCCAGTTCAGCCTGTATAACCTGCTACCGGGCAAGCCCCAGGAAAGCACCGCCGTACCCGACAAAAGTCTGGCCAAGGAAGAGCCCAAATCGGCTGATGACGGCAAGAACCGCTATCTGCTGCAAGTGGGTGCTTATGAGAGTGAGGCCGAAGCCGACGCCATGCGCGCCAAACTGGCACTGATGGGTTTTGAGGCCAGTATTTCCAAACGCGAGCGTGATGGCAAAACCCTGCATCGTGTGCGTATTGGTCCCGTTGACCAGATGGACGACGTGAACCGCATTCGTGCGGCCTTGTCCCAGAACAAGATGGATACCACCCTGATTCGTATTCCCGTCAACGAGCCGGTAGCGGGCAAAACACCTGCGACGGCACGCTGAACAGCCAAGCTTTTTTCAGGAGCCTGTATGAGCCTTGACCGCCGTACCTTGTTGACCAGTGCCTTGGCCTTGAGCCTGCCCCTGCCCGCTTTGTCGCAGCGCTTGCCGCGTGAGGGTGTGGACTACAAACTGGTACCTAAACCATTGCCAAACTCCAGCGCGACTCATGTCGATGTGGTGGAGTTTTTTCAATATACCTGCCCGCACTGCTATGCGTTCCAGCCAGTGATACAGGAATGGCTGAAAACCAAGCCAGCAGATGCCAATTTCATTCATGCACCGCTTAGCTTCGACCCCAAGTTTGAGGCTTACGTCCGTTTGTACTTTACGCTCGAAGCCATGAATCTGGTGGAAAGACTGCATCTGCAGGTTTTTCAGGCGATACACAAGGATGGTGCCCTGCCACGCCCGCCGGCCGCACCGAGCGAGAGCGTGATTGCCGATTACATGGCCAAACAGGGCGTTGACCGGGGACGCTGGCTGCAATTTTTCAACAGCAAGGAAGTGCGCGCCAAGGCCACGACCTCGATGAAGTTGCCTGACCTGTACGGGGTTCAGGGCACGCCGGAAATTGGCGTCGCCGGGCGTTATCGAACTGGCCCCGACCAGTCACGTGGCAACCCCTCGGTCACCATGCTGACGGTCAATTACCTGGTTGGCGTCGTACGCAAATCACAAGGACGTGGCTAAGCCCCACGTATTTATTACCGGCGCCTCCAGCGGCTTGGGGGCGGCGCTGGCGCGTGCCTATGCGCAACGCGGCGCAGCCCTGGGCTTGCTGGCGCGGCGTGCCGACAAACTGCAGGAACTGGCGCAATCGCTTGATGGCAGTATTGCCGCCTGTTACGCCGTCGATGTTACAGACTTCGAGGCCTTGCGTAACGCGCTGCAGCGCCATTTGCAGGACTATGGTTGTCCGGATATTGTCATTGCCAACGCCGGAGTTTCGGCTGGCACCCTGACAGAAATTGCCGAAGATCTGGCCGTTTTTCAGGAAATTGTCCAGACCAACCTGACTGCGACCGTAGCCACATTTCAGCCTTTCATCGACGCCATGAAAGCGCGTGGTAGCGGTACTCTGGTTGGTATTGCCAGTGTCGCCGGGGTGCGCGGCCTGCCGGGTGCAGGGGCCTACAGTGCCTCAAAAGCCGGGGTCATGGCCTACCTGGAAAGTTTACGGCTGGAACTGGCACCGTTCGGCATACGGGTTTTGACCATAGCGCCGGGCTATATTGACACCCCCATGACGCGCCATAACCCGTACCCCATGCCGTTTCTGATGCCCGCCGAGACCTTTGCCGAAAAAGCCCTGCGAGTCATCGCACAACAGAAAAAAATGAGCGTCATACCGTGGCAAATGGGATGGGTGGCGCGGCTGTTGCGCTGGCTGCCCATTACCTGCTATGACTGGCTGTTTACACGTGCGCCACGTAAACCACGGCGCGACTCGGGCACGGCCACAAAGCGGTAAATACCCTCCTGTTGCTGCCGTTCCAATTCACCGTCATGCCATAAATAATTCAGGTGCGCTATCGCCTCACCCAGGGCAAAGGTCAGTTGATGCAGGTCCAGCTCGCGCCGGAACAACACCGGCAGCACGTCAACCGCCGTGCGTGGGGCAGTGTGGCAAAACTCGAGCAGATCGTGCAAGCGCTGCTGGTGGTGTTGCTCTAGCTGATGTACCCGTTGTCCGGCACCGATAAAGGGCTGTCCATGCGAGGGCAGTATCAGGCATTGCGGGTCAAGCTGATGGTAGGCTGGCAAGGAATCCAGGAACAGCCTGAGTGGGTTAGCGTCAGGCTCTATCGGGTAGACCGAAATATTGGTCGAAATTTTTGGCAGCAGCATATCGCCAGTAATGGCTATATTCAGCGCCGGACACAGCAGCGAGGCGTGCTCCGGCGAGTGACCGAAGCCACACAGTACCCGCCACTCGTATCCGCCCATAAGCAAAACATCGCCATGTTGCAGTCGAAAATAGGTACCCGGCACGCTTGGAACCGCTTTGGCATAAAAGCCACCGCGTGCCGCAATTTTTTCCTGGTGTTCAGGCAGCATGCCATGCCGGGCGTAGTGCGCCACCGCGCCGGTGGCATCAGTGCCGGGCAGTCCGGCACTCAAAATACGTGCGCTCAAATATTCGGCGCCGGTCATCCACAAGGGCGCTTGCCAGTACTGGCACAGCCAGTCGGCACAACCGATATGATCGGGGTGCATATGGGTGCAAAGCACGCGTATGACCGGCTTACCTTGCAGCCCTTCGGCAAATATCTGTTGCCAAAGCTGGCGCGTGGTCTCGTTGGCAATGCCGCAGTCCACCACTGTCCAGCCGTCACTGTCTTCTATCAGCCACAAATTGATGTGGTCCAGTGCGAATGGCAGTGGCATGCGTAACCAATAGACACCCGCGGCCACGGACAAGACTTGCCCGGGACTAGGTGTTGCAGCAAAAGGGAAGGTAAGATGTGTCATGACTCAAACCTACACTATTTCTGAACTGGCGCGTGAATTTGATGTTACTCCGCGCGCCATTCGCTTTTATGAAGACCAGGGCTTGCTCGCCCCCGAACGTGCTGGACGCCAGCGCATTTATAGCGCGCGCGACCGCACCCGACTGAAACTGACGCTGCGCGGCAAGCGTCTGGGCTTTGCCTTGCAGGAAATCAAAGACATTATTGACATGTATGAGTCACCACGTGATACCTTGCCGCAGCTGAAAAAATTCCTGGGTAAACTGGCCGAACACCGTAACCAGCTGGAACGTCAGCGCGAAGACCTGGAAGCCACCCTGGCGGAATTGCGCGTCCATGAGCAGGAATGCTTGCGTTTGCTGGGCAAAAGAAAAAACGCAAGCTGAATAAAGTCTAATTGACGTTTACGTAAACGTCAATTAGACTGTAGTGAAATTGCAAGGAGACACCATGAGTACTGCCACCCCCCAGGTTGAACTGCCCGGTATTGATTTTCCTTTGGGCGAAGATATTGCCCTGCTGCGTCAGTCGGTACGCGCCTTTGCCCAGGCAGAAATTGCCCCGCTGGCGTCCGAAGTGGATCGCAGCGACCAGTTTCCCATGGCCTTATGGCGCAAGTTTGGCGACCTGGGTGTGCTGGGAGTCACCGTGAGTGACCGTTATGGCGGTGCCGACATGGGCTATACCGCCCATATGGTGGCGCTGGAAGAAATCAGCCGTGCCAGTGCGTCTATTGGTCTCAGTTATGGGGCGCACAGCAATTTGTGTGTCAATCAGATTTATCGCAACGGCAACGACGCGCAAAAACAGCGCTATCTGCCCAAACTGATTAGCGGCGAATTTGTCGGCGCCCTGGCCATGAGCGAACCGAATGCCGGGTCGGATGTGGTAAGCATGAAGCTGCGTGCCGAAAAAAAAGGCGGCGTCTATGTCTTGAATGGCTCAAAAATGTGGATTACCAACGGGCCGGATGCCGATGTGCTGGTGGTCTATGCCAAGACCAACCCTGAAGCGGGCGCCAAAGGCATCACCGCGTTTCTGGTGGAAAAAGGCATGAAAGGTTTTGGTGTTGCGCAAAAACTCGACAAACTGGGCATGCGCGGCTCGCATACCGGGGAACTGGTATTCCAGGACTGCGAAGTCCCCGAGGAACAGGTACTGGGCGGGGTGGGTAACGGGGTCAAGGTCCTGATGAGTGGTCTGGATTATGAACGTGCCGTACTGGCCGCCGGGCCGGTAGGCATTATGCAGGCCTGCATGGACGTGGTCGTGCCCTACATTCATGACCGCAAACAGTTTGGTCAAAGTATTGGTGAATTTCAGTTGATACAAGGCAAGATCGCTGACATGTACACCACACTGATGGCCTGCCGTTCCTATTTGTATGCCGTCGGACAGGCGCTCGACCGTGCCGGTGCCGATCATCTACGCCCTATGCGCAAGGACTGCGCCGGGGTCATTCTGTATTGCGCCGAAAAAGCCACCTGGATGGCCGGGGAGGCAATTCAGATTCTAGGTGGCAATGGCTATATCAACGAATACCCGACCGGGCGCTTGTGGCGCGATGCCAAGCTCTATGAAATTGGTGCTGGTACCAGCGAGATACGGCGCATGCTGATTGGACGTGAATTATTTGCGGAGACCGCCTGATGTCACACGATGCCATTGTTATTGTTGCGGCGGCCAGAACGCCGATGGGTGCCTTTCAGGGTGAACTGAAAGGGTTGACGGCATCAGCCTTGGGTGGTGTTGCCATACGGGCAGCGGTACAACGTGCCGGCATAGCACCGGCACAGGTACAGGAGGTACTGATGGGCTGCGTCCTGCCCGCTGGTCAAGGACAGGCACCGGCGCGTCAGGCCGCGCTGGCGGCGGGCCTGCCCTTAAGTGCCGGCTGCACCACCATCAACAAAATGTGCGGCTCGGGCATGAAGGCATTGATGCAGGGCTACGATGCCTTATGTGCCGGGTCAGCCGAGGTCGTAGTCGCGGGAGGCATGGAGTCGATGAGCAACGCGCCGTATTTATTGCCCAAGGCGCGCGCCGGCTTGCGCATGGGGCACGGGGTCGTACTCGACCATATGTTCCTCGACGGACTGGAAGATGCCTACGACAAAAACGAGCAGGGCAACGGCAAGCTGATGGGCGTATTTGCCGACCAATGCGCGGCGCATTATCAATTCAGCCGCGAAGCGCAGGATGCCTATGCGCTTGAATCGCTCAAACGTGCGCTGGCCGCCAACAGCGATGGCAGCTTCGACACCGAAATCGCACCCATCACACTCAAAGACGGTTCCGTCATTCGCCGAGATGAATCGCCGTTCAAAGCCCGGGCCGACAAAATACCCACGCTGAAACCGGCATTCAGTCAACAGGGTACGGTGACTGCCGCCAATGCCTCGTCCATTTCCGACGGTGCCGCAGCACTGGTACTGATGCGCGAGAGCCGTGCACAAGCACAGGGTTTGAAGCCTCTGGCACGACTGGTAGGACACAGCACCCATGCCCAGGAACCCGGCTGGTTTACCACTGCGCCGGTCGGTGCTATTCAAAAACTGTATGAAAAGACTGGCTGGAATACAGCACAAGTCGATCTGTTTGAAATCAACGAAGCCTTTGCTGTCGTCACCATGGCCGCCATGCGCGAGCATGGCATGGCGCATGAGCGCGTCAATGTGCATGGTGGCGCATGCGCCCTCGGCCACCCCATCGGTGCCAGTGGTGCGCGCATTGTGGTAACGCTGCTGCATGCCTTGAAAAAACAGCACGTACGCCGTGGTGTTGCATCATTGTGCATCGGTGGTGGTGAAGCCACTGCCCTGGCTATCGAACTGCTGCCCTAGCGAGCCTGACCATGCACCCTAGGCACACGACCCTTTTTATTCAGGTGACCCATGCCCGTTCTTGAATCCCGACTCGCCCCCCGTGACCCAGAGTTTATCGCCAATGCCCAGGCACAACAGGCTTTGGTGCAAGACTTGCAGCAAAAATTGCAACAGGCCGCGCTCGGTGGCGGTAACGAAGCGCGAAAAAAACATGTGGCGCGTGGCAAGTTGCTACCGCGTGACCGGGTCAATCTGCTACTCGACCCCGGCTCACCGTTTCTTGAGTTATCGCCGCTGGCGGCGCACGGTCTGTATGAGGGCGCGGCACCGGGCGCTGGTGTTATTACCGGCATTGGCCGCATACAGGGACGTGAATGCGTCATTGTCTGCAACGATGCTACGGTCAAGGGCGGTACCTATTTCCCCATGACCGGAAAAAAACATTTGCGCGCCCAGGAAATTGCGCAGCAAAATCGTCTGCCCTGCGTCTATCTGGTCGATAGTGGCGGTGCCAATTTGCCGAACCAGGACGAAATTTTTCCCGACCGCGATCACTTTGGCCGCATCTTTTTTAATCAGGCTAACATGAGTGCCGAAGGCATTGCCCAGATTGCGGTGGTCATGGGTTCCTGTACCGCAGGCGGGGCCTATGTACCGGCCATGAGCGACGAATCGATCATCGTAAAAAATCAGGGTACGATCTTTCTGGCTGGCCCGCCTTTGGTCAAGGCCGCCACCGGCGAAGTGGTGAGTGCCGAAGATCTGGGCGGCGCTGATGTACACACGAGGCTATCGGGC
Source organism: Burkholderiales bacterium UBA4657 (assembly GCA_002405475.1). Classification (GTDB taxonomy): domain Bacteria; phylum Pseudomonadota; class Gammaproteobacteria; order Burkholderiales; family Burkholderiaceae_E; genus UBA4657. The sequence continues at coordinate 208,414 of DHLX01000018.1, read as the reverse complement.
GTGGCCGACCATCTGGCGCACGACGACACCCATGCCCTGGCGATTGCGCGCAGCATTGTGGCGAATTTGAATACGACCAAACCCGTTGGCTTGGATTTGCGTGAGCCCAAGGCACCGCGCTATGCCGCCGAAGAACTGTACGGCATCATCCCCACCGACAGCAAAAAACCGTTTGATGTGCGCGAGATTATTGCCCGTCTCGTCGATGATTCCGACTTTGACGAATGGAAAGCACGCTACGGCACGACCCTGGTCACGGGCTTTGCGCACTTGTGGGGCATGCCGGTCGGCATCATTGCCAATAACGGTATTTTGTTCAGTGAAGCCGCCTTGAAGGGCGCGCATTTCATCGAGCTCTGTTGCCAGAGAAAAATACCGCTCATCTTCCTGCAAAACATAACCGGCTTCATGGTCGGGCGCAAATATGAAAATGAAGGCATAGCCAAGAACGGCGCCAAAATGGTGACGGCAGTGGCTACGGCACAGGTCCCCAAATTCACCGTCATTATCGGTGGCAGTTTTGGTGCTGGCAATTACGGCATGTGTGGCCGTGCCTATTCACCCCGCTTTTTATGGATGTGGCCAAATGCGCGCATTGGTGTCATGGGCGGCGAACAGGCGGCCAGTGTATTGGCTACAGTCAAACGTGAAGCCATAGAAAAAAAAGGCGGCAGCTGGAGCGAGGAACAGGAACTGGCGTTCAAAGCGCCGGTGCGCGCCCAGTTTGAAGCCCAGGCGCACCCGTACTACGCCACGGCACGTTTGTGGGACGACGGCATTATCGACCCGGTTGATACCCGGCGCGTGCTGGCACTGGGTTTAAGCGCCAGTCTGAACGCCCCGATACCCGACACCCGCTTTGGCGTCTTCAGGATGTGACATGAACCAATCATTTCGCAAACTTGGTACTACTATGGAGCCAGCCCGATGACCAGTGTGCTCACCTGTTCCATTCATGAGGCCGTGGCTCAGGTCGTGCTGCAACGGCCACAAGTACGCAATGCTTTCAATGAAACCCTGATTGCCGAACTGCACCGTGTCTTTGTGCAACTGAATCAGGATCCGCAAGTGCGGGTGGTGGTGCTGGCAGCCCAGGGACCGGCTTTTTGCGCCGGTGCCGATCTGAACTGGATGCGCGCCATGGCCGGGTATTCCTATGAACAAAATCTGGCCGATGCGCGTGGACTGGCAGCCATGCTGCACGCACTCGACACCTGCAACAAGCCCGTGATAGCCCGGGTGCAGGGCGATGCCTACGCCGGCGGCATTGGCCTGCTTGCGGTGTGCGATCTGGTCGTGGCGGTGCAATCGGCGCAATTCTGTTTGTCCGAAGTCAAACTTGGGCTGGTACCCGCGACCATTGCGCCTTATGTGGTACGTGCCATTGGCTTGCGTCAGGCCCGACGTTATGCCTTGACGGCAGAAAAATGGGATGCAGCCGAGGCTTTTCGTATGGGGCTGGTACACGATATTTGTACCCCAGAAGAGCTGGACGATAAAGTCCATGAGTGGATTCAGGCTGTTCTGAACAACAGCCCGCAAGCGGTCGCCGTCACCAAACAACTACTGCACAAGGTCGCGGATAGCCCGCTGGATGAGCGCCTGCGTGAAATCACCGCCGAGCATATTGCCCAGGCACGTGGCAGTGCCGACGGACAGGCCGGAGTGCAGGCTTTTTTGAATAAACAAAAACCAGGCTGGGTGCGCTGATATGTTCAAAAAAATACTGATCGCCAATCGCGGCGAAATTGCCTGCCGGGTGGCTACGACAGCGCGTCGTTTAGGGATAGCTACTGTAGCAGTCTATTCCGATGCCGATGCCCAGGCACAACACGTACGTGTTTGCGATGAGGCCATCGGCCTGGGTGGCACTACGCCGCAAGAAAGTTATCTGCTGGCTGACAAAATACTGCAAGCCGCGCTACAGAGTGGCGCCCAGGCAGTACACCCCGGCTATGGTTTTTTGAGTGAAAATGAAGACTTTGCTCAAGCATGTTTCGATCATGGCCTGGTTTTCATCGGCCCGCCAGCGCAAGCCATTGCCGCCATGGGCAGCAAAAGTGCCGCCAAGGCCTTGATGCAGCGCGCCGGAGTACCACTGGTGCCGGGCTATCATGGCACTGACCAAACCCCGGTCCTGCTGCAACAGGAGGCAGAAAAAATCGGCTTTCCGGTCTTGATCAAAGCCAGCGCCGGTGGTGGTGGCAAGGGCATGCGCGTGGTCGAACGCGCCTCTGATTTTCTTGCGGCATTGGCCTCGTGCCAACGCGAGGCGCGTAATGCTTTTGGTGACGATCAGGTATTGATCGAAAAATATCTGACGCGCCCACGCCATATCGAAGTGCAGGTTTTTGCCGATCAGCACGGGCATTGTCTTTACCTGTTCGAGCGCGATTGCTCGGCACAACGACGGCACCAGAAGGTACTGGAAGAAGCGCCTGCCCCCGGCATGACTGCCGAGCGCCGTCGTCAGATGGGTGAGGCCGCCGTTGCTGCGGCACAAGCCGTCGGCTATGTTGGTGCCGGCACGGTGGAATTTATTGCCGAGGGCGAGGCGTTTTATTTCATGGAAATGAATACGCGCCTGCAGGTCGAACACCCGGTCACGGAAATGATTACCGGCCTCGATCTGGTGGAATGGCAATTACGCGTCGCAGCGGGTGAAGCCCTGCCGCTAGAACAATCGCAACTGCCGCTGCAGGGGCACGCAATTGAAGCGCGGCTTTATGCTGAAAACCCGGCCAAAGGTTTTCTGCCGTCCATGGGGCGCTTGCAGCAGCTCAGCTTCCCGGCGCACGTGGCATTTCAGGTCAACCAACATAATGCGCGGGCGCGGGTACGGATTGATAGCGGCGTGAGCCGTGGCGATACCATTACGCCTTATTATGACCCGATGATCGCCAAACTGATTGCCTGGGGCGAGACCCGCGCCCAGGCCTTGCACACACTGCGCCAGGCCTTGATTGATACGCGCCTGGTCGGTGTTGCCCATAATGTGAGTTTTCTCAGACGCTTGATCGAACACCCGGATTTTCAAAGCGGAGCAGTCGATACCGGTTTGATCGGTCGCCATGCCGACAGCTTATGTCCCGATGTTGCTCTGAGCGCACCCTATATGGCGCTGGCGGTTGCGGCCTTGCTCGAGCAGGAAGCGCATAAAGTTCAGGCCGACCCCTGGTCAAACCGCGACGGCTGGCGTTGCGGTCACGATTATCGACGTACCTTGCTCTGGCGCAGTGCCGAACAGCAGGCTCAGACCGACTTGCACTATTTGACAGCGGGGCTGCAACTGGGTATCCAGATTGGGACGGCACCGATCTCGCAGGCTGCCGATTTTAGCTACCGTGCCCAGGGTGAGCACTATCAGGTGTGGCTTAACGGCCAGAGCTATCAAGGGCACGTTATCGTCACGGCCGATGCCTATGATGTATTTTATCAAGGCGAGGTCGTGCGTTTGTGCTGGTTTGACCCGTTGCTGGCAGCGGCGGGCGTACATGAAAACGAGGGCAGCCTGAGCGCCCCCATGCCCGGCAAGATCGTCAGCCTGCTGGCAACGCCCGGGCAGATGGTCGACAAGGGTACGCCGCTACTGGTGATGGAAGCCATGAAAATGGAACATACGATTCTGGCACCCGCTGCTGGTGCAGTGGAGGCTTTTCTGTTTGCCCCCGGCGACCAGGTCAGTGAAGGTGCTACCCTGCTGCAATTTCGTTCTACAGAAGATCAGACATGAAAATAGCGGTCTGCGCCAGCCCCACGTTTGCACAAGCTTGCGCCTGGCACCTGCAGCAGGCCTTACCTGAAGCCCAGGTCTTCTGGCATAGTTCCGGTCAAGGCAATGAAGTCAATGCCATGGCCGCAGCTACCACCAGACCCGAAGCTGACATGCCGTCGTATGAAGATTTGGGACAACCCAAGGCTGACTACGCCCTGGTATGGAAACCGCATCATGAATTTTTCCAGCAACAAACCGCCCTCAGGGCGATATTCAACCTGGGTGCCGGTGTCGATGCCCTGCTGGCGCTGCCAAACCTGCCCAGACATATTCCCCTGATTCGTCTCGAAGACGCCGGAATGGCCGAGCCCATGGCCGATTATGTGCTGGCAGCGGTATTACGCATCTACCGTGGCTTTGCCGCGTATGCCCGGTATCAGCGCCAATCACTCTGGCAACCCCTGACAACCCCAGACAAAAGTGATTTTCCCGTAGGTGTGCTGGGGCTTGGGGCCATTGGTGGCAGCGTGGCGCAGGCTCTGGCGCAACACGGGTTTCCGGTACGTGGTTTTTCGCGTAACCCTCGCGCCCTGGCGCAGGTCACTACTTATCACGGCGAACAATGGTCTGACTTTCTCGGTGGACTGAAGATACTGGTCAGTTTGCTGCCTCTCACCGCCGATAATCGCGGCTACCTGAACCGCAGCAGCCTGTCGCAACTGGCGCATGATGGCTGGTTAATCAATGTCGGTCGTGGTGCCCATGTCAACGAAAACGACTTACTGGCTTTACTCGATGAGGGACACCTGGGTGGCGCGATACTCGATGTCTTTGAGACCGAACCACTGCCACTAACGCACCCTTTCTGGCAGCACCCACGTATTGAAATCACACCCCATGTTTCCGCCGTCACTCCAGTGGTTCAGGGGGTGCATCAGATCGCCAGCAAGATCAACGCATTAGAGCAAGGCGCTGCCGTGACCGGCATCGTCGATCTGACACGCGGTTATTGAAGCCCACCAGGAAAGGATTTCGACATGTTACCCACCCGCGTTTCTATAGTGGATGTCGCACCACGAGATGGCCTGCAAAATGAAAAGCAGCCAGTGTCGACGCAAGACAAGCTGGGTTTGATACAGCGCTTGCAACAGGCCGGGGTCAAAAAAATCGAAGTCACCAGTTACGTCAGCCCGAAATGGGTGCCGCAAATGGCCGATAACGCCGCTGTCATGCAGGCGCTGTCAAGCGCACCCGTGCGCCGACCCGAGGGAGTGCAATACTCGGTACTGGTGCCCAATATGCAAGGGCTGGAAGCTGCACTGGCGCAGCCTTTACCCGATGAAATTGTCGTCTTCAGCGCTGCCAGTGAAGCCTTCACGCAAAAAAATATCAATTGCTCGATTGCCGAGTCAATAGCCCGCTACGCCCCGGTCGTGGCACTGGCACTCGAGCGCGGTATTCGGGTACGCGGCTCGATTTCCTGCAGCCTGGGCTGTCCTTATCAGGGCAAAGTGCCGCCAGTGGCGGTTTACGAGGTTGCCTCGCGCATGAAAAATATCGGGGTCCAGGAAATTGGCGTGGCCGATACCATCGGGGTCGGCACACCGAAACAGACCCAGGCCGCGATGGAGGCCGCCCTGAAGGTCTATGCCCTGGAAAATGTCAGTGGCCATTTTCATGACACCTATGGCCAGGCGCTGGTCAATATTTATGCCTGTCTGCAAATGGGAATCAGCCGCTTTGATGCTAGCGTCGCTGGACTAGGGGGATGCCCCTACGCCCGAGGTGCCACCGGCAATGTCGCGACTGAAGACGTGGTATATATGCTGCACGGATTGGGAATAGAAACCGGGATTGATCTGGACCTGCTGGTCGAAGCGGGTGCCTATATCAGTTCAGTGCTGGGTCGAAAGCCCGCCTCACGCGCAGGTAATGCTTTGCTTGCAAAACGAATGGCCGAATAATGCCGGAGCTGGCATGTTATGTGAAACCGAACGACGCTATTTGCTGTTGCCGCCCGAATACGACACTAAACCGGGAGTACCCAGCCCTTGTCTTTCAGTGTGTCGGCTTGACCCAGCCTCGGGCTGGTGTACCGGATGCCTGCGCACCCTTGACGAAATTACCGACTGGCGTGATTTGTCAGATAATGAGAAACGCTATATCTGGAAACAGTTACCGCAACGATTTGATTTGCTTTTTCCTGACGCCTTATGACTTCTACCAGTACCAGCATCCCCGATATCTTCAAACAAAGTCCGGTCATGGGAACCGCATATCACCCCATTTTCAAAGGCATGGCAACGGTGCTGATGCTGGCACTGGTATTTTATGCCTGGCGTTTTTTTGACAGTGCTGGCACACAAATCAGTCGTGACATGAAACTGGTATTTGCGGCTACTGGCCTGATGGTGCTGTTCAGCTATTACGCGCTGCTCAAATCGACCACCACCGTCGGTGCAGACGGTATCGAGCAGTCCTGGATGTTCAAAAAACCGATTACCTGGGACGAAATTCGCAGCGCACGCGTGGTCAGAATGCCCGCAGCAGTGCGTCTGATCGTGCGCACCCAAACCGGAAAATTTGTCATGTTTCATGCCGGCACCAGCGACCTGGCCAACGCCTTTGCCGCCGTGGCCAGTCGCTATTCGCGCTAGCTCGAAACAGAACATCAGGCCGGAGAATTTTCCTGTTTCAGGTACTGTTGCAGTATTTCTCTGGTTTGATCAAAACAGTCGCAGATGATCTGCACCACCTGTTCACTGTCAAGCGCTTTTCGTTCACGTGCCGCCTGTTCCAGATGTTTGGCCAAATCCGACAACGCCATTGCACCGACAATCGCACTGGATGATTTCAAGGTATGCGCAGCCAGCCGCAAGGCATTCTGATCTCTATTCAGCGATGCTGTTTGCATATCTTGCAACAGCTTGGGAGTGGTTTTAAGGTACATCTGTACCGTTCTTTGTGCCAGTGTTTCGGTGCTGCCCGGAAGAGTCAGTTGCAGTTGTTCCAGGGCATCGGCGTTAAAAATCGGCGGCTCATTTTTGCGTACCAGAGTAGTAACGGTGCCCCTTAAATCAATAGCGGCATCGTACCAGGACATGGGTTGTGTTCTCGCCATAGGGTCTTCTTGTTCTATCGCCTGCATCCAGTGACTCAGAACCGCCTCCAGCTCAAACTCGCGAAACGGTTTGGCCAGATAATCATCAAATCCGGCGTTCAAACAGCGCTGTCGGTCGCCCTCCATGGCATTGGCGGTCAAGGCAATAATCGGGGAACGATCACGACCACGCCGGTCGCGCGAGCCCTGTTCGTTCTCTCGCTGGCGTATAGTGCGGGTCGCCTCAAATCCGTCCATTACCGGCATCTGGCAGTCCATCAATATGACATCAAATTTGTCCTGCAACCAGTCCCCCACCGCCTCCTTGCCATTTTCTGCCGTCGTCACCTCGCACCCCAGACGTTCCAGCAGCGCGCAGGCATATTCACGGTTTACCGGGTTGTCTTCGACCAAGAGCACGGCAGTACCGGACAGTGATGGCACCGGCTCATCAGAACGCTCAGGGCTGGCTGATTGATTCAAGGCGCGCACCAGGGCCCGATACAGATCTGATGTGCGCAAAGGTTTGGTAATGTAGGCATTAATGCCAGCATTTCGTGCCTCCTGCTGCGCCATGTCTGACATGAGCGAAGTGACCAGCACAATAGGTGTATTTTGATAGTTTTTATCAGCACGTATGTGGCGTGCCAGCGTGATACCATCCACGTCTGGAAGTTTCATATCCAGCACAAACAGTTCGTAGGGAATACCCGCCGCCATGGCTTCTCGTATAGCCTGCAGCCCGCGTTGTGCGTTATCGACCGAAGTCGGTTTCATCGCCGCTGCCGCCAGCTGCTGCATGATAATGGCACGGTTGGTCGCGTTGTCCTCCACCACCAGTACGCGGCGATTTTCCAGGACATCGGTTGAAACCTGACTCGCCACCTCATGCGCGTCAGCCAGTTCAAAGGGTACTTCAATCCAGAAACGGGAACCTTTACCTTCGACACTGAAAAAGTCTATGGTGCCGCCCATGGCCTCGGTCAGATTTTTCGAGATAGCCAGTCCCAATCCGGTACCGCCGTAACGGCGTGTGGTGGAACTGTCAGCCTGAGTGAATGGATTGAACAATTTGCCCTGCGACTGGTTAGCGATACCGCGTCCGGTATCGCTAACCCCGAAGCGCAATACCGTACTGGCGCCGGGTATATCTTCCGGGTGCCCCTTGACTGTTTCAATCAACAGCACAATCTCGCCAACATCGGTAAACTTGACCGCATTGCTGACAAAATTCGACAGAATCTGACGCAAGCGATAAGGGTCGCCACGAACCGCCGGACTCACGTCATCAGCCATCTGAATAATCAGCTCTACCCCTTTGGAAGAGGCGCGTTCATAAAACAGATCCACTACATCTTCACCCAGCTGCCGCGGTGAAAAAGGCATATGTTCAAATTCCAGCTTGCCGGCTTCGATTTTGGAAAAATCGAGTACGTCATTAATAACGTACAGCAAAGCCTCGGCCGAACTTTTGATGGTACGCGCATAGCGGCGCTGCTTTTCGTTCAGCTCGGTACCCAGCAATAATTCCGTCATGCCCAGAACTCCATTCATAGGAGTTCGTATTTCATGACTCATGTTCGCCAGAAATTGTGATTTGGCCTGATTGGCCGATTCGGCTTCCTGCTTGGCCTTCATCAGCTCGGCGGTACGGTCGAAAACACGGGTTTCAAGCTTTTCGTTGTATTCGGCCAGGGTCTGGTCACGGGTCTGTATCTGGTCTAGCATATTGTTAAAGTTTTCGACCAGAAGACCAATCTCGTCATCATCGTATTTGCGCGCCCGCAACGCATAGTCGCGCTGATCGGCTACACGCTGGGCGGTATTGGCCAGACCCAAGATCGGAGCTACGATACGGCCTTGTGTTAGATAAGACCACAACAAGGCCAGCAACAAAGACACGGCACCAATCACGGCCCCACCGATCAAATAGACCTGAGCCTGAATATACCAGGGCTGTTCCTCCATGGTGAGCCTGACCCAGCCTATGTTTTCCTGATCGAGACGAATCGGATGCAGGGCACTGTCTCTCTGACGCTCGCGGTCTGTAGCAGCCTGCCTTGATGAGCCGGCCGGTTGGTACACTGCAAACAGCACCTGATCGTTATCCATTACCTCGGCACGTAGAATCTCTGGCCGTGACTTTAAAGTCAACAGTACCTGATTGATGGAAGCATAATCGCGAAATGCCAGCGGTGCGGCACTGCCCTCGGCAATAAATGCAGCAAATGCATTCAGCGTCTGCGCGCTCTGACGACGCTGCTCGCTGACCGCGCCAATAGCCAGAAAAAGCAGATTGGCAATAATACCGATGCTGACCCCAAAAAAGATCAGCACCATCAGCTTGTAGCGAATGGATACGGGTTTGAACTTCAGCATTGCTTGCATCCTAAATGCCATAGCAGGATGTTGCCATCATCGGAAGACCCTATATGAGTAAAAAGTCATCAAAAGATACTTTAGTTCAAGCTAACCACGGTCGCTAGCTCAGTCGCGGCGACCCTGCGGTACCGGGCGCCGGGGTTGCGGGCAGCAAGACCCGGCGATATTGTGCCGCTTCGGTAACATGCACTTCACTGACCTGTTCCGCGTCTTGCAGGTCGGCAATGGTACGTGCCACACGCAGACAACGATGCAGCGCCCGTGCCGACCAGCCCAGCCGACCGCCTATGGTCTTCAGGCGCTGCACGGCAGCCGGTAGCGCCCGTACCGCTGCCTCCAGGTTGGCAGGCGGCAGCTGGGCATTGACACAATGTTGCCTGGCCAGTGCGCGCTGTCTTGCCGCCAGCACTCGCTCAGCGACCAGCGCACTGCTTTCGCCGGGCGGGCTACCCAATAGCGCGTGCTCATCCAGCGCCGGCACCTCGATTTGCAGATCGAGACGGTCAGCCAGGGGGCCGGAAATTTTCTGCCGGTAACGCTCTATGGCTTGCGGGTTGCAGCGACAGGCCAGGCGAGGGTGCCCCCAATAACCGCACGGGCAGGGGTTCATGGCGGCGACCAGTTGAAACCGCGCCGGATAATCGGCGCGGCGTCCGGCGCGGGCAACGCTGATCAGACCGGTTTCTATCGGCTCACGCAAAGATTCCAGGGCGCGTCGGTCGAATTCCGGAAATTCGTCGAGAAACAGTACGCCCTGATGCGCCAGTGAAGCTTCGCCAGGCTGCGGCGGGTTTCCACCACCGACCAGAGCCGCCAGCGAGGCCGAGTGATGCGGAGCACGGTAGGCTGGTCGGCCAAATTGTTCTGCATGGAACAAACCGGCCAGACTCAGCATCGCCGCCGATTCAATCGCGTCTGACCGTGGCAGATCAGGTAACAGTCCCGGTAGCCGCTGCGCCAACATTGACTTGCCGGTACCAGGCGGTCCGCACATCAGCAGATGGTGTCCGCCCGCTGCGGCAATTTCCAGCGCACGTCGTGCTTGTGGCTGCCCTTTGACATCAGCCAGATCAGGGCAGGTGTTGGACAGTGCGGGGGTCGGCAGCGGGTCGGGCTTGCGCCAGGGCTGACGTCCAGTCAACGCTGCGACGACCTCGGCCATACTCGTGACAGCATAAACCGGCAAATCGGCGATAAGTTGCGCTTCCTTGGCACTAGCCTCTGGCAGTACCAGGATATCGTCTGTCGCACGCTGACGGATAAAACCCAGTGCCAGGGCCAGCGCTCCCTTGACCGGGCGAATCTGGCCCGACAAGGACAGCTCACCGGCAAACTCAAAGCGCTGCAAGACCTCAATTGGCAGTTGTCCACTGGCCGCCAGAATACCCAGGGCCATGGGCAAATCCAGACGTGCTGACTCTTTCGGCAGGTCTGCCGGTGCCAGATTGATGGTCAATTTGCGCGCCGGAAAATCAAACCCGGTCGTTTGCAAGGCGGCGCGTACCCGGTCTTTGGCTTCGCGTACCTCGGCTTCGGGCAGCCCCACAATGGTGAGCCCCGGCAGACCGCCACCGGCATGTACCTCAACCGTGACCGCCGGAGCCTCAAAACCACACAAGGCACGACTTTTGACAATCGCCAGTGTCATTGCGGCAGATTCTGTTCCAGGTCATTCAAACGTTTTTCCAGCTCAGTCAACTTGGCGCGAGTGCGCGCCAGCACCTCCCTTTGTACGTCAAACTCCTCACGCGTGACCAGCTCAAGTCGGGCAAAACCCTGGTTCAACAAGGCCTTGAGGTTTTTCTCGATCTCGGCGGCGGGCGATTGACGCATCAAATCACTGATTTTTTGCTGCAAGTCTTGCAAAAATTCGGCTTTGTTCATGGTACCTCCTTAGTGGAATCAGTCTAGCATCGCTTCTCTTTTCACTCCAGATGCGCCAAAATGGTGCAAAAATGAATTGCACCACGTAAGTGCGGATTTTATTGCTACCGCCCAGATCTGGTGCGAAATCTTTATTTTCCGCATAACAGGATAATTTTTTTGCATGGCACAATAATTGCGAGTTGAGTGGTGTTCTACTTTCACTACTTTGGGAGAATCACCATGAAAACGAATTTATTTGCCATCGCAGTCACCGCCTGTAGTGTTGCCCTACCTGGTGCGGTGCTGGCGCAAAGTGCGCCAAAGTCAGACTGGACACTAACTGGCAACGTCAGTGTCGTCAGCGATTATCGTTATCGCGGCATTTCGCAAACCAACAGGAAACCCGCCATTCAGGGCGGTTTCGACCTGGCTCATTCCAGCGGCTTTTATGTCGGCAACTGGAACTCGAGCATTAGCTGGCTCAGCGATGCTTCGGCCTTTTACGTGACTGAAAGCGGTGGCTCGGGCGCAGGGAATGTGTCGAGCAATATTGAAATGGATTTCTATGCCGGGTACAAGGGTGAAGTTACCAAAGGTCTGGGGTTTGATGTCGGCGCACTTTATTACTACTACCCGGGCAGCTATCCTTCCGATTTCAACAGCCCCAACACTGGGGAAATTTATGGCGCCCTGACCTACGGCCCAGTGACCGGCAAGGTGTCTTATGCCGTGACCGACCTGTTTGGCGCCCCCAGTTCGAAAGGCAGTTATTACCTCGATTTGTCGGCAGGCTTCGACATTGGCAGCGGTTTTATGCTCAACGCCCATGTCGGTCACCAGCGTGTGGACAGCGCTTCTTTTAGAACCACCAAGGATGCGTCTTATACTGACTGGAAACTCGGTATCAGCAAGGATTTAGCAGGCCTGAATTTTGCTCTCGACTATATTGATACTAATGCCAAGGGCAATGCTGGCCAGTTTTATCGCAACAAATTCGATAAAGATCTGGGCAAAGGCACTTTAGTGCTGACTGCCAAAAAGACTTTTTGATGATCTGTTTACACGTCCCGGGTGGGCCGGGACGTGATTTTCGAGAGAGAGGAGACCCATGAAACTCATAACCGCCATCATCAAGCCGTTCAAGCTTGACGAAGTGCGTGAAGCCTTGTCGGGTATTGGCGTACAAGGCATCACGGTGACGGAAGTCAAAGGCTTTGGACGGCAGAAAGGCCACACCGAGCTATATCGCGGCGCCGAATACGTGGTTGATTTTTTACCCAAGGTAAAAATCGAAGCGGCGGTAGACGATTCGCTGGTCGATCGTGCGATTGAAGCCATTGAAACTGCTGCCCGTACCGGCAAGATTGGTGACGGCAAGATCTTCGTTTATGACCTGCAACAAGTTGTCCGTATCCGCACCGGTGAAACCGGCAAGGATGCTCTCTGATGATATGAGGAACCCCATGAAAAAATATCTTGCTTCCTTATTGGCAGCAGCCTGCCTGGCGTTCAGTTTTACTGGCGCTCTGGCGCAAAGCGCGGCTGCTCCCGCTGAACCGGCCAAGGTAGAGGCTCCAGCGGCAGCACCAGCGGTCGCGGCCACCGCTGCGACCGAACCTGCCAAGGCTGCAGAGCCTGCGGCAGCGCCGGCACCGGTACCGAACAAAGGTGATACGGCCTGGATGATTGTCGCAACCGCTTTCGTGTTGATGATGATCATTCCTGGCGTCGCCCTGTTTTACGGTGGCCTGGTACGCTCCAAGAACATGCTCTCAGTACTGATGCAGGTTCTGGTCAGTGCTTCGCTGATCATGGTACTGTGGGCCATTTATGGCTATACCCTGGCCTTTACTGCGAGCAACCCGTTCTTCGGTACGCTGGACAAAATGTTCCTGAAAGGCATCACCATGGATTCGGTGGCAGCCACTTTCAGCAAAGGGGTCGTCATTCCAGAGCTGATTTTTGTCGCCTTCCAGGGCACCTTCGCCGCTATTACCTGCGCGCTGATTGTCGGTTCGTTTGCCGAACGCATGAAATTCTCGGCCGTGCTGCTATTCCTGGTACTTTGGTTCACCTTCAGCTACATCCCGACCGCGCACATGGTCTGGTACTGGGACGGCCCTGATGCCATTACCGATGCCAAAGCACTTGAAGCCGTGGTAGCCAATGCCGGTGCCTTATGGGCCAAGGGCGCGCTCGACTTCGCCGGCGGTACTGTCGTGCATATTAACGCCGGTATTGCGGGTCTGGTAGCCGCTTACATGATAGGACGTCGAGTTGGTTACGGCAAAGAACCCATGGCGCCGCATAATCTGACCCTGACCATGGTAGGTGCCGCGCTGCTGTGGGTAGGCTGGTTTGGCTTTAACGCTGGCTCGGCCCTGGAAGCTACCGGTGCCGCTACCCTGGCATTCATCAACACCATGGTCGCTACCGCTGCTGCCGTGTTGAGCTGGACCGTGGCCGAATGGCTCGGTAAAGGCAAACCCTCGATGCTGGGTGCTGCTTCAGGTGCCGTCGCTGGACTGGTGGCCGTTACCCCGGCTGCCGGCTTTGTCGGACCTATGGGTGCCATTATTATCGGTCTGCTGGCAGGCGTAGTGTGCCTGTGGGGCGTCACCGGACTCAAGCGCATGCTCGGGGCCGACGACTCGCTGGATGTATTCGGTGTTCACGGTCTGGGCGGTATTCTCGGTGCGATTCTGACCGGCGTGTTTGCCGCGCCCTCGCTGGGTGGAACCGGCATCTATGACTATGTCGCCAACCAATTCAGTACCAACTATTCGATTGGAACCCAGGTCTGGATTCAGACCCAGGGCGTGATCTACACCATCATTCTGTCTGCCGTGGTGTCGGTTATCGCACTGCTGATTGTCAAAGCCGTTGTTGGACTGCGTGTTCCAGAAGATGAAGAACGCGAAGGTCTGGACGTAACTGCACACGGTGAAAAAGCTTATAACCTCTGATCTTCTCTCGTGAGATGTCCTTGGGCGCACTTCGGTGCGCCCTTTTTATTGCCTGTCACAGAAGTTACAACGCGGGTGCGTTACACTCGCGTCATGAGCGCATTGTTTGATTCCTATCCACAGACCCTGCCCACCGTACCGCATCTGGCGGTGGCCAACCCGGGGCCTATCCTGGAGCTGGAAAGCAAAATTTTGCAAGCTAATACCAACATCGAGCGCTGGTTCCGCTTGAAATGGCAGGACCATACGCCCCCTTTTTATGGTTCGGTCGATCTGCGCAACGCCGGTTACAAAATTGCACCCGTCGATCTCAATCTGTTTCCGGGCGGCTGGAACAACTTGAGTCCGCAAATGTTGCCGCTGGCGGTACAGGCAGCGCATGCTGCAGTCGAACATTTTTGCTGTGATGCGAAAAATCTGTTGCTGATTCCCGAGCGCCATACCCGAAACACTTTTTATCTGCAAAACGTGGCGCGTCTTGCAGCCCTGCTGCAACAGGCCGGGCTACAGGTACGCCTGGGCAGCCTGTCTGAAGATATCACCACCCCCACCACGTTTGATCTGCCCAATGGTGAATCCCTGCTGCTCGAGCCGCTGGTACGGAGCAAATACCGGCTGGGTCTGGCCAATTTCGACCCATGCGCCATTTTGCTCAATAATGATTTGTCAGCCGGCATTCCGGCGCTGTTGCAAAATCTGCATGAACAAGTCTTGCTGCCACCCTTGCACGCCGGCTGGAGCACACGGCGAAAATCCCAGCACTTTGCTGCCTATGACCAGGTGGCTGAAGAGTTTGCCCGACTGCTGGGCTGTGACCCGTGGCTGCTCAACCCTTTTTTCAGCAGTTGTGAGGGTGTGAATTTTCACGCACGACAAGGGGAAGACGCGCTGGCCGAACAGGTGGAAGCGGTATTAGCCAAAATCCGCCTCAAATATCGTGAATACGGTATCAATGAGACCCCGTTTGTCATCGTCAAGGCCGATGCCGGCACCTATGGCATGGGTATCATGAGTGTCAAGAATGCCGACGAAGTGCGCGAACTCAACCGCAAGCAGCGTAACAAAATGGCAGTGGTCAAGGAAGGCCTGGAAGTACACCGCGTTCTGGTGCAGGAAGGTGTGCGCACCATTGAGCGCGTGCAAAACGGTGTGGCCGAGCCCGTGGTCTATATGATGGATCGCTATGTGGTCGGTGGGTTTTATCGTATTCATGGCGAACGCGGCACTGATGAAAACCTGAATGCACCGGGCATGCAGTTTGAACCTCTACCGTTTGCCTCGGGTTGCAATACGCCAGACTGTCGCGCCCAGCCTGGCACCGCAGCGCCGAACCGTTTTTATCTCTATGGTGTCGTTGCGCGCCTGTCCTTGCTGGCGGCTGCAGTCGAGCTGGAACAGACCGACCCGGCGCGCGCCGCCATGCAGGCGCTTGCAGCACAACCTGCGTTCTGAGCTGAGTCACAATGACCAATAGCAGCCTGCAACTCCTGTTTGTCGCCGACCCCTTGTCGAGTTTTCGTATATACAAGGACTCCACCTATGCCATGATGCGCGAAGCTGCCGATCGAGGGCATGTTCTTTACGCCTGCGAACCGCATGAACTGGCACTGGATCAAGGTCGGGTTGTAGCGCGTGTACTGCGTTTGCAATTGAATGCAGTCGATCATTCTGCCGAACCCCATGGGCCGCGCGACGACTGGTACGACGAAATCGCACTGGAACAGCGTGACTTGTCGACTTTTGATGCCGTGCTGCTACGCAAAGACCCGCCGTTCGACATGGAGTATGTCACTACCACCTGGCTACTGGAACGCGCACAACAATTAGGCGCCAGAGTGTATAACCAGCCGCGTGCGGTGCGCGATCACAGCGAAAAACTCGCGATCAGCGAATTTCCTGAACTCACCGCCCCAACTCTGGTAACGCGCGATCCGGCGCGGCTGCGGGCTTTTCATGCCGAGCATCGCGACATCGTACTCAAGCCGCTCGACGGGATGGGTGGACTGGGGGTATTCCGGGTTCAGGCTCAGGGTCTGAATCTGGGCAGTATCATCGAGACTCTGGGCCAGCAAGGAATACGCACGCTGATGGCGCAACGTTATATCCCCGATATTATTCACGGCGACAAACGTATCCTGCTTATAGGTGGGCAGGTGGTTCCTTATTGCCTGGCGCGTATCCCGCAGCCGGGGGATATTCGTGCCAACCTGGCCGCAGGAGGCGTAGGCGTGGCGCGCGAACTGAGCGCGCACGATCGCGATATCGCAAACCGGCTGGCGCCTGTTTTACATCAACGTGGGCTGTTATTGGTGGGGCTCGATGTGATTGGCGAATATTTGACGGAAATTAATGTGACTTCTCCTACCTGTTTCCGGGAAATCATGACTCAGACTGGCTGCAATGTCGCCGGCCTGATGCTCGATGCCCTGGAAACGGCGATCAATACACCGGAAACCCTGCAATGATTGGCATTGTTCTTGCTGCACATTCTCCCTTAGGGCGCGCCCTGGCGCACGCCGCCGAACATGTCTTTGGTGTTGTGCCACGTTTGGCGGTAGTCGATGTCATACCGGATACTGCAGTGGAAAAAATTCGACAACTACTACAAGACGCTGTTGCCAGTGTTGAAACCGGAGACGGGGTTTTGATCCTGACCGATCTGTTTGGTGCCACACCGTCAAACATCGCCTCGCAACTGGCTGACGCGCGCATTAAAGTGGTAGCAGGAGTTAACCTGCCGATGCTGTTGCGTGCAGTCTCGTATCGAGCTGAAACCCTGGACGGTGTTGCAGAAAAAGCGGCCAGCGGCGGTACACAAGGTATTGTGCAGGTCGGTAGCAAGGTACCGCAAAAACAGGCGGTGATACCTGATTCGAGCAACCGGCAACAGCGCAGTTTTCATCAACAACAACAGCAGCAACAGTAATAATTCATATGCTCAGCACTACAATCATCGTCAGCAACAAACTAGGCCTGCATGCACGCGCTTCGGCCAAACTGACCCAATTAGCCAGTAAATTCAGTAGCGATATCAGCCTGTCGCGCCAGGGGCGCCAGGTCAATGCCAAAAGCATTATGGGCGTCATGATGCTAGCGGCCGGGCTGGGCAGTGAGGTATTGCTTGAGGTCAATGGTGCCGATGAACACGCAGCGCTGGATGCGATTGTGGCACTGTTCAACGATAAATTTGGTGAGGGCGAATGACCTTTGCACTACACGGGGTCGGAGTATCGCGTGGCATCGTCATCGGCCGCGCACTGACTCTGGATGTTGGCCATGCTGAAGTCGTGCATCGTGTTGTCCCGCTGGGTGAGCGCCAGGCCGAGCAACAGCGTTTTTTGCGAGCGCTGGGGCAGGTGCGTGACGAGTTCGAGCATCTGAAATTGCATGTTCCGACAGACGCGCCGGCAGAACTGGGCTCTCTGCTCGAAGTGCACGCCCTGTTGCTGACCGACCCGCATATAGCCCATGATCCGTTGAAGCTGATTACCGAGCGCGGCATGAATGCCGAATGGGCGCTGTCAGAAATCGTCGACAAGCTGGTGGCGCAGTTCGAGGCCATGGACGACCCCTATTTGCGCGAGCGCAAAAACGATATCTTGCAGGTAGCAGGGCGGCTGCAAAAGGCCTTGAGCGGTAGTATCGGCACGACTCACGACCAGGAAGAATTTGCCGAACCACGCATTCTGGTCGCCAGTGACCTGTCGCCGGCCGACATGCTCGAATTCAGACACCATAGCGGCGATGCCCCACTCGCGGGTTTTGTCACCGCGCTAGGCGGGCGCACTTCGCACACGGCTATTCTGGCGCGTAGCATGAACGTGCCTGCGGTGGTCGGCGTTCAAGGTGCCGATAGCCGTATTTATGATGGTGAATGGCTCATCGTCGATGCCGATGCTGGCACCGTACTGATTGCGCCTGACGAGCCGGTGCTGGCCTATTATCGCCAGCGCCTGGAACGACAAATCGGCGAGCGTGCTGCGCTTAGTGCCCTGAACCGGCAACCGGCTACCACGCTCGATGGTCATACCGTTCGCCTCATGGCCAACATCGAACTGCCCGAAGATACCGGGCTAGCCATGAAAATGAATGCCGACGGTGTTGGCCTGTTTCGTAGTGAGTTTTTATTCCTCGGTCGAAACGAGTTGCCCGGTGAAGAAGAACAATTCGAGGCTTACCGCGAGGCTATCAAAGGCATGCAGGGTCGTCCGGTCACCATCCGCACCCTGGATGTCGGTGCCGACAAGGCGTTGGCCGGAGACAATGCCCCGCCACCTGCGGAAAATCCGGCGCTGGGTTTGCGCGCCATTCGCTTCAGTCTGGCCGACCCACCCATGTTTCGTACCCAGCTACGTGCGCTGCTGCGTGCCTCGGCTTTTGGCCCTTTACGCATACTGGTGCCGATGCTGGCCAGCGCCCGCGAAATTGAAGCCACGCTGGCGCAGATTCAGCTTGCCAGGCAGGAACTGGGCGAAGCTGGGGAAGATTACGATCCACAAGTCCCGGTCGGAGGCATGATCGAAATACCGGCAGCTGCCATTGCCATTGGCGCCTTCACTCGACACCTGGATTTTTTGTCAATCGGCACCAACGACCTGATTCAATACACTCTGGCCATCGACCGTACTGATGCCAGTGTGGCCGACCTGTACGAACCACTGCACCCGGCGGTATTGAAACTGATTGCACTAACCATAGAGGCCGGAGCGCGTGCGGGTATTGATGTCAGTGTCTGCGGTGAAATGGCGGGTGACCCTGAATTCGCCCCCTTGCTGCTGGGGTTGGGGCTGCCGGTCTTTTCCGCGACCTCGGCGCAGTTGCCTTATTTACGTGAAGCGATACGTGGTCTGCGCTATGACACGGCGCGTCAATTGGCACAGGCAGCGCTCGAACAGACCGACTCACGCGTCATACGTGAGCAACTGCGTGAGTTCATGCAACGGCAAACCACCCGTCCCATGAAAGCAGCCTGAACCCGGCTTGAGCCGGGTCTGGCGTAAAATGGTGCCGCTATGCAGGTGACTTCTTCCAAGCTGTCGTTCCATGAGCCACTGTCCCTCAAAAGTGGCGCCACACTAGACGATTACGAACTCGTCTATGAAACCTATGGCGAACTCAATGCCGCCAAATCCAACGCCGTACTGATCTGCCATGCGCTCAATGCCTCACACCATGTTGCTGGCGTTAATCATGAGGGTGAGCCAGGCTGGTGGGACAATATGGTTGGCCCCGGCAAGCCGATTGATACCCGGCGTTTTTTTGTCATTGGCGTCAACAACCTGGGTTCCTGTTTTGGCTCGACCGGGCCGAAGTCAATCAACCCGCGCACGGGTCAGGCCTACGGTAGCGACTTTCCGGTCGTCACGGTGGAAGACTGGGTACAGACCCAGGCGCGATTGCTCGACCAGCTCGGCATAACACGGCTGGCGGCGGTCATGGGCGGCTCGCTCGGTGGCATGCAGGCTTTGTCATGGAGCGTGCAGTACCCCGAGCGCGTCGCACACTGCATTGTCATTGCCAGTACGCCCAAACTGTCAGCACAAAACATTGCCTTCAACGACGTGGCGCGTCAGGCTATTATGCGCGACCCCGAGTTTCATGGCGGCCACTATTATGCGCACGGGGTGGTACCGCGTCGTGGTCTGAGTGTGGCGCGCATGATCGGACACATCACTTACCTGAGTGATGATGACATGGCGGAAAAATTTGGTCGTACCTTGCGCCAAAAAGAGGATTTCGACTACACCTTTGGTGTCGAGTTTGAAATTGAAAGCTACCTGCGTTACCAGGGCGAAAAATTCAGCGACTATTTCGATGCCAACACCTACCTGCTGATTACCAAGGCGCTGGATTATTTCGACCCGGCCAAGGCTCATGGCGGCGACCTGCAACAGGCACTCAAGAGTGCCAGTGCCCAATTTCTGGTGGTCAGTTTTACTACCGACTGGCGTTTTCCGCCGGCGCGCAGCCGTGACATAGTCAAGGCCCTGGTAGCGCAGCGACATGAGGTGAGCTACGCCGAAATTGACGCACCCCATGGACACGATGCGTTCCTGCTCGACGATGCTCGCTACCACGCCCTGATTCGCCAGTATTTCAACACCCGGGTATTGCCATGACCGACAGCGAACACTTACGTCGCGACCTGGAATTCATCGCCCGCTGGATAGCACCGGGCTCGCACGTACTCGACCTGGGTTGCGGTGACGGCACCCTGCTCAGGCATGTGCGTGAACACAAACATTGCACTGGCTATGGCGTTGAAATCAGTGATGAAAAAGTGCTGGCCTGTATCAAGAACGGTATCCATGTACTGCAGCAGGACATTAACAACGGTCTGGCATTATTCGATAACGATGCCTTCGACACGGTAGTTTTGCTCGAAACCCTGCCCGCCATCCGTCATGTTGAAACCACCTTGCGGGAAATGGCGCGGGTCGGACGTGAAATTATTGTCAGCTTTCCCAATTTCGGTCACTGGCATCATCGCTGGGCCTTGTTACAGGGGCGCATGCCGGTCAGTGAAAGCCTGCCCTACGAGTGGTACGACACCCCGAATGTACGCTTCGCCACGCTGTACGACTTTGAAGTGCTGGCAGCCAAGGTCGGCTTGCAGATACTCGATCGTCTGGCCTTCGACCAGGGGCGCGCCATTCACTTTCTGCCCAACTGGTTTGGTACCCTGGGTGTATTCCGTTTAAGAAAAGCCTGATTCATGGATTTGCTATTGCTGTTAAAAGCCGCACTGCTCGGCATTGTCGAAGGACTGACCGAATTTCTGCCAATTTCCTCGACCGGTCATTTAATCCTGGCCGGTTCGCTGCTCAACTTTACCGGTGATATCGCCAAGACCTTTGACATCGCCATACAAACCGGCGCCATGTTTGCAGTCATGTGGGAGTACCGTAGCCGGCTGAATCAGACATTACGAGGGCTTGGCCATGAGGCTGCCGCCCAGCGCTTTGCGCTCAATGTCAGCATTGCCTTTGTGCCTGCCGTCATTTTTGGTCTGCTATTCGGAAAAATGATCAAAGAACACCTGTTTCACCCGGTGCCGGTAGCGATTGCATTCGTGCTTGGAGGTATTATTATTTTATGGGTCGAAGCGCGACACAAACGTGCCTATGGCAGCCTTGATCTGCAGGGTCAGCGCAAGGCGCGGGTCGAAACAGTAGACGACATGAGCTGGCGCGATGCACTCAAGGTCGGGCTGGTACAGTGCGCAGCACTGATTCCCGGTACCAGCCGATCCGGTGCCACCATCATCGGCGGCATGTTGTTTGGCCTGTCACGCAAGGCAGCAACCGAATTCAGCTTTTATCTTGCCATACCGACACTGATTGGTGCTGGCGCCTATTCCTTGTACAAGCAACGCGACTTGCTGGCCGTTGCCGATATTCCGGTTTTTCTGGTCGGCGCGGTGTTTGCCTTTGTCAGTGCGCTGGTCTGCATACGCTGGCTGATACGCTACGTCGCCACCCATGACTTCACGGTCTTTGCCTGGTATCGGATTGTGTTCGGCCTGATTGTACTGCTGACTTTTGAAACCGGCTGGCTCAACTGGCATGTTTAGCGAAACAAAATTCTGTCTATAACGCCATGACCGCTTTTTCCACATTTTTTCTTTTCAGGTGCGGGGCAAAACACTCGATAAATTCATAGGCATAGCCGCGCAAATAGGCACCTTTGCGCACTGCCACGCGCGTCATGTTGACCGCAAACAAGTGGTCCGCCTGAAGCGCCTTGAGCTGCTTGTCCTGTTTGTCGTTATAGGCAATCGAAGCAATTATGCCGACACCCAGACCGGAGGCAACATAAGTCTTGATGACATCGGCATCCATGGCGGTCAGCACAATTTCCGGCTCAAGTCCCTGACTGGCAAATGCCTCATCAATATGCGGTCGGCCGGTAAAGCCAGCCTCGTAAGTAATCAGCGGGTATTGTGCCAATTCTTTCAGAGTGACCTCTCGGCTTTTGAGCAGCTCATGCCCCGGTGGAACCACCAGCACATGATTCCATTCATAACCTTCAAATGCCACTAAGGTATCGACCCTGCTTAAACTCTCGGTAGCAATGCCAATATCGGCCATACCCGCCTGTACCCACTGGACAATGTGCTCGGGTGAGCCTTGTTTCAGGTGCAAATGAACATTCGGGAAGCGCTGACGAAAGGCACTCACCACCCTTGGCAGCGCATAGCGCGCTTGTGAATGCGTGGTCGCCACCGTCAGCCGACCCAACTCCTTGCCCTTGTATTCATCAGCGGCCTGCTTGAGATTGTCCTGGTCCTGCAACAGACGCTCGATAATCACGGCAATTTCACGACCAGGTTCAGTCAGGCCGGTCAGTCGTTTGCCTGAGCGCTCAAAAATCGTAACGCCAAGTTCCTGTTCCAGCTCCCTGATTTGTCGGCTGACGCCCGGCTGCGAGGTGTACAGCCGGTTCGCCACTTCAGTCAGATTAAATTCGCGCCGTATGGCCTCGCGCACCGAACGCAACTGCTGGAAATTCATACTGGCTCACTTGGCACCGGGACGATAAATCTGGTCAAAGATACCGCCATCATTAAAGTGCAAAGCCTGCGCCTTAGCCCAGCCGCCAAACACTTCATCTATCGTGAACAACCGGGTTTGCGGGTATTGCGCTGCGTATTTAGCAGCAATTTTTGCATTGCGCGGGCGATAATAATTTTGCGCGATAATGTCCTGTGCCTCCTCGGTATACAGGAACTCCAGATAGGCTTGAGCCTGCTTGCGCGTACCACGCTTATCAACCACTTTATCGACTACGGCGATCGGCGGCTCGGCCAGTATGGTGGTCGGTGGAACAATAATGTCAAACTTGTCGGGCCCCAATTCTTTTACCGCCAGTAAAGCTTCGTTTTCCCAGGAAATAAAGACATCACCGACGCCGCGTTGCGCAAAAGTAATCAGCGAACCGCGCGCGCCGGTATCCAGTACCGGTACATTTTTATACAGCGCCGTCACAAATTCACGCGCTTTTTGCTCGTTACCGCCGGGTTGACGCAAAGCCCAGCCCCAAGCTGCCAGATAATTCCAGCGCGCCCCACCAGATGTTTTAGGGTTCGGGGTAATCACGCTAATGCCTGGCTTGGCGAGGTCGCCCCAGTCTTTAATGCCCTTAGGGTTACCTTTACGCACCAAAAGTACAATAGTCGAGGTATAAGGTGCGCTGTTTTGCGGCAAGCGTTTTTGCCAGTCACGCGCAATCAAACCCTGCTGCGCAATCTCGTCAATGTCATAGGCCAGGGCCAGTGTCACCACATCGGCTTCCAGCCCGTCAATAACCGTCCGTGCCTGCTTGGCCGAACCGCCATGTGACTGTTGAAAACGCAGGGCCTCTTTATTTTTAGCTTGCCACTGCTTGGTAAAGGCTTCGTTAATTTCCTTGTATAACTCACGCGTCGGATCGTAAGACACATTGGTCAGTACTGTTTGCGCCCATGCTTGCAAAGCCAGTACTGACAAAACCACACCCGCTAAAATATTCCACCACTTTTTCATCATTCAGACTCCATCATTCATAGTAATAACAATAGAGGGAGCATAAATAGAGTCTGTAATGATGTGAACGAATAGTTTCGTACTTGCTTATGCGGAAAACGTGTTAGCGCTCGGCGACAAATACCCGCGCCTGCTTGGGTCGTACCAGTACCGCATCACCTTCGCTCAAATTTAAAGCGCGGTATTCTTCTGCTGGCAGTTGTGCCTCTAAATGTTGGCCTTCGGTCTGGCTTTCCAGCTCCAGGCGTGCAATCGGCCCCACCACCAGCGCGCGCGTCAACTTCGCTGCCAGACCTTCAGCGCCTGATTGATACGGCAATACTTCCAGGTCGTAGGGACGCACAAAAGCCAGGGCTTGTGTGTCAGTAATACTGGCATGTTCAGGTGCGGCTATCTTTAAGCCTTCCACATGGACTTCACCAGCATGCGCGCGGCCATGAAACAAATTAACATCGCCCAAAAAGCCATAAACAAACGGGCTGGCCGGATGCGCCCAGACCTGTTCCGGTGTTCCCACCTGTTCAATTTTTCCATGGTTCATCAAGACCACACGGTCTGCCACTTCCAACGCCTCTTCCTGGTCATGCGTGACAAAAATGCTGGTCACATGCAATTCATCGTGCAAACGACGCAGCCAGCGCCGCAGCTCTTTGCGCACCTTGGCATCCAGCGCGCCAAAAGGTTCGTCCAGCAATAAGACCTTGGGTTCCACCGCCAGCGCACGTGCCAGCGCAATACGCTGACGTTGCCCGCCCGATAACTGCGCCGGATAACGGTCGCCTAGCCAGTCGAGTTGCACCAGCTTAAGTAGCTCGCTCACTTTTTTCTTAATGTCGGCTTCACTTGGACGTTCGTTGCGCGGTTTGACGCGCAAGCCAAACGCCACGTTCTCGAATACTGTCATATGGCGAAACAGGGCATAGTGCTGAAAAACGAAGCCGACACCGCGCTCGGCGGCATCCAGTGCCGTCGCGTCTTCGCCAGAAAACAGAATACTGCCGCTATCGGCCACTTCCAGCCCGGCAATAATTCGCAGTAACGTGGTTTTGCCACAGCCCGATGGTCCGAGCAGAGCCACCAGTTCGCCCTGTTCTATCTCCAGCTTAACCTGATCGAGGGCGGTAAAGTGGCCAAATTTTTTTGAAACTTCTTGAATAGCAATCGCCATGGGGTGTTCCTTTAAACAAAGCGGGGCTCTGGCGCCAGGGGTTGTGGGCGCTCGGGTGGCAAGTCGGCGGCCTGAAATTCTTTGGCGCTGCGCATTTCAACCCAGCTTTTCAGTACCAGCGTCACCAGAGCGAGGAAAGCTAATAGCGATGCGCAGGCAAAGGCAGCCACAAAGTTATACTCGTTGTACAAAATTTCCACATGCAGCGGAATGGTGTTGGTCAGACCACGAATATGTCCTGACACGACCGACACCGCACCGAACTCACCCATGGCACGCGCGTTACACAAAATAACGCCGTACAACAAGCCCCATTTGATATTGGGCAAAGTCACACGCCAGAAAATTTGCCAACCACTGGCACCTAATACGCGTGCTGCCACTTCTTCTTCGCTACCTTGAGCTTGCATCAGAGGTATCAGTTCACGGGCAACAAAAGGGAAAGTGACAAATACGGTGGCCAACACAATACCCGGTACCGCAAAAATAATTTTGATGTCATGCGCTTGTAGCCAAGGACCTAACCAACCGTGCGCGCCGAATACCAAAACATAAATTAAGCCGGCCACCACCGGTGACACAGAAAATGGCAGGTCGATGAGTGAAATCAGTAATTGCTTGCCACGAAATTCAAACTTGGCAATGGCCCAGGCCGCAGCGACACCAAAGACCAGATTCAAGGGTACCGAAATCGCGGCAATCAGCAATGTCAGCTTGATCGCGGCCAGCGCATCAGGCTCACGCAGGGCTTCGAAGTAGAGTGCCACACCTTTACGAAAGGCTTCGGCAAATACGGCAATGAGCGGCAGCAGGACAAAAAGCAGCATGAAAGCCAGCGCCAGACTGACGAGCAGCACTTGCACGCGGCGTGATTCAGTGGTGTTGCGATTGTGGCGCGGAATAGTCGGTGCCTGGGTCGTCACAGTAGCCATTAACGCGCCCCTCCAAAACGTTTTTGTTGCCACCACTGCAAGCCGTTAATGACCAATAGCAGTACAAATGAGATGACCAGCATACCGACGGCAATCGCGGTCGCGCCGGGTATGTCGTGCTGTTCTATTTTGGCTATGATGAGCAAGGGTGCAATTTCCGATTGCATAGGAATATTGCCGGCAATAAAAATGACGGAACCAAACTCGCCAATGCCGCGCGCCAACGCCAGGGCGAACCCGGTCAGTAACGCCGGTACCAGCGCCGGGAAAATGACGCGAGTAAAAGTCTGCCAGCGCGTGGCACCGAGACAACGTGCAGCCTCTTCCAGTTCACGTTCAATATCTTCCAGCACCGGTTGTACCGTGCGCACCACAAACGGCAGACCAATGAATATCAGGGCAATGACTATACCCAGAGGGGTAAATGCCACTTTAAGCCCCAACTTTTCCAACGGTTCGCCCAACCAGCCATTCGGTGCATATAAGGCGGTCAGGGCAATACCTGCGACCGCCGTCGGTAAGGCAAAGGGTAAATCCACCATCGCATCCACCAAGCGTTTCGCAGGGAAGGTATAACGCACCAGTACCCAGGCCACCAGCAATCCTGCAAACAAATTGACCAGCGCCGCCAGAAAGGCCGCGCCAAAACTCAGACGATAGGCCGCCAGCACACGGGCATCCGTAATGACGCCCCAAAATTGTTCCCAGGTCAGGGTGGCGGTTTTCAATCCTAAAGCTGCCAGCGGTATCAAGACAATCAAACTGAGGTACAGCAAGGTGTACCCCATCGTCAAACCAAAACCGGGCAGCACGCGCGCGCGAGCTGCAGCCATGTGATTTCCTTATTTGCCTGCGGCTGCAAAAATTTTGTCGAATTCGCCGCCGTCGTTGAAATGCACGGTTTGTGCCCTGGTCCAGCCCCCAAACACTTCATCTACGCTGAAGGTGCGTACCGCGGGAAATTGCGCTGCATATTTTTTCAGCACATTAGCATCACTGGGGCGCAAATAATTTTGCGCGGCAATTTCCTGCCCCGCTGGCGAATACAAAAAGTCAATGTAGGCCTGGGCTATTTTGCGTGAACCACGTTTATCAACCACTTTATCGACAATCGCCACCGGCAACTCGGCCAAAATGGTCTGGCTCGGATAAACCACTTCAAACTGACCGCGCCCGAACTCTTTGGCAATCATTTCTGCCTCGTTCTCGAATGTGATCAGTACATCGCCAATATTGCGCTGTATGAAGGTCGTGGTGGCGCCGCGGCCACCCGCATCGAGTACCGGCACATTTTTGAACAAGGCCGTGACATAGTCGCGGGCTTTTTGCTCGTTGCCAGCGGGTTGGCGCAACGCCCAGCCCCAGGCCGCCAGATAGGTATAGCGACCGTTCCCAGCCGTTTTGGGGTTAGGAATGATAGGTTTGACATCGGCACGAATCAGGTCGTTCCAGTCTTTGATGTTCTTCGGATTACCCTTGCGCACGATGAAAATTTGCACCGAAGAAAAGGGGACACCATTATTGGCAAATTTTTTGCGCCAGTCTTTGGACACCACGCCGGCATTGGCGGCGAAGTCCAGATCATTGGCCTGATTCATGGTCAGTACATCGGCTTCCAGTCCATCCACCACGGCGCGCGCCTGACGGCTCGATGGGCCATGCGACTGATTCACGGTCAAATCGCCGCCGCCGCGCTCTTTCCAGGCCTTGAGGAAAGCCGGGTTTATATCCCGGTACAGATCACGCGCCACATCATAAGAAACATTAAGAATGGTATTCGGTGCACTTTGCGCCGAGACGGCAGCACTGAATACCAGCATGAGCAAACCTGACAGCCACTTGATTTTCACAGCAAACTCCATTGAAATTTAAACGATGGCGCGAGTTTGCCGCAGCACGATTATTTCATTAACTGCTTTTTCGTTGTTCCTTTATTCCAATTTGGAATAAAGGAACGTTTGAACTGGACGGTAAACCGGCCTCAAGTCGCCCGTCTCGGCAGGCGCTGTCATGAGACACTTAACGTCTATGGCCGACCCCCTGACCTTTGCCCTGACCCAGCCGGAATTAGCGGCGGAGTTGGTGCGCCTGCAACGCGATCACACCCTGGACAGCAACGCCTATCAGGCTTTTTTCAGTAGCGTACCACTCGAAGCACGCCCCGATGCACACGAATTCGCCATTATTGCGCGCGCGCCGGTCACCTGGACCCAGGAGGATTCGTTGCAGGAGGAAATTGCCGAAGTACGGGCGCCGGGGTTTATTCGCTGCTGGCTCGAAGGCAGGGATGGGTGGCGTATTTTGGGTGCCTCGGGACCGCTGAAAAACGAAGGCCGGCTTGAGCTTCGTATAGATGTGGCCTCGCCCAGCGCCGTGTTTGGTTTCCCGGTGATGCTGATTGTCAATGGCACTTATGATGCCAAGCGTTGTGCGGGCGACTCATGTCGCTACCTGATCGAGCATGGCTTGTGGGACGATGAAGTGCCGCGCAGCTTTCTGATCGCCTGCTTTGTTTATCTGCAACCGCAACTGGAACAAGTGGTCAGCTGGTTTCAAAAGCCGCAGCAGTCATTGCGCTTTGGCCGTCCGCGCAGCGTCAAGGCTTATGAAAAAGTGGGGCTGCAGGTTATGGATTATCCGTTTGCGCCAGCTTAAGCCGGGTCTCAACCTTCTATCGGACTGCGCCGATCACAAAGTTTAATTTCTGGCATTACCGAAAACATAAATCAACGCCACCTGTTTGTATGTTTTAGCGTTTTCACTATTGGCAGCAAACTCCAGAAAAAATTAACTTTAGTGCATATAAATACTGATTTAAATATGCATATTCATGATTTTTTTCAAGCCGGATCAGGGTCTTGACGCAATCATTACTTACACATACCCACGATTGCTTGCAGCTTTTTTTGTTGCGCCGCGCAATGATGGCTCATTGCTTAATTCGGAAAGAAAACTCAATGAAGTCGCTACTTGAAACCCTGTCACAAGATGTGCTCTCGAGCCAGAACGAGCTGGAAAACGAGGTTTTGGCACAAGCCGAAGATCTGAAAGGCCTGGAAGCGCTGCAACGGGCGCATGAAAGTGGTGCCAGTCTGGTCAATCGCCCAGTCCATTCACAATTCCGCTTTGACATGCCACTCTGGCTGACGCTGGGCAGTATGGCATAATGGCATAAGCAAAGCACCGATATTTATTTCACTTTTCCGGCCATAACAGGCATGATGCAGCCTTCAAGATTGGAGGCTCTTCATGCAACTATTCAAATCCTTATTTGCAGCCCTGTCCCTAAGCGCTGCATTCGTACCATTGGCCAGCCAGGCGCAGGCGCAATCTTTAACACCCCTGCTAACACCGGCTGAGTTGTCTGCAAGACTGAACCAGGCCGCACTGCGTCTGGTTGATATTCGCACCGGCAAAGATGCCGCAGGCAAAACCCCATACGAAAACGGACACATCAGCGGCTCACAATCCGCCCCCTACCCGTTGTGGCGCGGTCCGCAAGATAATGCTGGCAAAACCATGGAAGCGACTGCGCTGACGCAATTGATACAACGTCTGGGCATCGACCGCCAGTCTGCGGTTGTTGTGGTTTATGAAGGCAGCAATTCCACCGACTTCGGTGCGGCCGCGCGGGTTTATTGGACCCTGAAAACTGGCGGCATTGATAACGTCGCCATTTTGAATGGTGGTGTCAAAGCGTGGCGCGAAGCCAACCTGCCCTTGGTTACCAGCTCACCTGCGGTTAAACCTTCTACCTATGTCGTGCAACAACTGAACCCACGCTATCTGGCAACGCGCGCTGAAGTCGAGCAAATCGTCAACGCCCAGGCCAAAGTCAATTTGCTTGACGCGCGCCCGGTCGAGTTTTATGAAGGCGAGACACGTGTCCCCGCGGCCAAGACGCCTGGCACCATCAAGGGCGCAAAAAGCCTGGACAACGCCGTGTGGTTTGCCAGCAAGGAGTCTGCCAGCCTGTTAAGCCCCGATGCCGTGAAAAAAATTGCAGCCGAGAAAAAAGTGGCTGACGAACCGACGGTGAGCTTTTGCAATACCGGACACTGGGCCGCCACCAACTGGTTTGTCCTGTCTGAAGTCCTGGGGCATAAAAACGTCAAGCTCTACCCCGAGTCCATGGTTGAGTGGTCAAAGTCTGACCTGCCCATGGATAATGTGCCGAGCCGCGCCAAGCAGCTATTGATTGACACCAAACTGCTCGGCAAATAAGCACCATGAAGTGGGGAATTCGGGTCAGTCTTTGGCTGGCTACGCTAGTAGCGTGGCTGGCCGTGGTCTATTTCGCCGGAGTGCGTCAAGGCCTGTTGTTTCTGGTCGGCATTGGCTTGGGTGCCGTTCTTATGGGCTTCGGCTTTGGCTTTACTACTGGCTGGCGCGCCTGGATTCTTGACCGCGACCCGAAAGGTTTGCTGGCGCAGTTCGTCACTATTGGCCTGACCATGCTGGTCGCCATTCCTCTCATTGCCGCGCATCCGGAACTGAGTGCCGCCAATGCCCCGCTCTCTGTCAGTTTGCTAATCGGGGCATTCATTTTTGGTGCTGCCATGCAGGTGGCCGATGGCTGCGGTTCGGGCACTTTGTTCAAGGTCGGGCAAGGTCATATCGTCGCCTATGCCGTATTGCCCGGTTTCATTTTTGGCAGTTTTTTAGGCGCAGCGCACCTTGATGTCTGGCTGCAGCTCGGCAGCCTGGCGCCGGTTTCGCTGCCGTCTCTGCTCGGTGCCTGGCCGACAGTCGTGTTGCAGGCCGCTATTTTTATGGGTCTGGCGCTGCTGCTATGGCGCAAACAGCAGGGTACCGAAACCCGCTGGCGCGGTAAGGGCGTGTACCTGGGTGCGGTCTTGCTGGCCGGCTTTGCTCTGCTCAACCTGATTGTGGCCGGCCAACCCTGGGGCATTGTCTATGGCCTGGGCTTATGGGGAGCGAAACTGGTGAGCGCAGCAGGTTGGGACTTGAGCGCCAATGCTTTCTGGGGACGCGAGGCGCAACAGACGCAAATTCACGGCGCCATGCTCGACGATGTGACCACTATTACCAACCTGGGTCTGCTGGTCGGTGCGTTTCTGGTCGCGCAGCACAAGGGCAAAGCGTGTCCGGCGGTCAAAGCCAGCGGACGGCAATGGCTAGCGGCGGCTCTGGCCGGGCTGATTTTGGGCTACAGCGCGCGCCTGGCCTTTGGTTGCAATGTCGGCGCCTATTTTTCCGGTATTGCCACGGGCAGCCTGCATGGCTGGGTCTGGTTTGCTGCCGCTTTTGCCGGTTCCTACCTCGGCGTGCGCTTGCGCCAGCGCCTGGGTTATACACGCTAGGGGAAAAGCATGCGCGTTATAGCCACCTTGATTTTTTGGTCGCTGCTATTGGGGTTTATTGCCTTTGATTACCGTCACGCCGAGCGCAACCGTTTCAATGAGCCCCCGGCGATTGCACTCGGCCATGAAAAGGTCGAAGGCGCGGGACATTGTTCAGGGGGGTTAAGCCAGTAATGCGCGCCTAGCCAGGGTCTTTCATGGTATCCGCCAAAGACAAAAAATGCGCGAGTAATCGCGCATTTTTTCTTTCCTTAAGACAGATGATATGGGCATGGGTATAAAGCTCCGGCCCGGTTAAGGCGATAGCGCGCAATCTCGGGTCGGCAACATAAGCTGTATCCGCAACAATGCCCAGACCCAAACCCTGCGCCACTGCTTCACGTACAGCCTCCCGGCTACCCATTTCCAAACTGACGCGGATTCTGACATCGGCCTGTTTCAATGCATGCTCGAATACCCGACGTGTGGTCGAACCCTGTTCACGCAAAACAAATTCCTGCCCTTCCAGCTGTTTAAGACTTAGCTGACTTTTTTGTGCCAGGGGATGCGACAAGGCAGCGAACAGAACCAGTCGCTGGCGACGGTAGGGCAAGCAGGTAATGCGCTCATGATCGACATAATGTACGGGCATCCCGACGTCACCCTGATAATCCAGTATCTGCTGCACAATGCGGCGTGAATCGGCGATGCTGACCGTGAATTGCACCCCCGGCCAATGATGTCGGTATTGCTTGAGTAGTGGCGTTATGTTGTAAGGCCCAACGGCCCAGACATGCAAATGCCCCGCGTATTGATGTTGCGCCTGTTGCAATAAGGTTTTCGCTTCGTATTCGGCGCTGAATATTCGCCGTGTCAGTTCCTGCAAGGACAAACCAAACCCCGTTAGCTCAACACGACGTCCTCGACGGTAAAACAGTTCGACACCATATCTTTTTTCCAAAGCCGTGATGTGAGCCGATACCGTCGGCTGAGTCAGCCCCAGCTCACGAGCCGCAGCAGACATCCCGCCCAAACGGGCGGCCGCATCAAATGCTCTCAGTTCGGCGGATGCGCTATCTATAGACATGCTCTATATGTTGCGCGATTTTTATGACAGATTGATTAATCAAGTTGTCACTACGACACCTTAGAGTGCATGGCATGAATACTTCCTGTTTATCACTTGACCAGGTCCAGGTAAGGTATGCCAAGGGCGCTATAGCCTTACAAAGCACCAGCCTCAGACTGGACAGCGGAAAATTTATTGTTCTGCTGGGCGCTTCCGGTGCTGGCAAATCGACCTTGCTGCGCACCTTGAATGGCCTTGTAACACCGAGCCAGGGCAGTATTTCTGTTACCGGGCTGGGGATACTGAATCAGGCCAGCGTATTACAGCAGCACCGACGTCAGACCGGAATGGTTTTTCAGCAACATCATCTGATCGGGCGGCTAAGTGTCCTGGAAAATGTCCTGATGGGGCGACTTGGCTACCACTCGTTCTGGCGCACCCTGCTACCGTGGTCAACCGCTGAAAAAGAACTGGCCCTGTCGGTACTTGAGCGAGTTGGTTTGCTGGATCAGGCGCTCAAGCGCGCCGATCAGCTATCGGGTGGCCAGCAGCAACGCGTTGGCATTGCCCGAGCCTTGATACAGCAGCCGAAAATTTTGTTGGCCGATGAACCAGTGGCAAGTCTAGACCCCGCTACTGCTGAAAAAATATTGCAGCTTTTGCACGATATTGGCCAAGCTGATTGTTTGACTACCATTGTCAGTCTGCATCAGGTCGCGTTTGCCCGGCAATTTGCTGACCGCATCATTGGTCTGTCACAAGGGCAGATTGTCTTTGACGCAGCGTCTGATCAGCTTGATCAGGCTGCGCTGGTGCGCATTTATGGCAAGACCGAACCAGCGTCTACTGCCTCTGCTATTAGCTTCACATCACCCCTGTCTTACTCACCTGCTACGGAGCCTAGTTTATGAAACGTCGTCACCTTTTGTTAAGCACGCTGGCCGCCTTTAGTGCCACCGCCCTACTCAGCCTGAGTGTTGTCCCGGCACAAGCCCAAGGCCGTGATCCTTCTCGTCTGCGCGTCGCTCTGCTGCCCGATGAAAATGCCAGCACCCTGATTCAAAATGCCCAACCGTTAAAAAAATATCTGGAAGAGACTCTTAAAAAAGATATTGAACTGATAGTAACCACCGACTACTCATCCATGATCGAGGCGATGCGCTTTGGCCGTATTGAAATTGCCTACTTCGGTCCATTTTCTTACGTACTGGCCAAAAGCCGTGCGCCCGAAATCGAGCCTTTTGCGGTCGGTGTCGAGCGTGGTGCGCCGACCTATAACTCGGTTCTCATTGCCAATGCCGAAGGGCCCGTCAAATCGTTGAATGACATACGCGGTAGGCCATTTGCGTTTGGTGATCAGGCATCTACATCGAGTCATTTAGCACCGCGTGCTCATCTGCTGAAACGAGCCAATTTAGACGGTAGCAAGGATTATCAGCCGGTTCATGTTGGCACGCACGATGCTGTCGCCCGCGCTGTTCAGGCCGGTCAAATTCCAGCCGGAGCCTTATCCAAAGCCATTTACGACAATCTGGTGGCGCGCAAAACCATTGATCCCAGCAAGCTGATCACCCTGGATCTATCGGACCCGATTCCCAATTACCCGATTGTGATGCAGGGCAATTTGGCTCCGGCACTGAAGGAAAAAATTCGCGCTGCCTTTCTTGAAATGAAAGACAAGGAGGTGCTTAAATCATTTCGTGTCGAAGGCTTTGTCGCAACCAACGACCGCGCTTACGACATTCTGCGTGATACCGCCAAAGTGCTGAATCTCGATCTGTCAAAAATGAAGTAATCATGTCTTATACCGAGATATTGAATCAATCTGCCGCCCAATATCGGCGGCAGTTTTTTCTGCTGGCTGTCCTGGTAGGCGTATGCCTGCTGGCATTGGCGGTGACAGGCTTTTTTGACGCCAGCCGTTTTATTGAGGGCGGCCCAGCAATTGCTCAACTGGCCAGCGAGATGGTGCCCCCCAATTTTGAGCGCTGGCAAAGCTGGATAAAACCCTTATGGGATACCCTGGCGATGTCGATTGCAGGTACGGCTTTGGCCGTCGTGCTGTCATTACCGCTGGCATTAATGGCAGCGCCTAACACCACCCCTCATCCCGTCATTTATCGCCTGGTGCGCACTCTGATGGCGGCCATGCGTTCTGTACCTGAAATTATTTTTGGCATCATTTTTGTCGCGGCGGTAGGCTTCGGTGCTCTGCCTGGCGTGTTGGCGCTAGCCTTGCATTCAACCGGCATGGTAGCCAAATTTTATGCCGAAACCATTGAACATGTGGACCCGAAACCGATTGAGGCGGCACGTGCTTCAGGCGCCAGCCTGGGACAAATTATTACTCATGCGGTTCTGCCACAGGTCTTGCCACAGTTAGCCGATATCACGATCTATCGCTGGGAATACCATTTCCGTGCCTCGGCGGTGCTGGGTATTGTCGGGGCTGGCGGTATTGGTTTTGAATTGATGGCAGCGCTGCGGCTAATCAAATACGATGAAGTTTCCGCCATTTTATTAACCATTCTGGCCTGCGTTGTCCTGGTGGACAGTACCGGTGCCGCATTACGCAGAAAACTCAAATAATCATGCGTCCTAAAATTGTCATTACCCATCGCATACATGCTGAAGTACAACAAAAACTGCAGGCAGCAGGTGATTTGATTACAAATGAGACCGTGGCACCCTGGAGCCCTGCCACTTTGCAGCAACACCTGCACGATGCCACAGCATTGATGGGGTTTATGACCGACCAGGTCGATGCAGAGCTATTACAACAGACCCCTCATTTAAAAATTATTGCTTGTGCGCTCAAAGGCTATGACAGTTACGATGTCGATGCCTGTACCCGTGCCAATATTTGGCTCAGCATCGTCCCCGACCTGCTGACTGCACCAACGGCAGAACTGGCGGTCGGACTGGCTATTGCATTGGCACGACAGATCCGTGCTGCTGACCAGTACATGCGACAACTGCCCTATGAAGGTTGGCGTACGCATTTTTATGGTCAGGGGCTAGATCAATCTACGGTCGGCATCATCGGCATGGGGCAGGTGGGCCGCGCCATTGCGCAACGGCTGCAAGGTTTTGGTTGTGCCCGTCTGCTAGGCTTTGATCCTCATCCATTTATTCATCCGCACGTTCAGCACCACGATCTGACCAGCATATTGCAGCAATCCGATTATCTGTTTCTGGCGGCACCGCTCACTGAAACCAATCGGCACATGCTGGACGCGGAGACCTTGAAAGCTTGCAAGCCAGGACAGTTGATCATTAATATAGGCCGTGGGTCGGTAGTGGACGAGTTGGCAGTCGCCGAATTATTGCAGCAAGGACAACTCGGTGGTTATGCGGCTGATGTTTATGCCTGCGAAGACTGGGCGCTAAAAAACCGCCCTGCGGGCGTTCCCCAGGCACTGCTAGAGTCGGACAAAACCTTGCTGACCCCCCATATCGGCTCGGCGGTACAACGTGTTCGGCTGGCTATAGAACACCGTGCTGCTGACAATATTCTCGCGGTTTTAGCGGGACAGGCACCCCCAGATGCAATTAATCGAGTTCAGACCAATACTGCCCCCTCTG
Organism: Burkholderiales bacterium UBA4657; assembly: GCA_002405475.1. Taxonomy (GTDB): domain Bacteria; phylum Pseudomonadota; class Gammaproteobacteria; order Burkholderiales; family Burkholderiaceae_E; genus UBA4657. Next base: position 172,804 of record DHLX01000018.1, on the reverse strand, counting down.
CTGTTCCCGGTGTCTTGATGTCTTAAGCTTGCCTTAAGCTTGGTTTGCCACACTGCGCTTCATTACAAGGAGTGCATATGTGGCAGGCAGGTGTTGTTGCGGATTCAAAAATAACCCCGGCGGCTTTGATGCCGTCCCGTTATACGATTCAAGGGCTAAAGCTGCACCGTCATGGCCAGCCCTCCTATGCCGAAGTCCAGTCTTTCATTCAGGCTGTATATAACCAGCGCTATGGTGCGCGCATCCGGCATTGGGCACCACAACTGTTGAGCTGGTACGTCAATGGGCAGATAACTGCAGCCGCCGGTTTTCGTGTTGCGACTGAGACGCCATTATTTCTTGAGCGTTATTTGCCGGCCGCCGTTGAGAAATGCATTGTGACGACGGAGCCGCTGCGGCGCGCTGATATTGTTGAGGTTGGCCATCTGGCGGCTAACCAGGCCGGAGCCGGGCGGCGCCTGATGCTGGCGCTGGGCGAGTATCTGGCTGAACAGTCGGTGGCGTGGGTTGTCGCTACTGCCACCGAAGAATTGCGTCATTTGTTCGAGCGTATGGGACTGGCACCGCAAGTGCTGGGGCAGGCTGACCCGTCTTGTCTGAGCCCGGCCGATCAAAGCGCCTGGGGCACTTATTACGAGCATCACCCCATGGTGCTGGCCGGACAGGTGCAGCGTTCAATGCACCGCCTGGACGCTGCGCGCTTAAGTCCGGTGGGTGTATGAAGCCAGCCGATTTTTTTGCCCAGCTTAAACTTCATGCCGCTGCCGCACGCCGTCCTGCCCTGGTCACCCCCGAGGGGGAATGGTCATACCGCAGCTTAATGAAGGCAGTACAAGAACGGGCGCAGCGTTTGCAGGATGAAAAATGCACGCTGCTCCTGCCGCAGTCTGACAACAGGGTCGAGACTGTCATTACCGACCTGGCCGCATTATGGGCGGGTGTGGTGCATGTCCCCTTGCCGACTTTTTTCAGTCCGGCACAAAAAGCTTTTGTTGAACACGCCTTGCTTGGTTCTGGTTCTGGTTCTGGTTCTGGCGCGCCACTGTCGATACCTGCTAATACGGCAAAAATCACTTTTACGTCGGGCACCACCGGAGCACCGAAGGGGGTATGCCTGAGTGCTGAAGCCCTTTTGTCGGTCGCCCAGAGTATTGCGAGTGCCACCGAGGGGCTGGGCATAGAACGGCATCTGAGTGCCTTACCTTACGCCGTGCTGCTGGAAAACATTGCCGGCCTCTATGCCCCGCTATGGCGCGGCATCACGTGTGTCGTGCTGCCCATGCAATCGGTCGGTCTAAGCGGTTCGTCCCAATTTGATGCGCGCATTCTGCACGAACAGGTCGAGCGCTATCAAGCCAACAGCCTGATTCTGCTGCCGCAAATGTTGCGCGCCTGGAGCATGAGTCTGGCAGCACAACAACTCAGCGCGCCACGCTGCCTGGAACTGGTGGCGGTAGGCGGAGCCGCCGCCGGTGTGCGTTTGCTGGCGCAGGCGCGTGCCCTGGGTATTCCGGCTTATGAAGGCTATGGCCTGTCTGAGGGCGCATCAGTACAGACTTTGAACTTGCCCGGCGCTGACCGACCCGGCAGTGTCGGACGCCCGCTGCCACATGCGCAAGTGCGCGTCGCTGACGACGGTGAAATTGAAATTCGTGGTGCCTTGTTCTCGGGCTACGTACAAGACCCTGACAGACCCGTACCGGAATGGTGGCCGACCGGAGATTTGGGGGTTCTGGATGCAGACGGGTATTTGCATATACAGGGCCGCAAAAAGAATGTGTTGATTACTGCTTATGGCCGTAATGTATCGCCCGAATGGGTGGAGACCACGCTCAAGTCCGAACCCGCTATTGCCCAGGCGGTGGTGTTCGGCAATGACCAGCCAGCACTCAGCGCAGTACTCTGGCCATTGCAGCCCACTACTACTGACGCTGCACTGGAAGCCGCGGTACAGGCGGCCAATGCCTACCTGCCCGACTACGCCCGCATTGCGCACTGGGTACGAGCCGACCTGGCCTTTTCTGCCGACACCGGGCTGGCTACTGCTAACGGCCGCCCTATTCGTGAACGCATTGAAGCCACTTATTTACCCCATGGGGAGCTGGTATGAATTTTTTCGCTGTTCTGCAAGAACATACCCGTAGTGAGCGGGAGCATTTCATTGCTGCGCCGATTATTCAGGGCTGCCTGCGCGGTGAAGTTTCACTCCCGAGCTACATTGCATTCTTGACCCAGGCGTATTATCACGTGCGGCATACCGTACCCCTGCTGCAGGCCTGCAAAACTGCCCTGGCTGATCCAAAATTCTCTCATTTGCACTGGTTACTGCCAGCGCTCGATGAATACATCGAAGAAGAATATGGTCATGATGAGTGGATACTCGACGACTTGCGTGCCTGCGGTGCAGATGCCGACGCGATCAGAATCGGCACTCCGGCTTTCAGCACTGAAGTCATGGTCGCTTATGCCTACGACCTGATACAACGAGTACATCCACTGGGTTTTTTCGGCATGGTGCATGTACTCGAAGGCACCAGCGTTGCGCTGGCCTTGATGGCGGCGGATCGCATTCAACAGGGCTTGAATCTGCCCGCGCAGGCGTTCAGCTATTTGCGTTCGCACGGCACGCTCGACCAGGAACACACCGCCCATTTTGCGCAACTGGTCAACGCCCTCGACCGCCCCGAAGAACAGGCCTTGCTGATTCATGCCGCGAAAAATTTTTACCGGCTTTACGGCCAGGTCTTTATCGACCTGCCTTTGCCGCAGGGTCAATGGAAGGAAGCGGCTTGAGACTCGATCAAATGCGGGTGGTACTGACCGGTGCCAGTGGCGGTATCGGCAGCGCACTGGCGCAAGCCTTGCTGCAACAGGGGGCGCACTTGTTACTGGTGTCACGCTCGGCAGACAAATTACAGACCCTGCAGGCACGGCTGGGCTCGGCCTCGGTCAGTACGCTGGTGGCTGATGTCACACAAGCGCAAGATCGGGCAAAAATTGTTGCTGCAGCCATCAGCTTTCAGGCCAATGTGCTGATCAATAATGCCGGCATACCCAGCTTTGGCGCTTTACAGCCACTGCCCCCCGAACAACTTGAAGCGGTTTTGCATACCAACCTGCTCGCACCAATACTACTGACGCAAGGGTTGTTGCCGCATTTGACTCGGCAAGCCGCGGCACATGTACTCAATATCGGCTCGGTGCTGGGTCGGCTCGGGTTGCCGGGTTATAGCGTCTATTGCGCCAGCAAATTTGGCCTGCGCGGGTTCAGCGAGGCTTTGCGGCGTGAATTGCAATTTACACCGGTCCGGGTGCAGTACCTTGGGCCACGCGCCACGCAGACCACTTTTAATGATGCGGCAGCGGCGCGCTATCAGCAACACACTGGCACCCATACCGATACCCCGCAGCAGGTTGCTCAGGCGGCCTTGCGTTTATTGCAAAGCGCAGACGCTGAATGCTTTCTGGGCTTTCCTGAAAAATGGGCGGTCAAACTCAATGCCGTGGCACCGCAAATGCTCGATAGGGCTTTTAGATCTCATACTGAATTTGTCATGAAAGGAGAATGAACATGCACACTCAGTTTCTTCATCGCGGTTTATCCGGCGGCTGGCTGGCCAGCCTGCTATTGTTACCCGCACTGGCGCTGGCCGCCCCGGTCGATGATGCTGTCACCGAATTACAGCACGAATGGGAAGTCATCAAATACCAAACCCCGGCCAAGCAGCAGGAAGAAAAATTTGAAGCGCTGGCAAGCAAGGCCGGCAAAGTGGTGGAAAGCTTTCCGCAACGCGCCGAACCCTTAATCTGGAAGGGCATCATCGTCAGCTCGTGGGCCGGTGCCAAAGGCGGTCTGGGTGCGCTGGGTCTGGTCAAGCAGGCCAAGGCTGATTATGAAAGCGCCATGAAGCTCGATGCCAACGCGCTCGAGGGCTCGGCCATGAACAGCCTGGGTGTCCTGTACTACAAAGTTCCTGGCTGGCCGGTCGGTTTTGGTAACAAAGACAAAGCCAAAGAGTTATTGCAAAAAGCCCTGGCACTGAACCCCAAAGGTATTGATCCGAATTTTTTCTATGGGGAATACTGGCTCGAACAGGGTAATGCGCCCGAGGCTATTGCCTATCTGGAACGGGCGTTACAGGCACCGGCACGACCGGGACGTGTCATTGCCGATAATGGGCGGCGTGAAGAAATCAGAACCTTGCTCGACAAAGCTAGGCAGATGAAATAAGGACTCTCAAACCGTGCGGCTGGCATGCTTCAAAGCGCACCTTCAGTCCATGCGACTCGGCAATGCGTTTGACTATCGACAAGCCCAGGCCGCTGCCGGGTTCCTGTTGGCCGACCGGGCGATAAAAACGGTCGCCCAGACGTTTCAATTCCTCGTCAGTCACGCCCGGGCCCGTGTCTTCTACCACCATTCGAGTTGGCTCGAAGCGTAGTGTGATCTTCACGCCGGGTGGACCATAACGCAGCGCATTATCGACCAGATTACGCAGCAACAAGCTGCACCAGGTGTCATCACCCTGCACCGGGAACGGTGTCTGCCCCTGCGTCGGCCAGTGACATTCAATATCTGCCTGCCGGCGTGTTATCTGGGGCAGGCAGTCGCTCAACACCTGCTCGACCACCTGCGGCCAGTTCACCGGCTGCTGCGCGGTACTGATGCGGCTCCAGTTGTCCACCCGCGCCGATAGCAGTAATTGATTCAGCAAATGATTCAGGCGATCGAGTGCCTGGGTGGTCTGTTTCAGCGCCTGTTGACGTGCTGGCTCCTGTTGTGCCAGTTGCACCACTTCCAGATGTGCGCGCAGTGCCGCCAGCGGCGTACGTAATTCATGCGCGGCATCGGCAGTTAATTGGCGTTCGTGCTGCATGGCTTGTTGCACGCGCTGAAACAACTGGTTCAACGCCGTAACCAGCGGAGACAATTCCTGCGGTACCGGGCCTTGTACCGCGCCCAGATCATCAGCACTGCGGCGCGCCAGTCCTTCGCTCAACTGTCGTACTGGCGCCAGTGCGCGACGCACCCCGGCCAGCATGATGACCAGCAAGACTGGCAGCAAAATCAGCCACGGGCCTAGCTGGCTGGCCATTAAATCCAGCACCAGTTCATCGCGTTCGCCCAGACGTTGACCCACCGCGATCTGCCAGCGCCCCTGTTGCGCCGTATCGTAATACACACGCCAGGCCTCCTGACCACCCGCCTGTCCCAGCAACACCTCGCGAAACCCGGTCAGGCCGGACGTGCGTGGTAATTGCACACCCTCGCGGTCTGACCAGGTCAGGCGTCCGGCCTCATCCCAGACCGCTATCAACAAGTCTTCCGGCTCGGCCCCGCCCTTGTCCTTTAGCGTTGCGGTTGTGGAACTACTGCCAGCAACTTGAACCGGAACATCGGGCAAGGTGGCACGTATCTGCTGCGCCAGCCGCACCTGCTCGGTGTCAAACAATTCATTGATTTCATCCACGGCGCGCCAGTAAGCAAAGCCCAGCGCCAGCAACCAGACCAACGGCGTGCCGATTAACAGAAACAGCAACAGGCGTTTTTGCAGACTCATGAGGCGGCACCCCCGGCGGCTTCGGCCGCAGTCAATACGTAGCCCACCCCTCGCACCGTGCGTATCAGGTCACTGCTGGTTTTTTTACGCAAGTGATGAATATGTACCTCCAGGGCATTGCTTTCCAGTTCCTCGCCCCAGTCATACAGTTTTTCCTGCAAAAACGGCTTGGACAAAATTCGCCCCGGGTGCGATAGGAACAGTTCCAGCAAGGCCAGCTCTTTGGCGGTCAGGTCCAGCGCCTGCCCACGCCAGCGCACCGCGCGTGCCGAGGCATTGAACTCGAGCGCGCCATGGCTCCATACCGGGTCGGCCTTGCCGTGGCTACGCCGTATCAGGGCGCGTAGGCGCGCTGCCAACTCCTGCAGTGCCACCGGTTTGATCAAATAATCATCAGCACCCGCATCCAGCCCGGCTATCCGCTGTTCTAGCGCATCACGTGCTGTCAATACCAGCACCGGCACCGTGTGCCGTGACGAACGCCAATAGCGTAACAGCGTCATGCCATCCATGCCCGGCAAGCCTAGGTCCAGTATCACGGCATCGTACAGGGTCAAGGCGGCAGCACTTTGAGCCTCTTGTCCAGACCGAAACCAGTCCACGGCAAAGTCGCAAGCGCGCAAGCCTGCGGCCAGACCCTCACCCAGTAACGCGTCGTCTTCAACCAGTAGTAGGCGCATGCCTTTATTCTATAGCTTTGTTTTGCCTGATGAGCGCGGTTCGAACTTCGAACAATACTGACAAGGCAGAAAAAACCGTCCAGCACAGCCACGCTGTCCACGCGCTATGGCTGGGATAATGCGCGCCGCGCACGGTTTGCGTCAACGCGAACAGCAGCCCCACTATCAGCACGCCCATGAGCCAGCCCCTGGCAAATTTGTCATCATGATCGCGCCACAAAAAATACATGCCAAAAAAGCCAAATGCCGCCACCGCATGCCCTGAAGGAAAACAATGACCAGCGCCACCATCAACCATGCCCCAAGCCCAATGCGATACATAGTGTGCCTTGCCGCCAAAATCGGTTAAATCCCAGGGGCAACTGGTCAGGCTGATGCGCTTAATGAGTGGTACCAGCAAGGCACAAAATACCATACCTGCTATATACGCAAAGCGCTTTTGTCGCGATGGCCCGGGCTTGATATAAAAGACGGCCTCCAGCACCATCGCCGCCACCACGCCCCAGGACAGCCAGCGGCCACCTTGGTGCAATACCAGGCCGGTAAGCCAGTGACTGCGCCACGGGAAACTATGCCCATCGGCAATCGCTTTCATGACGGCCAGATCCCAGCCACTTGCATCCCAGGCCAGAAGCAACAACAGGCCTATCAACATCACGCTGGTATCACGATGCAACCAGAGTGTTGTTGAGGTATTCATGGCCGGGTTTGGCACAGAGTCAGCAAGTCCCATTCTGGTTGATGCAGACTGGTACGGACATCGAACAGGCTAAGCACGGTATGAAACAAGTGGTCGTGCTGCACCGGCTGTTGTGCGCGCGCTTTCAGGCAACTCAGATCGGTTCCGGTAGTCTGTGCCGCATGTTTTGAAAACCACAGAAACATCGGTACCCGGGTCTGCTGCTCGGGTGCCATCCAGTACGGCACGCCATGCAAATACAGATTTTTCTCTCCCAGTGATTCGCCATGATCAGAAACATAAATCACGACTGAGTCGATAGCCTCTTGCTGTTGTTGCAGTGTTTGTAGCAGGCGACTCAGTACGGTGTCGGTATAAAGCAGGGCATTGTCATAGGCATTGACAATTTGCTGATTAGTGCAGCGACTTAAGTCGTCCTGCTGGCAGGCGGGTTGAAATTGGTCATAGGCGGGTGGATAGCGTTTGTAATAAGCCGGGCCATGGTTGCCCAACTGATGCAATACCCATAAGTGCGAACGGGGCGGCGTGCCCGTCGCCAGCTGTGCCAGTTTTTGCTCAAAGCCCGCCAGCAGTATCTCGTCCCAGCATTGCCCCTCGTGGCACAAGGGGTTCTGGCCCGCGTGCTGCGAGGTGTTTTCGTGGGGCAGGCCATCGCATACCCCTTTGCAACCCGACTGATTATCGCGCCAATGCACCCCAACTCCGGCTCGTGCCAGTACGTGCAGCAATGACTCGCTGCCGCGAATGCGGCGCTCGTCATAATCGTGCCGCCCCCAGGGAGAAAACAGGCAGGGTACCGATACCTCGGTATTGGTGCCACAACTTTGCGCCAGGGGGAAATGGATGAATCCCGGTTGCGCTGCCCAGCGCGCCAGCTCGGGTGTGGTGGCTCGTGAGTAGCCATTCAGCCCCCAATTAGCCGCGCGCACGGTCTCACCGACCACCCACACCACCAGCAAAGGGCGTGTGCGTGCCGCAGGTCGTGGCACGGCATGGGCATCCAGCCCTATCGGCAGGCGCGCACCCTGAGCCCATGCTTGAGTATCGTTGTCTACAACCTGCAGCAAACCCCATAGTGTATTGGCAGGTGTTATCAGATAGCGCGCCTCTTTGTGGTTACGCATCATGGACGATAGCGGCGCATACAGACTCAGCATAACCACTATGAGTACTCCACCTGCCAGTAGCACGGCGAGCAGACGCTGCTGCAATGCCCTGGTGCGTGAGACGGACTTGACCTGTACTTGGCGCAGTACCAGTGCCAGGGGAATAAACCAGACCGCCACACTGGAAAACAGACTCCATGAAATCAGCTCTCTGGCCTCGGCATAATCGGTATGTAGTATGTTGCGCATCATGGACGGGTCAAAGTAAACCCGATAGTGCGCCTGATAATGCGCAGCCAGCGTACCCGTTATGGCAAATAACAGTACCCAGAATTTAACGTTTTTTTGTGTCGAGACCAGCGCCAGTAGCAGGAAATGCAGGCTGGTGACGATAGCCAGTATTCCCGCCAGTAGACCCCAGCTGGCAGGTTCGTGCCAAGGGTGTAGTTGCAGCGTCAGGCTTAACAGACTCTGGTTGAATACCAGTGCGCCGTATAGCGCAAACAGGCCCATGACGAGCTCGGTGCTGAGGTGAAAGCGCCGCGCCATCAGCGCTGTGGGCAGAATATGCTGAGAAAGTTTCAAGCCGGAATCCCTGTTGTATTTGCAAGTCCGGCAACTTGCCACAGCCAGCTTAAGCCAGGCTTAAGCTGGGCTGACGATTTTTCCTGGATTCAAAATGCCTAGTGGATCAAACGCTTGTTTAATGGCACGCATCAGATCGAGCATGTCGCTGCCATGCTCCTGTGCCAGAAATGCCATCTTGTGTAAACCAACGCCATGTTCGCCGGTACACGTACCATCATGCTCAAGTGCGGTTTTTACTATGGCTTCATTCAGGCGTTCGGCTTCAGCCAGTTCTGCCGCATTATTCGGGTCAACCAATATGGCGCAATGAAAATTGCCATCGCCCACATGACCAAATAGCGGCGCCGGCAAGCTTGAACCTGACAGCAGCTGCCGCGTGGTTTCAATCACTTCTGCCAGTCGCGATATGGGTACACAAACGTCGGTCGTCACACTGCGACAGCCTGGCTTGAGTTGTAACGCGGCAAAATAGGCGTCGTGGCGTGCCTGCCATAACTTGCTGCGCTGCTCGGGCTGTGTCGCCCATTGAAATTCGGCACCCTGATGTTCCTGGGCAATTTGCTGCACCGTTTGCGCCTGCTCTTCAACACTGGCGGGCGAGCCGTGAAATTCAAGAAACAGCGTCGGTTGTTCCGGCAGTTGTGTTTTGCTGTAGGCATTGATGGCGCGTAGCGTTGTACTGTCCAGCAACTCGGCACGGGCAATCGGTATGCCTAGTTGTATGGTGGTAATAACCGTATTGACCGCATCGGCCACCGTTGGAAAATGTACCGTGGCGCCACTAATGGCTTCTGGTTGCGGGTAAAGCTTGACCGTAACTTCGGTAATGATGCCAAGTGTGCCTTCACTACCAACAAACAGGCGCGTCAGATCATAGCCAGCGCTCGACTTTTTGGCGCGACGCGATGTCTGCACCACCTTGCCCTGCGCGGTCACAACGGTCAGGCCCAGCACATTTTCACGCATGGTGCCATAGCGCACCGCATTGGTACCGCTGGCACGCGTGGCCGTCATGCCACCCAGGGTGGCATCGGCTCCCGGGTCTATCGGAAAAAACAGGCCGCTGCTTTTCAATTCCTGATTCAGTTGTTTGCGCGTCACTCCGGCCTGTACCGTAGCGGTCAGGTCTTCGGCATTGACCGCCAGCACCTGATTCATCTGGCTCATGTCGATTGAAATACCACCCTGTAGCGCCAGCAGATGCCCCTCGATAGAAGAGCCTGCACCATACGGAATAAGTGGCACACGATAATGCTCGCAGGCGTGAACCAGCTCAATAATTTCTTGTGTTGTTCTGACAAAAACTACCGCATCTGGCAGCATAGGGTCGTAGGGGGATTCGTCCTTGCCATGGTGCTCGCGTACTGCCTGTGCGGTGCTGTAGCGCTCGGCAAAGCGATTTTTTAATTCCTGGTGCAGGGCGGGGGGGAAGCGCGGTTCCATCTGTGTCTCCTTCATCATCCTGCTAATATAGTTCTATTTAGAACTATGTGCAATAGCTATCAATTTTAGGGGTCGCCATGTCATGGCATCGCACAAAAATTCTTTCTGATAATGAAATTCTGACCAGCTATCGGCTGGTTCTACTGGCCAATTATTTCGTTGGCCCCATTTATGCCGATATCAGTCAGCGCTATGGCATTGCTCGGGGTGAATTTGTAGTTATTTTTTGCCTGCATCAGCTAGGGCCACTGACGGCACAGGACGTGTGCGACATTACCCGCCACCCAAAAAATTCAGTCAGCCAGGCTTTGAGCAAGCTGGTTGAGCAAGGTTATGTCAAGAAAAAATCCGACCCCGAAGATGGCCGGCGTTCTTTTCTGCACCTGACCGCCAAGGCGCGCCAGCTCTATGCCAAAGTCATGCCGATTTTCCGGGAACGTGAACAATCCATGCTTTCTCTCCTGACGTCTGCTGAGCGCGTTCAGTTCCTGCGGATTCTGGGTAAGCTGGTATTGCGTGATGATGACTGGATTCAGGGCGATGACCGCGCCAATCGCTGATTGATGCGGTACACCAATAACGCCACGGCGAATGCTGCGGACAGTGCCAACAGAAAGGCTGGCGCAGCATTAAAAACCGGCAATGCCAGCAATAGGCCGATGAAAAAGGTACAAAAACCATTCAGGCCTTTAGCAAAGCCGCCCAGCAAATTCACGGTCGCTTGGTAGCCGTATGTTGGCAGGGTAAAGCACGGCAGTATGCTGCCCGCAATGGGTATCGCCAACAGTATTCCGCTGATACTGGCCGGAAAATAATCTGCCCCCACAATAATCGTTCCTGCCAGAGTTATTGCAGCGAGTATGCGCGCCACTATTTCAAGTGCAGGTATGGCAATGCCTCCACTTTGCTTCTTGACCCTGGGCATGCTCATCAAGCCCACTGCGGGCGCCAGTGCTGCCAGCATTATGCACATCCAGTCTGGCCAGTCCAGCGCCACGAGCGCCAACGACACGATGAAAAAAACCGTCATGGCCAGCGCCAAGCATAAGGGCCATGGCATTTTTTTTGCCATATGCGTAAATGTGACTATATGAGCAACTGTTGCCGGAACGCATACCAGTGTAGCAAGCGCTATGTCGTGTGCCAGTACCGGACCGTGATCAATTAAAACCAGCGCCATGATCGGCCCGGCGATCACTGGCATGCCCGCCAGGGCACCGCCAACGGCATGACCAAATCGTTTTGCTACCCAGGATGCTAAAAATATAGACAAGGCCACCAGCGCAAGCTTGAACAGCAACATATCTGTCGTTCCATGTTGTCAGCCCGCACCAGCCAGAATATTTTCTTGGGATTTTAACCTGCGCGACCAACTATTTGTGCAGTACTAATCAACTCCTCAAGCAGGGCCAGTGAAGCCTTGCCGGAAGTGGCAAACGGATCGAGCTCGGGACGTTCGGAATATTTCAGCAGGGTAGAGGGGTTAATTTTGGAGACATTGACCTGTCCCATAGTCCAGCCCGAAAAGCGGCGCTCAGCCACCTCTTCGTAATGCAGCAGCAATACTTCGGTATGACGCGGGTCACGCACAATTTTGTTATACAGCTCGTTAACTGCAGCGCGCCCCCCCTCCAGCACTTGCATATAAACATCGCCACCGTGACACAATATGCCGGTCACACCCAGCGATGGGTTGTAGCTTCTCGATTGTTGCAGTATGGATTCTATGGTGTCCTGATTGACAGGCGCGGCAGCACGGCTGGCGTATAACAAGCGTACAAGCATGGAAGCTTCACTCCTAGTTTTTATTCGATAACAAAGACAAAAATTCGCGCCGCAAATTTGGGTCCTTCAGAAACGACCCGCGCATCACGCTGTTGATCATTTTGGAATCACTTTCCTTGACGCCACGCCACTTCATGCAGTAATGCTCGGCCTCCATCACCACCGCCAGGCCATCGGGCTGAAGCCGTTCGTGCAATAAATCCGCCAACCGCGTCACGGCCTCTTCCTGAATCTGAGGCCGACTCATAATCCAGTCGGCCAATCGCACGTATTTGGACAGGCCTATCAGATTGGAGTGCTCATTCGGCATGACGCCTATCCACAATTTGCCCAGAATTGGACACAAATGATGTGAACAGGCACTACGCACCGTGATTGGCCCGACGATCATCAATTCATTCAGACGCTCGGCATTCGGAAATTCGGTGACATCCGGCTCGGGCATATAGCGCCCGCGAAATACTTCGCTCAAATACATTTTGGCAACGCGCTTGGCGGTTTCGCGGGTATTGTGGTCGTGCTCGGTGTCAATCACCAACGCATTCAGCACATCGAGCAGTTTTTGCTCGACTTCGTCTTTTAAGCCATCGAGTTCACCGGGCTGTATATAAGCCGAAATGTTGTCGTTGGCATGAAAGCGCTCTTTCGCTGCCTTGAGGCGCTCACGAATCTTGAGCGACACTGGCGTGCCCTGATCGTGCTCGGTATCCGTCTTTAGCGCGCTGTGTGTGGGTAACAAGGACTGATTCATTCCCATAGTCTAGCGTATTGTGCCGACGGGCTACTAATTAAACCCAGCACCACTGATTTTCCGGTCGCATCGCCACTGCAGCACTAAACCCGGGTTCAGAAAATGTCAGCCAATGCACCGTCCAGGATGTCGTCTGCATTTTGCCGGTTTCGGTGGCCGACACTGGCCACCGGGACAGGCCGCCGCGCAGCCCCGTGCCTTGCGCTTTCAGTAAGGCCTCTTTCGCCACCCAGGCCCGATAAAACTGTGTGCGCGCCAAAGTTTCATTCATGGTCGTCATAGCAGCGGCTTCGTCAGGGTGAAAAAACCTTTGTGCCAGCGCCAGAAATGGTCGTGATGGGTCGTGATATTCGATATCCACCCCTACCGGGCCAGAACAGGAAACAGCGATTAACAAACGTTGATGGCTGTGCGACAAATTGAAGTGCCATTTTTCGTGCCCTGGCTGATGTAACACCGGTTTGCCGTCTGGCAGAGCAACAAACCTGAGCTCGTGCGCTGCTTTTTGCAAATAGAGCGACAAGACCTCCCGCTTCAGGCCATGCGCCGCGACCCAGCGCGCTACTTGCTGGGGCTGAACAATACGCTCGGCACGCTGCCGTTCTTCGGTCGATAACAAGCTACGCCAATAGGAAAGCATTTCGGGTTGGGCATCCAGATGAAAGCCCCAGACATGAACGATGTTTTCAGGACACGCTATCGTTTCTGCCAACACACTGTCGGTCTGTTGTCGCAGCGCTTGTGGCGGACGAAAATATAGCGGCAACCCGGGACCAAAGCTAGGCGACATGGGGCGCTGTGGCGGTTCAGCCCATCGCATTAAAAATCCAGGCTGGCTGCCAGCGGACAATGGTCGGACGCCATGCGTCCGGCCGAGGTGCGTGCCAAGCCCAGTTTTTCCGATGGCCGCTGCCGGTTATTGCTTAAATCGGCCAGATCTAGCGAGAGCACAATATGGTCTAACCCGGAAAAGCCTCGGCATTCGCGTGGCCGTGGTGCCGGCTTCATCAACCAGGTGCGCGCGGCGGCAGGTCTGCCATCGTTCAATTCCGGATATAAATAGGCAATTCGGCTGCGGGCCTGGCCCGGCGGGTCGATGGGCGCCGCCGCAGACGTGCCATCCTCACGTGCCACGCGGCCAATTTCCTGATGCAACTTGCGATTGAAATCGCCCAGCATGACAAAACGCGGGGTTCTGAGCGCTACCGCTTCCATCCAGGCCTCGAGTGCCGGCACCTGGGCCCGCAACAGGCGACACGCCGATTCGGTTGAGGTCAGGCGACGCCCCGGCTGAGTCCGGCCGGCAAACCGTTCCGGCTCAGGGTTAACGCAGGCCGACTTTAAATGCAAGGACATAAAGGTAACGGGCTGCGAGTTCAATACCAGAGTTAGGGCCATGCCGGCGCGCAGTCGGCGTTGTTCTCGAGCTAGCGGCGTCGCGGTCACACTTTCGGCCAGGTCCGGGTCATCTGGCACCGCCAAGCCGTCTTCCTGCCGACAGTCTTGCGGGCTGCCGCCCAGACTTTTTTTCCAGACAAATCCGACTTTTTGAAATTCGGGCTGACGTGTGATGCAAACATGATAGTCGCTTCTTTTATTGCCTAAAATTTCATCAAATACTTGTGCGCCCGAAACTTCGGATACGGCCCAAAGATCAACGCCGGGGTCTGGTATACCGAGCGCCTGGTTGCCCAGCATGGTATTACCGATGGCGCGCAGCCGGTCAGTATACGCGTCTATGTCGTCTTTGCGCGGCAGAAATTTTTGATATGCGTTGCACGGCGCAATGCCATGCGCTGCCACCGCGCCTCCGGCCGCGTTTTGAAACGCAGCGCGACAGGTTTGTACTTTCGGGTCTTGTGCATCACCCCGGCTACTGCACCAGTTCACCATCCTGCTGCTGCATACCTGTACGTGGCGTTGAAACTCTGATGTGGTTCCCGCCCAGCCCAGGTTAAAGGCGGCAATTCTGACTTCTCTGGCCTGCGCGCCTAGCCCCAGCATCAGCCAGAGCATCAGTATCAGGCCTTTTGTCACGTGCGCTATCGTCACCAGAAAAATTTGCTAGACATCGATATTGCCGGCCTGAAGCGCATTTTTTTCTATAAATTCGCGTCGTGGCTCAACTTCATCGCCCATCAAGGTAGTGAAAATCTGATCCGCACCTATCGCATCTTCTATCTGTACCTTGAGCAGACGCCGCACCTTCGGATCCATGGTGGTTTCCCACAATTGCTCTGGATTCATTTCTCCCAGACCTTTGTAGCGCTGGGTACTGACGCCGCGCTGTGCCTCACTTAATAGCCATTGCATCGCTTCGCGAAAATCGCCTATCGGGGTTTGCTTGCGTTTATCCCCTGCGCCACGGGCAACGCTGGCTCCCGACTGAATCAAACCCTTGAATGTACGTGCCGCATTCGACAATACCTCATAGTCGGCTCCATGAACAAAATCGGCATCTATAACGCTGACTTTGATATTGCCATGAATCTGGCGCTCGATACGTAATCCATGTTTGTCCATTTTTTCATCAAACACCGCAAACACATGTACTGTGCTGTTACCCAGCGCCTGGGTCATGGCGACCGCACTGGCCTCGGCGGCACTGGCACTATCTAGGTTCAATTCCAGCCCCTCGGCAATCGCCTGCAAGGCTTTGTCATCTATCAAACGGCTAAGGCGCTGTACAACCGCATCGGCCAGAAAGTATTGGCGCGCCAGTTCAGCCAGGGCTTCGCCCTGTATTGGCGTTGGGCTTGTCCCCGTTATCAGCTCGGCTTCCTGTAGCGCCAGTTTCAGCAACCAGGCATTCATCTCATAGTCGTCTTTCAGATAACGCTCTTCTTTGCCGTGCTTGACTTTGTACAGGGGCGGCTGGGCAATATAAATGTGTCCGCGCTCAACCAGATCGGTCATTTGAC
The DNA here is from genome assembly GCA_002405475.1 of Burkholderiales bacterium UBA4657. GTDB lineage: Bacteria > Pseudomonadota > Gammaproteobacteria > Burkholderiales > Burkholderiaceae_E > UBA4657. Next base: position 157,269 of record DHLX01000018.1, on the reverse strand, counting down.
GATAAAACAGTGTCAAGAGCAGGGTTCGAATATGTGCGCCATCAACATCGGCATCGGTCATGATGATAATGCGGTGATAGCGCAGCTTGTCGGCATTGAAATCATCGCTGCCTCCCCCGGTACCGATACCGGTGCCTAGCGCGGTGATGAGTGTCGTGATCTGTTCGCTGCTGATCAGCTTGTCAAACCGCGCACGCTCGACATTTAGTACTTTTCCGCGTAGCGGAAGAACGGCCTGGAACTTGCGATCACGTCCCTGCTTGGCCGAGCCGCCTGCAGAATCGCCCTCGACAATATAAAGCTCACATTGCGCCGGGTCTTTTTCCTGACAGTCTGCCAGTTTTCCTGGCAGTCCTGCTCCATCCAAGACACCTTTGCGGCGCGTCATCTCTCGCGCTTTGCGCGCCGCTTCCCGTGCCCGCGCGGCCTCTACAATTTTGCCGCAAATAATTTTGGCATCGTTAGGTTTTTCCAGCAGGTAATCGGTCAGCGCCTTGGCTACAACCTCCTCTACTGGCAGCCGGACTTCACTCGAGACCAGCTTGTCCTTGGTCTGCGAGCTAAACTTGGGTTCTGGCACCTTAACCGACAAAACACAGGTCAAACCCTCGCGCATGTCATCGCCACTGGTTTCCACCTTGGCTTTTTTTGCCAGCTCGTTTTCTTCAATGTATTTATTGATGACCCGTGTCATGGCTGCGCGCAAGCCGGTGAGATGGGTGCCGCCATCGCGCTGAGGAATATTATTGGTATAACACAGTACCTGTTCGTTATAACCATCGTTCCACTGCATCGAAACTTCAACGCCAATAGTCAAGCCATTTTCAGCCTGGCGCTCGCTGATCACATGAAAAATATTCGGGTGCAGTACCTGTTTATTTTTATTGATGTATTCAACAAAACCCTTGACGCCTCCGGCAAAGGCAAAGTTTTCTTCCTTGGCGCTGCGCTGATCAACCAGTTTTATCTTGACACCGTTATTCAGAAACGATAGTTCGCGCAGCCGTTTACTGAGAACTTCGTAATGAAATTCAATATTCGAAAAAACTTCTTCGTCCGGCAGGAAGTGTACTTCGGTACCACGCTTTTCTGTGTCACCGATAATTTTCATCGGACTGATCTCTACATCCTGGTGCTTCTCTGTCAGCCGTTCCTGCAATACGCCCTGCTTGAACTCCAGATAGTGCACCTTACCGTCACGTCGAACTGTCAGACGCAGCCATTTGCTGAGGGCATTAACGCAGGAAACGCCTACCCCATGCAGACCGCCAGATACCTTGTAGCTATTCTGATTGAATTTTCCGCCTGCGTGCAATTCGGTCAATGCAATTTCTGCCGCACTGCGTTTGGGTTCATGTTTGTCATCAAACTTTACTCCGGTAGGAATGCCACGCCCGTTATCAACTACCGAAATGGAATTGTCTGTATGAATCGTAACCACGATATCATCGCAATAGCCTGCCAGCGCTTCGTCAATCGAGTTATCAACGACCTCAAACACCAGATGATGCAAACCGGTGCCATCAGAAGTATCACCGATATACATCCCTGGACGTTTTCTTACCGCCTCAAGCCCCTCCAGAATCTGTATCGAGCTGGCTCCATAATCGCCCGTCTGCTGTTCTTGTTCGGGGCGTGGTTCTATCTGGTGTTGCGCTGACATCTTGGCCTTCCCTTGCTACTTTGTACTGTTAAATTCTCATCGGCATGACTACATATTTAAAACTATCATCGCCTGGTAATGTTATTAGTGCCGAAGAATTGGAATCGCCCAAAGAGATTTGTACCTGCTCATTTTTCAGATTGCTCAAGACATCTAGCAGATATCCGACATTAAAGCCGATTTCAACACGATCATAGTTGAACTCGATATCCAGCTCTTCCTGCGCATCTTCCTGATCAGCATTGGTAGAAGTCACCAGAAGCTTGTTATCTGCGAAAGTCATCCGTACCACGCGCAATTTATCCGAGGTCAAAATCGATACCCGTTGCAGCGCTGCCAGCAGATCGAGTCGCGAAATCTGGAACGTTTTGCCATACCCGCTAGGTATGACCCGATTGAAATCAGGAAATTTTCCTTCTACCAATTTGCTAACCAGCTCTATATCGTTAAAGCTGAAGCGTATCTGGTTGGATGCTATATTCACCTGCACCGGCTCATCAACTTCGCCTAGCAAACGCAGCATTTCCAATACTGTCTTGCGTGGAATAATCGCATCATTTTTGGGCTGGGTCGCTCCAGCCACCTGGGCTGAACACAGCGCCAGCCGATGCCCATCTGTAGCTACAGCTTTGACCTGTTGTCCTTCGGTTGCCAATAACAGCCCATTGAGATAGTAGCGAATGTCTTGTTGTGCCATGGAAAAATGCACCATGCTGAACAAATGCCTCAGTGTTTTTTGCGTTAATTCAAGAGAGACCGGGTAGTGTTCTGGTTGCGCAGCAATAGGGAAATCTTCCGCCGCCAAGGTTTGCAATTTGAATTTTGATTTCCCTGCATTCAAGCCCAGTTTTTTGTCTGCCAGTGTCAGATTGATATTTTCGCTCTCCGGTACTGCTTTCAATATATCCAGCAGTTTACGTGCTGCAACCGTTGTTGCGGCGTCTTCATTCCCAATGCCAATATTAGCTTGGGTGCTGATCTGAATTTCAATATCAGACGATATCAGAGCAATGCTATTGCCTTGCTTGCGCAGCAATATATTGGCCAATATGGGTAGTGTCTGGCGTCGCTCAACAATTCCCGCTACTACCTGTAAAGGCCTGAGTAGGGCGTCACGCTGGGTCTGTACTAGAAGCATAGTTTGTATCCTTATCTTTTAGTCTTATTGAAATAGCTCGCCCCATTCTGGGGATAATAGTCTTTTGTGCATTTTTTTCAATGACTTAATAAAAAGAAAATCCTTGAACAGAAGCCGGGAAAACAGCAGTTGAGATTGTGGACGAAAAAATAAATGGGAGACAAATGCGGGCTTATGCACAAAACTGCCAAGCTTAATCCACAGGGTTTTCTGCATAACGTGATTCATGATTTAAGAGTTTGCTCGAGCACATGAAGTGAATGATTCAGTTCTTGAACCAACTGACGATCGCGCCCAATTTTTCGAACCGCATGCAACACGGTTGTGTGGTCGCGCCCACCAAACAATTCACCGATCTCAGGCAGCGATTTTTGTGTTAGTTCTTTGGCCAGATACATCGCTATCTGGCGCGGCAGGGCGATATTATTAGGGCGTCGCTTGGAATACATGTCGGCGACCTTGATTTTATAAAAATCGGCGACGGTCTTTTGAATATTCTCAACAGTAATCTGTCCACTGCGCACAGCAAGCAAATCTCGCAAAGCCTCGCGCGCCACATCAACACTGATGCCACGTCCGTGAAAGGATGAATAGGCCAGCACTTTGCGCAACGCCCCTTCCAGCTCCCGAACATTACTGCGCAGCGGTTTTGCGACAAAGAAAGCCACTTCCTCTGACAAAGGGACACCTTCCTGTTCGGCTTTTTTAATCAGAATAGCAACCCGCATCTCCAGTTCTGGTGGCTCAATGGCGACGGTTAGACCAGATTCAAAGCGGGATTTGAGGCGGTCTTCAATATCGGTAAGTTCTTTCGGATAGGTATCACTGGTGATGATGATCTGTTTTTTCGCAGCAATCAAAGCCTCAAAAGCGTAGAAGAATTCTTCCTGGGTGCGGGTTTTATTCGCCAGGAACTGAATATCGTCGATTAAAAGCAGATCCAGGGAATGGTAATACGCCTTGAATTCATCAAAGCTCTTACGTTGATAGGCCTTGACAACATCATTGGCATACTGGTTGCTATGAACATAGCGCACACGCGCTGTTGGCTGACGAGATAAAACGGCGTTACCAATAGCATGGATCAGATGGGTTTTTCCCAGGCCCGTGCTGCCATATAAAAACAGCGGGTTATAGCCGACGCCCGGGTTTTCCGCGACTTGCGATGCTGCAGCGCGAGCCAGCTGGTTGGCTTTACCGGTAACAAAAGTATCAAACACCAGATCCGGGTTTAAACGTGAACGTTCATAGGCAGGAGAGGGTTCCAGCGTATCCAGCTTGGCCAGGGCGTCCAGACGGCGCAATTCGGATAATTCGGCATCGCCTAGAGCCTCTTGATCGGCATGCTGCAATCCGGTGCCGGTCAGAAGCGCCTGGTTTTGCGAGACGCTGATGTGCTGGGTCGGGGTACGCGATTGAAGTGCCGCGGTTTTGGCCAGTACAAAATTGATTTCTGCCGGCCCGCCTAAAAGCTCTGCCATCAGGACATTCAGGCGACCGCCAAACTGACTACGAGCCCAGTCGAGTTTGACAGCATTAGGCGCACCGATGTCAACTTTGCGCGCAGCCCGATCTACACTGAGCAAACTCAGGGGTTTGATCCAGGTGGAAAATTGCTGCGGCGGAAGCTCCTGCTGCAAACGCTGCAGGCACTCTTCCCAAAACTCCCGATGATCCTGCATGACGATGTCTATATTGTGATCTGTATAAAATGCATTTTGGTTTAGCCCACCATTGTACCTGTCTCAGCCCAAGTTATCCACAGAACCGCAATAGGAACCGTAGTCGGCGGAACGGCGCTCGCCGCGCGGCCAGCCCCGATTTTTTGACAAGCGGTCGTTTTTAAGGTGTAATGGCGGGCTATTCAGCAGGATCATGATATGAAACGTACCTACCAACCCTCCAAAGTAAGTCGTCAGCGCACCCACGGCTTTCTCGTTCGCATGAAGACCAAAGGCGGTCGTGCCGTCATTAATGCCCGCCGCGCCAAAGGCCGCAAGCGTCTGGCGGTTTGACCGTCATTGCAAGTTCTGCGCAATCCGGCTGAATTTTCAACGGTGTTGCAAGCGCGCAAGCGCATCAATTTGCCTGGTTCAGAGCGTAAAAACGCTGCCATGGCACCTATTCTGGAAGCTTATGTTCACCACCCGGAGTCAAACCCGTTACAGGGCTGGCGTCTGGGTATTGTTGTTTCACGCAAAGCGGCACCTCTGGCCGTGCAAAGAAACTGGTTGAAACGACATATTCGCTGCATCTGCCGCGAGAATGAGACGGCACATGGTCTTGACCTGGTTTTTCGCGCCCGACCGGAACTAAAGCAGCATTATCTTGAAGCCAAGCAAAAACGCCAGTTGCGGCAGTTACGTGACCGGCTTCGCGCCGAGATAAGCGCCTATCTGGCGCTGGTGAAAAAATGAAAGTCAGGCGCTGGCTCTGGGTTATAGGGGCGCCCGCGCGCTGGGTGTTGTTGCAATCTTTGCGCGCCTACCGATTTTTTCTCAGCCCGTGGATAGGGCAGCAGTGCCGCTTCTGGCCTAGCTGTTCCAATTATGCCAGCGAGTCCATAGAAAAACATGGCGCGATAGCGGGTACTTACTTGGCCAGCAAAAGACTGTTGCGTTGTCATCCTTGGTGTCAGGGCGGGCACGACCCGGTACCGGAAAAATCCCCTTGCTCTGGCCTGTTTAATGGGGCAGGCCGCAGCACCGACACACTAAACCGCTAGAATCGCAAGCTTCGTCCCTATAACCTTGATTTTGAGTGATTGACATGGATACCCGTAGAACCCTGTTGTGGGTGATTTTTTCAGTTTCGTTACTATTTCTGTGGGATGCCTGGCTCAAGCATACGGGTCAGCCCTCGATGTTCAGTCCACCCGCCGCGCCAACGACGGCACCGGCAGCAACGGCATCGGCGCCGGGGGCTAGTGCTGATGCCTCGGTACCACAACCCACCGTGGCAAGCTCGGTGGCGGCACCACAAGCAGGTGCAGTGCCGACAACACAGGGCACACAGGCTTCAGAACAATGGGCTGTCACGACCGATGTTTTGTCTTTGCTGATTGATTCTCAGGGCGCGCAAGTGCGCCGGGTTGAATTACTCAAACACAAAGACACCAGCGACAAATCGAAAAATGTGATCTTGCTGTCCGAGCAACACCAGTATGTGGCGCGCACCGGGCTGGTCGGGGTTGAGGGGGTGCCAAACCACAATACGCCCTATCGCCTGGTGTCGAATCTGAAGACCCTGCCCGAAGGACAAAACAGCTTTGACCTAGTGTTGGAGGCGATCTCTGGCAATATCAAGGTGCAAAAAATTTATACTTTTTATCGCGGGCGTTATGACATTGGCGTCAAGCATGTCATCAGCAACCAGGGTACTGCAGCACTTGAACCACGCCTGTATTTGCAGCTGGTGCGTGACGGTAATGCGCCCAAGGGCGAATCGAAGTTTTATTCGACCTTTACCGGCCCAGCGGTCTATACCGAAGTAGAAAAATTTCGCAAAGTATCGTTTAGCGATATAGAAAAAGACCAGGCCGAACACGTCAAAACCACGAACAATGGCTGGGTTGCCATGATCCAGCATTATTTCGTTACCGCCTGGGTGCCGAAGCAAGGTACGGACCGCGAAATACAAACCCGCAAGGTCGATACCAACCTTTACGCCATTAATTCCATACAAAAAATCGGCACGCTGGCACCGGGAGCCAGTGTGACGGTGGAATCGCAATTATTCAGTGGCCCGCAAGACCAGAAAGTACTGGCGGCGCTGGCGCCCGGGCTGGATCTGGTGGTGGACTATGGCTGGCTGACCATGCTGGCCAAGCCGCTGTTCTGGTTGTTGCAATTATTCCATGGCTGGACTGACAACTGGGGTTGGGCCATTATTTTGTTGACCATCGTGGTCAAGGCGGTGTTTTACCCACTGTCTGCCGCCAGTTATAAGTCGATGGCGAAGATGCGTGCCGTAACTCCACGCATGATGAAAATACGCGACCAGTACAAAGACGACCGCCAGAAAATGAACATGGCGATGATGGAGCTGTACAAAACTGAAAAAATCAATCCGCTGGGGGGCTGTCTGCCCATGCTGGTACAAATTCCGGTCTTTATCGCCTTGTACTGGACGCTGCTGGCCGCGGTCGAAATGCGCGGCGCGCCCTGGCTGGGCTGGATTCAGGATCTGACCACTCCCGACCCCTGGTACATTTTGCCCGTCATCATGATTGCGACGATGTGGGTGCAATACAAACTCAACCCGACGCCACCCGACCCGATACAGGCCAAGGTGTTTGCCGTGATGCCCTTCATATTTGGCGGCATGATGATATTTTTCCCGTCCGGGCTGGTCTTGTACTGGGTCGTCAACAATATCTTGTCGATCGCGCAGCAATGGCAGATTACGCGCATGATCGAAGGCAAGCCCCTGTTCGGACGTGCAAGCCCCGACGCCTGAGGCCATTATTGCCATTGCCACTGCGCCTGGGCGCGGTGGTGTTGGCGTGGTGCGTGTCTCGGGCCCGACGCTGGGCTGGCTGGTACAAGCCTGGTTCGGTCGTGATTTGGTAGCGCGCCAGGCCACTTATCTGCCGTTCCTCGCGGCTGACGGTCAGACCTTGGATCAGGGTCTGGCGCTGTATTTTCCTGCACCGCATTCTTATACCGGCGAAGACGTACTTGAATTACAGGCGCACGGTGGCCCGGTAGTGCTGCAACTACTGGTTCAGCGTTGCCTGGAACTGGCGCACATCCGAAATGAACGACTGCGCCTCGCCGAGCCGGGGGAGTTTACTCGCCGCGCCTTTCTGAATGACAAGCTCGACCTGGCACAAGCCGAAGCGGTAGCCGATTTGATTGAAGCGCAAACGGTCGCCGCCGCACGTTCAGCGGCTGCATCACTGGCTGGCGCTTTCTCGCAGGAAATTCATACTCTAGTGGAGCAGCTCATTCATTTGCGTTTATTGGTCGAGGCGACGCTGGATTTTCCTGAGGAAGAAATAGAATTCTTACAGCAGGCGGACGCTCTCGGGCAATTGCAAACCATAGAACAACAACTGGCACGTGTACTGGCTTGTGCGCGTCAGGGTGCCTTGTTGCGCGATGGCGTGAAAGTAGTGCTGGCGGGCGTGCCGAATGCCGGCAAGTCGAGTTTATTGAATGCCCTGGCCGGTGAAGAGGTTGCCATCGTTACCCCGATTGCTGGAACCACGCGCGACAAGGTGCAGCAGAGCATTAACATCGAGGGCATCCCCTTGCTGGTGATTGATACCGCCGGGCTGCGCGAGACCAGTGATACCGTGGAAGCCATAGGGGTGGCGCGCACCTGGCAGGAAGTCGAACGAGCCGATGTCATTTTGCATTTGATCGATTTGACGGCACCGGATGAAGCGGCGAATCAGCGTATTGCTGAGCGCTTTCCCGCAGCGCTACCGGTACTGCGGGTATTCAACAAAATAGATGCTGTCGGGCTGGAGCCCAGGGTAGCAGGCAACGCGGTCTATGTGTCGGCGCAGACTCATGCAGGTCTGGATTTATTGCAACAGACCTTGTTGCGCCTGGTCGGAGTAGAACACACCAGCGACAGTGTCTTTATTGCGCGCGAGCGCCATTTGCAAGCCTTGCAAGCCGCACAAAACCATTTGCAACAGGCGCGGCAACAGGCCTATGATGGGCACGGCCACATTACCAACAGACAGCTCGATTTGTTTGCCGAAGAACTACGCCTGGCACAAGAGCAGCTCAACAGTATCACTGGCGAGTTTGGGGCCGATGATCTGTTGGGGCGGATTTTCAGTCAGTTCTGTATTGGAAAATAGTATCTTCAATCTACCTTGTCTGAAGGCCAGCGAATGTTGTATCTCATGAGTTGATTCATGGGCAATTGCAGGTTCAAATTGTTGGGCGGTATCGGCGATTCAAACCATTTTTTGTACAGGGTTTGAAACTCTCCACTTTGAAACATCGCCACAATGGTACGGTTGATCAGGCGTCCGAATTCAACATCATCTTTCCGGTACATGATGGCGTAGGGTTCTACCGACTGCGGTTCACCAACAATTTCATAATCATTTGGTTTGGCAGAAGAGGCACGCAGACCGGCTAGCAGTACGTCGTCCATGGCGAAGGCGACCACCTTACCGTTTTCCACCATTGAAAAGGCTTCACGATGATCTTTCGCCAGAACAATACTGGCGTTCAGCGCATAAGAGTAATTCACCCGTTCCAGATAGCTGACATTGGTCGAGCCTTGCGTCGTGGCAACGGTTTTTCCTTTCAGGTCGCTCCAGCGTGTTATTCCCGATTGTTTGTTGACAATCATGCGCCCCGCTGCGAAAAAATGCGGAATGGCGAAATTGACCGATTTTCTTCGTTCCTGGTTATTGGTGGTCGAGCCGCATTCCATGTCAGCCAGATTGTCACGAATGGCGGGTATGCGGGTCGGAGATGAAACCGGCACCCACTCTATTTTCAGGTTGGGTCGTTTCAGTTGTTCGCGGATACTGCTGGCAATTTTTAGACAAATATCGATAGCAAAACCAACCGGAGCCTGATCCTTGGCCAGAACATATGAAAAAGGGATGGATGCGTCACGATGAGCGATACGGATGACACCTGATTGCTGGATTTGCTCGAGACTGCTGCTGTTAGCGTGGCTGTAACTTGCCAGAAGACTGAACAGCATCACCCAGAATAAACGTGATAATTGACACATAATCGTACTCCTTTGATCATTCATTGAAAATGGCTTGACTCCATCATTGAGCAAAAAATGATCTTTTGTTTCGCCTTGATGGAGTGTTTTTACCAGTAGAGTATTAGTTTTATTTATGGTTTATGACGAAAATCTAATTAGCACTTTAAGAAGGCTTCGGGCCACAATGAGATTGCAGTCATTGGCTGCAGTTGCTATTTCAACCTTTATCAAGATGGAGTGCGTATGAAAAAACATTGGCTATCAACCGCAGCGTTCACTTTGATTTCGACTGCCGCCATCAGTACTGCGGCATTCTCCCAGGGCGCAGGAACACTGGGCAAAATTAAAGAGACTTCTACTATCACCGTCGGTCATCGTGATGCCTCGGTGCCGTTTTCGTATCTCGACGACAAGGCTCAGCCAGTAGGCTTCGCCATGGATTTATGCGCCAGAATAGTTGAGGCAGTAAAGAAAAATGTCGGTGTCCCCAACCTGAATGTGAAGTATCAGGTAGTGACCTCAGCCAACCGTATTCCGTTATTGCAAAACGGCGTCATTGATATTGAGTGCGGCTCTACGACCAATACCGAGGCACGTCAAAAACAGGTCGAATTTGCCATGAGTCATTTCTTTACAGGTACCCGTTTTCTGGTGCGTAAGGATTCGGGTATTAAAACCTGGGACGACCTCAAGGGTAAACGCATCATATCGACGACTGGGACAACCAATGTTGGTGTGATAAGGGACTTCATTAAGGAAAGAGGCCTGGGTACCGACGTTATTTTTGGTCGCGACCATGCTGAAAGTTTCCTGCTGGTAGAACAGGGCCGTGCTGACGCGTTTGGTATGGATGACATTCTGCTGTATGGTCTGCGCGCTAATGCAGCAAAACCCCAGGACTTCGACGTTATTGGTGATGCCTTGCTGGTTGAACCCTACGGCATTATGGTTCGGCGTGAGGATCCGGCCTTCAAAAAGATTGTTGATGACACACTAATTGGAATGATGAAGTCCGGTGAATTCACAACCCTGTACCGCAAGTGGTTCCAGTCGCCGATTCCCCCTAAAAATGTGAATCTGAATTTACCCATGGGTAAGGAATTGGCCGACCATTTGAAGAACCCGACCGACAAGCCAGTTCGCTGATCATTACAAGACCATTGCCATGAATGTCTCATCATTTCGTCTCATGGGAGTTTTGGGCGGTATGGGGCCTCTGGCAACGGTTGATTTTTTGCGCAAGGTGGTTGACGCAACTTCGGCGGCCTCCGACCAGGATCATATTCCTTTTATCGTGTATTCGGTTCCACAAATACCCGATAGGACTGCTGCTTTTTTTGGTTGGGGGCCGTCTCCTTTTTCTGCGATGTTGAAAGGGGTGCGTACCCTGGAGACCGCTGGGGTTGAGTCAATTGCCATTCCCTGTAATACCGCGCATTTGTGGCATTCACAGTTACAGGCACAGACGCCGGTTGAAATTTTGCATATCGTCAAAGCCACTTTAGAGCAGGTGGAATTGCAGTATGGTCAGCCCCGTTTGGGCTTATTGGCTACCGCTGCCACTATTGAGTCGGGTCTTTATCAAAGTCACGGTCAAGGAAAATTCGACTGGGTATTGCCCACAGAACAGGAATTGCATGAGCATGTGATGCCGGCTATTCAGGCGGTAAAGGCGGGCGACTTGTCACTTGCTTCCGATACGCTGAAGCGGGTGGCTCATCATCTGTTTTCACGCGGGGCCGAAGTTCTTGTTTATGGTTGTACCGAGGTTCCAATAGCGCTACAAGCTGAATCCTTTCCTTCCATTGATCCAACTTTGGCACTTGCAAAGCAACTGGTATTTCGTTCTACCGGTTGTGAACTCGTGGTTTAGTTTTACCGTGATTTTTGGCTACGACCAGTCAGTCGCAGTAATGCTTCGGCAAACGAATCGATCATAACTTGCTGCAACGTGGTTGAATTCTCGTCGGCCAGATTGGTGAGTGCGGTAATGGGAATTCGTACTTGCGGCGTGAGACGTAATATGTTCAGCGATGGGGTGGTGGCGCCGCTTGCAGTGAAGTTGTCAACGATCGCTATACCGAAACCGTGTTCTGCCAGAGTTAGCGCGGTGTGATAAGTTTGTACTGTCATACCCCCGCTGAAGCGGATGCCTTGGCGCGAGCACAGATCGGACAAGACCGATCCGATAGGATCACGTTCATAGAGTCGTATGACCGATTGATTGCTTAGATCGGTAATATCTATTTCATCCAGGGCACTGGTTTTATCTAACTCATTCTGCGAGACGCACACCAGGTGCCCTTCTGCAATGATGCTTTCTTCCAGTGATGGATGCGGCTGCGAGCCATAGATAAATCCAATATCGGCTTCGCGCAGTGCTATCGCTTGTGCTATGTCGCGCGAGTGTAGGGTGCGTATTGAAATTTGGGTTCGTGCATGTCGCTTACGAAAGGCTTTCAGGGCTTCGGGTAATGCTTGTACTGCCAGCGAGGGAGCCACTAGAATTTTCAATTCTGCACTGCGTCCCTGACTCAGGCTGGCGCTGATACGACGTACGGTTTCCAGCTGCCCAAACAATTTTTCAATTTCTGGGTAAAGCTCGCGTGCTTCCCGGGTGGGTATCAGACGATGTTTCTTGCGTTTGAAGAGCGGAAACCCGAGTTGCATTTCTGCATGCTGCAGGGTCGTGGTGACAGCGGGTTGCGTCACGTTAAGCAGGCGTGCGGCCCCACTGACACTGCCAGCGACCATGACAGCATGAAAGGCCTCTATGTGCTTAAGTTTCATTAGCTGCTATTTCTCACAATCAACTCAAAGCCGACATCCACAGAGTTTTGTGGCACGACCTTGCCCTGAGCCAACTCTATCACCATACGTGCCGCCAGCTCGCCAATTTTTTTTCTAGGCGTGTCGATGGTGGTCAAGGAGGGTATCATCTGCTCCCCGGCCGGCAAATTATTAAAACCGCCTATGGCAATCTGTTCTGGCACCGATATCTGCGCTGCTGCCGCGGCGTACAGGGCACCCTGGGCCAGGTCGTCATTATTAAAAAAAATCGCGTCTACTTCGGGGTGTGCTTGCAGCAACTCGCCAAATAAACGCGCCCCCAGACTGACCGAAGACCGTTCAGGACACAAGACTTCCAGCTTAGCGTCATACAGCCCCTCGGCTTTAAGCACCTGCCTGTAACCCGTGGCACGTTGCATGGTTCGGGGGTCAAGCTGCGCGGCGACATAGGCTATTTTCTTTCTCCCCCGCTCAATCAGATGCCGCGTCATGCTTGCTCCGGCATTTTCCTGAGAAAAACCGACGCAGTACACCTCGGGGGCGTGCGTGGTTTCCATCAAATGCACACAAGGAACGCCGCTGGCCTGTATTAATCGGCGGCTGGCCTCGGTACGGTCAAATCCGGTGACCATCAATCCTGCGGGCCGATGTGACAGGTAGCTTCTTATCAGGACTTCTTCCTGCGCCGGATCATAATGCGTAATGCCGATCAAGGCCTGGTAACCGGCCTCAAAAAGTACGTCATTGACTGCCTCAATTAGATCGACGAAGACCATATTAGACAGCATGGGAACCAGGACTGCGACGCTGGTGGATCGACTTGAGGCCAGCGCTCTTGCAGCCGGGTCGGGAATATAGCCCAGACGATCTGCCGCCAGGCGTACCCGTTCAACCAGCTCCTGCGAAACCGAACTTTCTCCACGCAGGGCGCGCGAAGCGGTAATGGGACTCACCGAGGCCTCTTTGGCGACTTCGGTCAGGGTGATACGACCTGTAGAGCGACGGCGACGGGGAGATGGGGTCATAACAAATTAAAAAAGCACGGTTGTACATGATAACGACGTTTTTATGGATAGCGCTATCTTTTTGGGGTTTTTTGGGAAAAATCCTGGCTATCTACCGCACTTATGCGGGGCTTACGTGAGAAAAATCTGGATTGAATAACGTTTGACTACCAAAGATTTTATGTTTCACTTGCAAAAGTCCGTATCTTAGTACATGATAGCGCTATCAAATATAATTTCAAGAGAGACAAAATGGACATGCGACCCTACGTTGTGGTCATGGGTGTTGCCGGTTGTGGAAAAACCGAGTTGGGCCGCCAGCTTGCACAAACCTTGAATCTGCCCTTTATCGAAGGTGACAGGTTTCATTCCGACAGCAATATTCAAAAAATGAAGACTGGCATTGCGTTGACCGATGAAGATCGTGCCGGCTGGCTCCAGGCCATCATTGATGCGTCATTGTCCGGGTCGCAAGGTGCCGTTATTGCCTGCTCGGCGCTGAAACAGCGCTACCGCGACGTGTTTCGCCAGCAATTGTCCAACCTGACATTTTTGTACCTCGAGATTGACGAGAGCACAGCCCTGCATCGGGTTACCAGTCGCCCAGACCATTTTTACCCCCCCAGTTTGGTCAACAGCCAGTTTGAAGTGCTTGAGGTGCCGAGCCAGGAACAAGACGTATTGGCGCTGGATGCTACTGAGCCGGTTGTCAGTCTGATTGCTCGTGCCAAGGCCTGGTTACGTGGCGCAACCAGCGCCGTACTTGCATAAAAGGAGAGCGCTATGCATAAAAAACCGATATTTGTCCAGGTAACCGAGTGGTTTCTGGCGGTCACCCTCGCCATTATGGTGGTGGCCGTATTTTCCAATGTGGTGTTGCGTTATGGCTTCAAGACCGGCTTGCCGTTTTATGAAGAGTTGGCGCGCCTGCTGTTTGTATGGCTGGTTTGTATCGGTGCCATTCTTGCCAGCGCAGAAGGAACACACCTGGGTCTGGACATGGTCATTTCGCGATTACAAGGCCAGGCGCTGATTGCAGCGCGCTGGGTCAGTCGCACCGTCATTGCCGCATGCCTGCTCATGGTCATTCATGGGTCCTGGGGGCAGGTTGTTGCAGGTCAGGAAAGTTTCAGTCCCGTCATGAATTACCCGCTTTCGCTGGCCGCCGCTTCGACGCTGGTGATGGCCTTGGCCATGCTGGTATTGCTCATTAATGAAATCCGCCGCGACCCCTGGGGTACGCGTCAGCCGGCCAAGCACTGAATTCATTCAAAAGGAAAAAAAAATGACCGTCACCCTGATTTTTCTTGGCGTTCTGCTGGCTGGAATGTTATGCGGTATGCCTATTGCATTTGCTTTGATTGCTTCGGGCGTAGTCATGATGTACCACCTCGATTTTTTCAATACCCAGCTCCTGGCGCAAAATTTACTGGCCGGTTTCGACAGCTTTGCCCTGCTGGCCGTGCCGTTTTTTATCCTGGCCGGGGAGTTGATGAATGCCGGTGGCCTGTCACGCCGCATTATCAATATGGCTTCCACGTTTGTCGGTCATGTGCGTGGTGGACTGGGTTTTGTGGCGGTGATTGCTTCTATCTTATTGGCTTCAATGAGTGGCTCCGCCATTGCTGATACGGCAGCGTTGGCGACGATATTGCTGCCCATGATGAGGTCATTGAAATATCCGGAAGGGCCGAGCGCCGGGCTGATTGCCTCTGGCGGCATTATTGCGCCGATTATTCCACCGTCCATGCCGTTCGTCATTTATGGTGTAACGACCAATACCTCGATCAGCAAACTGTTTTTGGCCGGAGTCTTCCCCGGATTGATGATGGGGCTGTTTCTGTTCGTCGCCTGGTGGTTTATTGCGCGTAATAATGATTTGCCGCGTGGCGAAAAACAACCCTGGTCAGTACGCTGGAAGTCGCTGTACGACAGTTTTTTTGCGCTGCTCATGCCGGTCATTATTCTTGGGGGTATCAAGGGCGGCATATTTACTCCAACCGAGGCTGCTGTCGTCGCTGCGGTTTACGCTTTTCTGGTCTCGACCTTTATTTACCGTGAGCTTAACCTTAAAAAGATTCATGAAGTCCTGGTCGCGGCGTCTAAAACTACCGCCATGGTCATGTTTTTGTGTGGCGCCGCCACGGTCACGGCTTACATGATTACCCTGGCAGATTTACCTGGACAATTGGCGAATGTTTTCGGCCCGGTCATGGAAAACAAGATCCTGTTCATGGCAGTCATGATGGTGTTCTTGTTGGCCGTCGGTACTTCAATGGACCTGACCCCCACCATTCTGATATTTGGCCCGGTGTGCGCACCCCTGGCTATCAAGGCCGGAATTGATCCCGTTTATTTCGGTTTCATGTTTATTTATGTCGGTTGTCTGGGGCTCATAACCCCGCCGGTCGGCACGGTACAAAACGTGGTGGCGGGGGTCGGCAAATTGCGCATGGAAACCGTCATACGTGGCACCAGCCCATTTTTGATTGCTTATTTGATTCTGTTGTCACTGTTCGTGCTGTTTCCGCAGCTTGTGACAGTGCCGCTGAAGTGGTTGTTGTGAGAGCAACTTTTTTTGTAACCTGAAGGAGACTGAAATGAAGTTATCAAGAGTATTGTCGGCCCTGATTTTGGGGGGTGTCTGTACCTTTACAGCAACATCGGTACTGGCCCAGGACATCAAGCAACGCATTGTACGTTTTGGCTATGGTTTGAACGAGCAATCTAACCAGGGCCGTGCGGTCAAGGTCTTTGCCGATGAAGTAGCGAAATTGTCAGGTGGAAGGATGCAGGTACGCGGTATTGGTGCTGCGGCTCTGGGTTCAGACGTACAGATGCAGCAAGCCTTGATTGGTGGCGCGCAGGAAATGATGGTCGGCTCGACCGCAACGCTGGTCGGTATCGTGAAAGAAATGGGTTTGTGGGACACCCCCTTCCTGTTTTTTAACGCCGATGAAGCTGATGCCATTCTCGATGGCCCTATCGGCAAAAAAGTGATGGACAAGCTGGAAGAAAAAGGTCTGGTTGGTCTGGTTTATTGGGAAAACGGTTTCCGTAACCTCACCAACAGCCAACGTCGTATCGACAGACTCGAAGACTTGAATGGCATCAAATTGCGCGTCATGCAAAACAATACCTATCTTGATGCCTTCAGGACCTTGGGCGCCAACGCTGTTCCCATGCCCTTTTCTGAACTGTTCGTCGCCCTGGAAACAAAGGCGGTTGATGGACAGGAAAACCCGTTCAATACCATTCTGTCCAGCAAATTCTACGAAGTGCAAAAATTCCTAACGGTTTCCGGCCATGTCTATAGCCCATGGATTGTTCTGGTCAGCAAAAAATACTGGGATGGTTTATCGAACGCTGAAAAGGATGTTTTGCGCAAGGCGGCCGTGGCATCGCGTGATTTTGAGCGTAAAGACACTCGCGCCGAAGCTGCCAAGGCTTTGGAGGAACTGCGTGCCAAAGGTATGGACATCCGCTTTCTGCCGATTGCAGAAAAAGAGCGCATGCGCAATATGCTGACCAAAGTCAACGCCAATATTGCGTCGCAGGTTGGCATGGACTTATGGAATGAAACCCAGGCAGCGCTGGAAAAAATCCGTGTGCCCTCTGCAAAAAAATAATCATTTAATGCTGGCCAGTGTAGATCTGGCCTTTTCCGTGGCACCCTATCCATTTAGTCATGAATCAGGCGATGGATTCATCACCAATGGCATTAAATATCGCATAACGTTTATGTAAGAAATGCATTAGGGTTTGCCCCTAGTCCGGTGCTATGATCGCAGGTTATCCCTTGCAGCGCCGGGCTTTCAAGCTATTGCCCTGGCAGCGCGGATCTGAAGATTCTTAACTTTGCAGGAGAGTCTGCCATGAACCACGCCTACATAGGCCCAACCACGGCGATAGAGGTACCCGACTATGTCAAGCATACCCGCTTGGTGCAGTGGGTACAGGAAATTGCCACGCTGACCAAACCCGATCGCATTGTCTGGTGCGACGGATCGCAGCAAGAATACGACCAATTGTGTGACCAAATGGTGAAAGCCGGAACCTTGCGCAAGCTCAATCCGGTCAAGCGCCCCAACAGCTATCTGGCCTGGTCCGACCCGTCGGACGTGGCGCGCGTCGAAGACCGCACTTTTATCTGTTCCGACAACAAGGAAGATGCCGGCCCGACTAATAACTGGATGGCGCCAGCCGAGATGCGCAACACCCTGAATGGCCTGTTTGATGGCTGCATGCGTGGTCGCACCCTGTATGTCGTGCCGTTTTCCATGGGGCCGCTGGGCTCACCCATTGCCCATATTGGCGTTGAATTGTCCGACTCACCCTATGTGGCGGTCAATATGCGCATCATGACGCGCATGGGCAAGGCGGTATATGAAGTACTGGGTACCGACGGCGAATTTGTACCCTGTGTGCATAGCGTTGGCAAGCCGCTGCGCGCCGGCGAGGCCGATGTGGCCTGGCCGTGCAATGACACCAAATATATTGTGCATTACCCGAGAACGCGTGAAATCTGGTCTTATGGTTCGGGTTATGGCGGTAACGCTTTGCTGGGTAAAAAATGTTTTGCGCTGCGTATTGCCTCGACTATGGGACGCGATCAGGGTTGGCTGGCTGAGCATATGCTGATTCTGGGCGTCACCAACCCAGCGGGCAGGAAATATCATGTCGCGGCCGCCTTCCCCTCGGCCTGTGGCAAAACCAATTTCGCCATGCTGATTCCGCCCAAAGGTTTCGAGGGCTGGCACGTCTCGACCATTGGCGATGATATTGCCTGGATCAAACCCGGCGCTGATGGCCGTCTGTACGCGATTAACCCCGAGGCGGGTTTCTTTGGCGTTGCCCCAGGCACCAACACGCGCACCAACTCGAATTGCATGGCTTCATTAACGGCGAATGTCATTTTCACTAATGTCGCTTTGATCGACGATGGCGATGTCTGGTGGGAAGGGATGACCGATACGCCCCCGGCGCATTGCATGGACTGGCAGGGTCAGGAATGGACCCCAGAGATTGGTCAGAAAACTGGCCGCAAGGCAGCGCATCCGAATGCACGCTTTACCGTGGCTGCCGAACAAAACCCAGTGGTGGATGCCCACTGGGACAACCCGGCGGGCGTTGCTATTGATGCCTTTATCTTTGGTGGTCGGCGCAGCACTACGGTACCACTGGTGACCGAGGCACGCAGTTGGGATGAGGGCGTTTATATGGCCGCGACCATGGGCTCGGAAACGACGGCGGCTCAGGCCGGTGCCCAGGGCATAGTACGGCGTGACCCGTTCGCCATGCTGCCGTTCTGTGGCTATCACATGGGTGATTATTTCAACCATTGGCTGCAACTCGGTGCCAAGCTGAAAACTACGGGCGCCCAATTGCCCAAAATATTCTGTGTCAACTGGTTCCGCACCGATGAAAACGGCAAATTTGTCTGGCCCGGATTTGGCGAGAACATGCGCGTTTTGCAGTGGATGCTAGCGCGTATTGAAGCCCGGGCTCAGGGCGTTGAGCATGTATTCGGCACCACACCGCGTTATAGCGACCTGAACTGGAACGGAACCGAGTTCTCGCAGGACAAATTCAACAAGGTCACCAGTATTGATGCAGCTGCCTGGCGCAAAGAGTTTGAATCGCACGCTGAGCTGTTCGACAAGCTGGCTGACAAGCTGCCGAAGCGCTTGCTGGAACTCAAGGGTGAGTTTGAAAAGCGCTTGGGACAGGCTGAGCCGGTGTTGTAAGTAGGAGCCGGCTGCGCGACAAAAAATAGTTGAAAGGTGTCGAATACTGCCCGAACTGGCTAAACTCATGGCGGCATTGCTATGAGTTAGCAAGCCAACAAGGAGCAGGGGATGTTTGGCCTTGAATACCAGACCCAAAAGCTGAGCGTGGCACCGGGTATAGAGCTTTGTGTCACAAGCCGTATCAGCCCGGCGCTGCCGCCATTATTGCTACTGCACGGTCATCCGCAATCGCACGTGATCTGGCACCGCGTCGCACCGGAGTTGTCGCGCCATTTCTCACTCATCATGCCAGACCTGCGTGGCTATGGTGATAGCAGCAAGCCTGCCGGTGACCCGGAACATCTGGCCTATAGCAAGCGCGCCATGGCGCAGGACATGCAGGCGCTGATGCAGCATTTCGGCTACCAGCACTACCAGGTGCTGGCGCACGACCGCGGCGCGCGTGTAGCGCATCGTCTCGCGCTCGATTACCCGGAGGCCGTGACTCATTTACTGTTACTGGATATCGCCCCCACACTGGCGATGTACGAGCAAACCTCGCAGCAGTTTGCTACCCTGTACTGGCACTGGTTTTTTCTGATTCAGCCTGCTCCCTTTCCCGAAACCCTGATTAATGCCAGTCCTTTAACCTATCTGCGTAGAACCATACGTGCCGCCGTCGGCCAGTTTGAGCCGCAAGCCTGGGCCGAATACGAGCGTTGCATCCAGAATCCGGAAACAGTGCGTGCCATGTGCGAGGATTACCGCGCCTCGGCCACGATAGACCTTGAGCATGATCGTGCCGATAACGTCAGCCAGCGTCGGATTCAATGCCCGTTACAGGTACTATGGGCCAGGCACGGTGTCATCGAACAATGCTTTGATCCCTTGGCGCAGTGGCGCAAGCTCTGTTGCCTGCCCACCCAGGTAAGTGGTTATGCGTTGGATTGTGGGCACTATATTCCTGAAGAGGCACCGCAGGCGGTGATTGAGGCGGCTCTCAAATTCTTTCTCTCTGCGCCATCTGCTGAGAGGTACGTGTGAAAAGGCGCAGACTGTGCAGTGGCTCAAGGTGCGCTTTTTGCGATTAAGATAGGGTGATAATGAGTCTGTTAAGCACTTCTTTATTACAACCGCTATGCCTGATAGACGGTCGCTGGCAGGCAGCACTCGACGCAGCGGTTTTTGATGTGGATGACCCGGCCACCGGGCAGGTGATTGCCCAGGTCGCCAACGGTGGTGTGCCGGAGGTGCGAGCGGCCATTGCTGCTGCCGAACGCGCACTGCCAGCGTGGCGTGCCAAGCCCGCCAGGGAGCGCGCGCAAGTTTTGCGCCGCTGGTATGAATTGATTTTGGAGCACGCTGATGAACTGGCGCGCATATTGACGACCGAGCAGGGCAAGCCGCTGGCCGAGGCCAAAGGCGAAGTTTTGTATGGTGCCAGTTTCGTCGAGTGGTTTGCCGAGCAGGGACGGCGCATTATGGGCGATATTATGGAATCGCCCCAGGCTGATAAGCGCCTGCTGGTGCTGCGCCAGGGTATAGGCGTGTGCGCTGCCATTACCCCATGGAATTTTCCTAATGCCATGGTGACCCGCAAGACGGCACCGGCGCTGGCGGCCGGCTGCACCGTGGTGCTCAAGCCCGCCGAGCAAACCCCTTTGTCGGCCTTGGTGCTGGGCGAGCTGGCCTTGCGCGCCGGAGTGCCTCCCGGGGTCTTCAATATTGTCCCCTGCAGTGCTGAGAGCGTGGCACAAGTGGGCGCCGAACTATGTGCCAGCCCGGTGGTGCGCAAGCTGAGCTTTACCGGCTCGACAGAAATAGGTCGGCTGTTGATGCGTCAATGTGCCGATACGGTAAAGAAATTGTCACTGGAACTAGGGGGCAATGCTCCTTTTATTGTCTTTGAAGACGCCGATCTGGAGGCCGCCGTTGAAGGCGCAGTAATGGCCAAATTTCGTAACGCCGGGCAAACCTGTGTTTGTGCCAATCGCATCTATGTTCATGCCGCCATCTATGAGGCATTTGCGCAGCGGCTGACGGCGCGGGTGCAACAGTTACGTGTCGGGCCGGGGGTGGAATCAGGCAAACAGATTGGCCCGTTGATTGATGAGGCTGCGGTAGCCAAGGTCGAGGCTCATATCCAGGATGCCATGGCACTTGGTTCGCAAGTGCTTACTGGCGGAAAAAAGATTGAAATACATGGATATGGAACCAGATTTTTTATGCCTACGGTACTGACAGGCATGACCGCCTCGATGCGTATTGCGCATGAGGAGATCTTTGGCCCGGTTGCACCCCTGTTCAGTTTTCAGAGCGAGCAGGAAGTGGTGGCGGCGGCGAATGCGACCGAATATGGTCTGGCGGCCTATGTCTTTACCCGTGATCTGACCCGGGTCTGGCGCGTGACCGAGGCATTGGAATACGGTATGGTGGGCGTCAATACCGGCATTATTGGTAATGAAGTGATCCCTTTTGGCGGTGTCAAGCAGTCGGGCCTGGGGCGTGAAGGTTCGGTGTACGGCATAGACGAATATCTGGAAATGAAAGCCCTGTGTCTGGGCGGAATGTGAGTCAGGTTTGGATTGGTCTGAGATTTCAGGCAGCACCTGGATGGTGCTGTTGGCGGCGGCTTTTTTGGCCGGTTTTATTGATTCGGTGGTGGGCGGCGGCGGGCTGATTCAAGTGCCTGCGCTGTTTTCCCTGTTTCCCACGGTGGCACCCGCCACCTTGTTAGGGTCGAACAAACTGGCGGGCATTTTTGGCACTGCCATGGCGGCCTGGCAATATTCGCGGCGTATTCAAATTCCCTGGAATGCAGTCTGGCCAGCGACCTTGATGGCGCTGGTCTTTGCTTTTTTGGGGGCATGGACGGTGACGCGGATACCCCCCGATTTTTTACGCGCCGCCTTGCCGTTCATTTTATTTGCGGTAGCTTTATACACATTTTTCAAAAAGGATCTGGGCGCTACACATAGACCGGTGCATGCGGGTCAGCGTGAGCGTGCGCTTGGGGCAGGGGCGGGAGCCAGCATTGGTTTTTATGATGGTTTTTTCGGTCCGGGTACGGGTAGTTTTCTGGTCTTTATTTTCGTGCGATTTTTTGGTTTTGATTTTTTGCGGGCCTCTGCTGCTGCCAAGGTGGTGAATGTGGCGTGTAATTTTGCCGCACTGGTGTGGTTTGCCTGGGCGGGTCATGTGGCCTGGTGGGTGGGTTTGGCTATGGCAGTGGCAAACATGACAGGTTCTGTTGCAGGCAGTCGACTGGCGCTGAAGCGCGGCAGTCAATTTGTGCGCATCATTTTTCTGATTGTCGTTACAATGCTGATATTAAAAACTTCCTACGACTCATTATTGGGATAATAGTTTTGAGCAACCAAACAAGATACGGTCGGACCAGTACGGGTTCACGGGAAATTCAACATAAGTCTGGACGCCTGACCCAAAGTGAACGCTTGGTGCTGATTGTCCTCACCGACAACACCACGATTGATGGCCTGTGCGGCAAGTTGCCAAGCTTGCGTGCTGAACGGGTTGAGCTCGCCATACGGCGACTATTGGAGCTGGGCCTGGCTTATGAAGTTGGTTCGGCAGATTCATCAGCCATCTCGCATGAGTTCACGCCCACCACCATATCGGACTTTTTGCGTCAGAGTGAAGCTGATCCGGTCACCGTAATCGCCACTGCCGAGCAAATCAACCGTACTTCACGTATGAAAGCCTTGCCATCAGAGTCGGGTTTGCTGGGTGTCCCAACTGTACAACCCGCTTCCGGCGAGGCGCGCGTTTCCTTAAGTAAGGTGTTTCCTGGCGGTGAGTCGCCAGCTTATGTACAGGAAGACATTAATCAGCTTCGCCAGCGCGCAGATGAGGCGATACAACGCGTTACCCCCAAGGCCAGTGCGCGCGCCCGCCCCCCGGAAGAAATCAGGCCAGCGGGCAACCCTGGGCAGGGGGTGGGCAAGCTAGTTATTGGTTTGTTGCTCGGCGTTTTGCTGACCGTCGCTGTTATTTACATTCTTTGATTAAGGCCGGTTCCTGTTTCACGTGAAACAGGAACCGGATAAAAGGGCTGTGTGGCTACGGTGAGCTGTGCTTGGCTCATCGCAAGGCAATAACACCGAAGCGGCACGGCGCTATCGGCGCTGAAAATGTCAATCCGCGCATCCTGTCGCGATGGTTCGCGAATCCCGGACAGGTCGTTGAATCTGATCGCGATCCGACCTTCTGAATCGACCATTGACTGATGCGGCTGACAACTGACCTAGAGAGATTTTTTCGCCGAGTTTGCCTATTGATGTTTCACGTGAAACAGGCCGGCGTTTTGTTATGGAAACTCTTGGGCTTGGCCTTTGATATGGATACAATTCCGGTTTGATAATTTGCAGGTGTTACTTATGCAGTTCCCCCACGAGTTTGATGTCATCGTTATAGGCGGCGGTCACGCAGGTACCGAAGCCGCGCTAGCGCCTGCGCGCATGGGGCTGAAAACCTTATTGCTGACCCATAACATCGACACCCTGGGGCAAATGAGTTGCAACCCGTCGATAGGCGGCATTGGCAAGGGGCACCTGGTGAAAGAGGTCGATGCTCTCGGTGGCGTCATGGCGGCGGCGACCGACGAGGCCGGCATCCAGTTTCGCATCTTGAATTCGAGTAAAGGTCCGGCAGTGCGCGCCACCCGCGCCCAGGCCGACCGCGTGCTGTACCGCAAGGCGATACGCACCTGTCTGGAAAACCAGCCGAATTTATGGCTGTTTCAAAGTGCGGTCGAAGATTTGTTGCTGGAAGGTGAGCGCGTGGTGGGTGCTGTCACGCAACTGCGTTTGCAGTTTCGCGCCCGCAGCGTGGTGCTGACCACTGGTACTTTTCTGAATGGTCTGATTCATGTCGGCCTGCAACATTATTCAGCCGGGCGTGCCGGTGACCCACCGGCGATACGCTTGGGGCAAAAGCTGAAAGAGCTGAAACTGCCGCAAGGCCGCCTGAAAACCGGTACGCCGCCGCGCATTGACGGTCGCAGCATTGACTTTTCGGTCATGGAAGAACAGCCGGGGGATGGCGTTGATGGCGTGACCCCGATGCCGGTGTTTAGTTTCCTCGGCCACCCCGAGCAGCACCCGACCCAGTTGCCGTGCTGGATTACGCATACCAATGCGCGCACGCACGACATTATTCGTGCCGGACTTGATCGCAGTCCGATGTACACCGGCGTGATTGAAGGGGTGGGGCCGCGGTATTGTCCGAGTATTGAAGATAAGATACATCGCTTTGCCGATAAAGCCAGCCACCAGATTTTTCTTGAACCGGAAGGCTTGACCACGCACGAGTTTTACCCCAATGGCATTAGCACCAGCCTGCCGTTCGATGTGCAACTGGACCTGGTGCATTCGATACGCGGTCTGGAACAGGCGCATCTGTTGCGCCCCGGCTACGCCATTGAATATGATTATTACGACCCAAGAGCATTGAAAGCTTCTTTTGAAAGTAAGCACATACACGGTCTGTTTTTTGCCGGGCAGATCAACGGTACTACCGGCTATGAAGAGGCGGCGGCGCAGGGCTTGCTGGCGGGTATCAACGCCGGGCTGCACGCCCAAGGCAAGCCCACCTGGACACCGAAGCGCCACGAAGCCTATATTGGCGTGCTGGTTGATGATCTGATTACGCGCGGCGTGACCGAGCCGTATCGCATGTTTACATCTCGTGCTGAATACCG
This sequence comes from Burkholderiales bacterium UBA4657, assembly GCA_002405475.1. GTDB lineage: Bacteria > Pseudomonadota > Gammaproteobacteria > Burkholderiales > Burkholderiaceae_E > UBA4657. The sequence continues at coordinate 132,530 of DHLX01000018.1, read as the reverse complement.
TTTGAGTCTGCGCGAAGACAACGCCGATATGCGCCTGACCGAGATCGGGCGCGAGTTAGGCGTGGTCGATGATACCCGCTGGGACGCCTTCAACCGCAAGCGCGACGCGGTGGCGCGCGAAGTCGAGCGCTTGCGTCTGACCTGGGTCAACCCGCGCACTTTGCCGGCCGAAGACGCCAGCCGCGTGCTGGGGCAGGCCATTGAGCGCGAATATCGCCTCGCCGACTTGTTACGCCGACCCCATGTCAGTTATGAACAACTCATGACCTTGCCGCAGGCGCAGGGCGCAGATAATTTGACTCCTGTCGAGCGCGAGCAGGTCGAAATCAGCATTAAATATGCTGGCTATATTGACCGCCAGGCCGAAGAAGTGGCGCGCAATGCCCACCATGAAAACACGCGCCTGCCTTTGGATCTGGACTACCACACGGTGAAGGGACTGTCGGTCGAGATCCGGCAAAAACTCAATCTGCACAAGCCGGAAACTTTGGGGCAGGCCGCACGCATTTCAGGCGTGACACCGGCCGCCATTTCCTTGCTACTGATTCATTTGCGCAAGTCGCTGAAACAAGCCGCATGAATGCCGTGCTGTCGTTTCAGCGCGAGCTGCAGCAAGCGGCGGCGCAGCTATCGCTGTCCTTGAGTACAGAACAACAACAGGCCTTGCTCGATTATTTGTCTCTGTTAAACCGCTGGAACAGCACTTATAACCTGACCGCGGTGCGCGACCCGCACGAGCAACTGGTCGTGCATGTGTTCGACTGTCTGGCGGTCATGCCCTGGTTTTTAGAGCGTCAGCCGCAACGCATTCTTGATGTGGGCAGTGGCGCAGGGCTACCCGGTATTATTTTGGCTTTACTGCTGCCCGACACCCAGGTGCATGTCATTGACAAGGTGGCGAAGAAAACCGCTTTCGTCACGCAGTGCAAAGGCCTGCTGAAATTACCCAATTTAAGCGTACATACCGGTCGTGTCGAAGCCTTGCGCGCGCCGCCGTTTGAGGTCATTACCAGCCGCGCCTTTGCTGCCCTGAAAGATTTTGTGCTCTGCACCCAGGGCTTGTTGGCCGAGGATGGGGTCTGGGCTGCCATGAAAGGCGTCATGCCGCAAGCCGAGTTAAGTGACCTGCCCGCCGGTATTCAGGCGCAGCAGATTTTGTCATTGAGTGTGCCGCAGCTTGAGGCGCAGCGCCATCTCATTATTCTGGGTCGCGACAGCCTATGTTAGGAATTGCAGATTATTGGGCCTTTGTCATTGCCGTCATCATTTTTTTGATGCTGCCGGGGCCGGGCACTTTTTGTTTACTGACTTCGACCGGCAAGGGCGGGTTTCGTGCTGGCGTAGCCGCTACCTTCGGCGTCATACTGGGCGATCAGGTCCTGCTCTGGCTGGCGGCTTTAGGTGTAGCAGCCTTGCTGCAAGCGCACCCCCTGGTGTTTCAAGGCCTGCAATATGCCGGGGCAGCCTACCTCTGTTACCTGGGTCTGCGTCTGGTGCTGGCCAAAGACGGTGATGCCCCGGTACTCAACATACGCCCGTATCATTATCTGCGTCAGGCTATGTGGATTACCTTGTTAAATCCCAAGGCCATTGTGTTTTACATGGCATTTTTCCCCTTGTTCATCGACCCGCAGCGACATCAGGGTTTCATGACCTTCGCTATCATGTCGCTGACGATTGCTGTCATCAGTCTGATCTATTGCCTGTCGTTATGTGCGGGTGCGCATTGGGTTGCCGAGCGCATTAAGCGTCATCGTGGCCTGACGCGCTGGCTGGAACGGGTGGCAGGCGTGTTCCTGATAGGCTTCGGTTTCAAACTCACCATACACTAATGCCATGGCCAAAACCTTTTGCATAGCTAATCAAAAAGGCGGGGTAGGTAAAACTACTACGGCCGTCAACCTTGCGGCGGGCCTGGCGGCCATCGGGCAGCGGGTACTGTTAATTGATCTTGACCCCCAGGGCAATGCCACCATGGGTTCGGGCGTCAACAAGAGCGAACTCACGCATACGGTGTACCAGGTGCTGATCGGTGCGCAACCGGTCGCGCAGGTGCGGGTCAAGGCCGAAGACGCAGGCTATGATTTATTGCCCGCCAATCGTGATCTGGCAGGTGCCGAAGTGGACCTGGTTGAGCTGGACCAACGCGAGCACAGACTGAAACAGGCCTTGAACCCGCACCAGGCCGACTATGACTTTATTCTTATTGATTGCCCGCCGTCGCTGTCCATGCTTACCCTGAATGGGCTATGCGCGGCTGATGGCGTGATCGTGCCGATGCAGTGCGAATATTTTGCGCTCGAAGGCCTGAGCGATCTGGTGAATACGATTAAGGCGGTGCACCGCAATTTCAATCCACAACTGAAATTGATTGGTCTGTTGCGCGTTATGTTCGACCCGCGCATGACCTTGCAGCAAAACGTCAGTGACCAGCTGGTGCAGCACTTTGGCGACAAGGTGTTTGCCACCATTATTCCGCGCAATGTGCGCCTGGCCGAAGCGCCCAGTTATGGTTTGCCGGGCGTGGTGTTTGATAAGGGTTCGCGCGGGGCGCAGGCTTATATCAACTTTGGCCAGGAAATGGTTAAACGTATACAAAACATGGAATGACAATGAGCAGCACGACCAAAAAGCCAAAAGGCCTGGGACGCGGTCTGGAAGCGTTGCTGGGAGCCAATACCCCCGACCTGGCAGTCAACACCGAAGGCAGTGCCGGTACGGGTGTCAGCAGTTTGAAACTGGAACAATTGCAGGCGGGCAAATACCAGCCGCGCACACGCATGGATGAAGGTGCATTGCAGGAGTTGGCAGACAGCATCAAGGCGCAAGGGCTGATGCAGCCGATACTGGTGCGTAAAATTTCAGCAGCAGCCTATGAAATTATTGCGGGCGAGCGCCGTTTTCGTGCTGCGAAGCTGGCCGGCCTGAATGAGGTACCGGTGCTGGTCAAGGACGTACCGGACGAAAGCGCTGCGGCCATGGCGCTGATTGAAAATATCCAGCGCGAAGACCTGAACCCGCTCGAAGAAGCGCAAGGGGTACAGCGTCTGATTCACGATTTTGGCTTGACGCATGAACAGGCGGCTCAGGCTATTGGTCGTTCACGCTCGGCTACCTCCAACTTGTTGCGCTTGTTGAATCTGGCTAAGCCGGTGCAAGACATGCTGTTTGCCGGCGACCTCGACATGGGGCATGCGCGCGCCCTGCTGGCGCTAGATGCTGCCAGTCAGATTACTCTGGGGCATCAAATGGTGGCGCAGCGCCTGTCGGTGCGTGAAGCGGAAAAACTGGTGGCCAAGGTCGCGCAGGAATTTTCCTTGCAAGCGGGCCAGGCGCCGCGCCAGGCAGAAAAAAGTCGTGACGTGGTACGACTGGAAGAAGAGTTGTCAGATGCTCTGGCTACGCGGGTGAGTTTGAAAGCAAACAGCAAAGGCCGGGGACAACTGATTATCGACTTCAATGATTATGAACAGCTCGAGGGCTTGATTGCCCGGTTCAGGCCGGATTGAGATGCTGACGCTGCAGGAGGTACAACAGGCCGCGCAGGCGCTGCAAGGAAAAATTGAAAATACGCCTTGCCTGCATTCCCGCACCTTGTCGCAGATGACAGGTTGCGAAACCTATCTGAAATTTGAAAACCTGCAATTTACGGGCTCTTTCAAAGAGCGCGGTGCCCGATTCAAGCTTGAATCACTGACCCCGTCAGAGCGTGGGCGTGGTGTCATCGCCTGTTCGGCCGGTAATCACGCCCAGGGCGTGGCTTACCATGCCCAGCAATTAGGTATTCCTGCCACTATTGTCATGCCCGAGTTTGCTTCCGCAGTCAAAGTGGCGCGCACCCGGGCCTTTGCTGCGCAAGTAGTGCTACAGGGTAAAAATTTCGATGAGGCCAAGACCGAGGCCTACCGCCTGGCGCAACAAAAAGATTTTGTTTTCGTGCATCCGTACGATGATGAAAAAATAATCGCCGGCCAGGGCACCATTGCTTTGGAAATGTTGCAGGCCTGCCCGCAACTGGATGTTCTGGTGGTACCCATAGGTGGTGGTGGCCTGATGGCGGGCATTGCACTCGCGGCCAGGAACCTGAAGCCTGAGCTCCAAATTATTGGGGTACAGACCCAGCGCTTTCCCTCCATGTGGTCAGCATTGCGTCAGCAGACGCCGGAGTTTGGTGTCAGCACCATTGCCGATGGCATTGCCGTCAAGCAACCCGGGCGCATCACCCAAGACCTGATACGCCAATACGTTGACGATATTGTTTTGGTGGATGAGGCCGATATTGAGCAGGCCATTGTCGCCTTGCTGGAAATCGAAAAAACTGTTGTCGAAGGTGCCGGTGCTGCCGGGCTGGCCGCTGTCATGCGCTATCGTGAGCGGTTTGCTGGCAAACGGGTCGGACTGGTGCTATGTGGTGGCAATATTGACCCACTGGTGCTGGCCGGCATTATCGAGCGCGGTATGGCGCGCGCCGGACGCCTGGCACGGATATGCGTCGAGGTGCGCGACACTCCGGGCGGTCTGGCCGAAGTGGCGCAGCAACTGGCGCGCAGCGGCGCCAATATTGACCAGATCCATCACCACCGGGTTTTTTCCACGCTGCCGGTGCAGTCGGTCGAAATCGAATTCGTGGTGCGCGCCCGCGGCCTGGAGCACGTGGCCGAGATGGTACAGGCCCTGATCCAGCTCGGTTACCACGCCCGGCACGTACCGTGACCGCATAACACTATGGGTATATGGGTGAATTTGACGCCACTCCGGAAAAAATCGTACAATTTACGGGTTTGTCCGATTACCAGTCAATCCGTGTTTTTCGAGCGGTATGCATTTTTTCTATAAGCGGATGAGTGCGAGATGAGGGTAATGGGTTCAAACAGCAACAGCGACAAAACAGCGAAGTGTTGACCCGGGTTCTCCTGCTGCAGTGGATATTGATTTTGATCACTGGCGCGGTGTGCTTGGTGTTTGCCGGTTCATCGGCGGCACTGTCCGCAGTCCTGGGGGGCGCTTCGTGTGCCGTGCCGAGTGCCTGGTTTGCCTGGCGCCTTAAACTGGCGACCAGACGAGCCGGGGGTGCCAGAGTCACGGATTTTTTCGTAGGGGAAGCGGTCAAATTGGCCTCGTCCCTGTTGCTGATGCTTCTGGTCGCCGTGATATACAAGGCACTGGTATGGCCGGCTTTTATTGCCGGCCTGATCGTGGCGCTGAAAAGTTATGGGTTCGGTTTGTTTTTCAAGAAGTCTTTATAAAGTTTGCAGGAAATTGTTATGGCCACCGGCGCAGCACCGACCGCTTCCGAATACATTATTCACCACCTGGCGCATTTACAGGTGCCGGAAAAGCAGGGCTTCATTGTTGATTTTTCCATCATCAATATCGACACGCTGTTTTTCTCGGTTTTATGTGGTTTGCTAACGCTCTGGTTCCTGAGTAAGGCTTCGCGTCGCGCCACCACCGGGGTGCCGGGCAAGTTTCAGTGTTTTGTTGAAATGCTGGTGGAAATGGTGGAAGAACAGTCCAAATCCATTGTTCACGGTAACCGTGCTTTCATAGCGCCTTTGGCTCTGACCGTGTTCATCTGGATCATTTTCATGAATACCATCGACTTGATCCCCGTCGATTTGTTGCCAAAGCTATGGCATTTGCTGGTGGTCGGCGTGTTGGGTAAACCGGAGTGGGATTACCTGCGCCCCTTGCCGACCGCCGACTTGAACGGCACCCTGGGCATGTCACTGGGTGTGCTGATCCTGATGTTCTATTACAGCTTCAAAATCAAAGGCGCGGGCGGCTTCATTCATGAACTGTTTGCGGCGCCGTTCGGTATCAAGCTGGCACCCTTCAATCTGTTGCTGAACCTGATCGAATTCCTGGCCAAGGCAGTGTCTTTGGGTATGCGGCTGTTTGGCAATATGTATGCGGGTGAGTTGCTGTTCTTCCTGATTGCCTTGCTGGGCGGCACCTTCGCCTGGCACTTCACGGGTGGCGGTATTTTGCTGGCATTGGGACACATCCTGGCCGGTACTGCCTGGGCGGTGTTCCACATCCTCGTGATTTTGTTGCAGGCCTTTATTTTCATGATGCTGACCCTGGTCTACCTCGGTCAGTCTCACGAAGCGCATTAAATATAGTTGTCAGGTTTTTGGTTTTTCATTTTTTATTGATTATTTAACAAGGAGTCATCATGACCAACGTTGCTTTCGTTGCCCTCGCTTGCGGTTTGATCATCGGTTTGGGCGCTATCGGTGCCTGTATCGGTATTGCCATCATGGGCGGTAAATATCTTGAAGCGTCGGCACGTCAGCCCGAACTGATGAACGCGCTGCAAACCAAGATGTTCCTGTTGGCCGGTCTGATCGACGCTGCGTTCCTGATTGGTGTTGGTATCGCGATGTTGTTCGCATTCGCCAACCCGTTCGCGGGCTAATCGGCAGTTTCCGTCAACCGAATCCGGCTGGTGCTGTTATGCGGTGCCAGCCGATCTGACTGTTCTGCATTCCCCTTAAATTTTCCTTTAAGGTTGCCCCATGAGTATTAACGCAACACTATTCTTGCAATGTATCGTGTTCTTCATCCTGGCCTGGATCACGATGAAGTTCATTTGGCCGCCTTTGATCAAGGCGATTGAAGAACGGCAAAAGAAAATTGCCGATGGCCTGGCCGCGGCTGACCGCGGTACTGAAAGCCTGAAGGCAGCTGAAGGCAAGATCAAACAGCTCGAGGCCGAGGCACGGCAACGTGCCGCCGACATTGTGGCGCAAACTGAAAAACGCGCCCAGGCGCTGATTGACGAAGCCAAGGCGCAAGCCAAAGCCGAGGGCGATCGTCTGGTGACAGCGGCCAAGGCTGAAATTGAGCAGGAAGCACAACGCGCCAAATCGGTTTTGCGTGAGCAGGTGGCGGCGCTGGCAGTGGCGGGTGCCGAGCAAATTTTGCGCAAGGAAGTTGACGCGGCCAAGCACGCCGACCTGCTGGCGCAATTGCGCGGACAGCTATAAGAGCGAGGTGAGCCATGGCCGAACTGTCCACGATTGCCCGTCCTTACGCTGAAGCCTTGTTTCAGGTCGCCAAACAGGGTGACCTGAACGCCTGGACTGCGCTGGTGGACGAAATGGCGGCTGTTGCCGCCCATGCCGACATGCGCGCCCTGATGCTTGACCCCAAGGTAACGGATGAGCAGTTGTACCAGGTGTTTTCCGGTGTCGTGAAAACCCCGTTGCAACAATACGCGCAAAATTTTGTGCGTGAGCTGATTGCCCAGGGTCGTTTGCAAGCCATGCCGGAAGTGGCGGTGCAATTCAAGCGCCTGAAAAACGGGCACGAAGGCGTGGCCGATGCTGAAATCAGCAGTGCCTTTCCTTTGGAAGCGGCGGCGCTTAACGATCTGGTGCTGCTGCTGGAAAAGAAATTCAGCATCAAACTGCGCCCGGTGGTCAGCGTCGACGCCAGCCTGATCGGCGGAGTTCGCGTCAAGGTCGGTGACGAAGTGTTGGACACCAGCGTGCGTGCCCGATTGGAACAAATGAAAACCGCGCTGACTGCCTGAGCCTGAGCCAAGCAGTCGCGCAAGCGAAAGATTAAGAAACGGAGCCTACTATGCAACTCAATCCTTCCGAAATCAGCGAGCTGATTAAAAGCCGCATCCAGGGTCTGGGTGCTTCCGCCGATATTCGCAACCAAGGCACGGTCGTCTCGGTGACCGACGGTATTTGCCGTATTCATGGCCTGTCGGGTGCGATGCAGGGCGAAATGCTGGAATTTCCTGGCAACACCTTCGGCCTGGCACTCAACCTCGAGCGTGATTCGGTCGGTGCGGTGGTGCTGGGTGAATATGTACACATCAAGGAAGGCGACACGGTGAAAGCCACGGGTCGTATTCTGGAGGTGCCGGTAGGCCCGGAACTGATTGGCCGCGTTGTCAATTCTTTGGGGCAACCTATTGATGGTAAAGGCCCGATCAATGCCAAGATGACCGATGTGATCGAAAAAGTCGCGCCCGGCGTTATCGCGCGTAAATCCGTCGATCAGCCGGTACAAACTGGTTTGAAAGCGATTGATGCGATGGTGCCTGTCGGTCGTGGTCAGCGTGAGTTGATTATTGGTGACCGTCAGACCGGTAAAACAGCAGTTGCGGTCGATGCCATCATCAACCAAAAAGGCAAGGACATGATTTGTATTTACGTGGCGATTGGTCAGAAAGCATCGACCGTGGCCAACGTAGTACGCAAGCTGGAAGAAACCGGCGCCATGGCTTACACCATAGTCGTGGCCGCCACCGCTTCTGAGTCGGCCGCTATGCAATACATTGCCGCTTACTCGGGCTGTACCATGGGCGAATATTTCCGCGACCGTGGTCAGGATGCGCTGATTATTTATGATGACCTGACCAAACAGGCCTGGGCTTATCGTCAAGTGTCCTTGCTGCTGCGTCGTCCCCCGGGTCGTGAAGCCTACCCGGGTGATGTGTTCTATTTGCATAGCCGCCTGCTTGAGCGTGCGGCGCGTGTGAACGCCGACTACGTGGAAAAATTCACCAACGGTGAAGTCAAAGGCAAGACCGGTTCGTTGACGGCACTGCCTATTATCGAAACACAAGCCGGTGACGTGTCGGCTTTCGTTCCGACCAACGTTATTTCCATTACTGACGGTCAGATCTTCTTGGAAACTGACTTGTTCAACGCCGGTATTCGTCCTGCTATTAACGCCGGTATTTCGGTATCACGCGTAGGCGGTGCGGCGCAGACCAAAATCATTAAAAAGCTGGGCGGTGGTGTGCGTCTGGCGCTGGCGCAATATCGTGAACTGGCCGCGTTCGCGCAATTTGCTTCCGACCTTGACGATGCCACCCGCAAACAGCTGGAGCGTGGTCGTCTGGTGACTGAATTGATGAAGCAGCCGCAATATCTGCCGCTGCAGGTGTGGGAAATGGGTGTGACCCTGTTCGCGGTGAACAATGGCTATTTTGACGATATCGACGTCAAAAAAGCGCTGGATGCTGAAAAAGCCTTGCGTGAATTCCTGAAAACCCAATACGCCGCTTTGGTCGAGAACATTGAAAAGACCAAGGACCTGTCGAAAGACGACGAAGCCAAGTTGCATGAAGCCGTCAAAGACTTCAAGAAAACCGGCGCTTACTAATTTCAGGTGGCCACATGCCAGGCTCTAAAGAGATACGAACCAAGATCAAGAGCGTACAAAATACGCGCAAGATCACCAAGGCCATGGAAATGGTGGCCGCATCGAAAATGCGCAAAGCGCAGGAACGTATGCGCGCTGCCCGACCCTATGCCGACAAGGTGCGCAATATTGCTGCACACATGAGCGCTGCCAACCCGGAATACAAACATCCGTTCCTGGTGCGTCGTGACGTCAAAAATGCTGGGTTGATTTTAGTCACGACCGACAAAGGTCTGTGCGGCGGTTTGAATACCAACGTGTTGCGCGCCACCCTGAACAAGCTGAAAGAACTGGATACCCAGGGCATCAAGGTGCAAGTGACTGCGATTGGCAACAAAGGCTTTGGTTTCCTGAATCGCTTTGGTGCCAAGGTTGTTTCGCACGTGACGCAGCTGGGCGACAAGCCGCATCTGGAAAAACTGATCGGCCCGATCAAGGTACAACTCGATGCCTATGAAAAAGGCGAGGTTGATGCGGTGTACCTGTGCTACACCAAATTCATCAATACGATGAAGCAGGAGCCGGTGGTGGAGCAGTTGCTGCCCCTGTCTGCCGACAAAATGACGCAGAGCGCGGAAGAAAAAGCCAGCTACGGCTGGGATTATCTGTACGAGCCAGACGCGCAGTCGGTCGTAGATGAGTTATTGGTGCGATATGTCGAAGCGCTGATCTATCAGTCGGTCGCAGAAAATATGGCGTCGGAACAATCGGCCCGTATGGTGGCGATGAAGGCAGCTTCAGACAACGCCAAAAATGTGATTGGCGAGCTGCAGTTGACATATAACAAGGCGCGTCAGGCGGCGATCACCAAGGAATTGTCCGAGATCGTCGGCGGCGCAGCGGCCATCAGTTGAATTGAGTAAAAATTAAGCAAAGGAAAACATCATGAACGCACAAGGTCAAATCGTCCAGTGCATCGGCGCGGTGGTGGATATACAGTTTCCCCGTGAGCAGATGCCCAAGGTGTACGACGCGCTGCAACTCGACGCAGCAGAACAAACCAAGTTCGCCGAAAAAGGGCTGACATTTGAAGTGCAGCAATTGCTGGGCGACGGCGTGGCGCGTACCATTGCACTCGGCTCGTCTGACGGCCTGAGCCGTGGCATGAAGGTCAATAGCACCGGCGGCCCGATTATGGTGCCCGTGGGTACTGCCACTTTAGGACGCATTATGGACGTGCTAGGTCGCCCGATTGATGATGCCGGCCCGATTGCGACCGAAGAGCGCCGCGCCATTCACCAGCCCGCGCCAAAGTTTGATGAACTGAGTCCCTCGGTTGAATTGTTGCCCACGGGTATCAAGGTGATTGACCTGATCTGCCCGTTCGCCAAGGGCGGCAAGATTGGTCTGTTCGGCGGTGCCGGTGTCGGTAAGACCGTGAACATGATGGAACTGATCAACAACATCGCCAAGAGCTACGGTGGCTATTCGGTGTTTGCTGGTGTCGGTGAGCGTACCCGTGAAGGCAACGACTTCTACCACGAGATGGAAGAATCGAAAGTGCTGGACAAGGTCGCGATGGTGTTCGGTCAGATGAACGAGCCCCCGGGCAACCGTCTGCGCGTGGCCTTGACCGGTCTGAGCATGGCAGAAAAATTCCGCGATGAAGGCCGTGACATTCTGCTGTTCGTCGATAATATTTATCGTTATACCCTGGCCGGTACCGAAGTGTCGGCGTTGCTGGGTCGTATGCCTTCTGCGGTGGGTTACCAGCCGACACTGGCAGAAGAAATGGGTAAATTGCAGGAGCGTATTACCTCGACCAAAACCGGTTCTATCACCTCCATACAGGCCGTGTACGTACCAGCCGATGACTTGACCGACCCCTCGCCTGCGACCACCTTCCTGCACCTGGATGCCACCGTGGTGTTGAGTCGTGATATTGCGGCGCTGGGTATTTATCCGGCGGTGGACCCGCTCGATTCGACCAGCCGTCAGCTCGACCCGAATGTGATTGGTGAAGAGCATTACAACGTGGCGCGTCGTGTTCAGGCCACATTACAGCGCTACAAAGAATTGCGCGACATCATTGCCATTTTGGGTATGGACGAATTGTCGCCGGAAGACAAACTGGCGGTGGCGCGTGCGCGCAAGATTCAACGTTTCCTGTCGCAACCGTTCAACGTGGCCGAAGTGTTTACCGGCTCGCCCGGCAAGATTGTGCCGCTGAAAGAAACCATTCGTGGCTTCAAGATGCTGGTGGACGGCGAGTGCGACCACCTGCCCGAACAGGCGTTCTACATGGTCGGCTCCATCGACGAAGCGTTCGAAAAAGCCAAGACCCTGAACTAAATTAAGAAAGGATCGAACATGTCAACGATCCATGTGGATGTGGTCAGCGCCGAGGAGTCGATCTTCTCGGGTGAGGCCAAGTTCGTGGCTTTGCCGGGTATCTCGGGTGAGCTGGGCATACTGCCCGGCCACACCCCTTTGATTACCAAAATCAAGCCCGGTGCGGTGCGCATTGAGCGTGCGGATAACAACGAAGAAGAATTTGTCTTTGTCGCTGGTGGCATTCTGGAAGTGCAGCCCAACAGCGTGACGGTGCTGGCTGATACCGCAATTCGTGGTCACGATCTTGATGAAGCCAAGGCCAACGAAGCCAAGAAAGCGGCAGAAGAGGCTTTGGCCAATGCCAAGAGCGATATTGATATGGCACGTGCCCAGTCAGAGCTGGCGACCATGGCGGCGCAAATTGCCGCGATTCAGCGTCTGCGGCGTAAGAGATAAGACAAAAGAGGTGCTTAAACAAAAGGGCCGCAGCGCGACCCTTTTGTTTTATGAGTGACATCACTTCCAAGATGAGTGTATGACAAACATACAATAATTGTGGAAAGCGATAGCCACCGCACCTATTTACGAACGGTCAAAGTATTGTAGTCGTTATCATACCCGGGTTGCTCAAAGTAGTAGCGACCATTACCAAGACGGTAGAGCGGGCCGCACTCCCAGGGATCGCTGTCAACGCGTACACAAAGACCCTCGTCACCCACGCGCCAGGCACCAGCCTTGCGTGCTGGCAACATACGCATCGAAAAAAGTACCTTGCCATCAGGGCTGAACGAATAGCTTAAGCCCCCGCTAATGCCATTATCAAAGATCACTGGCTGAGCAAGTAGGGCGCGAATTTCAGTAACGCTAAGCCGTTCAGCCCCTGGTGGAACTACACTGGGTTGGTCGATGCTGGCACAAGCCACAAGGAAAACTGACAATAGCAGGCTGACGACAATGGAATGAATGCGAGAAAACATAAACACCTCCTGAAAATGCATGATTGAAAGCCTGAATAATACAGATAGATGAGCACGCTTTAATGGCAACAGCAATAAAGATGGTCTTGTTTTGGTAGGACTTTTGTTGTGACTTGGTGACAATCATGCAAAATGGAAAAGGAATAGTCCAGAATACAGGTATGGCACGCATAGCGGTAATCGAAGACTCGACCGAAGTACAGCCGCTCATCGTTAGCGAGCTGCGTTTGCTTGCCTATGAAGTGCGTAGCGCCAACGATGGTGAGCAGGGTCTGACTTTGTGCCAGTCCTGGGCGCCGGATATGGTGATACTGGATGTCATGTTACCCGCAGTCAATGGCATAGAGGTTCTGCGTCGTCTGCGCGGATCGGGGTTCCAGGCCCCCATCCTGCTGCTGACGGCGCGTGATAGTGAGGCAGACCGGGTTGCCGGTCTGGAGCTGGGGGCGGATGATTATGTGGTCAAACCGTTCAGTCTGCGCGAACTGAGCGCACGGGTAGCGGTGTTGCTGCGACGTCATGCACCTCAAAACAAGCTGGCCAAGGCGGCAATTTCTACACAAAGTGTGCTGGATTGCGAGCTGGATATCGCACGCCAACTGGTTCGCGTTCGCGGCCAGGCCTGTACATTATCAGCGAAAGAGTTTGACTTGTTATCCTGTCTGGTAGAGGCTCAGGGCAGAATACTGACGCGCGAATGGCTGCTACAGCAAGTATGGGGACGTGACTACGATGGCGAGGATCGTACCGTGGATACATGCGTGATGCGCTTGCGCGAACATCTTGGACGTGACAGTGCCATAGCCCAAGCCATAGAGGCAGTGCGCGGCGTGGGCTACCGGCTATATCCACAAGGTCGTTAAAGTGGGAAACGCAGAAATCGGTAAAAACACAACGGTCGATATGCTGAGCATACGCCAGGAACTGATGCGTGCCCAACTCAGGCCGGTGATTGCCCTTGCGCTAGCAGCCGCAGCCTTTATCAGTCTGTTGTTGATTACCCAATATACCTGGCTACGACTGCAGGCTACTAACCCGCTGGATGAAATTGAAGTCCAAGACTTGCGGCAAGTATTACGTAATGCTACCCCAGAGCAATGGCCGGTACTGGTGCGATGGATTGCAGTCTACGGCCTTGCCATGACGGTTGATGAGACAAAAGGAGTACCGTCCGGTTATGCCCGTTTGCCCGATGGTCAGCAGGTTCGCTTGTCGCAGGTGGTATCCATGATCGTGGCAGGCCAAAATGGGGATGTCAGCAATGGACAATATCTGCGGATGACTAACCCGCCTTTGCAGAAAATCCTGGAACAGATATCAGACCAGGGCAGCAGACGACTAACAGCGAGTGAGGCAGCCAATACCGGCGCACCACCGGGCTGGCCGGCATTACTTATCCGACTCGATGCAGAGCGTGTCATGGTTTTGTCCAGTCCTGACTATTCCATGGCGGCAGGCGATCTGGCTCTCCTGGTGTTATCGGTCTTCGGTGCGGTGGGAGTTGGGTCTGGTGTATTTATGGCGCTGTTTTTATTTTTTTTCCGGCGTAATTTTGCCGACCGCAGCGCCGAACGACTTAGCGCCCCCATACAGCGTCTGTCCGTAGCGGTAAAAGAAGCGGCCGCGGAGCGCGATGCCAGGCGACGTGTGCTGGTTGAACCCCCAGTAGAGGTGGCGCAATTGGCCACCAACTTTAACCTGATGCAGGAACACTTGGCGCAGGTACTGACCGAGCGTGAGCAGGTCATAAACAGTCAGCGAGAACTGGTGACCATGCTGGCGCACGAATTGCGTACCCCGCTGACTGTATTGCGCGGACATGCAGAGGTTCTGGAAAGGGCTGATGAAACGTCAACCCCTGCGCGAGTCATGCTGAGTCAAATAGAAGACCTGCATCGGCTGCTGAGCGATCTGCTGGATATGGCACGGCTGGAATCGATAGAGGCCACACTGGTCACTGAAGAAGTGCAGCTGGATGTTGTTGTGGAGGAGATGCTGCAACGATTTGCAGCGGCAGCCTGGCGCCATGGTGTTCTGCTACGCCGGGCTCAGCAAAGTGAAACTGGTGTCGTTGTCTGGGCTGATACGCGCTGGCTGCGGCAGATGGTGGCCAATTTACTCAGTAATGCCATTCGTCACACCCCCCAAGGCGGCCTGGTGACGCTAGCAGCACAACTTCATGGCAACCATGCTCAACTGCTGGTCGAGGACACTGGCGTGGGGTTGGGCGCGGTAAAGGTAACGAATGATGTCGTCGAGCGGGCCGCCGGTGTCGGCCTAGTGGTAGTGCGACGGCTGGCGCAGGCTATGCGCGGTTCCCTGGCGCTACACACGAATGAGCATGGTGGTACCAGCGCAATTTTGAAGCTGAAGATCAACATGTCCTGAAGTGGTCGAGGGCCGCACTGCGGCCTTTTTTGTTTTAGACTCTTCAGCAATTGACTATCCCGAAAAAAAGAGCGACCTGTATGAAATCACGTTACGAGGCTTATAAGGAGTTATTTAGACCGTCTATTTATTGGACAGCGATATTCTTAAATTTACTTTTTTCTTTCTTGATGTATTCAGAAAAAGTTCCAATTTTATTTTTGGTACTTAACCTCATAGGCCTATTTGTTGTTGTCACAATAGGCCTACTTCATTTGTTTAAAAAAACAGTGAAATTTTTTATCTTAAAAGCGCATTTACTAATGGCAAATACTTTTGCACCATTTGCTTTTGGTCTTTTGAGTTTTATTGGGGATGGTCCAGTGACCATGAAAAGCGGTCGAATTGATATCCCAGAAAATGTTTGGGTCGCGCCCGTTTGGCAAACTTGGTGGGTAGTAGCGTTAGGAATATTGATTTTTATGGTCATATGCCATGCATTTCATGTAAAGAATGAATGGTTGATTCCAGTACTCAAACAGTTGGCGCAGTACA
Source organism: Burkholderiales bacterium UBA4657 (assembly GCA_002405475.1). GTDB lineage: Bacteria > Pseudomonadota > Gammaproteobacteria > Burkholderiales > Burkholderiaceae_E > UBA4657. The sequence continues at coordinate 117,186 of DHLX01000018.1, read as the reverse complement.
AACACAGGGGTTGGATTAGCGAGGTAGAATTTAGCCTCATATTTTCTGCGCCTCAAATAAAGAAAAAGATGATTGGCAATATTATTGGTGTGCTATTTCTTGTTCTTGTTCCATTACAACTGCTAATTGGCGATGCCACTTTGTGGAAATTATTCGGGGGCACATTTATGTTAATGGGTACGGCTTTAGGTTATACCCTAGCCGCCATGCATGCATGGTATTCGAGGATCTATATGCCAGGGTTTGATTTGAAGATTGAAGAGGTTTAGTGCTGTTAGACAGACAATGCATTCTTCCAACCTCTGCCAAATTCGGTGGCACCGAACGCATCAATTCTGTCAGTTTCCTCATCTTGATAGACTGGCAGAAAAGCCACTGGCTTTTGCATGAGTTGCGTCTGCAGCAAAGGATGAGGCGCATGTAAAGACAACTCTCGTCCTGTCGTAGTCCGTACAATATGTTGCAGCGTGAATAATTCAGTAGGAAACACACCACACCACGCGGGTTGTCCATCAAAAAATGATTTGGTTGTCGCTGAAGAACGGCGTCTGGTGGAATCAATGCTGTCATAACCTAAGCATTGCATCATACGAAAATCACAATACTCAACTAATGCCGCCTCAAACGCTGACGCATCTTGTGTATGCACTAATAAACCCGCAAAATTACCCAGCGCTGGAACATCAAACTGTTCTGGCCAACGTTTTTCATAAGCCGCAGTCAACAAGACACTGGCGAATGCGCTAAAAGCCGAGTCTGCTTCCAAAGCCAAAATATGATCTCGTATCTGCCCCTTGACCAGATAATGATAAAGGTAATCTGTCATTCCATCGCTGACAAAATTAGCTTGTCCGTAGGCGGCTAAGCCATGCAAATGGAACAGACTAACGTACAAATCATCTCGGTTCTGATAACCCAGATTTTCTTTTTGGTGCTGGAGCAACCAAAGTTTCGCCGCCAAATGAAACAGTTGAAATGCTTTGCGCAAGGGCTGTGTATCTTGGGGGGGATCCTTTTTAAAGTTACACACCGCCACTTGCATTAAGTCACTGAAATTGAATCTAAGATACATTGCTGCGCTAGTTATACGACGCTCATCAAGAAAGCCAGAAATTAACTCTGCTGTATGAGTGTAGTTGGACATCCTGTCTTCTAAATCTTGTAAGCAACCTTTCCAAAGCATTTCTAAAGCTTCGGGACGCCGGTCTCGGGAAGGAATAAATTTTTTACTCATACGAAGGCCTTGATGGATTCGAGCATTTAACTTCTCAACGTTGCGAGCGCTTTAAGCGTTCCTCTTAATTCGGCAATGTCTTTTTGCTGTTCCAGCATAATGCGCTGCATTTGCTCTAAGACTTTACCTTGTGCCGCAATTTTTTCTTTGAGGCTAGTCACGCCTGACAGGCGGTCGAGAATATCGGCAAACAGGCTCATGCCTGACTCCGAAGGCGATTCATTTCTTCAAAGAATTTTTTTGAGCGCGCTAAACTTTGATCAAGAAGCGCATTCATTTCGTCTAAGTCTTGTTTGGCTTTTAGGGTGGCTTCGTCCAGCAGTCGCAGTTCATCGGCGCTCAGCCCGGCACTGTAAACATCGACAGCGTTGCGAACTTCAACAGAAAGGTTGGAACGATTTTTTGGGGCCATCTTCAAGGTATACATTGGGTAAGACTAATACTAATGCGATGACGCGGTGCCCGGTAAAAACACCCACTACAACATATATAATACCTGTACGATGAGTGCAAGCCCTGTGCGCGAGTCCTAAAACTCGGGTCTGTTACCCTACGACTATGACCGCACTTTCTGCTCTGGATCTGACCGCTGTATGCCTATGGCTGCTGCTATGGGTGGGATACCCCTATTTCGCGGGACTGCTGTCACACAACCGGCCTAACTTGCTGGCCTATACCCACCCTTACCGCCGGCAATGGATGCAAAACGCGCTGGGGCGTGAGAACCGCATTGCCGATGCCGCGCTGGTCGGCAATCTGATGCAGACCTCGACCTTCTTCTCATCGACCACGGTGCTGATATTGGGCGCCCTGCTGGCTTTGCTGGGCTCGATTGATGAGGGTCTGCGCATTGTTGCCTCACTGCCGCTGGCAGAACAGCAAACGGCTAGCCACGTCGAGATCAAGGCGCTGGTGTTGCTGGGTATTTTCGTCCATGCCCTGGTGCGTTTTACCTGGGCACTGCGCCAGTTTAATGTGGTGAATATACTGGTCGGCGCCATGCCCAGCCATGGCGAGCGCATGCACGACCAGCGCGCCGTGCAGAATGCCGACCAGGCTGCGCGTCTGGTTGAACTGGCGGGAGAAAATTTTAGCCACGGCGTACGCAGTTATTATTATGCGGTTCCGGTACTGCTATGGTTTGTTAATGCCTGGCTGTTGCTCGGCACCGCTCTCTTGATGACTTTGTTGCTTTACTGGATGGATTTTCGCTCGGCGACGGTGCGCGCACTGTCAGAATCAGAACACTCTAATGAATGATATTTTCTTACGTAGCCTGCTACGCCAGCCAGTGCCTTATACCCCGGTCTGGTTAATGCGTCAGGCCGGGCGCTATTTGCCCGAATACCGCGCCACCCGCGCCAAGGCTGGCTCGTTCATGGGTCTGGCACAAAGCCCGGCTTATGCCTGCGAGGTGACCTTGCAGCCTTTGGATCGGTACGCGCTCGATGCGGCGATTTTGTTTTCCGATATTTTGACCGTACCCGACGCCATGGGGCTGGGCTTGAGTTTTGCTGAAGGCGAGGGGCCGCGTTTTGCCCATCCTTTACGCGATGAGGCGGCGATAAAAGCGCTGCAAGTGCCTGACATGGCGCGGCTGCAATATGTATTTGATGCGGTCAGAACGATACGTCAGGCTTTGTCCAGGCGCGGCGAGCAATGTGTGCCCTTGATTGGTTTTTCTGGCAGCCCGTTTACCCTGGCCTGTTATATGGTCGAAGGGGGTGGTTCGGACGATTATCGCCACCTGAAAACCTTGCTCTATAGCCGCCCAGATTTAATGCACCGCATTCTGGATATCAATGCCGAGGCGGTGGCGCAATATTTGAATGCGCAAATTGACGCGGGTGCCCAGGCGGTAATGATTTTTGATACCTGGGGCGGGATGCTGGCCGATGGCGCATTTCATAGCTTCTCGCTGACTTATACCCGCCGGGTCTTGTCTTTGCTCAAGCGTGAGCATGAGGGACGGCGCGTACCCTCGATAATATTCACCAAGGGCGGCGGCCTTTGGCTGGAAGACATGGCGGCTACTGGCGCTGATGCCGTGGGACTGGACTGGACCGTGAATCTGGCACAAGCACGGGCACGCGTCGCGGATGGTTGCGCCCTGCAAGGCAATCTTGACCCTTCGGTTCTATTTGCGCCGCCCGAAGCGATACGTGCCGAAGTAAGCCGTCTATTGCAGAGTTATGGCCAGCACCAGCCCGGCTCCGGACATATTTTTAACCTGGGGCACGGTATTTCACAATTTACCCCGCCTGAAAGCGTTTCGATTTTGGTGGATACGGTGCATGAAGTCAGCCGTGCATTTCATGTGGCTCCCGAATCGGCGCAACAGATGACGTGAAACCTGTCTGAAACATAAGAAGCCAGTAAATGAGGATTTCGTCAAGCGTTTTTTGTGGTGAGTGACTTGACTTATTCACAAAAATTCGGTCGCGAAGAAAATCTCACCAGTTTTGCACGGCAACTGAGGCTTTTTCCTAACTTATTGATTAATATGAGCTTTTTGCGTGTACAAATGTTGGGCGCTTTGTCTAAATGCTTGATTTCATATAGATTTAAGCCTTGAAACCGTTTCTATCCACATAGTTATCCACAAAAATTGTGGACATACATAAAGTCTTTTTAATTCAGTGAGTTGGTGTATAAATCTCAAGTAAATAACAATTCATCAGGTGCTACACGAATGAATTCAGCCGAAGCCGTTTTGCAAGTCGCCATAGATGTGCCCTGGCGCGGCAAAGGGCTGGGCTTGTTCGACTATTGGCCGCCCGACGAGTCTGGTCTGAGTTGGCAAGACTGGCAGGAAAAAGTCGGTTTGCGTGTCGTCGTACCCTGGGGCAATCGGCAAGTGGTGGGCTTGCTCATGGGCGTTCAGTCTCAGCCCACTTTGACCAGCGAAAAAATACGTCATGCAATACGCTTGCTGGAGGACGTGCCGGTTCTATCAGCAGACTGGCGCCGTCTGGTGCAGTTCGCGGCACATTACTACAAACACGCGGTGGGTGAAGTGGCGCTACAGAGTTTGCCGGCGGCACTCAAGGAAGCAAGTGCTTACAAGGCAACGAAGAAAGCACCCGCACATCTGCGCCATGTGGCTATAGAAAAAGCCATGCAGGCTTTGAAGGCAAGTGCCGAAAACGAAGTGAGCCTGAGTGCTGACCTAGCGCCACCGACACTTACCGAGCAGCAACACGCAGTTCTGCTGGCCTTTGAGCGCGAACGACAAAAACCCGCCCCCGTGCCGTTGCTGTTGCATGGCGTGACCGGCAGCGGCAAGACCGAAGTGTATTTGCGTATGGCCGAGACCGTACTGGCACAAGGTCGGCAGGTGCTGGTGCTGGTGCCCGAAATCAATCTGACGCCACAATTGCTGGCACGCTTTGAGCAGCGCTTTTCCCGATATCGGGTCGTTACCTTGCATAGTGAACTAGCGAAAAGTGAGCGTCTGCACTCATGGCTGAGTGCGCATAAAGCACATGCAGATATTGTATTGGGAACGAGGCTGGCAGTTCTGGCTTCCTTGCCACGCCTGGGTCTGGTACTGGTTGATGAAGAACATGACCCCTCGTACAAGCAGCAAGAGGGTGTACATTATTCGGCGCGTGACCTCGCAGTATGGCGCGCCCATGACTTGAAAATTCCGGTAGTGCTGGGTTCGGCCACCCCGTCACTGGAAAGCTGGCGTCAGGTCGAGCAGGGCCGATATGTTCGCCTGCGCATGAGCCAGCGCGCCAGCGGTCAAGCGACATTGCCAGAAGTGCGGCTCATCAATACTGCCCAAGATAAACCGGAACAGGGGCTGACCCGGGCGCTGAGGCAGGCGCTGCAGGATACTCTGGCGGCCGGACAGCAGGCTTTGATTTATTTGAACCGGCGCGGCTATGCCCCGGTGCTGAGTTGTGAGGCCTGCGGCTGGCTGGCCGGTTGCCCGCGTTGTTCGGCTTATGTGGTCATGCATAAGACCGACAATCGGCTGCATTGTCACCATTGCGGCTGGCAAGCGCCCGTTCCCCGTGCCTGCCCCGATTGTGGCAATCAGGACTTATCTCCCGTCGGTCGTGGCACACAACGGCTGGAAGAGACTTTGCACGCCGTTTTCCCTCAGGCGCGCCTGGTGCGTCTGGATGCAGACAGTAGCAGCCGCAAAGGCAGTGCCCAGCAAACTTTACAGCGCGTACATGCGGGCGATGTCGATATTTTGATCGGGACGCAAATGGTGGCCAAAGGCCATGACTTTGCCAATGTCGGGCTGGTGGGGGTTATCAATGCAGACGCGGCCTTGTTCTCGCATGACTTTCGCGCCGCCGAACGACTATTCGCACAACTGCACCAGGTCATCGGGCGTGCCGGGCGCCGCGCCCAGACCGGCGCTGCAAGCACTGCGCAGGCCCTGGTGCAGACCCGCTACCCGGAACACCCGCTGTACCAGGCCCTGCAACGGCATGACGACGCCGCGTATTACCAGCAAGCCCTGGGCGAAAGACGCGAGGCACATTTGCCGCCATGGTCGTACCAGGCATTGCTGCGAGCCGAGGCCAAACAGCTTAAAACCGCGCTTGACTTTTTACAGCAGGCGCGTGAGCTGGCGCAAGAGCACGAGGGTGTGCGAATGTACGATGCCGTACCACTGGCACTGGTGCGCGTTGCCCATGTCGAGCGCGCACAAATGGTGCTTGAGTCAGCCTCGCGCGCGCAGTTGCAAACCTGTCTGGACCAATGGTTGCCGAAACTGGCCGAACTCAAAACCCCGGTACGCTGGCGCGTCGAGGTGGACCCGCTGGCGATATGAGCATGCAACTCAACGACCCGCAGCGCGCCGCCGTGCGCGCTACAGAACAACCCTGCCTGGTACTGGCGGGGGCAGGCTCGGGTAAGACGCGCGTCATCACCGCCAAAATAGCGCACCTGATTGAAAACGGATTTGAAGCCAGGCAAATTGTTGCCCTGACCTTTACCAACAAGGCGGCACTGGAAATGAAAGAACGCGCCGATGCCTTGTTAAATGATAAAGGGCTATCGGCACGCGGCCTGACCGTGAGTACGTTTCATTCACTCGGCGTCAAACTGCTGCGCAGTGAGGCGCAGAACCTGGGACTGAAGCCGGGCTTTTCCATTCTGGATGCGACCGATGCGTTTTCCATCTTGCAAAATCTGCTCAACAGCACCGACAAAAAAATGATCTGGTCGGTCGCCAACCAAATTTCCTTATGGAAAAATGCGTTACTCGAGCCTGAGGCCGCCTTGAATGCCGCGCATGACGACGACATTCTGCAAGCGGCGCGTGCCTATCTGAGCTATGACGCTACACTGCGCGCTTATCAGGCGGTAGATTTCGACGACCTGATACGACTGCCGGTCAAGCTGTTGCAACAACAGCCCGAACGCCTGACGCACTGGCAGGCGCGCACCCGTTATTTGCTGGTGGACGAATACCAGGATACCAATGCCTGTCAATATGCCTTGATGAAATTATTGGCCGGACAGCGCGGTGCCTTCACCGCGGTGGGTGATGACGACCAGAGCATTTATGCCTGGCGTGGCGCGACGCTGGATAACATCGTACAACTGGAAAAAGACTGGCCTGGGTTACAAGTGATCAAGCTGGAACAGAACTATCGTTCCAGCCAGCGCATTTTGCAGGCGGCCAATACCTTAATTGCGCACAACCCCAAAATTTTCGAGAAAAAATTGTGGAGCGATCACGGCCTGGGCGATGCCATTAGCGTGAGCGCCTATGCCGATGAGGAAGATGAAGCACGGCAAGTAGTCACGCGCCTGATCGGAGCGAAATTTGAAAAGCGCGCGGCACATCGCGATTTTGCGATTTTGTACCGCAGTAATCATCAGGCACGCATCATTGAGCAACAACTGCGCGAGCAAAAAATACCCTACGTCATGAGTGGTGGCCAAAGTTTTTTCGAGCGCGCCGAAATCAAGGACCTGAGCGCCTATTTGCGTTTGCTGACCAACCAGGACGATGACCCGGCCTTCATCCGCGCCGTGACCACACCGAAACGTGGCATTGGCAATGCCACCCTTGAAGCGCTGGGCACTTATGCCGGTGAGCGCCGTGTCTCATTATTCGAGGCGGTGTATTTGCCGGGGGTGCATGAAGTGCTGAGTAAAAAGCTCGACGACTTACGCGAGTTTGGCGACTTCATCAACCGTATCCAGTACCGCGCCGAACGCGAAAAAGGGCAGGAAAGCGTACAGACCTTGATGCAAGACCTGCTCAAGGCCATTGACTACGAAGCCTGGTTGTATGAACAGCACGATCAGCGTAGCGCGCAAAACAAATGGCAAGCCGTGCTCGACTTCGTGCAGTGGATGGGACAGCGCGCCGCAGCCGATGAGTTTCATGCCGAAACTACCTTGCTCGATGTCGCCCAGACCGTCGCCATCATGAGCCTGATCGACAAAAACGATGCCGACCTCGATGCTGTCCGGCTTTCGACCCTGCATGCCGCCAAAGGGCTGGAATATCCGCATGTCTTTATCGTCGGTGCCGAAGAAGGTCTGCTGCCTCATACCCGGGCAGATGAGGACGAGGGTGCAGCGCGCATAGAAGAAGAACGCCGGCTCATGTATGTGGGCATTACACGGGCACAGCGTAGTCTGCACCTGAGCTGGTGCAAGAAGCGTAAACGGGGGCGCGAGTTCCGCGCCTGCGAGCCCAGCCGCTTTATTGTGGAAATGGGTCTGGACGCGCCACTGCAACAGAAAAAAAGCGAAGAAAAGCGCGACACCCGCGCTACAGCCGCGGCCTTGCAGGCCTTATTGAGCAAAAAAACCGCCACATAACGCATTGTTACGAATCAGCATTTGGTGTTTGCGCGAAAAACGTGTATAAAGGCATCTGCACTTGCATCAAGTCGCGAGTTATTGTTGGTTAGTCTTCTGTTCGGCTCGTTTGAGTCCTGTCTGTTTGAAATACCTCCGGTTACTTTTCTTGGTTCGCCGTGCGTCTCGGGCGTTGCCCTTATTTATTTACAAAGGAATTAACATGAGTACTCAAACAGGTCTGGTCAAATGGTTTAACGATGCCAAAGGCTTTGGTTTTATTACCCCTGATGCAGGTGGCGCTGACTTGTTCGCCCACTTTCAGGATATTCAGGGTTCAGGCTTTAAAAGCCTGAAGGAAAATCAGCGCGTCACTTTTGAACGTGCTTCCAGCCCGAAAGGCGAAAAAGCGGTCAATATTCGCCCCGCCTGATATCGTTAATTAAGCAGTTTGTAGTTTTTCGCCAATTCAGAGGCACCTGGCAGATAGCCAGGGCTAAGAGCTTAACGAAATACGAACGAAAGCCCACCTCTCGGTGGGCTTTTTATTATTCAGGCCGCCTTTTTATTGTGGAATTGCAAAAGCAATTGCGCCTCTTTTTGTTTGGCTGCCTGTAGATGTTTTTCTTTTACATGGCCGTAACCGCGAATTTCTTCGGGAATACGCGCCACTTGTGTGCAAAGTGCCAGATTATCGGCATTAAGCGAAGTCAATAATTGTTCTATGGTGCGTTTGTAATCGACAATCAATTGCCGTTCCATCCTGCGTTCAGCGGTATAACCAAACAGGTCGAATGCCGTTCCGCGCAAAAACTTCAGCCGACTTAATCCTTTGAAGGCAGTCAGCATCCAGGCACCAAAAGGACGCTTGACCAGTTCACCTTTATCATTTTTTCTGGCCAGTAATGGGGGTGCCAGGTGAAAGACCAGTTTGTAATCACCCTCGAAGGTTTGCCGTATTTTTTCCAGAAATGCCGGGTCGCTATGCAGGCGTGCGACTTCATATTCATCTTTGTACGCCATGAGCTTGAACAGATAGCGCGCCACCGTCTGCGTTAACTGTTGCGTGCCGGTTTTTTCAGACTCGGTCTGCTGCACTTGTTTGACGAAATCGGCATAGGTTTTGGCATAAGCGGCATTTTGATATTGGGTCAAAAATTGAACCCGCGTTTCCAGCAGTTGTTGCAGTGTTTGCGGTCGCTTGAATTCAACCACTTGTGCCGGGCGTACAATTTTTTCAACCGCCGCCAGATCGTGCGCGGCACGACGCCCCCATTCAAACGCCTGCTGATTTTTTTCAATACTGACGCCGTTGAGTTCTATGGCGCGCAACAGGCTTTCACGATGCAGCGGTACCCAGCCCTTTTGCCAGGCCCAGCCCAGCAGTAACGGGTTGGCATATATTGCATCACCGAGCAGACTCACGGCCAGTTGTTGCGCATCGACAAAATTGGCGAATTCGGCACCGCCTAAAAATTGTTCAATTTCTTTTTCACACGATTGTGCGGGAAAGGCCCAGTCCGGGTTACGCACAAAGTCGGCGGTAGGAGATTGTGCCGAGTTGATGACAGCCTGAGTTTTGCCGGGCAGGGTTTTTTGCAGCGCATCTGCACTAGCACTGACAATGGCATCACCACCGATAATCAGGTTAGCCTCGCCCATGGCAATGCGCGTGGCATGCAGGTGTTGTGGCGAGCTGGCAATTTGCACATGACTAAAAACCGAACCGCCTTTTTGCGCCAGCCCGGCCATGTCGAGCACGCTGACCCCTTTGCCTTCAAGATGACTGGCCATGCCCAACAGTTGGCCGATGGTGACGACCCCGGTACCGCCAACGCCAGTAATCAGAATGCGATAAGGAGCATCAGCGCCAGATTCCAGTCCGGGCACAGCGGGTTCGGGCAGGGTGTGTGTCCATTGTGCGCCGCCTGTTGCAGGCCTGGGTTTTTTCAGCCCTCCGCCTTCAATCGTCACAAAGCTGGGGCAAAAACCATTGACGCAGGAGTAATCCTTGTTGCATGAGCTTTGATTGATCTGGCGTTTGCGTCCGAATTCGGTATCCAGCGGTTCGACCGACAAACAGTTCGATTTGACCGAACAATCGCCGCAGCCTTCGCACACGGCTTCATTGATGAAGGCGCGTTTCGCCGGGTCAGGAAAAGACGGTTGACCATTGATGATTTTTTTACGCCGACGCCGTTTTTCACTGGCGCAGGTCTGGTCATAAATCAGGATGGTGCAGCCGGGAATAGCACGTAATTCGCGTTCCACCTTGAGCAGGTCATCGCGGTGATGCACTGGTACATCGGCCCCTAAATTGACGGACTGATATTTTTCCGGTTCATCAGTGACGATGACAATTTTCTTCGCACCCTCGGCCTGCATTTGTCGCACAATCTGCGGCACGGTCAAGACGCCATCTACCGGCTGGCCACCGGTCATGGCGACCGCATCGTTATACAAGATCTTGTAAGTGATATTGACGCCAGCGGCAATGGCAGCGCGAATGGCCACCGTGCCGCTATGAAAATAAGTGCCATCGCCCAGATTGGCAAAGACATGCGCTTCGTTGGTAAAGGGTGCCTGTCCAATCCACGGCACACCCTCGCCCCCCATTTGCGAAAACATCTCGGCACGACGTGTACTGCCATCGTCATTGTCCGGCATCCAGATAGCCATGTAGTGACAGCCGATGCCAGCCAGCGCGCGCGAGCCTTCGGGCACCTGGGTACTGGTATTGTGCGGGCAACCGGAACAATAATAAGGTTTGCGTTCAGCCGGTGCGTGGTAGGTGTGCAGTGATTTTTCTTTGGCTTCAATGATGCCCAGGCGTGCCTGAATGCGGGCGCGAATGTCGCCGGGCAGTTCAAATTTTTCCAGACGTGAGGCAATCGCTTTGGCGATAATGGCTGGCGACAATTCGTAATGGACTGGCAACAGCCAGTTGCCTTGGGGCACCGACCATTCACCGCCATCTTTTTCATCAAACTTGCCGAAGATGCGCGGTCTGACATCTTCACGCCAGTTATATAGCTCTTCCTTGAGTTGATATTCAATCAGTTGGCGTTTTTCTTCAACCACCAGAATTTCTTCCAGCCCCTCGGCAAATTCACGTGTCAGCGTAGCTTCCAGCGGCCACACCATACCCACTTTATGTACACGTATGCCCAGGCGCGAGCAGGTGTCTGCATCCAGACCCAGGTCAGTCAGCGCCTGCATGGTGTCCAGATAACTTTTGCCGGTGGTAATAATGCCGAAACGGGCGTGCGGCGAATCAATGACGTTGTAATTGAGCCGGTTGGCGCGCACGTAAGCCAGGGCCGCATAAGCCTTGTAATCGAGCAGGCGTGCTTCCTGTTCCAGCGGGGTGTCGGGCCAGCGTATGTTCAGACCCTCGGGCGGCAAGATGAAATCCTGCGGTAATTGAATTTGTACTCGATCTGGGTCAACGATGACCGAGGCCGAGGCTTCGACCACATCGGTCACGCATTTTACGCCGACCCACAGGCCGGAATAGCGGCTCATGGCCCAGCCATGCAGCCCCAAGTCGAGGTATTCCTGTACTGTCGCCGGAAATAGCACCGGCATACTGGCCGCCTTGAACACATGGTCGCTCTGGTGCGGCAAGGTCGAGCTTTTGCAGCCGTGATCGTCACCCGCCAGCGCCAGTACGCCGCCATAACGCGAAGAGCCAGCCGCATTGGCGTGTTTCAATACGTCCAGACTGCGGTCCACCCCTGGGCCTTTGCCGTACCACAGGCTGAAGACACCATCCACCTTGCGTTGCGCAGACAGCGCCACCTGCTGCGTGCCCCACACGGCGGTCGCGCCCAGGTCTTCATTAACGCCGGGCTGAAATACGACGTTGTGCTGGGCTAAATGTTTTTTGGCTTTCCAGAGTGCCTGGTCCAGCGCCCCCAAGGGAGAGCCACGGTAACCCGAGATAAAGCCGCCCGTGTTGAGACCGGCGGCGCGGTCGCGTGCGGCCTGCAGCAGGGGCAGACGCACCAGCGCCTGAATACCGCTCATATAGGCCCGACCACGATCCAGAGTGTATTTGTCGTCTAGCGAAACAGAGGCTAAAGCTTGGCGTATAGCTTCAGGCAAAGGGGCATTCATGGTTGAGCTCCTGGCAATAATGACCCGGGTAGGGCAGACACGTGGCCGCCAAGGTTTGTGACCTAAACAGCGAAGATATTATTAAGCAAACACTTAAAAGTTGCAAGTGACGTTTTTTGTGTTGTGTGAAAAATGAACCTAATGTGTTATTTGGCTGGGTCCGGGCACTGAAACCACACACAAGATGCATAAAGCTTGATTTCGGGCGGCAGTCATTGCAACCTAGCGTGCCATGACAGCGAGACCTGCACTCTTTTCCGGCGCAAGAACGGTCGAAATTAACTTATTGCGCTTTCGCCTGCGTTTGAACGCTACGCGCGTCACTATCATTTTTACCCTGATGTTGTTGGGGCTGCTGTGGCTTTCGACCCTGCTTGTCGTCCGTGATCAGTACCATGAAGCTGAGGCACGTGCTCGCCTGGATGTGCAAAATTACAGCATGGCCTTTTCTGAGAATGCCCTGCGTACTCTGGGCGAGGCCGACCACATCATGCTCGACATCAAGCGACAGTACGCAGCGCTTTCCGAACGTAAAGTACGGCTAAAAAGTGTGGTACCGACGTTGTCTACCAATACATCAGCAGACCCGGACTTGCTGCATGCCCTGTTTGTAGTGGGTAGCGACGGCGTGGTGCTACACAGTCTGCTTAAAACATTGCCAAATTTACGCAACAGTCAATTGTCCGAACAGGCCTATTTTCGAATTCATGTCAATAATCCGGCTCATGGACTATACATTAGCGCGCCAGTTTTGGAACGAGAAACCGGCAGCTGGTCGATCCCCATGTCGCGCCGGCTTGATCATGCCGATGGCAGTTTTGCCGGTGTCGTAGTGGCTTTTCTCAATCCTGAATGCTTGACGGAATTTTTAGGTGAACAGCCCATAGACACAACCAGCATCATGGCTGTTCTGGGGGACGATCATGTGGTGCGTGCCAGTCGTGAATACGATGTAGTACGTCCAGGAGAAGCACTGCAACTGGATGCCTATAAGGCGGATGCCAGTCGCATTACCCTGGAACAGCCATTAGCCGGTTATCCATTACGTACCCTGGTGAGCCTCGAAAAGCAGGTGGCATTAGGGGCATTCCAGCAAAACACCATGCTAATGGTCTCGCTAGCCGCAATAGGCACCGCTTTAATCCTGATTTTTTGTCTGGTGTTGCTATATCTGTTCAGGCGATTGCTCCATGCTCTGAATGAAACACGTATGAATGAAGAGCGCCTAAGCCTGGCGCTAGCAGCGTCGGGCCTGGGTTTATGTGACTGGGATGTGGTGAGCGGCAACATGACCATCAATCGTGATTACGCCCATTCGCTAGGCTATAAGCCAGATGAATTCTGGTTGAACCATGAAAAATGGAGCGCCATGTTGCACCCCGATGATCGGGCGCGAGTACTTGAGGAACTGGGGCTATATCTCGGCGGCCAGCGATCAGACTATACCTGTCAGTATCGTGTTCGTGGAGCACATGGGGAATGGCATCATGTCGAGGGTAATGCGCGTATTGTCGAGCGCGATGCTAGCGGCAAACCGGTGCGCGTACTGGCAACACAACTCGATGTGACCCAAAGTCAGAACGCTGAAACTCAACTTCGCCGCCTGAATAACACGCTTGAGGCCAGGATACGTGACGAGGTGGCTAAAAACCGTGACAAGGATCATTTGATGATTCACCAGTCGCGTATGGCGGCGATGGGCGAGATGATAGGCAACATCGCCCACCAATGGCGTCAGCCGCTCAATGCCCTGGCGCTCACTCTGGCCAATTTGCGTGACGCCCAACGTTATGGCGACTTGACACCTCACTATCTGCAGGAACAGGTTTCATTCGGAGAAGAGCTGATTCGAACCATGTCGGCAACTATCGAAGACTTCAGAAATTTTTATCGCAGCAATCGAGAGCGAAAAAGGTTTTCGGTCTGCATGGCAGCGCAAAAAGCTGTATCGATTGTTCAAAGTGCCTACGCCCAACAGGACATAGACCTGCAGTTCGTTTGCCTGAAAGATGGCGAAGTGATGGGAGTCGAGAACGAATATACCCAGGCACTGTTAAACCTGTTGGGTAATTCGCGCGAGATCATTCAGGAACGTGGTCTGGCTGCAGGCCAGGTTCAGGTTAAGGTGGACTCGAATCAGAAGGAAGCCTGGATCACCGTGACCGACAATGGTCAGGGTATTGCCCTGGACATATTGCCGAGAATTTTTGACCCGTATTTCACGACCCGGCCAAAAGGTATCGGTATCGGCCTGTATATGTCAAAGATGATCATAGAAAACAATTTTGGCGGTCGTATTGAAGTAGAAAATACCGCAGATGGCGCAGAATTTCGTATTACCACACCTTTGGCAGATGCGGCATGAAACCCGTAGTCCCGAAAAAGGGGTCAAATCGGACGACCGGCAACACTCAAGTTGGGTTGGATTCCGGCCGTCAATCCGAACAGGACAACCGTGACCCGGGTACCGAAATGACAGCACCACCCACCCTAGCCGAAAAAAATCAAATTGCAGCAATACATCAGCAAGCCCAACTGGCGCGCATGACGGTGCTGTATGTTGAAGACGATGCCGCTATACGCAGTCAGTTGCAACCATTCCTCAAACGTCGCGTGGGGAAACTGCTGGTCGCAGAAAACGGGCAAGACGGGCTGGAGAAATTCCTGGAACAGTCTCCTGACATTGTAATCACGGACGTACGCATGCCACAAATGGATGGCCTGACCATGTCAGCGGCGATCAAACACCACGACAGTGCAGTTCCCATCATCGTGACTACCGCATTCAACGATGTGGATTATCTACTCCAGGCGATAGAGGCCGGTATAGATCGCTATGTACTCAAACCGGTCAGAACCGAGGCTTTGGTCAAATCATTGAACGAATGTGCGCAGTCGGTTAATGCCGAGCGCGAAGCGCAGCTGGCGGCCAGCCTGATTGCCTCAGTCAGTGAAGCGGTTGTGGTATGCGATGCCAAAGGCCAAGTGGTATCCGTGAACCCGGCCTATACAAGAGCTACTGGCCTTAGTGCCATTGAAGTCCTGGGTACCTCGGTAGAACAGCTATTTCGGCCTACGGCTACCCAGGAATTGCCTTGGCTGAATGAGGCCTCAGTGTCCTGGCATGGCGAGGCTTTGATTGAAACTGCACGCCAGGAGCCGTTCACCGCCTGGACCATGTACGACCCGGTCAGAGACCGCCACGGTCATGTGGCTTACCACGTCATCATGTTCTACGACATTACCGAACGCAAGCAGGCCGAGGATAAAATCCGCCTCCTGGCGCATTTCGATGCCCTGACGGGTCTTCCAAACCGTATTTTGTTTGATGACCGACTGGTTCAGGCAGTATTGTCGGCACAGCGACATCAGGAAACAGTAGGACTATTGTTTGTTGATCTGGACAAATTCAAGCAGGTCAACGATCGGCATGGGCACATCGTAGGCGATTTACTGCTGCAGGAAGTCGCCAAACGTATGGGCGACTGCGTCCGTGCCTGCGATACCGTATCACGACGTAGCGGCGATGAATTTGTGGTTTTGTTACCTGCCATCCGCGATCGTCAGGATGCGGTCATGGTCTCTGAACGCATACGCCTGGCGCTGGTACAGCCTTTTGTCATCGAAGGACTGAAGCTGCATATCAGCGCCAGTGTCGGCATTGCTTTATTTCCGGAAGATGCCGACGACCCGCGCGACCTGTTTCATCGTGCTGATATGGCGATGTACCGTGCCAAAAAAGCAGGTGGTAACGCCTGCAAAAGTGTACTGGTTGGATAGTAGGACTCATTCCACCGTCACACTCTTGGCCAGATTGCGCGGCTTATCGACATCGGTACCACGCGCCAGCGCGGTGTGATACGCCAGCAATTGCAGCGGTACCACATGCAAGATGGGTGACAGCGCGCCGTAATGCTCAGGCATGCGAATCACGTGCACCCCTTCATCGCTGTGAATCTGGGTGTCGGCATCGGCAAAGACATAAAGCTGGCCGCCCCGGGCGCGCACTTCCTGCATATTACTTTTCAGCTTTTCCAGCAAGGCGTCATTCGGCGCTACGGTCACGACAGGCATGGCTTCGGTGACCAGTGCCAGTGGGCCGTGTTTCAGTTCCCCGGCCGGGTAAGCTTCGGCGTGGATGTAGCTGATTTCCTTGAGCTTGAGCGCGCCTTCGAGTGCAATGGGGTAGTGCAGGCCGCGCCCCAGAAACAGGGCATTTTCGCGACGCGCAAAACTTTCCGCCCAGGCTATGATCTGCGGCTCAAGTGCAAGCACATTTTGTACTGCAGCGGGCAGATGGCGTAGTGCTTTAACGGCAGCAGCTTCATGGGCGGCATCGAGCCGGCCCCGCGCTTTGGCCAGAGCATGCGCCAGCAAATATAAAGCCAGTAATTGCGTAGTGAAGGCCTTGGTCGAGGCCACGCCAATTTCCACGCCAGCGCGGGTTAAAAATTGCAGTTCGGTTTCACGCACCATGGCGCTGGTAGCGACATTGCAGATCGCCAGAGTGTGCGTCATGCCCTGCGCCTTGGCATGTTTGAGTGCCGCCAGAGTATCGGCAGTTTCGCCGGATTGCGAAATCACCACCACCAGTGTACTGGGGTGGGGTACCGAGTCACGGTAACGGTATTCACTGGCAATTTCGACGCTGGTCGGTAAACGGGCAATCGACTCCAGCCAGTATTTTGCGGTACAGCCAGAGTAATAACTGGTACCGCAGGCCAGGATCAGAATCCGGTCTATGCTGCCAAAAATACCCCGCGCCGGTTCGCCGAACAGAGCCGGTGAAATTTCATGTACATCGTCCAGTGTGTCGGCCAGCGCACGCGGCTGCTCGAAAATTTCTTTTTGCATGAAATGACGATAAGGTCCGAGTTCCACTGCGCCCGAGTACGCTTCGACCACACGCGCCGTACGTTCTGCCGCTTTGCCGTCACGATCCACGATCCAGACTCGGCCTGATTGCACATCGACAACGTCGCCCTCGTTCAAATAAACAAAGTTATGTGTTGTACCGGCCAGCGCCATGGCATCGGAAGCCAGGAAATTTTCGTTTTGCCCCAGCCCCACCACCAGTGGTGAGCCTTCACGTGCCCCGATGACGCGATGTGGTTCCTCGCGGCAAAACACGGCAATGGCATAGGCACCGTGCAAGCGCCGCACTGCTTTCTGTACCGCTTCAAACAGGTCATCCTGATACAGGTGATCGACCAGATGCGCAATGACCTCGGTATCGGTCTGGCTTTCAAACACATAACCGGCATCTTTCAGTTCGCGCCGTAATTCTTCATGGTTTTCAATAATGCCGTTGTGTACCAGTGCAATGCGCTCATTGGAAAAATGCGGGTGCGCGTTGGCCGTGGTTGGGGCGCCGTGGGTGGCCCAGCGGGTATGGGCAATGCCGGTAAAGCCATTCATCTGGCGTGCCTGCTCGTCCAGTTCCGCGACGCGTGCCACACTGCGCGCACGCTTTAATTCGCCATTGGCATGAATGGCCACGCCACAAGAGTCATAACCGCGATATTCCAGCCGCTTCAGCCCCTCGACCAGAACCGGAACAATGTTTCTATGCGCTACCGCCGCCACAATGCCGCACATGTTTCATCCTTAAAAACACAATGTTGCGCAGTGTAGTTGCAATGTAAAGAAATAGGCTTGCAATATTTATAAATAAATGAATTAATATTTCTTTAACTTGGGAGTATGAAATAAAAATTCATTAAAATGGATTTTATGGATGAAATTGATAAAAAAATATTGACGCAACTGCAGGACAACTGCGCGCTAACCAATCACGAGCTGGCGACACTGGTGCACATTTCACCAGCCACGTGCCTGCGCCGGGTAAAAAAACTGGTGCAGAACGGCGTCATAGAGCGTCAGATAGCCATTTTGTCCCCGGAAAAATTGGGCGCTGGCCTGACCGCGATAGTGGAAATCAGTCTCGACCGGCAGTCGGCCGAAGCGCTGGAAGATTTTGAACGCCGGGTACTCAACGAGCCGGCGCTACAGCAGTGTTACCGCGTTTCGCCGGGTCCCGACTTCGTTCTGATTTTGCAGGTGAAAGACATGGCGGATTATCATGCTCTGGCGCATCGCCTGTTTACCGCTGCCGCCAATGTACGCAATGTGCGCAGTTTTTTCTCGCTCAGGCGCAGCAAATTCAGCCCGAGGCTGGCGTTATGATTCGGCTTTGAGCGGCCAGAAACGGGAAGGTCTCAGACATGACATTAAGCAAGATGCCGATGCAAACCGACCACACACGCTGGCTTGGTAATCTGAATGATGAACTCAACGGCGCAGCGCTATATGACGCGATTGCCGCCGCCGAAAAAAATCCGCAACGTGCCGATATTTATCGCCGTCTGGCGCAGGCCGAACGTGAGCATGCCATCGTCTGGCGCAACAAGCTCGAGGCTGCCGGGGTAACACTGCCAGCGTTTCGCCCAAGCTGGCGTACCCGTGTTCTGGCGTGGTCAGCGCGGCGTTTTGGTTCGGGCTTTGTCTTGCCCAGTGTGGCGGCGGCCGAGTTTGCCGACAGAAACAAATATGCGAACCAGCCTGACGCCAGAGCCGCAGGTTTGTCGGCAGCCGAGCACGGTCATGCCACTATTTTGGGCAATGTCAGCCAGCGAGAGCGCGCGCTGAGCGGAGGCGATATTGCCGGGCACGAGCGCTGGCACCGGGGCGCTTCGGGCAACGACCTGCGCGCTGCCGTTCTGGGCGCTACTGACGGCCTGGTGTCGAATTTTTGTCTGGTCATGGGGGTGGCGGGTGCGGGTGTGGCCAGCCAGGCCATTTTGCTGACGGGCGTGGCGGGTCTGGTGGCGGGTGCCTGTTCCATGGCGCTGGGCGAGTGGTTGTCGGTGCTGAATTCGCGCGAGCTGGCGCAAACGCAACTGCAGCGTGAAGCGCAAGAGTTACAGGAAGCGCCCGAGGCCGAGCAAAAAGAGCTGGCGCTGATTTATGAATCCAAAGGGCTGTCGCGTGACGAGGCCGAGCGCGTGGCAGCGCGTTTGATGGCGCAGCCCGATACGGCACTCGAAGCGCTGGCGCGCGAGGAGCTGGGCATTGACCCGGCCGACCTGGGCGGCAACCCGCTACGTGCGGCACTGGTGTCGTTCGTGCTGTTTGCCCTGGGTGCTGCGGTACCGGTACTGCCTTTTGTCTTTTTGAGTGAGGCTTCGGGCTTGTGGGCGAGTGTTGTGGCGGCGGCTCTGGCGCTGTTTTTGCTCGGTGCCGGTACTTCGCTGTTTAATGGTCGCGGCGCCTGGTACTCAGGCGCGCGCCAGTTACTGGTAGCCTCAGTCGCGGCGGCACTGACCTTTGGGGTCGGTAAACTGTTTGGTGTTGCGCTGGCATGAGCGAACCCATTTATGACCTGGCGGTCATTGGCGGCGGCATTAACGGCGCAGGTATAGCGCGTGATGCCGCCGGGCGTGGTTTGCGCGTGGTGCTGTTCGAGCAGCACGACCTGGCGGCGCATACTTCCTCAGCCAGCACCAAGCTCATTCATGGCGGCTTGCGCTATCTGGAGCATTTT
Source organism: Burkholderiales bacterium UBA4657 (assembly GCA_002405475.1). Classification (GTDB taxonomy): domain Bacteria; phylum Pseudomonadota; class Gammaproteobacteria; order Burkholderiales; family Burkholderiaceae_E; genus UBA4657. Next base: position 97,501 of record DHLX01000018.1, on the reverse strand, counting down.
GAGTTTATGCTGGTGCGCAAGGCCTTGCAGGAACGTGAAGTTATTTTGAAGAACGCGCCGCATATTACCTGGCCTATGCGTTTTGTCGTACCGCATAACTCGGCGGTACGACCTGAGTGGATGGTACGCGCCGGCCTGTTTTTGTACGATCATCTGGCGCGGCGTGAGCGTTTGCCTGATTCCGAGACCGTAGACTTGCGTCAGCACGAAGCCGGTCAGCCATTGCGCGGCGATTATCGCACTGGCTTTATTTATTCCGATGGCTGGGTCGATGATGCACGCCTGGTGCTACTCAATGCGCTTGATGCCCAGGAACGGGGTGCCCGAATTCATACCCGTGCATGCGTGACCAGTGCGCAGCGTCATGCGCAACACTGGGACTTGAGCGTGCAGCAGGGTTCCGACCTACGCCACTGGCAGGCGCGCGCCGTGGTCAATGCCGCTGGCCCCTGGGCCGGTTCGGTGCTGAGTCATACCTTGCGGGTCAGTTCGCAGCACCGTTTACGGCTAGTCAAGGGCAGTCACATTGTCGTGCCAGCCCTGTTTCAGCATGACTCTGCTTACCTGTTTCAGAATGAGGACAACCGCGTCATTTTTGCCATACCCTACGAAGGGCGCTTTACTCTAATCGGTACCACCGATGTCGATTACGATGCTGATGCGGGAACGGTGAGCGCCAGTAGTGACGAGGTACAGTATTTATGCGCGATGGCCAGTCGCTATTTTGCCCGTACGCTCGATCCGAGCGAAGTGGTGCATAGCTATGCCGGTGTGCGTCCTTTGCTTGAAGATGAAGCCGGTGATGCTTCGAGTACTACCCGCGATTATTGGCTCGAACTGAATACCGAAGCCGCGCCGCTCTTGAGTGTGCTGGGTGGCAAGATAACGACCTATCGCAAACTGGCTGAAGAAGCCCTGCATGTCTTGGCGCCGTACTTTGGTAGCGGCGCGCAGGGCTGGACGCACGCTGCCGCGCTGCCGGGGGGCGATATGCCAGACGCAGATTTTGCGGCTTATTTGGAGCATGCTGCCCAGCGCTGGCCATGGCTACCTGCATCATTGCTCAAGCGCTATGCCCACGCCTACGGCACACGCCTGATGCATGTCATTGACAACGCGCAGAGCTTGCACGACCTCGGACCCGAATATGCCCCCGGGGTGCATGAAGCCGAACTGCGTTATGCCCGCACGGTGGAATTCTGCCAGCACGGCGATGATTTTTTATGGCGCCGTAGCAAGCTGGGCCTGCATTTGACGGCACAAGAATACCAGAGGGTACAGCAATGGTTTGCGGCTTGAGCCGGGCAGCGCCATGTCGGCACTGACCCCGGCGCGACTGGGCTTGACGCTGGAAGGCGTTCCTTACTCGGCTGAGTATGACGATGTTTATCATTCGGCTGCGGGTGCTGGTGCCCAGGCACGGCATGTATTTTTGGCGGGTAATCACCTGCCTGAGCGTTGGCACGGGCGTGAGCGTTTCGTCATTCTGGAAACCGGCTTCGGGCTGGGCAATAATTTTTTAAGCACCTGGCAGGCCTGGCGTGATGACCCGGCGCGGTGCGAGCGCTTATGGTTTGTGTCGCTGGAAAAACACCCGCTGCAACTCGACGACTGGCAGCGTTTACCACGTGACCCCGGCTTGCAGTGCCTGGCGCAGGCCATGACTCAGCAATGGCCACCTTTGGTCATGGGCTGGCACCGTCTGGAATTTGAGCACGGACGGGTGCAATTACTGCTCTACTGGGGCGAGGCATTGCAAGGGCTGGAGCAATTGGAAGGTGAGGCCGATGCCGTCTATCTCGACGGTTTTGCCCCGGCCAAAAATGCTGAACTATGGCAGGCACCACTGTTAGGGCGTGTGGTCGAAAAGATGGCACCTGATGCCACGCTGGCGACCTATAGTGCCGCGCGCACGGTACGCGATAGCCTGACGACTCTGGGTCTGACGGTACAGCGTCAGCCGGGCTTTGCCGGCAAACGTGATATGACCACTGCCAGCAAAACTGGTGCAGCCAGCATCACTACCACTTCGGCTAATGCGCCCAAAACAGTGACGGTATTGGGCGCAGGGCTGGCGGGCTGCAGTGTGGCGAACCGGCTGGCAGCACGGGGTTGTCGCGTGCTGCTGGTCGATGCCATGCCGGGTCTGGCGCAGGCCACCTCGGGCAACCCGATGGGAGCAATACAACCGCAGTTGGCACGGCGGGATACTTTGCAGGCGCAATGGACGCGCAGCGCCTTTTTTGACACCTTACGCACCGTGTCGCGCTTGCGATCCCAGGGACTTGAAATGGCAGGCCGGTTCGACGGCCTGCTACATCTGGCCAAGGACGAACACGATGCGCAAAAAATGCAAGACCTGCTGCGTGAACAAGACTGGCCTGCCACTCTGGTGCGCTGGGTCGAGCGGGACGAGGCCAGTGCCTTGGCGGGTGTGCGGGTAGCGCGCGGCGCTTACTGGTTTGCCCAGGCGGGTTGGCTCAGCCCGGCGTCCTATTGTCGTGCCCTGGTGCAGGAATATGAACCGCGCATTGAATGCCACTTCGGGGTTCATGTTCAAAGCTTGATGCAGTTACAGCAGGAATTTCCGGCGCAGGCTTATGTCCTGGCACATGCTCATGCGCTACAGTCATGGTATCCGTCATTATCCTTGCATGCCGTGCGCGGGCAGCTGTCATACTGGCCTGAGTCATGTTTCCAGGCGCCTCGTGTGCCGGTGGCGGGCGATGGCTATGTCATGCCGGCCTACCAGGGCTTAAGTGTGGTGGGCGCCACTTATGAGCACGACAGTCTGGCGCTGGACTTGCGTGCCAGTGCGCAGGAACAAAATCGGCTGCGCCTGCAACGCCTGTTGCCGGGGCAAAGCGTAGCACCCAGTCACGAGGGTCGCGCCGGTATCAGAACCGTGATGCCTGACCGCCTACCGATACTGGGCTGTCTCGACGCATCAGCGCAGGTCTATGTCTGGGCTGCCCTGGCCTCGCGTGGCCTGACCTGGGCCAGCCTGGGTGCGGAAACACTGGTGGCGCAGCTATGCCATGACCCATTACCCATTCCCAAACAGTGGCTAGGTGCCTTGACGCCCTGGCGTGAATAGCGTTTCATAATGCTTATGTCAATATCAGGAGGCCGTCATGAGCCGCATGGATTTCGAGTCGATTCATAATTTTTATGAGCGCCCGGTATTTGAGGCAGTAGCGGCGCTGGCACAAAAAAATACCGGGACAGATCAGCAGATTGATGCCAAATATCTGGCCGACGTGGCTTGCGTTGCCTTGAATCAATTATTGCCACGCTATATACGTCATGATGTCGATTTCAGTTTTTATTTGAGTGAAGCTGAACGGCAGGAGAATCTTCGGCAAATAGAAGATTCGGTGACCAAAGCCTGGGCCTACGTACTTGAGCGCAAAAAGCGTGGCTAACCAGATTTGAATGCAGGCGCACATAGAGGTTTTACAATGGTGCAATAGCGTCTCAAGCCCGTCGCTAAAGACCGAACTCAAGCAGGGTATTGCGTACCAGTGCCACACGCGGATGGCGCAGTGCAGTCTTGGTCCATACCAGATATAAGGGATTGACCGGGCCCACTGGCCCGATTTTGATCAGACTGCCATGCTGTAGCCCGCTGGCGCACAAATAATCTGGCAACACTGACCAGCCGGCACCGGCCTCAACCAGACTGCGTACCGCACGCAATTCCGGAGCCAGCGCTACCGGCACAAGCTCAGGTTCCCACTTCAGTGCGCTACGACAGTATTGCCGGATGAGAGGTAACTCTTCGTCGTAGGCGATGACTGGCCATTGTTTTAATTCCCTGACTTTGGCAGGCCGTCCGCGCAGGCGCTGTGCAAATAGTGGCGCCGCCACCAGCAACAAACGCTCGCGCGCAATTTCCTGTTGACCCAGAGCGCGATCCCGTGGGGTGGAGGCTGTGATCGCCACTTCGGCCATACCATTGGCCAGCAAGCCATAGATACGCTCTTGATTGCCGGTATGTAAATGCAAGCGTATGCCGTGTGATAACAACACTTGCAAGGCAGGCGCGCAACATTCACTCAAATATTCAGCTGGGCCTGCCAAATGGACGGTGCCGGTAATCGACTGAGTGTGTGCACGCGCCTGAAGCAGACCGGATTCAACGGCATCTAGCGGGGCAGCCACCAGAGCGGCAAGATCGTGTCCAGCTGCTGTCGGAGAGACACCACGTGCCTGGCGGGTGAATAAAGCTTTGCCAACCACACTTTCCAGCATTTGAACATGAGCCGAAGCCGCCGGTTGCGATAGACCAAGATTAGCGGCGGCCTTGGATAATGAGCCAACCCGATAGGTTTCAACAAAAGTACGCAGTTGCAATAAGTATCTCACGCCCCATGGTATCAGAATTATGATGGGTAAGATAAAAAAACAATCTTTTAATAATAGCTGGAAGTACGGAAAATTAGCTTAGTAATTTTTTTAGAGATGGAGACTAAAGTGCGCAACGCCAAAATATTGATGATTTGTACCTCACATGCAGCGCTGGGAACCAGTGGTAAAGCTACAGGCGTATGGAGTGAAGAATTGACCACGCCCTATTACGCATTTATCGATGCCGGAGCTAAGGTAGATGTGGCATCTATTCAAGGGGGTGGGGTACCGATAGAGCCAAATTCATGCAAGGCTCTGGGAGAAAATACGGCTTCAGTGGAGCGCTACCTCAAAGATCGCGACTTGCAGGCAAGACTCAACCACAGTCTGCCAATTGCTGCTCTGGATTGGACAGGGTATGACGCTTTTTTTCTGCCCGGCGGGCATGGCGTAATGTGGGATCTGCCCACCAGCGAAACTCTGGCACGACTACTGAGTGCTGCGTATGCAAATGACCGCATCATTGCTGCGGTCTGCCATGGCCCGGCCGGATTGGTGAATGTCAAGACTCCAGAAGGAACCCCGTTGGTTGCGGGCAAGCGGGTAACCGCTTTTACCAACAGTGAAGAGCAGGCTGTGGGATTAAGTTCCATTGTGCCATTTTTATTGGAAACGAGCCTGCGCGCATTGGACGCACGTTTTGAACATGCACCTGATTTCAGACCGTTCGCTGTGGTTGACGATAGGCTTGTTACCGGGCAGAACCCGGCTTCATCAGAACTGGTGGCTCAACATGTCCTAGATCTTCTAGTCAAAGTCACCAACCTTGTAGGCACCAACATTTGAGCCAGTAATGCTTGCTCAATTGCAACGAGCATGAGCTCGTTTATTTTTTATCAACGTTTTTCAAAAAGGATTCTAAACATGAAAAAGCTTTACAAAAATGTCGCCTCTGGCCTGATGTTCGCTGCAATAGCTTTCGTCACACCTATTTATGCTCAAGCCAGCAAAACAGCGCTGAGCGCCAAGACGGCTCAGACCATTATTGATGGCTGTGAGGCCAGAGCACACAAGGAAGGCTGGAAAATGGTAACAGCTATTGTAGATGATGGCGGAAATTTGAAGCAGTTTTCACGAATGGACGGAGCATTTTTAATGAGCATAAAAATAGCCCAACTCAAGGCTGAAACATCTGCTGGCTTGCCGTTTACGACACGCAAATTTCGTGATATATCACGTAGCGGCGCACACGGGTTAGAGCTGGTACCTGGAACCAGCGCCGTGGCCGGTGGTCTGCCCATTATGAATGCCAAGGGCGAATGGCTTGGAGCCATTGGCGTTAGTGGCGGTAGTGAAGATCAGGATGAACTATGCGCCCAGGCCGGGCTTGATGCGGCACGTGATCTGCTGAGATAGGTTTGCCCAATATGACCTCATTGCAAGCAGCACGTTTGGCCACCATGGGGTTGCTGTTTTGCAATGGCCTGATCTATGCTACCTGGGGCATTCACATTCCTACGCTGAAGGAAAAATTTTCCCTTTCAGATGCCACCTTGTCGCAAGCGATGTTTGCTGTTGCTATTGGCGGAATCATTATCATGCCGCAGATAGGAAGATGGGCCGGCCAGACAGGTACCGCCCGGGTCAGTCGTTTGAGTGCCTGGTTTATGGCAGTAACAGCCGCCCTGATATTAATCATACCTGACTATAACGCGCTATTGATCTGGCTTTTACTGTTTGGCGCGGCCACTGCGGCGAATGATGTTGCAGTCAATGCACAGGCCGCAATGCTTGAAGTGCGTATGAGCCGCCCAATCATGGGTTCGGTACATGGTAGTTTTAGCCTAGGCGGTCTGACTGGCGCAATGATTGCCAGCCTCTGGGCTGCACAAGTTGGCTCGCCAGCGTGGCACTTTTTTCTGGTGGCGGCAGTCATGGCCGTCTTGATGACATTCGCAACGCGCTATCTGGTACGCAACGATCATCAAGACCCTGAAAAGACGCCGGACCAGTACGTGCCGAATCTGCAGAAAGTGCCGCCGCCGCCAGTGCCGACAACAGCTTTTATACCTCATTCCCTACGACGACGCTTGTGGGCTTTGGGGGTCCTTGGCTTTCTGGGTTTGCTGATAGAGGGCGCTATGTATGACTGGAGTGCCGTTTATATGCGCGATGTAGTAGCTGCAACGCCGGCAATGGTCAGCGCTGGCTATGCCGCGTTCTGTGCCGGCATGGCGGTGGGCCGATTTGGCGGCGACCCATTACGTGCCCGACTTGGAGCATTACAGCTCATGTACAGCAGTTGTTGTCTGGCAGGCTTGGGGCTGTTACTGGCTCTGTTGTGGCAAACTTCATGGTCTGTCGTAATAGGGTTTGGTCTAACCGGCCTGGGTTTATCCAGTGTTATGCCCATCACGTTTGCCAGTGCTGGCAAAATGGCTGCCGATGCCGGGATCATAGCAGCCATCGGCCTGGCCGTGACAGTAAGACTTGCTTATATCGGCTTACTGCTCGGTCCGGCACTACTGGGGCAGATTTCCCAGCTATTCGGCCTGGTGGTGGCATTGGCATTAACGCTACTGGCGCTAGTGCTCATTGTGGGTATATCGGCCTATCTGCTTAAGGAATAATCTTGAGTGTGCTCCTCAGCAACAAGACAGTGCCTATGCAGGCGATTCCATCTGGGTGCTTAATTCCAGCCAGCGATTCTCCAGCGTGGTCAGGGTCTCGGTGACCGCCTGCAATTGTTTGCCGGTCTCGGCCAGTTGCAGCGGATGGGTAGTTGCGCCCAAGGCGGCTTCAAGCGCAGTGCGCTCGGCCTGTAATTGTTCCATCTGCTTTTCCACGGCAGCCAGCTCTTTGTTCCAGGCTTTGATCTGACGACTCTGGTCGTTGCTGCGCGCCGGACGTTTTGGTGCTACAGATGTACTGCGCTGCTCGCTCTGACGGCGTTTGGCTTCGTCCAGCAGATAGCGTTGATAGTCATCCAGATCACCATCGAACGAGGCCACTTGGCCTTGTGTCACCAACCAGAACTCATCGCACACTTCGCGCAGCAGGGCGCGGTCATGACTCACCAGCAAGACCGCGCCTTCAAACTCGTTCAGCGCCAGACTCAGGGCTTCGCGTGTGGTCAGATCGAGATGGTTGGTGGGTTCGTCGAGCACTAGCAGATTAGGGCGTTGCCAGACCAGCAAGGCCAGCACCAGTCGCGCTTTTTCACCGCCACTGAGTGTGCCCACTGCCTGATGCATGTGCTCGCCCTCGAAGCGGAAACTACCCAGAAAATTGCGCAAGTCCTGCTCGCGTGCCTGCGGGCTGCATTGTTTTGCCAGGCGTACCAAATGCTCCAGCGGTGTCGAATCAGGTTGCAGAATATCGAGTTCCTGCTGGGCAAAATAACCGAGGCGCAAACCTTTGCCTTCGACCATTTCACCCGCCAGCAGTGGCTGTACCTGCGCCAGCGTTTTAACCAGGGTCGATTTGCCCTGGCCGTTAGCGCCCAAGATACCAATTCGCTGTCCGGCCAGCAAGGTGCGCCTGACATCATGCAGAATGATTTTTTCGCCATAGCCAAAACTCGCGTCCTTGAGCGCCAGCATGGGGTTGGGGCATTGCTCCGGCTCTGGAAATTCGAATGAAAAATCGGCTTGCGCCAAGACTGGCGCCAGTTTTTCCATGCGCTCCAGCGCTTTGACCCGGCTTTGCGCCTGCTTGGCCTTGGTGGCCTTGGCTTTGAAGCGGTCAATAAATTTTTGCAGGTGAGCGATTTTGTCCTGCTGTTTTTCGTAGGCGGCCTGTTGCAGGCTCAATTGTTGTGCGCGTAGCTGTTCATAAGCCGAATAATTACCGCCATAACGGCTCAGTTGTGCGTTATCCAATAACAGCGTGACGTGAGTGACGGCGTCGAGAAACTCACGGTCATGGCTGATGACGATGAGCGTACCGTGAAATTTTTGCAGCCAGTTTTCGAGCCAGACCAAAGCGTCCAGGTCGAGGTGGTTGGTCGGTTCATCGAGTAACAATAGATCTGCCGGACACATCAGGGCGCGTGCCAGTTGCAGCCGCATACGCCACCCCCCCGAAAATTGCTGTACCGGTAGGTCGAGTTCGGTCACCGCAAACCCCAGACCCAGACACAAGGCCTGGGCACGCGGGCGTGCACCATGCCCATCCGCATCGGACCAGGCAGCATGCGCCAGTGCCATGGCCTCGCCATCGCCCGACTGTTCAGCGCGATGCAGGGCGGCACGCGCTTGCTCCAGGCGCACGTCTCCTGTCATCACATAATCGGTCGCACTCAAGGCTGAGTCAGGCATATCCTGCGCCACTTCAGCGCGCAGCCAGTGAGAGGGGACATGACAGTCGCCGCCATCTTCCTGCAAGCGTCCGGTCAGCAAGGCAAACAGGCTTGACTTGCCAGCCCCGTTACGCCCAATCAGACCAATTTTTTCGCCCGGGTTAAGCGCAACACTGGCCTGGTCGAGCAAGACGCGCGCACCACGGCGCAGGGTGACTTGGTCGAGGGTAATCATGACAACAGCATAGCGCAGCCGCGATTCATGAGCGCAGGCTTTGGTAAACCGAGTCCAGCCAGGCTACCGCGGCGGCCCAGTTGCCGACCGGCTTGGGGTAGCGGTAGGCCGGATGCCCCAGCGTTTCTACCCGCACCCCATGAATGTCGAGCTGATGCGACTCGAGCCAATGTTGTGCCTGTTGTGCCCACGGGGCGAGTCTTGCATCCAGCCCCCAGGCACATACGGCCACTGGCGCTGTCACCACCTGTTCCGGGCTAACGCAGCTATGACCTGCAAACAGCGAGCCCAAACGCGATGAGTCAGCACCGGATTCAATCAGGGCATACAGGTCAGCACTTTTGGCGGCGCGAATGTCGGCCAGATTGACAACACGCGCATGCTGCCAGTCCATCATGGCCATCAGGCGCATGATTTGATGTTGCACCCGGTCAGGTTTCGCTGGTATCAGGCGCCCTTCGTCATGCGCCTGCCCAAAGCCGGACAGCGGCGCTGATGAGCCGGGGTTCATCATGACGACGCAGACATCGGGGCGACGCTGTAAAAAGTCGTGCGGTAATGCGCTGGTGGCCGGTGTGTCACTGCGTAAAATTTCCAGTACCGCGCGTTTGTTGAAGTCCTGACCGTTCCATTCATGAAACAGCCCATAGACAATGAATTTTTTCGCTAAAACCTCGTGCATGGCGGCATTGTACTGAATCGGTCACGCACATTTGCTACATTTCACCCATGAGCCTCACTTTACCGACCTCGACACGGGCGCGTGCTGCTGGCACTCTGCCCTGCTGGCACTATTCCCATTACGCTACGCGCCTGCTACAGGCGCGACCGGAATTGCAAGACTGTTTGCAGACACCGTGCCTGACTGCGCCTGCCATGCGCCAGCGCTTGCAGGCCTTGCTGATCACCCGTGCCGATACGGATGACGAAGCGGCACTGGTTCAGGCGTTGCGCTACCTGCGACAGGAAGTGATGTTGTGCGTGATGCAGGCCGACCTCGGCGGCAGCGCCGACCTGAGCCAGGTAACGCATGCCATGTCCGATCTGGCCGAGGTGAGCCTGGAGTATTCATCGCGCTGGCTGTATGGCGAGCTGGCACGGAAACAGGGGGTACCACTGGCCGACGGCGTAGCGCAGGCCTTCCTCGTGATTGGCATGGGTAAACTGGGGGGGCGGGAGTTGAATGTTTCGTCCGATATTGATCTGGTATTTACCTATCCGGAAGACGGCGAAACCGATCGCGGTATACCGAATCAGGAATTCTTTACCCAGCTGGCACGCCGTTTGATCAGGCTGCTGAGCGAAGTCAATGAACATGGCTTCGTCTTTCGTGTCGATATGCGTTTGCGACCGAATGGCGATGCCGGGCCACTGGTATCGAGCTTTGCTGCCCTGGAGCGTTATTTTTATGAACAGGGGCGGGAATGGGAGCGCTATGCCTGGATCAAGGCGCGGGTCGTGGCCAGTGCCTGCACCGACCCCTTGAGCTCACAAACTGCCGAGCGCGAACTGGAAAATTTGCGCCGCCCGTTTGTATTTCGCAAATACCTCGACTATGGCGCCATTGGTGCCATTCGCGAATTGCATCGACAAATACGCGCTGAACGCTCACGTCGCAATGCGGCCCACCCGACACGTGCCAACGATGTCAAGCTCGGGCGCGGCGGCATTCGTGAAATCGAGTTTATTGCCCAGTTGTTTCAACTGATACGCGGTGGGCGTGTGACGGCCTTGCAGTCACGCCCCACACGTCAGACCCTGGCTACCGAGCTGGCATTGGGACTGATCGAGCCAGAGGTAGTCAGCGACCTCGACCGCGCCTATGTTTTTTTACGCAGCCTGGAACATCGTATTCAATATGTCGATGATGCCCAGACCCATGCCTTGCCAGCGCAACCGGAAGAGCAGGGGCGTATAGCCGCCATGATGGGGTATGAGGACGCCGATGCCTTGTTGCGGGATCTGGAACTGGTGCGCAGTCGCGTTGCCCAGGTATTTGATGGCTTGTTCGACGCCGAAGCTGCCGATCCGCAGGAAACCCCGGCCTGGTTTTCTGAAGTGCTGACAACGGAAGAAGGTCTGGCCGAAGCCGAACGGCATCTGGCGCAGCAAGGGTTTGCCGAGCCAGCCGATCTCGCACGCAGCTTCTCTGCGTTTGTACGCAGCTCACGTTTTCGCAGCCTACCAGCGCAGAGCCGACAGCGGCTCGATAGCCTCATCAGTCCGATGTTACAAGCGGCACAAGCAACCCCGGCACCTGAACGCACGGTACAACGTTTTCTGAATTTACTCGACACCATTGCCCGGCGCAGCGCTTATCTGGCGTTACTCGTCGAACATCCTGCAGCGCTACGTCGCGTCGCCGCCATGCTCGGCGCATCACCCTGGGCCGCCACTTTTCTGACCCGGCACCCGTTATTGCTTGATGAGTTGATCGACGAACGCGCGGCATTACCCATGCCCGACTGGAGCCATGAGCGTCAGCAGCTCAATGAGAATTTGCAGCATGCCATTTTTTCCAGTGGTCAGCCCGATATTGAACGACGCATGGATTTGCTGCGCGAATTTCACCAGCTCTGGACCTTCCGTTTACTGGCCGAAGATTTGGCCGGCCGCTTGAGTGTGGAAACCCTGGCCGACCATTTATCGGCATTGGCCGACCTGTTGTTGCAGGTGGCGCTGGAGCAGGCCTGGGCTCAGATGTTGACGCGCCATCGTGAGCAGCCGCAATTCGCCATCATTGCCTACGGCAAGCTGGGCGGAAAAGAATTGGGTTATGCCTCCGATCTGGACATCATTTTTGTCTATGATGACCAAGACGAACGCGCCCCCGATATATACGCCCGACTGGCGCAGCGTCTGATCAACTGGCTCACCAGTCATACCTCGGCCGGGCGTTTGTTCAATGTCGATTTACGTCTGCGACCCAATGGCAATGCCGGCTTGCTGGTCAGCAGCATCGAGGCATTGGCGCAATATCAACTGGGGCAAGGCAGTAATGCCGCGTGGTTGTGGGAACACCAGGCACTGACCCGCGCCCGCTTTTGCGCCGGACATGGCGCCACCGGAGAAAAATTTGAGGCGATACGCCATCAGGTCATGACGGCAGTGCGTGACCCTGAACCGGTATTGAAAGAAATTGCCCAGATGCGCCAGAAAATTCATGACGGTCACCCCAACCCCACGCCTTTGTTCGACCTCAAGCATGACAGCGGCGGCATGGTCGATATTGAATTTATTGTCCAGGCGCTGGTGCTATTGCACGCGCAGCGTTTGCCAGCGCTGGCGGCGAATACCGGCACTATTGCCTTGCTGCGTCTTGCGGGCGACGAAGGCTTGTTACCACGCGAAGTGGCCTATGCCAGTGCGCTGGCTTACCGTGCCTATCGTGCGCGTCAGCATGGCCTACGGCTACAGTCCGAGGCCGACGAGCCACCACCGGCCCGGGTGCAGAGCAACGAATTCGTCGAGGCGCGGGCGGCGGTACAGGCGGCCTGGCGTTTTGTGTTTGAACCCTGCCAAGCATGAACAGCCTCAGCCTTTCTTTCATGGCGCTGCTGGCAGGCGTGTTGCACGGCATAAGTTTTGCCCTGACACCCGACAGCGTACCGCGCTGGTGGCTGCAAATAGCCGCTTTGGCGTGTTTGATCTGGCTGGTCTGGCGCGAAACCCAAGCGCGCCGCGCAGCCCTGGCGGGCTATGCCTTTGGCCTGGGCTGGTTCGGCTTCGGCGTACACTGGGTCTTTACCTCGCTGCATGTCTATGGAGGCATGCACTGGCTGTTAGCCGCGCTGGCGGTAGTCGTGTTTTGTGCTTTTCTGGCGCTATACCCGGCGCTGGCGGCAGGCTTGAGCGTCAAGCTGGGGCGTTACCGCCTGGCACCGTCGCAGGCGCCAGGGATAAGTCAGATGTTATGGTTTGCCGCCTGGTGGGGCGGTAGTGAATGGCTGCGTGGCACCGTATTCACCGGCTTTCCCTGGATAGCCAGCGGCTATGCCCATGTGGAAGGCCCGCTAGCGGCGTATGCTCCAGTCCTGGGGGTTTATGGATTATGTACTCTCGCTGCCCTACTGGCGGGCAGTTTCTGCCTATGGACCCGACGCGCGCTCTGGCCTTGGGCTATCGGCTTGCCGCTAGTGCTGGTCGGCCTCGGGCTCATTCTTGCCACCCAGTCGTGGACGCAGCCGTACGGCCAGCCCTTGCAAGTACGCCTGATACAAGGCAATGTGGCTCAAGACATCAAATTTCAGCCGGAACGTCTGATCGAGCAGTTTCGCCTGTATGACGCGCTGGCCACGGCAGCACCGGCTGACCTGATTGTATTGCCCGAAACCGCGATTCCGGTGCCGATTCAGAATAGCCCGCACGGATTTTTCTCAAGCCTGGCTGGCTTCGCCCGCACCACTGGCAGCACCGTGCTGACCGGGGTACCCATCATGCAAGCCCGCCCAGCACAAACCAGTCCCGGTCCGATGGGGGAAGAAGACTGGTATAACGCCGTCGTTGCCCTGACCCCGCAAGCGCCGCAGCAGGTTCTCGACCACGGTGATCTGCCACGTTATGCCAAGCATCATCTGGTGCCATTCGGGGAATATATTCCCTGGGGGTTTGCCTGGTTTGTTGCGGCCATGAACATGCCGCTGGGCGAATTTTCCCGCGGCGAACAGGTGCAAGTGCCGTTTCTGGTCAAAGACCAGCGCGTTGCGGTCAACATTTGCTATGAAGATTTGTTCGGTCATGAAATAGCCTTGACCCTGAACCAGCCCCTTGCCCCGACCGTGCTGCTCAATGTTTCGAATATTGCCTGGTTTGGTCATTCGGTGGCCTTGCCTCAGCATTTACTGGCCTCGCGCCTGCGCGCCAAAGAAACCGGCCGCCCCATGTTGCGCGCCACCAATACCGGCGTGACCGCTGTTATTACACCCGACGGTACGGTAAAGGCGCAACTGCCGGCACACACCCGTGGCACACTGGTGCAAACGGTACAAGGCTATAGCGGCCAGACCCCTTACCTGCGTTGGAAAGACTGGGGTTTTGCAGTCCTCAGCCTGATTCTGGCAGCCAGCGCCTGGGTCTTTGCTAGACTCACACGCCATGAATAACTGGACTCCTGAACAATTGCAGCACCTGGTCGTCGCCGGTGCTTTCGTACTGGCCTTCGTGTTTGGTTTTATCGGCAACAAGACCCATTTTTGCACCATGGGCGCCGTGGCCGACATCGTCAATATGGGCGACTGGGGGCGCATGCGCATGTGGGTACTGGCCATTGCCATTGCCATTTTAGGCGTCGGCTTGCTGAATTATGCTGGCTTGATCGATACCCGGCGCTCCATTTATACCCAACCGGCTTTGCTATGGCTGTCACTGTTATCAGGCGGGGCCTTATTTGGCTTTGGCATGGTGCTGGCGTCGGGCTGCGGCAGCAAAACCCTGGTCCGTATCGGTCAGGGTAATTTGAAGTCGCTGGTCGTATTGTTGGTCATGGGTTTGTCAGCACTGGCCGCCATGCGTGGTGTTTTCAGCGTACTACGCCGCATTAGCGTCGATCAGGTGCAATGGACGCTGCCCACGACCCAGGACTTGCCCAGTCTGCTGGCGCAGGTAACGGGTGTATCAGTCGCCACACTAGGTCTTGCGCTATCGATAACGCTCTCTGCCCTGTTGATTCTTTGGGTTTTGCTGCCGCGCGCCTTTCGTGACTCTGGTTTGCGTCGCGACATTGTATGGGGCGGAGTGATTGTCGGCACCCTGGTGGTGGCGGCCTGGTTTTTGACCGGATTCCTCGGCTATCTGGCTGAAGACCCCGACACCCTGCAGGAACGCTTTATCGGCACCAATAGCGGTACCCTGGAAAGTTTTACTTTCACCGCCCCCATGGGCTATACCCTGGAACTGCTGACGCGCTGGAATGACAGTGCACAAACCTTTACCTTTGCCGTGGCTGCGGTTCTGGGCATGGTCGCGGGCAGTGCTGCCTATGCCATTTACAGCCGCAGTTTCCGCTGGGAAGGGTTTGGTGACATTGAAGACACCGCCCATCATCTGATCGGCGGGGTCATGATGGGGCTGGGCGGCGTCATGGCGCTGGGCTGTACCGTGGGCCAGGGTTTGAGTGGTGTCTCTACCCTGGCAGTAGGCTCGGTGTTGGCTTTGGCCGCCATGATCATGGGTGCCGTGGCCGGACTTCGCTATCAACTTTGGCGTTTGGGCTGAGATTTGCTACAATTGCGGGCTTTGCGGGACGTTAGCTCAGTTGGTAGAGCAGCGGACTTTTAATCCGTTGGTCGCAGGTTCGACTCCTGCACGTCCTACCACCCAACGCTGCGGTCTGGCGAGTAGCGTTGTTCTAAAGCGGTTTTTTCGCATTCCCGAAGCCCTGCCGGACACGGCAAAGCCGCAACAATCAAAAATGTGACAAGTCGCACAATCTGTACATTAAGGCAACTAATGTTCGATCGCTGCGGGGTTAGTATCTTGGATTTTGAATGCTCCCCATTTCGTCCAAGATGAGTGCGATGAATACTTCTGTCACCGAACCTGCTCAAGTTCCAGCGAATTCCATCGTACGCCAGGCGGGACGCCGCGATGAACCCCTGATCTATGGCAAGTATTGCTTTGATTTGCGCGCCACGGCACTCACGATAGATGGTGAGCTGGTGGAAATGACACAAAAAGAATTCGATCTGGCCTTGCTGTTGTTCACCAATCTTGGAAAAGCCCTGCCGCGCCATGAAATTTTTGAAACCGTATGGGGACGCGAACTCGGCTTCAAATCCCGCACCCTGGACACGCACATCGCGCGTATTCGCCGCCGCCTGGGTCTGACCCCGGAAAACGGGTTCCGACTCAATTCGATTTACAGTTTTGGCTATCGCCTTGATTCCTTATGGGATTGAAGCGGTATTAAGCATTCTGCCCCGCCAGCGGGATGAGTGCCATCCGGTCGGGGTGAGCCGTATAATTTCACCCTTATGTCACTGCTTGCCCTAGGCCTCAATCACGCCACCGCCCCGCTTGCCCTGCGCGAGCGCGCCAGTGTTGCGCCCGAGCGGCTGGAACAGGCTTTGAGCAGCCTGAAGAAAAAGGTTCTGCTACCGGTCAACGCGACCGCCGAAGCGGCCATCGTCTCAACCTGCAATCGCACCGAACTCTATTGCACCTTGCCGCCGCAAGCGGCCAATTCGGCCACCGTGCAACAAGTAGCGCACTGGCTGGCCGATTTCCAGCAAATTCCAGCATCAGAGTTGAGCCCGCATCTGTATGCCTGGCCGGAACGTCAGGCCGTACGCCATGCCTTTCGGGTCGCCAGCGGTCTCGATTCCATGGTGCTGGGCGAACCGCAAATTTTGGGGCAGATGAAACAGGCGGCACGTGTTGCGGAACAAGCGGGTACCGTGGGAACCGTGTTGGGGCAGTTGTTTCAAAGAACCTTCGCGGTCGCCAAGGAAGTACGTACTACGACAGAAATTGGCGCGCATTCAGTCAGTCTGGCGGCCGCAGCAGTCAAGCTGGCGCAGCGCATTTTCCCCAGCATTGCCGACCTGAACCTGCTGTTTATTGGTGCCGGCGACATGATTGAACTCACCGCCACTCATTTTGCCGCGCAGACACCGAAAAAACTCATGGTGGCCAACCGCACCCTGGAACGGGCACACGCACTGGCGACCCGTTTTGGGGGGCAGTCCATGCGGCTGGCCGACCTGCCAGCACATTTTCATGAATTCGACATCATTGTTTCCTGTACCGCCTCGACCCTGCCGATAGTCGGGCTGGGCATGGTTGAGCGCGCCATCAAGACACGACGCCACCAGCCGGTTTTTATGGTGGATCTGGCCGTGCCGCGCGACATAGAAGCCGAAGTGGCGCGCTTGCGCGATGTTTATTTATACACGGTCGATGATCTGGGCGCACTGGCGCAAGAGGGCATGAGTCAGCGTCAGGTAGCAGTGACCCAGGCTGAAGCCATTATTGAAACCCGGGTGCAAGGTTTCATGCACTGGATGGAACGGCGCCGCAATGTGCCCGTCATCATGCAATTACGCGATGCTGCCGACCAGTTGCGTGCCGAAGAATTGGAGCGCGCCCGTCACCTGTTACAGACCGGACATGAGCCGGCGCAAGTGCTGGAGCAGTTGGCGCATCGTCTGACCAATAAATTCATGCACCGCCCACTGACCTCATTGAATGAAAGTGTTGGCCCCGAGCGAGACGAACTCGTTGGCTGGGTCAGTCATTTGTTTCCGCTCGATTCTTCCCCTCTCGATAAAAAGTAGCTGTTCATGAAACCTTCCATGGTCACCAAGCTGGAGCAACTCTCCAGCCGACTGGCAGCGGTCGAACTCGCGCTGCAACAACCTGAGGTCACGCAAGACCTCGACAACTACCGCAAGCTGACGCGCGAAGCCAGTGAGCTGGAGCCGGTGGTGGCACATTTCCGGCATTACCGAGAAGCCGAGCGTGACCTGACTACCGCCCAGGACATGCTGGCTGACCCTGACATGAAGATCTTTGCCCAGGAAGAAATAGAGGCCGGCAAAGCCCGTCTGGAACAACTGGAAGACGCGCTGAAAAAATGTTTGCTGCCGAAAGATCCGAAAGACGATAAAAATGTTTTTCTGGAAATACGCGCCGGTACCGGGGGCGATGAAAGTGCGCTGTTTGCCGGCGACCTGCTACGCATGTATTTACGCTACGCCGAACGCCTGCGCTGGAAAACCGAAATTGTTTCCGAGTCGCCGTCGGAACTGGGCGGCTATCGTGAAGTCATCGTACGCGTCGAAGGCCAGGGCGCTTATTCGCGCCTTAAATTCGAGTCCGGCGGGCATCGGGTACAACGTGTGCCCGACACCGAAACCCAGGGGCGCATCCATACTTCCGCCTGTACCGTGGCCATCATGCCCGAGGCTGATGAGGTCGATATCCAGATCAACCCCGAAGATTTACGCATTGATGTCTTTCGCGCCTCCGGTGCCGGTGGCCAGCACGTCAACAAAACCGAAAGCGCGGTGCGCATTACCCATTTGCCCAGCGGCATTGTGGCCGAATGCCAGGATGACCGCTCACAACACCGAAACAAGGACAAGGCCATGAAAGTACTGGCCTCACGCCTGAAAGACGCCCAACTGCGCCAGGCGCAGGCCAAGGAAGCAGCAACACGTAAATCGCTCATAGGCTCAGGCGACCGCAGTGAAAGAATCCGTACTTATAATTTTCCGCAAGGTCGTGTCACCGACCATCGTATCAACCTGACCTTGTACAAAATTGCCTTTATTATGGACGGTGATCTGGACGAATTGATCAACCCCTTGCTGGCCGAGCACCAGGCCGAACAACTGGCGGCGCTAGGCGAAGAATGAACCCGGCTCTACCACTTCTGGAGCAACGCTTGCTGCTGACTCATGTCACCGGCTTGAGCCGGGAACAATGGATCACACGCGAACCGAACTTGAACGCCGAGCAGCAGGAGCAATATGACAGCCTGGTGGCACGACGTCTGTCCGGGGTTCCCATGGCTTATTTGCTTGGAACGCGCGAATTTTATGGCCGCTCTTTTTATGTTTCGCCGGCGGTGCTCATTCCCCGACCCGAAACCGAGCTATTGGTTGAATTTGTATTGCAACACGCAGCCCCGGGCGCGCGCGTACTCGATGCAGGCACGGGTAGTGGAGCCATTGCCGTCAGCATTGCGGCGGAACGCCCGGACTTGCAGGTCGTCGCGGTCGATTTGAATGACGACGCGCTTGCGTTAGCAGGACGCAATAGCACACGCTGGGCAGAAGGGCGCGTACATTTAGTGCGCAGCGACTGGTTCTCGGCCTTGTCTGAGCAAGAGCCGTTTGATGTCATTGTCAGCAATCCACCTTATATTGCCGCCGTTGACCCGCATTTGCAGCAAGGTGACTTGCGTTACGAACCGGCGCAAGCCCTGACCGATGGTGCTGATGGTTTGCAATGCCTGCGCCATTTGATACAACACGCCAGTCGCTATTTACGAGACCAGGGCTGGCTGGTACTGGAACACGGTTATGATCAGGCCGTCGCAGTACGGGCACTGATGCAAGACCGCGGCTGGCGCGACGTGCAAAGCCAGCGCGATCTGGCACAAATAGAACGCATCAGCTATGGCAGAAAATAATCATTCAACACTTAAGGGCACGACAGTGCGTCTGAACAAGCGCATGGCCGAGCTGGGCTTATGCTCACGGCGCGAGGCCGATGACTGGATCGAGCGCGGCTGGGTGCGTGTCAACGGCCAGGTGGCGCAGATAGGCCAGCCTGTCAGCGTCAGCGACCACATCGAGGTGCTGAAGCAGGCGCGGCAGCAACAAAACGAACAGGTGACGGTATTACTCAACAAGCCAGTGGGCTATGTCAGCGGACAGCCCGAGCATGGCTACCAAAGCGCCGCCGTGCTCATTTTGCCCGAGCACCATTGGCGCGACGACCCGACCCGCAAGCGTTTTAGCGCCCAGCACCTACGTGGTCTGGCGCCGGCAGGGCGGCTCGATATTGATTCGACCGGCCTGCTGGTCTTGACACAAGATGGCCGCGTGGCACGCACGCTGATTGGTGAAAATTCTGCCGTTGAAAAAGAATATCTGGTCCGTGTGACTTACCAGGACACGGCGCAAAACGTGAAAGCGCATTTTCCGGCGCAGCAACTGGCGCGTCTGCGTCATGGCTTGAGTCTGGACGGTAAGGCGCTCAAACGCGCCGAAGTCGAGTGGCAAAACACCGAGCAACTGCGTTTTGTCCTGACCGAAGGCAAAAAACGCCAGATACGACGCATGTGTGAATTGGTTGGGCTGCAAGTGGTGGGTCTGAAGCGGGTGCGTATTGGCCGCGTCAAGCTCGGGCATTTACCCGTGGGGCAATGGCGCTATTTGGCGGCTGATGAGGTGTTTTGATAGCACTT
Organism: Burkholderiales bacterium UBA4657; assembly: GCA_002405475.1. Taxonomy (GTDB): domain Bacteria; phylum Pseudomonadota; class Gammaproteobacteria; order Burkholderiales; family Burkholderiaceae_E; genus UBA4657. The sequence continues at coordinate 77,701 of DHLX01000018.1, read as the reverse complement.
TGTGGGTTTACCCCAACAAAGCCTCGGCAAACTCGCGCGCTGAAAACGGTTGTAAATCCTGCAACTGCTCACCCACGCCAATAAAATAGACCGGCACCGGGCGCGACAGTTTCGACCCCGCAGCAATGGCCGCCAGAACCCCGCCCTTGGCCGTGCCGTCCAGTTTGGTAATAATCAGCCCGGTCAGTCCCAGTGCTTCATCAAAAGCTTTGACCTGCGCCAGCGCATTTTGCCCGGTGTTGCCGTCTATGACGAGCAAGACTTCGTGCGGAGCACCCGCCATGGCTTTGCCAGCCACGCGCTTTATTTTTTTCAGTTCTTCCATCAGGTGCAGCTGGGTCGGCAACCGTCCCGCAGTATCGGCAATCACAATATCAGTGTGACGTGCCTGGGCAGCATGGATGGCATCGAACACCACGGCGGCCGGGTCGCCACTGTCCTGGGCAATGACCTGTACCTGGTTGCGTTCGCCCCATACCTGTAATTGTTCACGCGCCGCTGCACGAAAAGTATCAGCAGCGGCGAGCAACACCGAACAGCCATGAGCATGCATGTGTTGCGCCAGCTTGCCGATACTGGTGGTTTTGCCAGCGCCATTGACGCCCGCGATCATGACCACCAGCGGCGAAGCCGCATCCAGCACAAAAGGTTTTTCCAGTGTTTCAAGATGTGCGCTTAATAATTCTTTCAGGCACAGGCGAACCTTGTCAGCGTCTAGAATTTTTTCATCGCGCACGCGCTGGCGTAATTGCCCCAGCAGCAATGTCGTGGCTTCCATGCCGGCATCGGCCATTAACAGCGCCGACTCCAACTCTTCCATCAGGGCATCGTCGACCCTGGCACCCACAAACAGTGTCGAGAGCGAAGAGCCCGTTTTGGACAAACCCGATTTCAGTCGGCCGAGCCAGCCTGCCGGGGTATTCGCCAAGCCGGGGGAGTCGAGCGACACCGTTTCCGCGACAGCGGTCGGGTCAGCGACAGGAGCCACAACAGGGGGCACAACAGGAGTCCCATCAGCAGCCGTCATAGCAGCGCCGGAACCTTCAGTTTTTTTCTTGAACCATCCAAACATCCCGACATTCTACAATTGCGGCCATGAAACGTCAGATTCGACCCGCGTCACAAGTCCGCATCATAGGCGGTGTGTGGAAACGCACCCCCCTGCCGGTGGCCGATGTACCAGGACTCAGACCAACACCCGACCGGGTACGCGAGACCGTATTCAACTGGCTGGGGCAAGATCTGACTGGGCTGCGTTGCCTTGACTTGTTTGCAGGTACCGGTGCCATGAGTTTTGAAGCGGCTTCACGTGGGGCGGAACGCGTGCTAGGTGTCGAACAGTCAGCGCCAGCGTACAGGCTGTTGCAGGCCATGCAGGAAAAACTGAAAGCGACACAAATTCACCTTTTGCGTGCCGATGCAGAAAAAATAGCACGCGATTTACAGGCGCGAGGCGAACAGTTTGATATTATTTTTCTTGACCCGCCGTTTCATCAGGGCTGGGCTGAAAAAATATTGCCGCTGGCAGCATGCTTATTAGCGCCGTCTGGCCGCCTGTATTGGGAGTCTGATACTGCACTGACCGGCGACCAGGCGCAGCATTATGGTTTGCAACTGCAGCGTCTGGGTCAGGCGGGACAGGTTCATTATCATGTCTTGCAAAAGGCTTCCCCGGATTTTTTGAATAAAGAGCTGATCTCATGATTATTGCGGTTTACCCCGGTACATTCGACCCCTTTACCCGTGGCCATGAAGATTTGGTGCGCCGCGCCTCGAGTATTTTTGGACAACTGGTGGTGGGCGTGGCCGCCAGTCGGCGTAAAAATCCCTATTTCAGTCTGGATGATCGCGTCGCCATTGCACGCGAAGTCCTGTCTCATTATTCCAATGTCAGCGTCGCCCCGTTTGAAGGACTGCTGAAAGATTTTGTCCGCGCCCAGCAGGCACGTGTCATTGTGCGCGGCCTGCGCGCAGTGTCCGACTTTGAATACGAATTTCAACTGGCTGGCATGAACCGCCACCTCATGCCCGATGTCGAAACCATGTTCATGACCCCGTCGGAGCAATACCAGTTTATTTCCGGCACCATGGTGCGTGAAATCGGGCTCATGGGAGGCGATGTGTCAAAGTTTGTCTTCCCTAGCGTTGAAGCCTGGCTGAAGAAAAAAGTCGAACCGCGTTAAACTCGTTAAAGCTCGAAACAGGACAGCCTTTATGGCTTTAATGATTACCGACGAATGCATCAATTGTGATGTCTGCGAGCCAGTCTGCCCCAACAATGCCATTTACATGGGCGAGCAGATTTACGAAATCGACCCACACCAGTGTACCGAGTGCGTCGGGCATTATGCCGAACCGCAATGCCAGATCGTCTGTCCGGTGCAGTGCATACCCTTTGACCCGGCGTGGCGCGAAAGTACCGAACAGTTGCAAGCCAAATACGAGCGTCTGCAAGCGTCAGCGCAGGCGCATGGGCAGCCAGAACCAGGCCAGCACACAGCCCAGGACACCTAAGGGCGCCCCGTGGCGTAATAGTCGCCACGCCTCATTGCCGCGACGTAATAAATGCGCTTCCGTTACAAAAACTGTCTCGCACGCACCATTACCGGTATCGTCGCGTGTAATGCTGGTGCCGCGCTTGAAATTGAAGCCGTGCTGGTGCGAATATTCAGCCAGATAACCCTTGACATAAATCTGGTCACCTACTCTGGCCGATTTGAGCAGGCGCGCCAGACGTGGGTTATCGCTCAGCAAATGGTTGTTTGAAATGGCTTTCTGATCGAAAGCCTGCCAGGCTTCAGTCGAGCGGGTTGACAGGTTGCAGACAAATTGCCCGCTGGAAAAGCTGATGTCCTGATAACTGCCATTGCGTGCGTTATTGCCCCATATGACGCAGATGTCCTTGATGTTCAAAAAATCGGCATTAGCTACATGTATCCAGTTCCACCAGCTATCGGTATTATGCTCACTGACTACCAGGCCGTAGAGCTCATAGTCATATAAAGGTTTGATCTGGTACTCAATGTCTGCGACCCGAACCGTAAAAGGTGCCTGCGTAGTTGGGGTTTGTTGTGGTTCGGACTGCAAGTCGGCGTGCAAATGGACCGGATCAGGCAAAGACCCGGAGCGCCAGTAGGCCAGCAGCCATAGCAGCAGAAAAAAACCAAGAAGATATTTGACAGCCTGATGTGCCAAGTCTGTATTCCCCTATGTTTGTTGTACGATCGAAACCTGATTATGATGCCATTTTGGCTTTCCAGACCCTACGCGCCCGATGAGCACTGACCCAGGCGACCTATCGCACTGCCTGAAGGCGCTGAATAGCAGCGCTGACGGCCTGGATCCGCAGGAAGTCAGTCGCCGCCAGAAGCGCTACGGCTGGAATGAATACGCGACCACACCACGAGCCACTGCTCTGCGTCGTTTCGCAGCGTCATTTGCCAACCCGCTGATCCTGGTTTTACTGCTGGCAGCGCTGGTCTCGGGCTTCATGGGCGATGTGCTGAATGCCATGATTATTGGCGTCATGGTAGTGATGAGTACCACCCTGGGTTTTATTCAAACCTGGCGTTCGGAAAAGGCCGCAGAAAAACTGCGCCAGCAAGTTGCCCCCACGGCTACCGTGCTACGTGCTGGTCGAGAGCTTGAAGTGCCGCAACGCGAACTGGTGCCGGGTGACATTATTCGACTGGTTGCAGGCGACCTGGTGCCGGCCGATGCGCGTTTACTGCATGCCCGTGATGTGCACGTCAATCAGGCTGCGCTCACCGGCGAATCATTGCCAGTAGAAAAAGACGCCGAAGCGAGTGAGACTGAACTGCATACCGTCTATTGCGGCACTTCGGTGGTCAGTGGCCGGGCTAGTGCACTGGTACTGGCGACTGGCAGCAACACCCGCTTTGGTGCCACGCTGGCGTTGCTGGTCAAACGCCCACCAGAAACCGAGTTTGAACGTGGCACGCGCCAGTTTGGCGTATTTATCATGCAAATGGTTTTTGTTCTGGTCATGTTCATTGTGCTGGTGGGCATAGGCTTACGCAAAGACGTGTTCGATTCGCTCATGTTTGCCGTGGCGCTGGCGGTGGGACTGACGCCTGAGTTTTTACCCATGATTACTACCGTGACGCTGGGTGCGGGCGCACTCAAAATGTCGCGCCACAAGGTCATCGTCAAAAATCTGGCGGCAATACAAAACCTGGGCAGCATGGACATTTTATGCAGCGACAAGACCGGCACGCTGACCTCGGGAGAAATGCGGCTCGACCGTCACGTCGATATGGAGGGGCAGGACTCGGCACGGGTATTTTTTCTGGCGTATCTGAACAGCCTGCATGACACCGGCGTACCCGACCCGGCCAATGCCGCCGTATTACATCGCGCCAGGCTCAACCCGCTCGACAGCGCCATCCTCGCGCACGATCATCCGAATGTACAAGGCTATGGCAAGCTCGATGAAATCCCGTTCAGTTTTGAACGTCGGCGCCTGTCGATTGTGGTGGGCGATGCCGAGCAGCGCCTGCTGATTTGCAAAGGTGCGGTAGAAAGCATTTTGCCCCTCTGTAGCCACTATGAACAGCAGGGCGGGGTACAGGTTTTCACCGCTCAGGAACAGGCGCGCGCCGAGGCGACGAATCGGCAGTTATCGGAACAAGGCCTGCGCGTTCTGGCGGTAGCGTATCGCCACGCTGCACTTCAGGATGCATACCGCATCGAGGACGAACAAGACCTATGCTTGGCGGGCTTTGTGGTGTTTTCTGACCCGGTACTGCCCGAGGTAGTGCAGACCCTCAGCGAGTTGCAGGCCGACGGTGTGGTGATCAAAATTATTACCGGCGACAGCCCGGCAGTGGCACATCATGTTTGCGCCCAGGTCGGGCTGAATATCAGCCGCATTGTCACTGGTACCGAAATCGACGCCATGAGTGATACCGCACTCGGACAGGTGGCCGAGCAGACCCAGGTATTTGCACGGATATCGCCGGCGCAAAAAAACCGCATTGTGCTGGCACTGAAACAACGCGGCCATGTGGTCGGCTTTATGGGTGATGGCATTAACGACGCCCCGGCACTGCGCAGTGCCGATGTCGGCATTTCGGTCGCCGCAGCGGTCGATGTCGCGCGGGAGGCCGCCGATATCATACTGACCGCACCCGGCTTGCGTATCCTGCACACCGGCATCATGGAAGGACGCAAAGCCTTTGGTAATGTCATGAAATATCTGCTGATGGGTACCAGCTCCAATTTCGGTAACATGTTCAGCATGGCCGGCGCATTTGCCTTCCTGCCGTTCCTGCCTATGTTACCGATGCAAATCTTGCTGAATAATTTTTTGTACGATGTCGCGCAGATGGCGATTCCTACTGACCGTGTTGATAAAGCATTCATCCAAAAACCACGCCAGTGGGATATTCGCTTCATACGCCAATTCATGTTCCGCATCGGCCCGGTCAGTTCACTGTTTGATTTCCTCACTTTCTTCGTCATGCTGTCCTGGTTCAATGCCAGTCAGGCGCTGTTTCATACCGGCTGGTTTGTTGAATCACTGGTAACCCAGACCCTGGTATTGTTCATCATCCGTACCCAGGGCAATCCGCTCAAAAACCGTCCTAGCCGGGCACTGGTTTTAACGGTATTGACAGCGTTGTGTATAGGCCTAGCGTTGCCCTTCACCCCGCTGGCGCACTGGCTGGGTTTCGTGCCCTTGCCGTTAGACTATTTCATTTTTCTGGTCAGTGCTGCTGCCGCTTATCTGATACTGGTACAAACGGTGAAACAGCGGCTGATGCGCAGCGCCCTGAGCCAAGTTTGATAACGAATATGCACGACGAGAGCAAGGTACGCATTGACAAATGGCTATGGGCAGCACGCTTTTACAAAACACGCTCACTCGCGGCGCAGGCGGTCGAACGTCAGCGCATCAAACTCAACGGACTGGCGACCAAGCCGGGCAAGGAAGTACGTGCCGGGGACTGGCTGCTGGTGACCAATGACAGCGGTGAGTATGAAATACAGGTGATGGCGCTGGCAGAGCTGCGCGGCCCGGCCAAATTTGCCCAGACCCTGTATGCAGAAACCGAAGCCAGCAAGAAGGCGCGGGAAAAAGCGCAAGAGTTAAGGCGATTGGCGCCGGAACCCGAAGCTTTAAGGCCGGGGCGCCCAACTAAAAAAGAACGCCGTGAACTCAATCGCTGGCGTGGTAGTGCTGACTGAGAGGTGGGTTATATGTCAGATCAAGTTTCGTTCAGTACAATGCACTTCACGTCAACCAAATAGGACAGTATTCCACTCCATGGGGCACAACAATAAATTCTCCATCTTCGAGAATTTCCTCTCGATCACGGAACTTCATAAGTAAACGTCCATGGTTCACAAAAAATAACACATCATCATTTTTTTGAAATGACCAACCTGACACTCCTTGAGTCATGGTTGGATGGGGTGGCATGCCATGAACCCTCCCCTCTGGTAGAGGTGCTAAAACCACGCGCAGCCCCCCAAATGCACTCGACAAGGTTTGCTTGTGCATTGGTGAGAGGTGTTTATTCAGAGCGGCGACATCTCGAATGATTGCGGCAAGTTGACTAGAAACATCTTTGCCAGTGGCAGGATATTGGCCGTCTAATGCAGCCGTTCCAATCGTGAAACCAGCGGCCCCAGCATCCCTGACGATTGCAATGCGCTGCGGTGTACTAATCGAGCCAGCCATAAAAACGGGCTTGGTAACTGCAGCACAAACAGCCTTCATGAGTTCAGGAACATTTTCTTTGGATCGGTATGCCAACAAATCCAAGCCATGTACCCCATCACGTGCTGTGATCTGCTTGGCACTCTCAACGATCTCCGAAATGCTTCCCTCAAGCGCACTGGGATATCCGGTAATACGGCCTGGAAAAGGGAAATATTGAATGCCTGTGCCTTTGATGATTGGCAACACATCATCCACTCTGGTGCCTCCCAAAAGCATATCGACACCTATCTCTACCGCGGCCTTGGCTGAAACAATTTCACTCTCTTTATCGAGAGATACAACCTCTAGGTACGAGGTTGCACCACCTGCCTTGATATCTGCGTTGAGTCCTTTTAACTGAGCGAGTGGTAAGCCAATGTCTTTGAATCCAATGTGACGCACACCAAGTCTGAGTGCGATTTGGAGTTGCTGAGAAGCGTCTTCCACCGTACGGTCATTACGCGTGAGCATGAAAATGAAGCGAAGTCCCATATAAGATTTTCCTTTCAGATTGAGTTAGTCATGGTTTGTGATGCCAACAGACGCTTGGCATATGCAAGCGCCGCACATAAGCTGGAGTGATCTGCAATACCTAGCCCTGCAATATCAAACGCTGTACCGTGATCCGGGCTTGTACGAACGAAGGGAAGACCTAAGGTAATGTTCACGCCCTTCTCGATGCCAAGGTATTTCACGGGAATTAAACCTTGATCGTGGTACTGAGCCACAACCACATCAAACCGGCCTTTACGTGCTTGCATGTAGACCGTATCTCCAGGATATGGGCCACTCACATCAATACCCTCCAGGCGTGCCGCCTCAACTGCGGGTTGAATGATCTTGATTTCTTCATCACCAAACAGGCCTCCTTCTCCAGCATGAGGGTTCAGCCCCGCAACCCCAATCCGTGGGGCCTTGATTCCCAATGCCTTTCCCCCCTCATGTGCAAGTCGGATGGCACTCAACTGAGCGTTAAAGTCAGCTCGCTCAATAGCGTTACGCAATGACATGTGAATCGTCACAAGCACTGTACGAATGTCATCGTTCACCAGCATCATCGCAACACGTTGTGAGCCGCTGTAATCGGCGAGAATCTCTGTATGGCCGGGGTAACGGATGCCCGCAATGCCCATCGCCTCCTTATTTATCGGCGCAGTAACAATTCCACTCACCACTCCAGACTTTGCTGCCGCGATCGCTGCAACAATTGAATCAAAAGCTGCTTGACCAGCAATCGCATTTACCTTTCCCATAGTGGGTGGTTCCTTAATTTTTGTTGTTTCAACAACCTCTATGACCTGCGATTGAAATAGCGCCTCATAGGGGGCATTGATGCGTCGAACATCCATGTTTAATCCAAGACGACGCACGGTATCTAGCATGACTACGTAACTACCAAATACAACTGCACGCTCGCCCTCCATAGCAAGTGTTTTGACCACAATTTCTGGACCGATGCCGGATCCATCTCCCATAGTGATGGCCAGTGGAGGGGAAATATTTTTCATAGTCAGTCCTTTTGTACGAGATGAGTGGAACGGCGTATTTGCATCACAGCATTTACCAAAACGTCGTTGTCTCCAAACCCGCCTGCCTTCATTGCAAGGAGGAGTGGGCGTCCGTCTTCGAGGTGGGCATACCCCAACGGAAAGCCGGGGGCTAGCTCTTGCAGAATTTCAAATTCACGAACGTGCAGACGATCCAGAATGGCTACCATGGTGTCTCCACCTGTAGCAATCAATGCTCCGAAGCGGGGGGTTTCCAGCTCTCGCACAGCGTTTTCTGCAAGATCGCGAAGCACTTGTGCAGAATCGCTCATGCGCACGATGGGTCCACGCAACAACTTGACACCCTCCGTGGATGGCACAAGGTCTGCTTGACGATGACTGCGGGGATTAGCACTTCCAATCACAATCAAAACATCGCTACGAATTCCATCCAGCGACAACGAAGAAAGTGCAGTGGGCATAAACCGTCGTGACAAAGCCAATGCCATACCGGGTGAACCCACCCATAAAACCGAATCTGGATCTTCAATAGAGGCTATCTGGGTGTCGAGTTCTGCCTGCGTTAATGCATCGAGGAGTGTGACGTTCTTCACGCAACTTGGAATCAACTCCACTAGCGCGGAATGCTTTGCAGGGTGAACTGGATCGTTCCCGTATACACTCTGTGCTACCGGGATACCGTGAACAAGTTGAATGCCATTTACAGTGGTTCGACCAGCTTCTGGAAAGGCCGGTGCAAACACCAGCGATCTTCGACCACTTGCCTTGAAGCACGCTTCAAGCTCCTTTTCTATGTGCCCCCTTAATGTGGAATCCACCGTTTTATAAAGTAGTGGGCATTTGGCAAGTTGGGCTGTTAACTTGGCAACAACCTTGGATGCTTGTTTCGCAGAAGCTGAGCGCGATCCGCTATTGACAGAGATGACCGCAGCCGTTTGACGTGGAATATCTCCTCTCCCAATCCAAGCCATCAGGCCACGGGCAACGAAAGGGGCAGCACCATCAGCCGCACTTGTTAGGTCATCAGCGAGGATTGCTATTTTGGGTAATTGATCGGTGTCCATGAATCAATTATCAAAACTCTCTCTCTCAAATAAAAGCGATATTTCCTGCTATTTATTGGTGATATATTGTCACAAATGAAGCGTTCTGACATTCCTTCACTCGACGATCTGCGTGCATTTGAAGCGACTGCGCGCCTAGGCTCAGTGCGATTGGCTGCAGACTCGCTTGCACTGACGCACGGCGCGGTCAGTCGTCGCATCACTAAACTTGCCGATAACATCGGGGTCAAGTTGTTTGAGAAAAATGGGCGGGGACTGCGCCTTACTTCAGCAGGTGAAACATTGAACCTTACCTTGGGGCGGTTCTTCGGTGAATTGGCAACCACCGTGCAGAATTTGCGTGCAAGCAGCGTGGAGCAACAAATCATCGTGCTCTCCTGTGAGTTCTCAGTGGCCATGAGATGGCTTATTCCAAGACTGGCAAACTTTCAAGAAAATCACCCAACCTTCGCCGTTCATCTCTCTGTGGGTGGTGGGCCTATTGATTTTCGTAAAGATCGTGTCAATCTCGCAATTCGACGGTTAGATTTCCCAGTGCCAGAGGCATGGAGCGTCAAGCGACTTTTTGCAGAAAGGGTTGGGCCAGTCATGCGGCCAGACTTGGTTTCCACATTTGTGGATGGCCAATACCGCGCTCTCGGTTCAAAAACCCGACCTGATGCATGGGCGCAATGGCTGACGTCTCACTCCTCAGTACAACGACCTACAGATATCCGCTACTACGACCATCACGCATTGATTGTTGAAGCGGCATCCGCGGGGTTAGGGGTGGCACTCAGTCCACTTGTACTTGCAACGGATGACATCGAACGCGGCCGTCTTGCTGCACCTTTAGGTTTTGATCCTGATGGTAGTTACTACGGTTTGATTTGGCTGGGGACAAACGAACTCCATGGCATTGAGCTTGAGTTTGCACAATGGCTGCAGGAGGAACTATCCCCTCTGGTCACAAGAGATGCCTTCTGAAAAAAGAGCCCCGCGAACTCAACCGCTGGCGTGGTGGTGCTGACTGAAAGTTGGGTTGGAAAAGCCGCTCTCATCAGACACTCAAATGAAGGGGGGTGACACGTCGGGCAACAAGCGCTAAAATGCATGAATTTTAAATGAAAAAACATCCATGTTAGCAGCCGACACACTATTATCGCCTCCCCTAAGGGGTGCCACTGCGCGCCTTGCGGATGAGCTGCAGGCCGGCCGTGTCTACCGGCGTGAGGATCTCGCTCGCCTGAGTAATGCAGTTGATCGGCATCTGAATGAACTGGTGTCGACTGGGTTGCTCAAAAAACTGGCTCAGGGGCTTTACTACGTACCAAAGCAATCGAACTTTGGTCCCTTGCCACCCACTGACGAACAGGTGGTGAGCGGATTTCTGCGTGACAAGGATTTTTTGGTGTTTTCTCCGTCTTCATACAACACGGTAGGTCTAGGCACCACCCAGCTCTACAACAGCACACTGGTCTATAACCACAAACGTCATGGCGTTTTCAGACTGGGCAACCGACAGTTTAATTTCCGGGTGAAGCCGCGCTTCCCCAAAAAACTGACGCCCGAGTTTCTGTATGTGGACTTGCTGAACAACTTAGACGAATTGGCCGAAGACCGTGACGCGGTGCTCAGCCAGGCGCGCACTAAACTAGTGTCTTTTAACCAATCCCGACTCCAAGAGGCATTGGATAGCTACGGCAATATGGCCACTCGCAAACGTGTTCGGGAGTGGGTCGGTGGCTGACTTTCTTCACCAACGACGTGACTTCGATCAATTGCTTGCGGTTGTCGCAAATGACCGTGCACTCGACCCAATGTTGGTTGAAAAAGACTACTGGATCATGCACAGCCTGTGGGGACTCCAGGCTCAAGGCTTTGTGTTCGAATTAAAGGGTGGCACTTCACTATCCAAAGGCTTCGGAGTCATCCATCGATTTTCAGAAGACATTGACATCCGTATTGAGCCACCTGCTGACATGGATGTCAAAACAGGACGCAACCAGGACAAACCTGCTCACATCGATTCGCGGCGTGCTTATTACGATGAGTTGTCAAAACGCATCCGCATCCCTGGCATCGACAATGTTGAGCGGGATACCTTCTTTGACGACGAAAAAATGCGCAACGCAGGCATTCGGCTCGTCTACTCACCCCGCGCAGCCAGCGTCACTGGTTTGAAAGATGGCATCCTGTTGGAACTGGGATTCGACGATACCGCTCCCAACCGACCCGTCACCATCTCCTCTTGGGCTTTAGATTTCGCGATGAGCCGCGGCGTTCAAGTTGTCGACAACCGTGCCACCGATGTGCCCTGCTACGCGCCGACATACACGTTCGTCGAGAAGCTCCAAACCATCTCGACCAAGTACCGCCGTTTAGCTGAGTCTCAAAAATTTCCCGGCAACTTTTTGCGCCACTACTACGACGTGTATTGCTTGCTCGATCTACCCGAAGTTCAGGATTTCATGAAGGAGCAGGCGTATCAGGACCGAAAAGTGCAACGCTTTCGATCTGGTGATGAATTGGTGATCGCCAAGAATCCAGCCTTCACTCTCAACGATTCTGAGCAGCGCGATCTTTTTGCTCGGGAATACAAAAAATCCTCTGCGCTCTACTACCAAGGACAGCCGGATTTCGACCAGATACTTAACCGAATCGGAAAGCATCTGAATTCAATGTGATGCAGGCACACTTCTGACCTCAAGTGTGTATTTCGCCGCATCAGACCGGCGATCTTGAGCCTCGGCCTCGAAACTCAAGCTCCTACCTTTGCGGTTTTTGTCCATCAAGATGTTCGCATCACTGATTAAAAGCAGCATCGGCGCCCTCCATCCTAACTCAAGAGACCATAGCGCTTTGGCGGGTGTGTCCGAGGGCTAAAAAACAGCGCCGTGAACTCAACCGCTGGCGTGGTGGCGCTGACTGAAAGTTGGATTGGAAAAGCCGCTCTAATCAGACGCTTGACGCAGTGCCGGAATCGGCATACTGTAGCCCTGAAATATGAACGAACGTTCGTTTAGTGAGGCCTTCAATGCTGGTGGGTACGAGCACAGAGCGTAAAACCAAGGGCGAGCAAACCCGCGCCGTCATTCTGGAAGCGGCGCTGTCTTTGGCCGCGCGCGAAGGCCTGGAAGGTTTGACCATAGGCGCTATAGCGGCATGTACCGGCATGAGCAAGTCGGGCGTATTCGCCCATTTCGGCTCGCGTGAAGAGTTGCAGATAGCTACGCTGCGCGAATATCACCGCCGCTTCGAAGCCCAGGTTTTTCTGCCCGCACTGAAACAGCCGCGCGGCTTACGGCGTCTGCAAACCTTGTTCACCCTATGGGTGGCGCATGTGAGCGAGGTCGAGATTCCGCAGGATTGCATCTATATGTCGGGCGCGGTGGACTATGACGACCGCCCGGGCGCAGTACGTGAAGAGCTGGTCAGCACCATTGCCTTGTGGCGTGCTGCCCTGCATCGCGCTGTGACTCAGGCCGTACAGGAAAAGCATCTGCATTTTTCTACTGACCCTGATCAGCTGGTGTTTGAAATGTACGGCATCATGCTGGGATTGCATCATGATGCCCGCCTGATGCGCAGTGATGACAGTGCCCATCGCGCCACACGCGCCTTCGCCCGATTGATACAAGACCATCGGACGCACCCTGAACACCAAATCCAAAAAGTGACCTGAACAGGAGACGACCATGCCGCAATACCACGCCCCGCTACGCGATATGCAGTTCGTACTGCACGAAGTGCTGAAGGTGCAAGACGAGTTTCAGCACATGCCGCGCTTTGCCGAAGTCGATGCTGATACGGTCAATGCGGTACTGGAACAAGGCGCCAAATTTTGCGAGGAAGTCATTTTTCCGCTGAACAAGCCGGGGGATGAACAGGGTTGTCAGCATGATAAAAATACCCAGACCGTAACAACGCCCCAGGGCTTCAAACAAGCATATCAGCAATACATTGAAGGCGGTTGGGCAGCGCTGGCCTGCGAACCCGAATATGGCGGACAGGGTTTGCCGCAGACCTTGAATCAGGTTTTTTTTGAGATGGCCAATGCGGCTAACCAGGCCTGGACCATGTACCCCGGTCTGACGCACGGCGCTTATGAATGTCTGCACGCGCACGGTACCGAAGAACAAAAGACGCTGTATTTACCGAAACTGACCTCGGGCGAATGGACCGGCACCATGTGTCTGACCGAGCCGCATTGCGGTACAGACCTGGGCTTGCTGCGCACCAAAGCCGAACCCAGCGACGATGGCAGTTATCGCCTCAGCGGGCAAAAGATTTTCATCAGTTCGGGTGAGCACGATATGGCGGTCAATATCGTGCATCTGGTGCTGGCACGTCTGCCCGATGCGCCTGCTGGTAGCAAAGGTATTTCGCTGTTTGTTGTGCCGAAATTTTTACCCCAGCCCGATGGCAGTCTGGGTGCGCGCAACCCTATTCATTGCAATGGCATCGAGCACAAAATGGGCATTCATGCCAATGCCACCTGTCAGATGTATCTGGACGGCGCCCAAGGCTGGCTGGTGGGCGAGCCGAACAAGGGACTGCAAGCCATGTTTGTCATGATGAATGCGGCGCGTCTGGCGGTGGGGGTGCAGTCATTAGGTTTGAGTGAGGTGGCGTACCAGAATGCCGTGGTCTATGCCAAAGACCGTTTGCAGATGCGTAGCCTGTCAGGGGTGAAAGCACCCGAGAAAGCCGCCGACCCGATTATTGTGCACCCCGACGTGCGCAAGATGTTATTGACTGCGCGCGCCTACGTCGAAGGGGGGCGCGCTTTAGCGTATTTTGCGGCCTTGCAAATTGACCGTGAATTGCATCATCCCGATGCTGAAGTACGCAAAGAAGCCGCTGATCTGCTCGCTTTACTGACCCCGATTACCAAGGCATTTTTGACCGATAACGGCTGGATAGCGACTTCCAATTGCCTGCAAGTCTATGGCGGCCATGGTTATATTGCCGAGTGGGGCATGGAACAGTTTGTGCGCGATGCGCGCATCAACATGATTTACGAAGGTACCAATACCATTCAGTCGCTCGATTTGCTGGGGCGCAAAGTCTTGATGGACAATGGTGCGCGCCTGAAAAAATTTGGCAAACTGGTGCAAGACTTCATTGAAGAAGAGGGCGTCAAGGAAGAGATGCAGGAATTCATTAACCCGCTGGCCGACCTGGGTGACAAGGTGACCAAGCTCACCATGGAACTGGGCATGAAGGCCATGGGCAGCCAGGACGAAGTAGGAGGCGCAGCGGTCGATTATTTGCGCGTTTGCGGGCATTTGGTATTTGCCTATTTCTTTGCGCGCATGGCACGCATTGCCCTGGATAAACAAAACAGCGGTGACCCGTTTTATAGCGCCAAGCTGCACACCGCACGTTTATATTTTCAACGCCTGCTGCCCGAGACTGCCTTTGCCATTCGTGCCGCACGTTCGGGTGTGGCCAACCTGCTCGCCATGCCGCAAGAATTGTTTTAAGAAAAATAGAGGAAACCATGCAGAATTTTCATATTAAAAAAGTGGCGGTGCTCGGTGCCGGGGTCATGGGCGCGCAAATTGCCGCGCATTGTGTCAACGCGCGTGTACCGGTAATCTTGTTTGATCTGCCGGCCAAAGAAGGCCCTAAAAGTGGTATTGCCCTGAAAGCCATTGAGAACCTGAAAAAATTGAACCCGGCGCCACTGGGCGATGCCAACGATGCCGCTTATATCCAGGCCGCGAATTATGAAGAACATCTGAACTGGCTCAAAGACTGCGACCTGGTGATTGAGGCCATTGCCGAGCGCATGGACTGGAAACATGACTTGTATAAAAAAGTCACGCCCTATCTCGGCGTACATACCATTTTTGCCTCGAATACTTCGGGGCTGTCGATTACGGCCTTGAGTGAGGGTTTTGATGCCGAGCTCAAGCAGCGTTTTTGTGGTGTACATTTTTTCAACCCACCGCGCTATATGCATCTGGTTGAGCTGATTCCTACGGCTGCGACGCAAGCCGGCATACTCGACCAGCTTGAAACTTTTTTGACCCGCACCCTGGGCAAGGGCGTGGTGCGCGCCAAAGACACCCCTAACTTTGTCGCCAACCGTGTTGGTATTTTTTCCATTCTGGCGGTTATCAAAGAGGCAGAAAAATACGGCCTGACCTATGACGTGGTCGATGACCTGACCGGCACGAAGCTCGGGCGCGCCAAGTCGGCCACCTTTCGTACCGCTGATGTGGTCGGGCTCGATACCATGGCGCATGTGATTAAAACCATGCAGGACACTTTGCCTTTGGACAAAGACCCGTTTGCTGCCAGTTATGCCACGCCACCGGCCCTGCAGGCTTTGGTGCAGCAAGGCGCTTTAGGTCAGAAAACCGGCGCCGGGTTTTATAAAAAAGTGGGCAAAGATATTTTGCGTCTTGACCCGACCCAGGGCGACTATGTAGCAGGCGGCGGTGCCGCTGACCCCATTGTCGAGCGCATACTCAAAAAGCCCGCGCCGGAACGGTTTAGGTTACTGCGCGAATCGAGCAACCCGCAAGCGCAATTTATCTGGGGCATTTTCCGCGATGTCTGGCACTACGTCGCGCTGCATCTGGCCGATATTGCCGACCATGCGCGTGACCTTGACTTTGCCATTCGCTGGGGCTTTGGCTGGAACGAAGGCCCGTTTGAAACCTGGCAGGCCGCGGGCTGGAAGCAGATGGCACAGTGGATTAGCGAAGACATAGCCGCGGGTAAAGCGCTATGTGGCGCGCCCCTGCCAGCCTGGGTGCATGAAATTGAGGCAGTGCATACGCCCGCAGGTTCTTACAGTGCGGCGAAAAAAACTTACATACCCCGTAGCGAATTACCCGTCTATGCACGCCAGATTTTCAAGCAAAGTGTATTGGGCAGCGCGCCGCCTGACCCGACAAAGGCCGGAACCACGCTGCATGAAGATGACAGCCTGCGTTTGTGGACGCTGGATCAGGAAGTGCTGATTGCCTCGTTCAAAACCAAAATGAACACCATAGGTCCGGGTGTCATGACCGGTCTGGTCAAGGCGGTGCAACTGGCCGAACAGCATTATCAGGGGCTGGTTATCTGGCAACCGGGTTCACTCAGCGGTGGTGCTTTTTCCGCCGGCGCCGATTTGCAGTCGATGTTGCCCGCCTTCATGCAAGGCGGGCCGAAAGCCATAGAGCCGATTGAGAAACAATTGCAGGACGTCATGCTGACCCTGCGCTATGCCCAGGTGCCGACGGTAGCGGCCATTGCCGGCATAGCCCTGGGCGGTGGTACCGAGCTCAGTGTCTATTGCAGCAAGCGCGTAGCGCATCTGGAAAGTTATATGGGGCTGGTCGAGATTGGCGTCGGATTATTACCGGGCGCCGGTGGGTTGACCTACCTGGCACGGCGCGCCGCCGAGCAGGCCGAAGGCGGCGACCTGATGCATTTCCTGAAAAAATATTTTCAGGCTGCAGCCATGGCCACGGTGGGCAAGTCGGCTTACGACAATCGTGCCATCGGCTACTTGCTGCCCAGCGATGCCATTGTTTTGCATGGGCATGAATTATTGCAGGTCGCCATTGACAGTGCCAAAGCCTTATATCAGCAAGGCTACCGGCCACCGCTACGCACGACATTCCCGGTATTAGGTCGTTCCGGGCTGGCGACGATTAAAACCACCCTGGTGAATATGCGCGACGGCGGTTTCATCAGCGCCCATGATCATTTTATTGCCAGCAAAATAGCCGAGGTGATGTGTGGCGGTGAAGTCGAAGCAGGCTCACTGGTCGATGAAGCCACCTTAATGGCGCTGGAACGCAAACATTTTTGTGCCTTACTCGGCCATCCCAAAACACAAGAACGCATCATGGGCATGTTGCAAACCGGCAAGCCGGTGCGCAATTAACTCACCGGCACCCAGGAGAATGAAATGAAAGCACTACAAGACGCCTATATTGTCGCCGCGGCTCGTACCCCCATTGGCAAAGCGCCGCGTGGCATGTTCAAAAATACCCGCCCTGATGACTTGCTGGTGTGCGCCTTACAAGCCGCGCTGGCGCAGGTGCCTGGCCTCGACCCAGTGCTGATTGATGATGCCATTGTCGGCTGCGCCATGCCTGAGAGCGAGCAAGGCTTTAACGTGGCGCGTATTGCCGTCCTGCTGGCAGGGCTGCCGAACAGCGTCGGCGGTGTCACCATCAACCGTTTTTGCGCCTCGGGCATGACGGCTATTTCCATGGCTGCCGACCGCATACGTGTCGGCGAGGCCGATGTCATGATTGCCGCTGGAACCGAAAGCATGAGCATGGTGCCCATGGGCGGTTTTCACCCTTCTTTCAACCCGCACATTGTTGCCAAAGACGAAAATATCGGCATGGCTTATGGCATGGGCATGACGGCAGAAAAAGTCGCCGAGCAATGGAAAATATCGCGTGAAGCACAAGACCAGTTTGCCTTGCAGTCACATCAAAAAGCCTTGCGTGCTATTGAGGCCGGTGAATTCAGGGAAGAAATTTGTCCTGTCAATATCGTCGAGCAATTTCCCACACTGGGTAGCGCTGAGCTAGAGATTAAAACCCGCCAGGCGCTCATTGACGAAGGCCCACGCGCCGATACCAATCTTCAGTCGCTGGCCAAACTTAAACCGGCTTTCGCGGCCAAAGGTTCGGTCACGGCGGGCAATAGTTCGCAAATGTCGGACGGTGCCGGTGCCTTGATTTTAGTCAGCGAAAAAATCCTCAAGCAATTCGCCCTGAAACCGCTGGCACGTTTTGCCGGTTTTGCGGTCAAGGGAGTGCCGCCCGAAATCATGGGCATCGGCCCCAAAGCGGCCATACCGGCGGTGCTCGATAAAACCGGTTTGAAGCTTGATGATATGGGCTGGATCGAGCTGAACGAAGCCTTTGCCGCGCAGGCGCTGGCAGTCATCAAAGACCTGGGGCTGAACCCAGACGTGTTGAACCCCCTGGGCGGTGCCATTGCCCTCGGGCACCCGCTGGGAGCCACGGGTGCCATACGCGCCTGTACTGCCATTTACGGCATGCGCCGCCGTCAAGCCCAATATGCCATGGTCAGCATGTGCATCGGCACCGGCATGGGGGCGGCCGGCATATTTGAAAACGTGTAGGAGCCCAAGGTGACGGTACAGATTATGCTGAGCGCGGGCGTGTTGCGCCTAGGTTTGGCGCGCCCTGAGAAGAAAAATGCTTTGTCGCTGTCCATGTACGAGGCGCTGAATGCAGCGTTCGACCAGGCGCAGCGCGAGCGTGAGGTTAAGGTGCTGTTGATTCACGGTTTGCCCGAGGTCTTTACTGCCGGGAATGATCTGGAAGATTTTCTGAAACAGCCGATGGATGAGCATTCCCCGGTGCTGGGTTTCTTGCGCCGTCTGGCCACCTGCGAAAAACCCTTGATGGCAGCGGTGAACGGTTTTGCGGTAGGTATAGGTACCACGCTACTGCTGCATTGTGATCTGGTGTACGCGGCAGATGACGCGAAGTTTGCCTTGCCCTTCGTCAACCTGGGTTTGTGCCCCGAGGCGGGTTCGAGCTGGCTGTTGCCACGCCTGGTGGGTCACGCGCAGGCGGCAGAAAAATTGTTCTTTGGTGAACCCTTTGCTGCCGATGAAGCGCTGCATATGGGGCTGGTCAATAAAGTTTTGCCCCCGGCTGAAGTCTTGCCCTATGCCCTAGCACGCGCCGAGCGTTTGGCGCAGCAACCCGCTGCCTCGTTACGAGCCACGAAACGCCTGCTTAAGGCCGAGGAACAGACTGCCTTACTCGCGCGCATGGACGAAGAAGCCGAATTATTCCGGCAGATGCTGACCAGCCCGGCCGCCCAGGAAGCCATGAGCGCGTTTCTGGAAAAGCGCAAACCCGATTTTTCCAAGCGGGAGTAAACCATGAGCCTGAGCGGGAGAACCCTATTCATCACCGGCGGTTCGCGCGGCATAGGGCTAGCCATTGCGCTGCGCGCAGCACGCGACGGTGCCAATATTGTCATTGCCGCCAAGACCACCGAGCCGAACCCAAAACTGCCCGGCACCATTTATAGCGCCGCGCAGGGCATCGAGCAGGCCGGTGGCCGCGCTTTGCCGCTGGCGGTCGATATTCGTGACGAGAACGCTGTTGCCGCTGCTGTCAAACAGGCTGCCGAGCATTTTGGTGGCATTGATATTCTGGTAAACAATGCCTCGGCGATTCAACTGAGCAATACCGAGCACACCGCCATGAAACGCTTCGACCTGATGTTCGGGGTGAATGTGCGCGGTACCTACGTCTGCACCCAGGCCTGCCTACCCTATCTGAAACAGTCGGCGCAAGCCGGGCGCAACCCGCATATCCTGACGCTATCGCCACCTTTGTCAATGCAGGCCAGATGGTTCAAGGACCACGTGGCTTACACCATGGCGAAATACGGCATGAGCATGTGCGTGCTCGGGCATAGTGAAGAATTCCGACCCTATGGCATTGCGGTCAATGCCTTGTGGCCGCGCACCATTATCAACACTGCCGCATTACAGGTCATTCCCGGCGTCGATGCCAAACTGGGACGCAAGCCCGAGATCATGGCCGATGCGGCTCATTGCATCCTGGCCAGTGATGCACGCACTACCACGGGCAATTTCTTTGTTGATGATGAAGTGCTGGCGCAGCATGGCATTACCGAGCTTGACAGTTATGCCGTCATTCCGGGCAACAAAAATTTTCTGCCGGATTTTTTTCTGGATTGAAGCAAGCAATCAATACCGGGCTTTTAGTTGTAATAATAGAAACCAGCCAATTGATACCAGGCTTGCTGAAAAAAGTACTGCCACATCAGGGGAAAAATCAAAAAGCAAGCCAAAGAGAAAAGGCGCAATTGCTTGCCCCAGCCGAGAAGCAATCGACAGTTGGCTTAGTCGCTGCCCATAGCCGTGTTGACCAAAAATGACCAGAGGAAGTGTGCCCTTGGCGATGGTCATCATGCCATTTCCCATGCCATGCAAGAGAGTGAATAGTATTGCGAAGGGCGCCGCACCCATGAACAGCAAGCAAACACCGATCGGATGACAGGTCATGGCCAATCTGGCGCAAGTGAGTGACGCCACTTTTTTGTGCAGCATCAACTCAAGCAGTCTGGCCACTACCTGCGCCGGTCCCATTAAAGTCGCAATAGCCAGGGCGCCAGCCAAAGACAGACCCGAGAAATGTTGCAATAGTCGCGGCAAATGCGCTGCTATGGCGGTACTTACGAACCAGCTGATAGCGAATACTGCGCCTAGCAATAATGCCTCTTTTTTTATGACCCTTATTTTTTGATCAGACCCTTCCGCATCACAAGAATGAGACT
This sequence comes from Burkholderiales bacterium UBA4657, assembly GCA_002405475.1. Classification (GTDB taxonomy): domain Bacteria; phylum Pseudomonadota; class Gammaproteobacteria; order Burkholderiales; family Burkholderiaceae_E; genus UBA4657. The sequence continues at coordinate 57,104 of DHLX01000018.1, read as the reverse complement.
TCGGGTCAGCAAAGACTAACCGATTTTTGGGCAGACTAAGCAACAGCGGAATCCCGATGGATATATGCAGTAAAGCCCATACCAGGCATGCGCTGCGCCAGCCTAATTCAGCTTCCATCCAGGCTGATAATGGCCATGAAATGGTGCTGGCGAATCCGGCAATTAAAGTGATACCTGTTATTGAACCTCGGGCATCATCTCCATATAGTTGTACCAGAGTGCTGAACGCAGATTCATATAGACCACCGGCCATTCCTATGCCTATGACTATCCATGCCAGAAACAGACCCCATGGGCTTTGTGCCAGTGCCAAGAGCGCCAAACCCATAGAAAAAAGCACGCCGGAAGCGATCAGAACAGAACGGCCGCCGTATAGATCTATGCAGTAGCCAATCCGTTTTGCGACTAGCGCGGCAATGACTAGCGATAAGGATAATGCAGCAAAAACATAGCTGGGCGATATCAGGAGATCTTTGGCGATAGATTGTGCCAGGATGGCAGGCAGATAATAGGTCGAGCCATAACCCAGGGTCTGTACAAAACCTAGCTTGAGAATGACTGCCTGCTTTTGACGATGAGTGGATTTTGTTTCCACAAGTATGCTTAATCCCGCAGAACGCATCTGGTTGATGGACGAAGCCAGTATAGTGCCTGACAAGTAACATGTCAGAAAAATGTCAGGAAAATGACGTGCCTTAAATGATGCTGAAGGAAATCAGTTTGGGGATAAGTACAGATACTGTGCGGTTTCAAGAAGCTCTCTGGTATAAGCCTGCCGCGGTTGCTGTAAAACTTTTTGCACGGGCCCGGCTTCAACCACCCTGCCGTCGCGCAGCACCAAAATATCATCGGCCAGTGAACTGACCACGGCCAGATCATGCGAAATAAATAAATAGGTCAACCCACGCTCTTGCTGCAAGTCACGCAACAGTTTCAAAATATCGGCCTGTACCGATACATCGAGCGCTGATACCGCTTCATCGAAAACAATAATTTCAGGCTCGACCGCCAGTGCCCGCGCCAGGGCAATGCGCTGCCTTTGGCCGCCAGAAAATTCATGCGGGTATTGACCCAAGGCAGCAGGCTCAAGCCCCACGCGTTGCAGCAGGGCGGCGGCACGCTGTAGCCGTTCCTGCTGGGTAACGCCCAGGCCGTGAATCTGCATGGGTTCGGTCAAGGTCTGAGCAATGCTAAAGCGCGGGTTCAGGCTGGCATAGGGGTTTTGAAACACCACTTGCAGGCGTTTGCGCAGCTGGCGCCATTCGAGGCTGGATTGGGTCAGCAGATTTTTACCATCGAGCAGGACTTGCCCCGAACTGGCCGGCACCAAACCCAGCAACATGAGTGCGGTGGTGGTTTTACCTGAGCCGGACTCACCGACAATACCCAGGGTGCTGCCTTGTCGCACCTGAAAATTGACATCGCGCACTGCGACCAGATTTTTTCTTTGCCACAGTCCAGTGCGCAGGCGGTAAACCTTGTTCAGTTGTTGTACTTCCAATAGAACCCGGTCACTCAGCGTACGGGTGGGAGGACTGAGCTGCAATTGGGGTCGCGCCGCCAGTAACTGACGCGCATAGTCACTTTGAGGCGCATGGAATACGCGTTGCGTCGCGCCACATTCCTGCATTTCACCGCCGCGCATGACCAGAACTTCATGCGCTATCTGACCCACCAGATTCAGATCATGGCTAATGAACAACAGACTCATTTTGCGCTGGCGATGCACTTGCAACAGCAAATCAATGATCTGACGCTGCACCGTCACATCCAGCGCCGTGGTCGGCTCATCGGCAATCAGCAGCGCTGGTTCACACGCCAGCGCCATGGCAATCATGACGCGCTGTTGTTGTCCGCCCGACAATTCGTGCGGGTAGGCTTGCAGGCGCGCACGTGGCTCCGGTATGCCCACTTCTTGCAGCAGCGCCAGTGCTTTTTCCCGGGCTTTGGCACGGCTGAGTTTCAGATGCAACTGCAAGGGCTCGAGTAATTGCTGTCCGATGCTCAGCACCGGGTTGAGTGCACTGCCCGGATCCTGAAAAATCATACCGATATCGCGCCCACGCACACGGCGCAGGTCGCGTTCCGGCAATTCCAGCAGGTTGCGTCCGGCGAACTGTACCCGACCCCGAATCTCGGCATTACGTGGTAACAGCCGCAACAGACTCATGGCAGTAACACTTTTGCCCGAACCAGACTCACCGACAATGCCCAGAATACGCTGGGTATCGATGTCAAAACTCAGATCTTGCACCGCCTGTATGCGCCGTGCTTCAGGCAAACGGAAACTGACTTCCAGATGATCGACCTTGAGCAAACTCATGACGGATCTCCGTGGCTCATTTTCGGGTCGAGGGCATCGCGCAGGGCATCGGTCAGCAAAGACAGTGCGGTAATGAAAATGGCCATGCCGCCGGTGGCGGCGGCCAATTGCCACCAGCGCCCCAGCACCAGCTCGGTCTGGGCTTCGGCCAGCATGGTGCCCCACGACACACTATCGACCGGCACACCCAAACCCAGGAACGACAGCACCACTTCGGCTTTGATGAAACCCACCACCAGTAAGGCAAATTGCACCAGAATCACATGGCTGACATTGGGCAGAATATGCTGAAACAGTCGTGCTGTATGCGTTGCCCCCAAGGCTCGGGCGGCACGTACATAATCACGCTCACGATGTTTCAGATATTCGGCGCGCATCAGACGATAAATGCCGGTCCAGCCGGCCAGACCCAGAATCAGCACCACGGTCAAGAGTCCGCGTCCAAAGACGGCGGCAAAGGCAAAGATAAGCAGGATGCCAGGAATAGCGGTAAAGACGTTATAGACCCATTCCAGCACGTCATCGACCCAGCCGCCGAAATAGCCGGACACCGCGCCGAGCAGTGTCCCGATCAATGTTGCCATCAAAGCCGCCGCCAGCCCGACGCTGATTGAGATCATGGCACCTTGCAGCGCTTTGTCGGCGACACTGCGCCCCCAGCGGTCAGCCCCCAGCGCCAGTGTGTTGGCGCGCGCCGTCTCGGTCGTGCTTAATTCGCGTGTGCGCTGTTCTATTTCGGCCAGTTTCGGTTGCAAAGGGTCTAGCGCACTGATGTCCGTGGCCGGAGGCAGTGGCACTTCTCTGGTCTGGTGCTCGGCCTGGTTCGACGTCAGAAAAGTGGGCGGGGCGTCGGGTACCGCCACCTCTTTGCCCCAGTCGCGCCCCACCCAACCGAGCGCCACCGCCGCTACCAGCAGCAGACAGCCCAGCACCACAAACAAGGAAAACAGACCCACCCGGTCACGCCGCAGACGCTGCCACCCAGCGCGCCACGGCCCGCTATAGGAATGATGCGAGCTGATGGTCATGCCAGCTTCACCCTCGGATCGACCCATTTGAACAGCAGGTCAGTCATCAGGTTAATCACCATGGTCAAAACTGCCAGATAGACTGTTGTCACCATAATGACCGGATAATCGCTGCGATTGACCGCGGTATAGACCTCGCGCCCCAGACCGGGAATGGAAAAGAAAATTTCAATCAGAAACGACCCAATAAAGACACCGGGCAGAGCCATGCCGATATTGGCCAAAATGGGAATCATGGCATTACGCAAGACATGGCGCAGCAATAAGCGCGTTTCACTCATGCCCTTGGCGCGCGCGGTGCGCACATAGTCCTGGTCCAGTTCCTCGACGATAAAACTGCGATACAGCCGGGTGTCGGGTGCCAGCCCCACCAGCACCGCCAGCAATACCGGCAGCGGCGCATAGACCAAGAGGTTATGCCACGCGCTGTCGCTCCAGCCCTGAACCGGAAACCAGCCCAGCTGATAGCCAAACCACCACTGCCCGACAATGATGTACACCAGAAAAGAGATGGACATGGCGACGGTACACAAGACCATGATGAGCCGGTCGGTGAGCGAACCGCGCACATAAGCCACCGCCAGTGCCGCGGCGACACCCAGCACCGTACTCAGTACCAGAATCGGCAGCATGATGGTCAGGGTGGCAGGCAGGCGCGACAGAAACAGGTCGGCAATGGGTTCGCCGGTGGCCCAGCTACGCCCCAGGTCGAAGGTGGCCAGCTGTTGCACGAAAATACCCAGCTGCACATACCAGGGTTGATCCAGCCCCAGTTGTGCCCGAATCAAGGCAATCTGCTTCGGGTCGGCAATCTGTCCTGCCATAATTTCTGCCGGGTCGCCACCAAAATGCTGGAACAGAAAGAACACCAGCACAATGACGCCAGCCAGTGTCGGAATCATTTGCCAGCAACGGCGCAGCAGATAAGCCAAGACGGAAGAGGACAAGCCCAAAACTCCAACCAGAAAAAGTTGAGTAATAATGAATGCTGGATTATGCCTTTTTGTCGGGAGGAAGTGGGCATGCGCTTAAGCCAATGGATGCTCGGGTGTTGTTTGGGCTTGTTATCGACCGTGGTCGCGGCGCAGGCCGCGCCAGTGCCGTCATCAACCGCAGCGACACCGGCCAAAGTATTGCGTTATGCCTTTCCGGTGGCCGAAACCGGTTTTGACCCGGCGCAGATTAATGACCTGTATTCCAGTACCGTCATTGCCCATATTTTTGAGCCGCCCTTGCGCGGCGACACCCTGTCAAAAACGCCCAGGCTGCGCCCGAATACAGCCGCAGCTTTGCCGGAAGTCTCGGCCGACTACAAGGTCTGGACGGTTCGCATACGCCCCGGCATTTATTTTGCCGATGACCCGGCCTTCAAAGGCCAGAAGCGCGAGCTGACCGCGGCCGATTATGTCTATAGCATCAAACGTCATTTCGACCCGAAATTCAAATCGCAAGTCATGTATGTGCTTGACGGGTTCATTGTTGGCATGCAGGAAGTGCGCGAGCAGGCGCTCAAGACCGGGCAGTTTGACTACCAGCGCGAGATACCCGGCTTGCGCACACTGGACCGCTATACCTTTCGCATTCAGCTGAACCAGCCACGTCCCATGCTGTTGTATCAATTCGCCTCGACCAATTTAATGGGCGCGGTGGCGCGCGAAGTCGTCGAGCATTATGGTCAGGACATCATGGCGCACCCGGTAGGCACCGGGCCTTTTCGTCTGGCGCAGTGGCGCCGTTCATCGCGCATCGTACTCGAGCGCAACCCCGGCTATCGAGAAGAATATTATGACGAACAGCCCGACCCGGATGATGCCGAAGGCCGCGCCATAGCCCAGCGCTTGAAAGGCCGGCGCTTGCCCATGCTTGACCGTGTGGAAGTCTATATTGTCGAAGAAGACCAGCCGCGCTGGCTGGCGTTTCTCAATGCTGAGCACGACCTCATGGACCGGGTGCCAGCCGAGTTCGTGGTGCGCGCTGCCCCCGGGGGCAAGCTCTCGGCAGACCTGGCGCGGCGTGGTGTGCAAATGTCGCAGGCCACTGAATACGCCCTGACCTATACCTACTTTGGCATGAATCACCCGGTAGTCGGCGGCATGACACCGGAAAAAGTAGCACTGCGGCGTGCCATTGCCCTGGCGTATCGGGTCGATGACGAAGTGCGCCTGCTACGGCGCGGACAGGCACAGCGCGCACGCTCGACCGTGCCGCCGGGAGTGAATGGGTATGACCCCCATTCAGTCGCTGAAATTGCCCAGGTCAACCCGGCGCGCGCCAAGGCCATACTCGATGCCTATGGTTATGTCGATCGCAATGGTGACGGGTATCGGGAAAATCCCGATGGCTCGGCGCTGACGCTGGAATTTGCCTCGACCCCTGACAACCGCACCCGGGCGTTTGACGAATTATGGAAAAAAAGTCTGGATGCCGTCGGTCTGCGTCTGACTTTTCGCAAAGCCAAATGGCCGGAATTGATCAAGGAATCGCGCGCCGGACGCCTGATGATGTTTGGCCTGGGGTGGGGCGGCAGTTTTGATGGCGATGGTTTTTACACCATGCTCTACGGCCCGAACGCCGGGCAGTCGAACCATGCACGCTTCAATCACCCCGACTATAACGCCTTGTACGAAAAATCACGCCTGTTGCCACACAGCCCCGAACGCAGCGCCCTGTACCGCGAGATGGACAAAATCATTTTTGCTTATGCTCCGCTGCGCCCCAATACCCACCGCCTGCTGACTGGCATGGCACACCGCTGGGTCGTGGGCTATCGGCGCGATTCAGCCGATGGGAACTTCTGGAGTTATGTGGATATTGATCCTGCGCTTAAACAGCCTTGAATGAAAGCTCAATCATCAGCGCGTGCGGTCAGCCAATTTTCGGTACGTGTATAGACCAAATTTGGATTTAATCAACGCTCGTCAGTAATAAGTACTTTCGCCCATCCTGATTTTATCTGGACACTAACGCTTGGACATAAACTCTGCTCGGATAACGCTGTACTTACAGTGTTGCCAGCTATCAACGACCTGCAGTGTTTTCGGCGAGGAAAAAGTTCTCTCCATTTAGTACCGGTTCAGCATCGTGAGCGTCAGCCATCTCGGAACCTGTAGCATGATACAGGCAGGAAAACCCCGCGCTTTGCATAAACCTGATCATCATCTCTTGCGTCTGGGACCAGCGGAAAGGTTCTTCGCGCAAATGCAGCCAGAGGTCGATCAATCGGCTGCGAGGCGTAAAGCCGATCTTGCCATCTGGTCTTCGACAAATATAACTGGCAATCAAGCGCGACGAAGCCACAGACAGCGTATGCAGATTTTCTAACAACTCACACACTCGTTCCTCGGCCAGATACATTAGTAGTCCCTCTATCACGAATACCGGTGCTTCTTCAGCGGTAAACAGTGATGTCGGAATTTTCTGCGTTTCCAAGTCCACTGGAACGAAACGAATGTTGGCTGGTTGTGACTTATTGTGAATCGTCATTCCCCGAAGCTTTTCACCTTGCGTGGCTGGATGATCAATCTCTGTCACCCTAAGCTCTGGAAACTCATGCGCCATACGCACTCCGAGCGCATCGAATCCAGCGCCTATGATCACCAGATGCTTGTAGCCTAAGGCAAACGAGGCGCGACAATGTCTCTCTATCCAGCGTTTACGGTAAGCGTAGTGCCGGATTATTCCAGGCAATGTGTACTTCTCCAGACTCAACCACAGACGGCGAGTGATGGGACATTTTGCACTGGCTGCGAGGAAACGCCCCGAGAAAGATGCTGAAAGAAACACCTCGCACCAGGCCGAAGCATCCTCAGCGACCAAGTGCTTCGTCTGTTTGTACGAGTCCAACAACAACATCGCTGCGGCAACAATCTTGGCAGTGGAGCTGGCTTGTTCCTGTTTCATGATGAGGGTGTATCACCCAGATCGATGGCAAAAGCGTGTTTGTAGTGTTGATACCAGTCGCTCGTGAATAGCTCGTGCGGGTCGTATTTTCGTTTACGCTGCAACCACTCGCGAAAATTAGGATAGGCCGTTTCCACCTGTCGTGACGTCGCATAGCGATGATACGTAAGGAAAAAACAACCGTGGCACTGATTGCTGGCATCAATCAGCGCACGAAACGTTTTTTCCGTATTCGCTCGCCCTTCAGCCGTATGCAGCGTTCTCAGATTGAAAATCACGCAGACAAAATCATTCTTGGCCCAAGGCAGAAATGACGTAATGTCTTTTTGTATGGCGCGTATTGTCCCGTAGATGACTTCGCTTTTGTGGTGTAGCAGAATTTCCTTCGCCTGATTCATGAAATCAAGCAAGCGCTCACGTGGCACATAGTGCTCTCCGATGACCAAGGTCTCCTTGGACGACTCCTGTCGCGACATGGCACGCGATTGTTCGAGAAACTCTGCGTAGGTCGGAATATAGGTGCTGAGCTGCATGGAGTCCGACCAATATTGTTTTCCATCCGTGCTGACGTAATGCTGTGCGTACAGTCGGAAAGCCTCGCGCTTGTTCTCATGTGCCAGTCGCAGCAATTCCAGCCAAGTGTTCTTGGGTAAATCTGAAGGAATTTCTTCGTCTGTCGTACTTGCCACCACTGGGCGATAGCAGGCAAAAACACCGCGGCGCAGGAAACGCGGATCTTCGCTGTCGATGACGAATTGAAAGTCGCCATATACGCACCCCTCGTCTGCGCGACGGTATACTGCACGCACCGCGTCATCCAAATCAATTACATCTACCACCCGTTCCAATCTCTGCCGGGGCATCAGACGCAGTGTGGCCGAGTAAATCACGCCAAATAATCCATAGCCACCGATCACTAACGAAAACAGCTCAGAATTTTTTTCGCGATTACAAAAGACCAACTCACCCTGCGCATTAACGATTGTCACATCTTCGATGTCATCCACAATTGGCCCCATCATCATCCCGCGACCATGAGCGTTAGCAGAGATAGATCCTGCAAGGCTCACAGCATCCACTCCCGTTTGTTTCTGGCGTATGCTCCACTGGCGACCATCGTCGGCTACCATATCATGCGTCGCGGCAATGATCGTGAACCAATCCGCACCGGCCTCAATATGCAAGAGGCCACGAGCTGAATCAGCCTTTAGAATTCGGTTTAGTGTGGAAATATCTAGGTGGATGCTCCCTGTAGCAAACTGCTGCCCGCCCATTGCATGGCGCCCGCCCGAAACCGAAATACACTGCCTCGCGCCAATGGCTTCTTTGATCATTTGCACCAGTTCTTCGCGAGTTTCCGGGCTCCACACGCATGCCACCCATGTAGGATTCAGTTGTGAGTGAACGTCATTCAGCAAGCTTGTTTCAGCCGTTCTGTTGGATGACTTGGGAAATTGGTTCATTTCTAATTAAGCTTTGCAATAGGCCAACTTCTGGGCAGCAAAAGGGAGTGATACAGTGCCGGTAAGCAGATTTGAACATCGAAAAATTCTCTCGCTATTTTGATTTGAATCTCAACCGCATCGAGGCTTAAAAGATTCTTTTTACTATTCTCTCTGGGATTTTTCAACCCTTCACCACCGCATACCGCGCCAGATTTTTTTTGCGCGCCTCGGCCAACAACTGACCCCAGTCATCTGGTGGGTGGCCACTTTCCAGCATCTGGCGAAATACCCGGTAGGCATCGTCGTCGCTCTGGTAGGCGCGCTTGGTATCTTCGTCATTAACCCATGCAAAGACAATCACCTTGCTGGGCGTGTGGTAGCGGAAGAACAAGCGGTACTGCTGAAAAAACTTGGCTCTGAACCAGTGCTTGTGGCCTTCACCAAGAGTATTGCCTTGCCGGTATTCCGGGCGTGTCGGATCTTGCGGTATGACATCGAATGCCAACCTGGAAATCGCTGCCAGGCGCTTGGCGGCATTCTTTTTTAAGTATCCGGTGGGGTCTTTTTGCTTGAAGGCCTCCACCTGCCGTGTCAGGGCTTCAAGTTGCGCGAGAAACAGCGGGTGACCGAAAACTGTCCAGCCATGAATCAGCAAAGGCATGGGTTTGGCTGGCAGACCTGACTCATTCATCGTCTGCCGCTAAGGACGCATCAAGATTGACTTCGCAGGTGTCGGTCAGAGACCGAAGGCGCTGCACCAAGCTGGCATCAATGGCCTGCAAGCGCTCTGGGTGGCGGGCGATGTCGCTGGAAAGGAATGTCAGGAACTGAGCCAGCAGCGGATCATCTTCGTCAGGAACCTGAGCGCGCGTCAAGACAACCTCGCCGCCGGGGCGAATGGTGTAGTGGATTTTGTCGCGTTTGCCCAGACGAAGGGCGCGACGCACCGTTTCCGGCACCGTGGTCTGGTAGCGGTCAGTTAGCGTCGATTCGACTTCCAGGGTCGTAGCCATGGCGTTCTCCCATCAAAAAAGGTGGACACTTCGCAAGGTAATGCAATTACATTACCTTGTCAATACGGGCTGACATACGGGCTGACCACCGCAGGGTGCAAGCATTCTAATGCTCACCCCTTCACCACCGCATACCGCGCCAGAGTCTTTTTGCGCGCCTCGTCATGGCGCACCACCGGCAGTGGGTAATCGACCCCTAGCCTAATACCCGCCAGCTCACATTCCAGCGGGTATTCCCACGGCGCATGCAAAGCCTGGTTCGACAGTTTGGCAAGCGCCGGCACATATTTGCGAATGAATTTACCCTCGGCGTCAAATTTTTCACTTTGACTCACCGGGTTGAAAATGCGGAAATAAGGCTGGGCATCGCAGCCGGTACTGGCAGCCCATTGCCAGCCGCCATTGTTTGCCGCCAGGTCAAAATCGTTCAAATGCGCGGCGAAATAGGCTTCACCCCAGCGCCAGTCCAGCCCCAGGTCTTTGGTTAAAAAACTGGCGACCACCATGCGCAGACGGTTGTGCATATAGCCGGTCTGGTTAATCTGCGCCATGGCAGCATCGACCAGCGGGTAGCCGGTACGCCCCTGACACCAGGCCTGAAACAAAGCCTCGTCGCGTTCCCAGGGAATACGGTCGTAGTCGGGCTTGAAGCTGCGTTCGACCACATGCGGAAAGTTGGCCAATATCTGAAAATAAAAATCACGCCACACCAGTTCTGACAGCCAGACTTCAGCGCCACGGTCACCACGCAGATATTGTGCATGCGCCAGACGCGCCAGCTGGCGAATACTGACCGTGCCAAAGCGCAGGTGCACACTCAAATAACTCGGGCCTTTCAGCGCCGGAAAATCACGCCGTTCGGCATAGGCGCTTAGGCGTTTTTCAAACTCATGCAACAGGGTTTGCGCCCCCGTCATGCCGGGGTGCAGACCCAGCTCAAGCAGGTTGGTGTGTTCAAAGCCCAGGGTGGCCAGATCGGGCAGGGCATAGCCGGGCAGTGGCGCAGCGAGTTGGCCGTAGTCGCAAGAGCGGGGTGCTAGCTCGGCCGGGGTCAATTTTTTCAGCCAGGCGTTTTTGTACGGGGTAAAGACCGAAAAAGGCTTGCCCGCGCCGGTTAAGACCTCGGTTTTTTCAAAAATCACGGTGTCCTTGAACGTCAGCCAGGCGCGCCCCTGTTGTTGCAAGGTGGCGGCAACCGCCGCATCGCGCGCTACGGCCTGCGGTTCATAGTCATGGTGCGTCATGACTGCTTCAACCCCCAGTTGTGCGGCCAGCCGTGGTATTTCCTCGCGCGCCTTGCCCTGCAGCACCATCAGGCCACCGCCGCGCTGGCGCAATTGCGTGTCCAGCTCGCGCAGCGCATGCCAGATAAACTCGACGCGCCGGTCGTAGCGTGACGGCAGGGCGTCGAGAATGTCACGGTCAAAAACAAAGACCGCATACACCTGGTCGGCCTGGCTCAGCGCCATGTGCAGTGCGGTATGGTCGAAGCAACGCAGGTCACGCCGGAACCAAACCAGGGCGGTGCGATAGTGGGCTGTAGTCATAGGCTAAGTTGACGTAGAATTTCCATATGTTGAACTCAATTGAATCAAGCGGCAGTTTTGCCAACAGTTTCCTGATTGCCATGCCGGGCATGACCGACCCCACTTTTGCGGGGTCACTGGTCTATGTTTGTGAGCATAACGAAAAAGGCGCCATGGGTCTGGTCGTCAATCGGCCTACCGACCTGAGCCTGCAAACCTTGTTTGAGCGCATCGACCTCAAGCTTGAAATAATGCCATTGTCGCAGGCGCCGGTGTTTTATGGCGGGCCGGTGCAGACCGAGCGCGGTTTCGTCCTGCACGAGGCGGTCGGCATTCACGATGATGAGACCTATTCGTCCTCGGTACAGGTCACTGACCGTATCCGTTTAACTACCTCGAAAGATGTGCTTCAGGCCATGAGCGCCGGGCTGGGCCCGCAGCGGGTGCTGATTACCCTGGGCTATGCTGGCTGGGGCGGCGGACAACTGGAACAGGAAATTGCCGCCAATGGCTGGCTCACTGTCGCGGCCGACCCCTATGTCCTGTTTGACCTTGACCCTGCCGAGCGCTATAGCGCTGCGGTCAAATTGCTCGGATTCGACCCGGCCATGCTGTCGAGCGAGGTCGGGCACGCATGACGGCGCAGACCGTCATGGGGCTGGATGCCGGTTTGAAACGTACGGGCGTGGCGGTAGGCAATACCTTGACCAGAACAGCGCAGGCGCTGACGGTGTTGCCCAGCGCGCGCTTGTGGGAACCGTTGCAAGGCTTGATACAGGAATGGCAGCCGGCCTATTTTGTCGTCGGCTTACCCTTGAATACCCAGGGTCAGACCACCCAGGGCACGCGCCTGGCGCGCCGTCTGGGGCAGGAAATTATCGAGCGTACCCGGTTGCCGGTCTATTGGGTCGATGAGCGCTATTCTTCGGTGGCGGTTGAGAACGGCGCAGCAAAATCAGGCAAAATGCCGTCTGCACTCGATGCCCACGCTGCCGCCCTGATTTTGCAGCAATATTTTGATGAGCACCCATGAACCCTGCCGTTTCACCCGCTGGCGCTGCAGCGCCGCCTGATCTGGCGCCCGACGCCGCCGAACAGGCCTATGCGCGTTTGCTGCAGGCTCTGCGCCAGCAACAGCGTGACTGGCAGCTGGTCGGTATTCACACCGGGGGGGTCTGGCTGGCGCAACGGCTGGCACAAGACCTGCAACTCAAGCCGCCGGGGGCGCTCGACATTAGTTTTTACCGCGACGACTTTTCACGCATAGGCCTGCACCCGCAGCTGCGACCCAGTGCCATTCCTTTCGAGCTGGAAGGCGCGTCGATTCTGTTGATTGACGACGTGCTGTTCACCGGGCGCACGCTGCGCGCCGCCATGAATGCCTTGTTTGATTATGGCCGCCCGGCGCGTATAGATCTGGCCGTGCTGGTGGATCGCCAGAGTGTTGACGGCAGTACACGCGAATTACCGATTGCCCCGACCTTCAGCGGCATGACCCTGACGCTGCCCGAGTCTGCCCGCCTGAGCCTGCACCGGCACGACACCCATTTTCATCTCACCCTGGAACCACACCGAGGAGGCGCGTGAGCCATCATCCCCAGTTGAATGAACACGGACAACTGAAGCACTTGCTGTCCACCGAAGGCTTACCCAGGCGCATTCTGGAAAATATTCTGGATACCGCCGCCTCGTTTGTCAGCATTAGCGAGCGCGAGGTCAAAAAAGTACCGCTGCTACGCGGTAAAAGCGTGTTCAACCTGTTTTTTGAAAACAGCACCCGCACCCGCACCACCTTTGAAATTGCCGCCACACGCCTGTCGGCTGACGTTATTAACCTCGATGTCGGGCGTTCCAGCACCTCCAAGGGCGAGTCGCTGCTCGATACCATTGCCAACCTGAGCGCCATGCAGGCCGACATTTTTGTCGTGCGCCATGGACAAAGTGGCGCGCCTTATCTCATTGCCCAGCATTGCCCGGCGCATGTTCACGTCATCAATGCGGGTGACGGTCGCCATGCGCACCCGACCCAGGGCCTGCTCGACATGCTCACCATCCGCCATTACAAGGGTGACTTCAGCAAACTCACGGTGGCTATTGTCGGCGACATCCTGCATAGCCGGGTGGCACGTTCCGACATTCATGCCCTGACCACGCTGGGGGTGCCCGAAGTGCGCGCCATTGGCCCGCGTACCTTGCTGCCCAGCGGGCTGGAGCAACTGGGCGTGCGCGTTTTTCATGACATGAATGAAGGGCTGAAGGGAGTTGATGTCATCATCATGCTGCGCCTGCAAAATGAGCGTATGCAAGGTGCCTTACTGCCCAGCGCACAAGAATATTTCAAGAACTACGGCCTGACCCCGCAGCGCCTGGCACTGGCCAGGTCCGACGCCATCGTCATGCACCCCGGCCCCATGAACCGTGGTGTCGAAATTGACAGCGCCGTGGCCGATGGCGCGCAAAGCGTGATCTTGCCGCAGGTCACTTTCGGTATTGCCGTGCGCATGGCGGTCATGAGTCTGGTGGCGGGGAACTGAGATGAAAATACTGATACAACACGGCCATGTCATCGACCCCGCGCACCAGATCGACCGCGTGGCCGATGTGGCGATTGCCGCCGGAAAAATTGTCGCAGTAGGCAGCATTCCCCCTGATTTCAGCCCGAATCGCGTGATTGAAGCGCAAGGGCTGGTCGTGGCGCCCGGGCTGGTCGATTTGTCGGCGCGCTTGCGTGAACCCGGCTACGAATACAAAGCCACGCTGGAAACCGAAATGCGTGCCGCCATGCATGGTGGCGTCACCAGTTTGTCGTGCCCACCCGACACCGACCCGGTGCTGGACGAGCCCGGCCTGGTTGAAATGCTGAAGTTTCGCGCACAAAGCCTGAACCAGGCGCATGTGTACCCGCAGGGTGCTTTAACCCTAGGCCTGAAGGGCGACACCTTGACCGAAATGAATGAACTAACCGAAGCCGGTTGCATCGGTTTTGGTCAGGCCGATGCGCCCATGGTCAATACCCAGGTGCTATTACGCGCCATGCAATACGCCCATACCTTTGGCTATACCGTGTGGTTACGCCCGCAAGACGCCTGGCTGGGTCAGGGTGGGGTGGCGCATTCGGGGCCGGTAGCGGCACGCCTGGGGCTGTCGGGTGTCAGCGTCAGTGCCGAAACGGTAGCGCTGCATACTATTTTCGAGCTGATGCGTGTGACGGGTTGCCGGGTGCATTTATGTCGCCTGTCGAGCGCCGCCGGTATCGAACTGGTGCGTCAGGCCAAACGTGAAGGGCTGCCCGTCAGTGCCGATGTCAGCATTACCCATCTGCACCTGATAGACATTGATATTGGTTACTTCAATGCCATGATGCGACTGTCGCCCCCCTTGCGCACCAGTCGCGACCGCGATGCCATTAGCCAAGGCTTGCTGGATGGCACCATAGATGCCATTACCTCCGACCACTGCCCGGTGGACGACGACGAAAAACTGCTGCCCTTTGCCGAGGCCAGCCCCGGTGCCACCGGGCTGGAACTGCTGTTGCCCCAGACCTTGCACTGGGCTGCACGCGCCAACTGCAAACTGGCGCAGGCACTGGCTAAAGTCACCCAGGCCGCGGCGCGCATACTGGGCATAGACGCCGGGCATCTGGGTGTGGGCGCGGTGGCCGATATCTGTCTGTACGACCCCGACGCCCATTGGCGCGTGACCCCGGCATCCTTGACCAGTCAGGGCAAAAATACCCCGTTTTTGGGGCATGAAGTGCGTGGTGAAGTGGTGTTCACCCTGGTGGCCGGTCAGGTGGCCTACGAAAAACCGACATGCGCCACCTAATATTATCTGCCCGGCTGGGGCGCATGATTCTGCACCTGCTGCTGGGTGTTGGCATTGTGCTCTCGGTCTATCCGTTTCTGCGCTTGTCACGGCGTACCAGCGTAGCGCGCTGGTGGTCGCACCGCGTATTAAGCTTATGTGGCATGACCCTGGAGGTCAAAGGCAACCTGCCTGCCGGGCCGCGCATATTTGTCATGAACCATATCAGCTGGCTCGACATCTACGCCCTGAACGCACTCAAGCCCAGCCACTTTGTCGCCAAGTCAGAAATTCGTGGCTGGCCGCTTATTGGCCTGTTATGCGACCGTGCCGGCACCATTTTTATCGAGCGTGGCAAACGCCATGCGGTGCATCAGGTCATCCATCAACTGGCCGAGCGTATGCAGCAAGGCCATACCGCAGCCGTGTTTCCTGAAGGCACTACCACGCGCGGCGACCAGCTGTTGCCGTTCCATGCCAACCTGCTGCAGGCAGCCATTGAGGCACACGTTCCCGTAACGCCAGTCGCCTTGCGTTACTGGCACCATGAACAACGCAGCGAAGTCCCGGCTTATGTCGAGGGCATGACCCTGGTCGAGTCCATGAGCAAAGTGGTCATGACCCCCGGCATGGTCGCAGAACTGACTCTGCTGCCCGAACTGCACCCCGAGGAATTCAAAACCCGGCATGCGCTGGCGAAAGCAGCGCAGGACGCCATCAGTCACCATTTAGGGGTGTCTGTTGCAGGAACGACACCGCTACACCCCCACTAGCGGCATGTGAAAACGCCACATTGCCATCAAGCGCGAAACGACTAGAATGTAGGGCTGGTTTATTCAAACCGGTTTTATCGGAAAGGCAGCCATGGACTGGTATCTGGTACACACTAAACCCCGGCAGGAAAAAACGGCGCTGCAACATTTGCAGCAACAAGGTTACGAGTGCTACTTACCGCTGCTTCCGGTAGAAAAAATAGCGCAAGGTGCCATTACCGTCTCGCCCGAACCGCTATTTCCCCGATATTTATTCATACACCTGGGATGCGACCAGCAAACCAAAAGCTGGAGCCCCATTCGTTCCACCCGTGGCGTCAGCCGCCTGGTGTGTTTTGGTCAGGAACCGGCCAAAGTCCAGGCCGGGCTGATACAACAACTACGCCAGTACGAGGCGCTAACGCAGCAAGCCGGCGCCCAGGCCTTGTTCACACCGGGGCAGCGGGTGCGCCTGCTGGAAACCCCGTTTGCCGGGCTGGAAGGCATCTATCAAATGGCCGAAGGCGAGCGCCGGGTGCTGGTACTCATTGAAATTTTAAGCAAACCAGTAGCGGTTCGCGTTGCGCCCTCGGCGCTGCGCAAGCTGGGGTAGTCGGGGGTGTCAGAAACAGTAATCGGGCAAGCCCGTGTTTATTGACCAACCGTACTTATTGGCATACTATGCCAATTAGCGTAAACAAAGAGCCGATATGCCGACACGCAATATAGTACTTACTGAACATCAAACTTCACTGCTAGAGCAACTGGTGTGTAGTGGTCGTTACCAAAATGCCAGTGAAGTGCTGCGCGAAGGGCTTCGCCTGGTTGAGCAACGCGAGGCCGAAGACGCCAGCCGAATTGAGGCGCTCCGGTCTGCGGTGCAAGTGGGTATTGCAGACATCGAGGCCGGTCGATTCAAGGCCTTTGGTGATAAAGAGTCCTTAAGGACGCACCTTAAAACACTCATCGGCAAAGCTGCCAAAGCTGCGTGAACAGAGTCTGGCAGGTTCGTTTGGCAGACCAGGCATCTGCACTCTACACGTGGCCAGGCAAGGAAGAAAAGGTCGCCATTTTGTTATATTCAAAGAGGTGGAAGGGCATGCCATAGATGTTTTGCGGCTGCTTCATGACAGTATGGAATTGGCCAGACATATTCCGCTGGCTAATGATCAGCCCGACTGAGTGTGATTTCGCACTTGCAACACCCCTCTCTGGCTCCAGTCGGCATTCAAACTGACAGCAGTCAACTGACCGCCCCAGACGCAGCCCGTATCCAGCGCCACCAGGTTCGGGCGCAACACCAGTCCCAGCGCAGACCAATGCCCGAACACCACCGTCACATTCCCGGTACGCCGGTTCGGCACCTCAAACCAGGGCAAACAACCCGCAGGTGCTTCAGCTGGCGCTTCTTTGGCCGTGAAGTCCATGCCCCCCGCCGTCGTGCAAAAACGCAGTCGCGTCAGCGCATTCACCACCACGCGCCAACGGTCTGCACCTTGCAAACTATCATCCCAATAATCGGGCTGGTTGCCGTACATAGTACGCAAAAAATCGACCCAGTGCGTGCCGCTTAATTGCGCCTGCACTTCGCGGGCCAGACTCAGGGTTTGTTCCACCGACCACGCTGGTAATACGCCTGCATGTACCAGCAAATGACCTTGAGAAAAATGTGCCAGTGGTTGCTGTCGCAGCCAATCAAGCAAGTCATTGCGGTCGGGTGCCTGCAAAATATCGGACAAAGTATCACTGGCATGCAAGGGGCGAATACCCTGCGAAACCGCCAGCAAATGCAAATCGTGGTTACCCAGCACCGTCAGTGCCTGCCCCTGTTCGCACAAATGCTTAACCGTGCGCAGGCAGGCCAGCGAATCAGGCCCACGGTTCACCAGGTCGCCACAAAACCAGAACGGCGGCGTGGCTTGCGCTAACAAGGCCTGCAGTTCAGCGTAACAGCCTTGTACATCGCCAATGGCGGTGGGCGGTGCCGGGTGAAAAAAATGGCGCATTACTGTCTATTGACGTGTGGCAGCAATAGCTGCGGCAACCACTCGAACCATGCTCGGGTGCAAAGTACCTAATTTAGGCGTTTGTCCATGCGGGGCATGCGGTGGTACCGAGAAATAGTCATTGTTGTAGGGAAGTTCAAGCGCTTTGCTTAAGTCAAATTTGGTGTCATAGCTGAGGCCGGCATGCGCATAGGCAGCAGGCTGGTCTTGCCGTGTAATACGGAACTCACCGCTATAAAGACGATTTATTTTTTGACTGGTTCCATAAGCCACGACAACAAATACCTTGCCTTCATCGTCCACTTTGGTAGAGGTAATGAGGCCAGGACGTGCCTTGGGCTTGGGGTGGATATGGTCAGGGAAATGACACCAAACGATATCGCCTGCCGTTGGTTCTGGCCACCCACGCATCAGGCGCTGTCTGCGTCAAAGAGACTGCTCCGCACAGTACCACCTTGGGCCTTTGGCGCTGACTTTTTGAGTTTGCTGAGTTGAGTTTTGGTCAGTGCGCCGCCATCGGCCTCGTATTGAGGAAGTACTTTGCTGGCCAACTCATGTAAGGCAATATGAATGACCTGGGTTTCATCTACACCCAGCAATACGGCTAAACGCTTTGCAGTCGTTCGGGTTACACCGGTGGCGCTGTCTTGCGGTCGGTAGCGAAAAGCAATTTGGGCATTGGCAGCAGGCATGGGTATCTCCACTAAAAGATATGCTAAAGATATCTTTTGGCGAGAGGTATGTCAAGGTTTGTGTCGCGAGTCGACCTTTCACAGTGATCGTGACCGGTGCAGAGAAATTGCCGGGTTGGCAATATCTTTATCTGTGCCCCATGACTCCATCCACGCCATAACTTCATTATGAGTGGCATGCAAGCCTGTTTCATCAAAGTGCCTGAGAGCAGCATCACAGCTTTCGTGCCATGCGTATTCGCGCTCTTTCTCTGCAATCAGTTGTTGTATAGCCTCGGTAGCGAGGGCATGGGGCGTTCGCTTTTGGCGTACTCTTTAACTGCTGGAAGTCAAACTAAGGGCTAGTGGAGTTTACAGTTTATCAAGGCGGCTTTTTTTCACCCTCCACTTGCTTTGATGCTTATTTTGATGCAAAATAGCATCAAAATAAGTGGAGGCTTCTCTATGCGTACCACCGTCACAATCGACGATGCACTGTATCAAAAGGCCCTGGAAGTGGCCGACCCCAATATGGACAAGTCGGATATTTTTCGGGAAGCCATGAAGACCTTTGTGCGCGTGCAAGCAGCCAAGCGTCTTGCTGCCTTGGGCGGCACAATGCCTGAAATGCGGGATGTACCGCGTCGCCGTGAGGAGCCGGTGTCGCAATGAGCGTGCTTATTGACACATCGGTGTGGATTGATCATTTCCGCAACCGAAATGATGTGCTGGTTGACCTGATCGAGCTAGACCTCGCGCTAGCTCACCCGATGGTCATAGTCGAAATCGCGTGCGGGACGCCACCAACGCCGCGCATACAGACGCTGAATAGCATGAGCTTGTTGCAGCCCTGCAATCAAGCGGGTTTGTCCGAGGTAATGGAATTCATCGAGCGCGAGGGGCTGTATGGACTTGGGTGCGGGTTAGTGGACATGTCGCTACTGGCTTCCACACTCATCACACCCGGCGCTGAATTGTGGACGCTTGACAAGCGTCTTGCCGAATTGGCTGGACGCTTCGGCGTAGCTCATCTGCCGACGGTGCACTAGTACGGCGAGCTGTAGGACTGTTCAGACAGTCAAACCAAAGCCTAATGGGGTTCACGGTTTATCTGCTCAGTCAATATGGCGGGCGTCTGGAAATTGAACTTATCCGTAAAGATATCCATTTTCAGGTGTTTCGGAAAACTCACAGCGCACAGCATCACCGTTGCGCCAATTGGCGTTTCAGCGCGCGCACTGTTCTGATGGATAGAAGCCAGAAAAAACCTAAGCCCAGGCCAGCGCGTGCAAGATCGGCTGAAGCGCTGCCTCAACATTTCTCAAAGTGAAGACGGTGTGGCAAAATACAGCAAGCCGTAAGGTTTTTTTGCAGCGCTAGACTGCCTCTAAAAGCTTCATAATCACCCTGCCTAGCCCGCTGACCGCGCTTGCTGATCGTGAAACGGCAGGGCGGTATCCTCGGCCAACTCACCGTTCAACTTCTGCGCGCCAACGGATGTCGTGTCATTGGCGTCGACCTAGACCGCTCGCGTATCGCGCTTGCCGCTCGCCATGGCATGAACTGTGGTGTTCACCCTGACGACGTTGACGATGTCCTGCAGGTTGCGCGTCTCACCGGCGGTATTGGAGCCGACGGTGTGATCGTCACGGCAGCTAGTTCGTCGGACGAAATTGTCTCGGCAGCCTTTCGAATGTGTCGCAAGAAGGCACGTGTGGTCCTTGTTGGCGACGTCGGACTCGACCTTCAGCGTGCCGACTTTTACAGTAAGGAGCTCGATTTTTTGATCTCGACCTCCTACGGACCTGGCCGCTACGACGTAAAGTACGAGGAGGGCGGGCTCGACTACCCGCTCGCCTACGTGCGCCGGACCGAGGGCCGCAACATGGCCGAGTACCTGCGATTGATTGCCGACGGCGCGCTCGACGTGAAACCGCTGTCCACCCTTCGTGCGCAAGAGGCATCTGTTCAGGCCGAGCCGGAGCGACTGTTCAAGCCCGGTGAGCGTGTACGTCTCACAGAAGCACCGTTCGCCGGCATCGAAGGCATTTACTAAATGGCCGACGGGGAGCGTCGCGTCATGGTGTTGATCGAACTGCTCTCAAAGCAAGTACGGGTGCGCGTTGCACCGGCCAACTTGCGCAAGATCAGCTGAAGCGTTGCCGAAACATTTCTCAAAGTCATGACGGTGTGGCAAAATGCCGTTAACCGTCAGGCCTTTTGCAGCACTCCGCTGCCTATAAAAAGACTCGGATTCCCCCTGTTGGACTTCGCAGACCGCGCTTGCTGATCGTGAAACGGCAGGGCGGTAGCGTGCTTTTCGGAATTGCCGATTTAAGAGATTTCTCAAAATCTCAGTCAGCAAATGTGATTGCGTTTTAGTCCCCTGCCTTCGTTTGGCGAGGGGTAGTGCGTTATTCAATGCTCCCCTGTTGTTGGAAAAATTACCAATCGGGTCAATAAAGTTGCTAAAAATATTTGATGGATCTGGCGAGAATCTCAGATTCCAGAGAAATGAAGGAGTAATTTCTTGAGAGTGCTTTCTGTATTCGGTACACGCCCAGAGGCCATAAAAATGGCCCCGGTTATAAAAGAATTAGCCAGTAGTCCACTGA
The DNA here is from genome assembly GCA_002405475.1 of Burkholderiales bacterium UBA4657. GTDB lineage: Bacteria > Pseudomonadota > Gammaproteobacteria > Burkholderiales > Burkholderiaceae_E > UBA4657. The sequence continues at coordinate 36,021 of DHLX01000018.1, read as the reverse complement.
TCGAGGCAAAGGTTTGTGTTACTGCTCAGCATCGGCAGATGCTTGACCAAGTATTGACGCTTTTTGATATCGTGCCAGATTTTGATCTTAACTTGATGAAGCCGGGTCAGGATCTAACAGATATTACCAGTAATGTCTTGCTCGGGATGCGTAAGGTTTTAAAAGAATGGAGGCCAGACTACATACTCGTGCACGGAGACACAACAACCACGCTTGCGACCAGTCTAGCAGCCTATTATGAAAAAATTCCTGTTGGTCACGTTGAAGCAGGTCTGAGAACAGGTGATATTTATTCGCCATGGCCGGAAGAGATGAATCGCCGTATCGCTGGCGCGATCGCATATGTGCATTTTGCACCGACGGAAGCTGCAAAAGGCAATCTACTTCGTGAAGGCGTTAGAAGTGAAGCTGTTCATGTGACAGGCAATACGGTCATCGACGCCTTGCTAGATGTTGTTCAGCGCCTTCGCTCTGATATTGAGCTGAAGACCTCAATGGAGCAAGAATTTCAATTCCTAGATTCAGACAGGCGCCTAATTCTTGTTACGGGACATCGCCGTGAGAATTTTGGGGCTGGTTTTGAAAATATTTGCGCCGCTATACAAAAAATAAGTGAGCGTCCTGATCTAGAAGTTGTGTATCCAGTTCACTTAAATCCTAACGTTCAAGAGCCAGTCAGGCGCATGCTGGGAAATAGAAAAAACATTCATCTGATAGAGCCCTTAGATTACCTGCCATTCGTTTACTTGATGGAACGATCGCACATTCTGTTGACCGACTCCGGCGGGGTTCAGGAAGAAGCCCCCTCACTCGGCAAACCGGTACTAGTTATGCGCAATACGACAGAGCGACCTGAGGCAGTTACTGCAGGGACTGTTAAGCTTGTAGGCACTGACAAGGAAACCATCTTGACAGAGATTCACCGGCTACTGGATGACCCTGCAGAATATGAGCGTATGAGCCATGCCCATAACCCATATGGTGACGGACACGCTGCCAATCGAATTGTTAAATTTTTGAGCGAAGAAAAATGAAGAGTGCTTTCAAATGCGTATCGATGGTCGGTTTGGGTTATATCGGCTTGCCCACTGCTGCCATGCTGGCTTCAAGAAAAATCAAAGTTGTCGGCGTCGATATCAACCAGCGCGCCGTAGACACCATTAATCGAGGTGAAATACACATCGTCGAGCCGGAACTGGACATTATCGTTCAAGCGGCCGTCACTCAGGGCTATCTGAGTGCCACGACGAAGCCAGAGCCTGCCGATGCGTTTTTGATCGCGGTGCCAACACCATTCAAAGGCGATCACGAACCTGACTTGAGTTACGTAGAGGCCGCTGCAAAATCAATCGCTCCTGTACTCAAGAAAGGTGATCTTGTCATTCTCGAGTCCACATCACCTGTTGGCACTACCGAGCAAATGGCAGACTGGCTTGCCCAAGCCAGGAACGATCTGTCTTTCCCTCACCAGGTTGGAGAGGTGGCAGATGTCAACATCGCTTACTGCCCGGAGCGAGTGCTTCCAGGAAAAGTGGTTCATGAGCTTGTCAGCAACGATCGGGTTATTGGTGGGATGACGCAACGCTGCTCACAGCGTGCCACAGAACTTTATAAAACCTTTGTCGAAGCCGAATGCATACCCACCAATGCCAGAACGGCTGAGATGTGCAAGCTGACAGAGAACTCATTCCGGGACGTCAACATTGCTTTTGCCAATGAACTTTCCATTATCTGCGACAAACTGGATATCAATGTTTGGGAACTCATCAAGCTGGCCAACCACCATCCTCGCGTGAACATCCTTCAACCTGGCCCTGGGGTGGGCGGGCATTGCATTGCAGTTGACCCTTGGTTCATTGTGAGCAAGACCCCCCAAGAGGCCCGCCTGATTCACACTGCAAGACAAGTGAACGACGGTAAGCCACACTACGTGGTTGATCAGGTGCTTAGCGCCGCATCCACGGTCACCGATCCGGTCATTGCCTGCCTTGGATTGGCCTTCAAGCCAGATATTGATGACTTACGAGAAAGCCCAGCTATGGAGGTGGTCCAGTTGCTTGCTGGGCGCAAGACCGGGCAGGTCCTTGTAGCTGAGCCCCACATCGAACACCTGCCGCCATCATTGGCCAAGTTCGACAATATTGAGCTGGTTTCAGCGGATGAGGCAGTGAGGCGTGCCAACATCATCGTCATGTTGGTTAGTCATCAGGTTTTCTATGCAATCAACCGGGCGCAACTGGAAGGCAAGCAGGTCATTGACACACGTGGGGTGTGGCAATGAAACAGGTTCTGATCAAGGCAGGTATGGCCGTTGTTGAGGAAGTGCCAGCACCGCTGGTTGGTCGCAAGAACATTCTGGTCCGCGTCACACACTCCTGCATCAGTGTGGGCACAGAAATGGCTGGCGTGAGAATGTCGGGGCTGCCGCTTTACCAGCGTGCCCTCAAGCAGCCCGAGAACGTAAAACGCGTTCTGGAGATGATGCGTGATCAAGGTGTGAAACGCACCATGGATCGCGTCATGGGCAAGCTCTCTGCTGGCAGTGCCACAGGCTATTCTGCAGCAGGTGTGGTCATTGAGTTGGGCGAGGAAGTGGAAGGCTTAGCCGTGGGCGACCGTGTCGCCTGTGCAGGCGCAGGCATTGCCAACCATGCTGAGGTTATCGACGTGCCGGTCAATCTGGCTGTGAAAATTCCAGAAGATCTGGAAACAGGTATCGCTTCCACTGTCACCTTGGGTGCGATCGCCATGCAGGGGGTTCGCCGTGCTCAACCGACCTTGGGTGAAACCTTCGTGGTCGTTGGCTTGGGTATCTTGGGTCAGATCACAACGCAGATGCTTTCGGCCAATGGATGCAGGGTGATCGGTATTGATCTTGATCCAAGGCGGATCCAACTCGCCCTGGACAACGGCATGGATATCGGGATCAACCCGGCCTTGGAAAACTATGTCGAGCGCGTCCTCAAATTCACAGATGGCCTTGGTGCAGATGCTGTGATCGTTACCGCAGCCACGGAAAGCAACCAAGTCATCAGCGATGCGATGCAGGCTTGCCGCAAGAAAGGACGTGTCGTGCTCGTTGGCGATGTCGGGCTGGACCTAAACCGGGCCGACTTCTACAAGAAGGAACTGGACTTCCTTATTTCCACATCGTATGGACCAGGCCGTTATGACCCCTTCTACGAGGAAGGCGGGCAGGACTACCCAATCGCCTACGTGCGCTGGACCGAAAATCGCAACATGCAGGCCTATATTGACCTTCTCGCCAAGGGCAAGGTCAGGCTCGGCAATCTGTATCACCCGCCATACCCCATCGACAAGGCTGGCGAGGCCTATGATGCGCTCAAAGGCGGGGGTGACAAGCCACTGTTGGTGTTGTTGGAATACCCGGAGCGGGCCGGACTCCGTATCACCCGTGTGCCATTGCGCGCGGTCAAAGCCAAATCCGGCAAGATTCGCGTTGCTTTGGCAGGTGCCTCAAGCTTCGCCCAAGGCATGCACCTTCCCAACATGGTCAAGCTCAGGGATCGCTTCACCTTGCAGGCGGTGATGAGCCGTACTGGCGCGAACGCCCGTGCCGTAGCCACCCAGTATGAGGCGGCCTACTGCACCACGGAATACGATGACATCCTCAAGGATCATGAAGTCGATCTGGTGATGGTCACCGCCCGGCATGATCTGCATGGCCCTATGGTCCTCCAAGCATTGCGTGCGGGGAAGCATGTCTTCGTGGAGAAACCACTGGCGTTGCATGAGGAAGAGATAGAGGAGATCGAGCGCTTCTATGCCGAGCATCCCAACGGGCCGCTGCTCATGGTCGGCTTCAACCGTCGTTTCTCGCCCGCAATGCAGACCATTCGCAGCATCCTCGCGAACCGGACAACCCCGATCATTGCCAATTACCGGATGAATGCCGGCTACATCCCTCTTGACCACTGGGTCCACGGACCGGAGGGAGGTGGACGCAATATCGGTGAGGCGTGTCACATCTACGACTTGTTCAACTCTCTGACCGGCACGCCTCACGTCGAAGCAGTCAATGCTTATTCAATCACTCCGAGTTCGAAGCAATGGGCGCGCAATGACAATTTTGTTGCCACGCTCAAGTACGCAGATGGTTCGGTCTGCACCCTCACCTACACAGCGCTCGGCGACAAGTCCTACGCCAAGGAACGGATGGAGGTGTTTGCGGATGGCAGAGTGTTGACTATGGATGACTATAAGTCAGTCACAGTGCATGGGGGCAAACACAAGGGGTGGTCGTCAGCGGCGATGCAGAAGGGGCAACTGGAAGAGTTGGATGCGCTATCTGTAACATTGCTTAAGGGAGCCACTTGGCCGGTCTCTCTTGAGGAGCAACTGCAGGCCAGTCGTGTAAGTCTTCAGGTAGAGCACCAGATTAATAGTCAATGAATGCGAAATAAATAATGTGCGGTATCACGGGAATTCTCAATTTAGGTAGGTCAGATAGTTTCGACCAAAGTGTGCTCACGGCCATGCGGGATACCATGTTCCACCGTGGTCCAGATGGAGGCAGCAACTGGATTTCTGTGGATGGCAAAGTGGGTTTGGCGCACCGCAGGCTGTCGATCATCGATTTGTCCGATGCAGCAACCCAACCGATGTCCAACGAAGACGGTGGCGTGTGGATCACCTTCAACGGCGAGATCTACAACCACGCAGGGTTACGCAAAGAACTTCAGGCGGCTGGCCACCAGTTCCGTACAGACCATTCCGACACCGAAGTACTGGTGCACGGCTACGAAGAATGGGGGCTGGATGGTTTGCTGAAGCGCATTGCCGGTGACTATGCTTTTGCCATCTGGGACGAGGGCAAACAGCTGCTCTCGCTGGCGCGCGATCGTATCGGCGTCAAGCCCCTTTACTTCCATGCGGGCCAGGGGCAATTCCTGTTCGGCTCCGAAATCAAGGCCATTCTCGCCCACCCCGATGTGCCTCGGGATGTGGAGCCGGTGGCCATGTACCACTACCTCAGCTTCTTGACCACGCCTGCGCCGTTGACCATGTTCCGTGGCATCTACAAGCTGCCCGCAGGCCATGCGATGACGGTGGATCGTCAGGGTGTGATCAAGGCCTGGCGTTATTGGGATGCGGTGCCTGGTCAGGGCATTCCACCTGAAGAGGTACGCGGCCTGTCCGAGGCGGCCACCGAAGACTTTTACGTGAGCGGCATCCGTGATCGCCTGGAAAAGGCCGTGGACCGCCGCATGATGTCCGACGTACCCTTTGGGGTGTTTCTCTCGGGTGGGGTGGACTCTTCGACCAACGTGGCACTGATGAGCCGCCTCATGGGCCGTCCTGTGGACTCATTCACGGTGGGGTTCAAGGACTACGCCCATCTCAACGAGCTCGAGTACGCCGATCAGGTGGCAAAAGAGTTCAAGACCAACCACCACCAGATCCTGATCGACGAAAAAGACATGGTCGGCTACCTCGACCAGCTCATTCACCATCAGGACGAACCGATTGCCGACTGGGTGTGCATACCGCTGTACTTTGTCTCAAAACTCACACGCGACAACGGCGTTACCGTGATCCAGGTGGGGGAAGGTTCGGACGAGCAGTTCAGCGGCTACGCCAGCTACATGGGCTACCTCAAACTGTACCACCAGTATTGGACCCCCTTCCGACGCTACCTGCCCGGACCCTTGCAGCACTTGGCGGCCGGCATGGCCAAGGCTGCGGCAAAGTTCAAGCCAGGGTTAGCAATGTATGCCGACATCATTGATCGTGCTGCGCGCAACCGCGAACACTTCTGGAGCGGCGCAACGGTGTTCTGGGACACCCTCAAGCGGGATCTGGTCAATGCGAATGCCAACTGGTCAGCGCAAGTACCCGAATCGGTGCGCAACAGCGGTTTGCTACCACCCGGCTATCTCGAAACTGACACTTTCAATGTGATCTCGTCCTTCTTGGGTCCATTCGACGCGGCCCATCCGGGGCAGGACGCACTCACGCGCATGATCTACAACGAGTTCAAGCTGCGCCTGCCCGAACTGCTTCTGATGCGCGTGGACAAGATCACCATGTCCGAATCACTTGAGGCGCGCGTCCCCTTCCTCGATCATGAACTCGTCGAGTTCACCATGGACATTCCCGAAGCCTGGAAAACCCGTAAGGGTGAAGCCAAGTACCTGCTTAAGAAAGCGGTCGAGGGTCTGATTCCAGACAACATCATCTACCGCAAGAAGATGGGCTTTGGTGCCCCCATGGCCGATTGGTTGCGCGGCGACTTTGGCCGACTGGCCGAACAGGCCGTGCTGGGCAGCGCGCTGTTGCGGCGCGGACACATCAATGTCGGACATGTCCGAAAGTTATTTGATGAGCACCGCAGTGAGCGACGCGACACCAGCCTGTATTTGTGGACCTTGTTCAACCTGACTTCATGGTATGACTACTGGATTGACGGACGCAAGAGCTGAGGCCTGCAATACGATGGACACACAAAAAGTACTTGTTAGTCGTCAGCAGTTCCAACAGACCTACTTTAGAAGCATTGAAGATGTGCTGCGTTTCTGGACACCAGAAATGCAGGCCGAAATCTCGCGCCATAACGTAGGCTGGCGGAGGGAGCGTACTGACTTCAAGGGGTACTTAAGAAACTCTGAATTACGTTACTGGGTCGCCTTTGATATGGTATCGAGGAACGGGGCACTCAATACGTGGTGCGACATCGGTGGTTTTTTCGGGGCTTACTCGCTGACTCTACGACGTCTGGGTGTAGCAGTTGCGATGACCGAAGCTCTAAAGTACTACAGTGATTCATTTTCGCCTCTTTTCGCCTATCTGCGACAAGAAGGTGTCGAGATCATTGACCATGACCCTTTCGAAAATATCTCCTTGGATGGTCGCCACTTTGACGTTGTCAGTGCGATGGCAGTGCTTGAGCACTATCCCCATTCACAGAAACGTTTTCTGGAATTCATGCGCTCGATTGTTGCACCAACGGGGCGCTTGTATATCGAGGTGCCAAATGTTGCGTTTTGGCCTCGCCGCTGGGCTTTGCTCAAGGGGCGTTCACCACTCCCACCTGCTGGAGATATCTACCAATCTGAAGTCCCCTTCACAGGCCACCATCACGAGTACACGATGCAGGAACTGCATCAACTTGCAGCCCTTGCCGAGCTGCGGGTAGTTGAGGAAGAGTCGTTCAATTATTCTTTCGTGGGGCCGTGGATCAAGCGCTTCATATCTGACCCGTTTTTGACTTTGATGTCTTACCGTCCCTCAATGCGAGAGTGTTTGGCGGTGGTGTTGAGTCGTTGTACGGATGGCATGAAACGAGACGAAGAACATGCCTGATTTGATTGGCAAGATTCGTCGCGGCCTGCGCAAGCCCCCGCGAGTCATCTTCGAACGCCTGTTGGCAATGGCTCGCACACAAACCGAGCGGCTGCGGCTTCCTGCACGCGTTAACCTTTCGCAGCAAGCGCTGTTGCGTGAGCTGCAGGCGCCTTCATTGGACGTTTTATGGCAGCGTCTGGCCGCACGCCCGTTCCCGGCCTGGTTTGGCCCTTGTAATGCTGCAGTAGTTGATGCCCTTTGTGGCGCGGACGAGCGCATTGCCTTGCTGGCCCGTGCTGATAAAGCGCTGGCCCATCGGGTTGATCTCCTGGGCTCTGGGCCAAAGGAGCTAGGCGACCAGATTGACTGGCATACCGATTTCAAGACGGGGCTGTCCTGGCCCCCGCGCTACTTTGCCGATATCGACTACAACAATCCTGAGCGGCCAAGTGACGTCAAGGTGCCTTGGGAATTGTCACGTTTGCAATGGCTCATGCCTGCTGGGCAGGCTTTCCTGCTAACCCGTGATGACCGCTATGCAGCCGGAGTGCGTGACGTATTAGAGCAGTGGATGGCGGCAAACCCTTGCGGCGGCTCGGTCAACTGGTCCTGCACCATGGAAGCGGCCTTGCGCATTTTCAGCTGGACATGGTTCTTCCATGTTTTTCACGATGCGCCTTCATGGTGCAACGCCGATTTCCGGTTCCGTTTTCTGCGTTCGTTGTACCTGCATGTCGAATTCACTGACCGCCATATTGAGCGTTCTGATGTCAATGGCAACCACTACACCGCTGATGCGGCTGCACTCGTGGTCGGCGGGTTGTTCTTCGGTGAAGGACAGGGGCCGCAGCGTTGGCAGCAGGAAGGCTGGCGCATCTTGTGTGAAGAAATGCCACGCCAGGTATTCCCCGATGGTGTGGACTTCGAAGCCTCCGTGCCCTATCACCGGCTGGTGGCCGAGTTGTTCCTGTGGCCCGCGATGTGCCGCACAGCGCATGGCCTACCGATCGAGCCAAGCTATATGGACCGCCTGAGTGCCATGGCACGTTTTTCCCGTGCCTACTCGCGAACCGACGGTAGCGTACCGCTGTGGGGTGATGCCGACGATGCTCGCGCGCTTCCCTTCGGTATGCAGGACATCAACGATCACCGCTACCTGCATACACTGATCGGTCTGTATACGGGCCAGCAGGATTTGTGTCACGACAATCCCGCCGCTGTAGGCGAGTTGCTTTGGACGTTTGGCCCTGCGGCGGTTCGCCGCTGGATTGATGCCTTGCCGCCCCCACCGGCTTCACAGGCCTTCCCAGATGGGGGCTTCTACGTCCTGCGTAGTACCAGTGATCACGTGTTTATCGATTGCGGACCGTTGGGTCTTGCAGGTCGTGGCGGTCACGGCCACAACGACTGCCTGGCCTTTGAAGCGGTTCTCGACGGCGTGCCGCTGGTATCGGACTGTGGCGCTTACCTCTACACAGCTTCATTTGAAGAGCGCAATCGATTCCGTTCTACGGCTTATCACAACACGCCGCAAGTCGATGGGGAGGAAATCAACCGGTTTATTCGGCCGGACTATCTGTGGAATCTTCACTACGATGCCGTGCCGCGTGTTCTGGAATGGCACGTAGAAAAAGACCATGCATTGTTCGTGGGTGAGCATCAAGGCTACTGTCGATTGGCTTCGCCTGTGATTCCACGGCGCACAATCCTCTTGGATTTTGAGGCACACGCCCTGTGCATCAAGGATGAATTCTTGGGCGATGGTATGCACAATGTGGCGATACCGTTGCACCTAGCGCCTGGTGTTGAAGTGTCCGAACAGAAAGATTCCGAAGTGAGATTAAGCCTAGGCAACAGGCGCTTCAGGGTATGGTGGCTTCCCGATTCTGGATACGCGGTGAAGGTTGAGAACGCCCGAGTTTCTCCATCTTATGGTGTCGTGCAGAAGAGTAAAAAGCTTGTATGGTTCCGTGCGGCTGCCCCTTTAGTTACATTTGGCGTATTTGTTGCCCCGGTTGATGCGGCGACGAACATCGAGTCGCGTGTCTCGCAATGGCTTTCCGGCATGAGTTGAAGATGGGTGATTCGGACTTTTCTCAAAATCCCAGTTTTCCCGTCGATGGGTACCTCTATGAGGCGCTACTTCCGGAGAATGTATTCGGGCACACCAAGAAGGTCAGGCTCTTCAGGGAAGCCATAGAGCGGCTTCGCGCTGCAAGTAAGAAAAGCTCATTGCGCATTCTTGATATTGGTTGTGGGAGTGGATATGCAGTAACGCGGTTTCTAGGCAAGACAAGTGATCATGTGATGGGTATAGACATGTACCCTCCTAATATCGCGTATGCCGAAAAACATTTCGGTCACTCAAGCTTGCATTTTTCCTGCATGAATGCACAGGCGCTTTGTGCAAACGGAGAGGTCTTTGATGTTGTGGTGATGGGCGATGTGCTTGAGCATCTTGATGATCCTGTTTCGATTATGCAGATTGCTGTTGAAATGTTAGCGCCTGACGGTAGATTGCTCGTAACAGTTCCTAATGGAAGGGGGCCATTTGAGATCGAAAGTGCGTTATCCAGAGTACCCATTTTAGGGTTGGGGCTTCTTAGGCTTACTGATCTTATTGTTGCCGCACTTAACAAGACAGTAATGAAAGGAGCATGGAATAAGGTGGCAGCCGTCGCGCCAAAAGATTTGCCTTACAACATTGAGTCTGGTCATGTTCAGTTATTTTCAAAAGATAATATGGTTAATCTATTCAAAGGTGTAGGCATGCAAATAGCCAGCGCGCGCAACGTATCGTTCCTCTCTGGCCCATTCACCAATTATTTGTTTGCGCCTTCCGAGAGATTTTGCGCTTGGAATTCCAGAGTCGCTGATCAGTTGCCGAGTTGGTTTGCAAGTGCATGGTTTTTTGAGTGTTGCAGACGCCAATCTAAAGACTGATGCTGTGACACATCAGGTTTTGTGGACTCTTGCCGTTAGAGTGTTGCTGATTGCAGCGGGGTTCGTTTCGAGCATCATCACCGCACGCTATCTTGGCCCTGAAGGGCGTGGAGTTTTTTTCTATTGGACAACACTTGCCGCGTTCGCCATTCAATTCGGTAACTTGGGTCTTCACTCCAGCAATACCTATCTGCTGACCAAGGGACGTGCTCCGTTGTCAGCACTGGCAGCAAACTCGCTTTGGGTCTCACTTATTGGAGGGGGCATCCTTGGGGGGGGGCTGGCCTTGTCTCTTTCGTTGATTGATGGGGCGACGGGAGACAAATGGTCTTTGCTATTGCCATCCTTGTTTCTGATTCCGTCAGGACTCTATTTTTTGCTGGGGACTAACCTGTTGGTGGCTGAAGGCCGGATTGATGAATACAACTGGTTTGAGCTTGCCAATCGGTACCTGGGGCTTGCAGCAATGTTTTTTGCAGCTTGGTACTGGCGCAGCCCTGAAGCCTTGCTTGTGATGATTAGTGTGGTCGCAGGATTGATGTGCCTGCCACTTTACCGCCGGATGAAAGCGTTGGGGGGGGGAGGTGGCAGCAGTTTTCTTCTCTTGCGGGAAGGCTTTGGCTACGCCATGCGCGCCTATCTAGCTGCAGCATTTGGATTTGCTGTTTTACGAGTGAATACTCTACTCGTAGAAAAGTATACGGATGCAGAAACCTTAGGCGTCTGGTCAATTTCTGCACAACTGCTTGATGTAATCCTGGTCATTCCCAGCACGATTGGATTGGTTTTATTGCCCCGGATCATGCGCTCGGAGCAACCCTACCAGTTGATGCAGACGCAACTTCGGTTGGTGACCATAACCCTCGTATTGGTCTGCGCTGCCGTTGTTTGGCTGGGGAATGACTTCATAATGCTTGTATATGGCAAGGCCTTCGCGGGCGCTTACACCATGCTGCTGTGGGGGCTGCCGGGTGTCTTTGCCCTTGGTTTGACGAGCATTCTCTCGCAATATTTGGCTTCGGCGGGCATACCGCTGAAGCTGGTATTTATCTGGATGATTGGGTTGGGTGTGGAACTGGTTTTAGCGATCTGGCTAATTCCAAACCACGGGGGCGTTGGCGCAATGCTTTCGCTCTCGGCAGCATATCTGCTCATTCTTGGGATGGTCTGGGTTCTGGCAGCCAACCATCACAACACACAAAGGAAGAAAACCAATGGATAACCACGCGCGGATTGAAGCACAAAAGCAATGGAATGCCCGAGCCTGTGGCGAACTACCTGGTGACAAGCAGTCTGTTGAATATTTTGATGCTGTAGCGTGCGATAGATACCAACAGCAGCCTTGGATGCACGATTACTTCAATTACTATCGCTTTGCAGGGCAGCATGTACTGGAGATTGGCATTGGACAGGGTACCGACATGATGCAGTTTGCCATAGGGGGCGCAATCTGCCACGGTGTTGATATTACTCAAAATCACCTGAAGCTTACCGCTTTGAATGCCACCTTGCGCGGCTACGAAGTCGACCTTCATGAATCTGATGCGACCCGCCTGCCATTTGCCGACAACTCGATCGATTGTGTTTATTCGTTCGGCGTTCTTCACCATATCCCAGAAATCGATAAAGTCGTCAGGGAAATCTATCGTGTACTAAAACCAGGGGGGGGTGATGATTGCACTCTATTACAAATGGTCCGCATTCCATCTGCTCTGGAAAATACTTGCTAACGGTATCCGCAACGGGTGGTTGTTTACCAAAGGCTATCCAGGTTTGTTGGCAACCATCGAATCGGGGGCCGATGGCGTAAACGTCAAGCCATATGTTCGCTTGTTCAGTAAGAATGAGGTTCAGAAAATGATGCGAGGGTTCGCGCATGAGGATCTATCAATTCACCAGTTGCATGAAGATCACTTCTGGCCGCCTTTTGTGGGTCGACTTTTGCGAAAGCGTCTCAAGCACCTTGAACCACGCTTGGGCTGGTACGTGACCTATCAAGGACGCAAGCCAAAGGAATGATCTTCGTAACTGCTATGCCTTTTCAAGCTCAAAAATCTCTCATACTGACCGCGTACCCGTTATCGGCACCTTTCGAGCGTGCTGTAAGAGACGCTGTCGGGCAAGGAACTCAGACAGTCACTGTTGCACAGCTGAGATCCCAAGGGCTGACAGGGCTGCTGCGCCAGCTCTGGTCTATGCGCGGTGACCCGATTGTGCTGCCGATAGAAGAAGAAAACAGCTCAGCCCTGCTGCCGGTTCTCAAGCTGCTAGCCGCATGCACGCGCTCGCGCTCCATTTGTGTCGTGCATCCTGATCTGCGTCGCGAGACCGTGAGCCGCTGGCAAATCGCGCTGGATGCCTTGCGTCTTGCAAGTGCCAGTTTCTCTTGCCTATGGTCCGCCTACCGTGCGCGCCGGGAGCTATCGGCATTGCTGACGCAACCTCGCGAGGGGTCTGGCTCGTTTACTGCCAATAGCGCGGTTCTTTATCTCAAGACCAATCTGTGGTTTGGCATAAAGGCAGGCGGCTCGGTTGGTCACATCGCCGGTGTGGTCAACGGGCTTGAGCGCTTGGGGCATCCGGTTACCTTTGCCTCGGCAGAACCTCCTGTCATGATCGACGACGGCGTCAAGTTTTTGGCTGTGCAGCCGCCAACGGCCTTTGGTCTGCCGTACGAGCTCAACAACTACCGCTTCCAGGAAGGTTTTCTGCGCACGCTGGAAGCTGATCCAACCCTGGCTTCGGCCAAATTGATCTATCAACGTCTTTCTGCGGCCAACTACCTTGGCGTGGTGCTGTCACGACGACATCGCCTGCCGCTGGTGGTGGAGTACAACGGCTCGGAGGTCTGGGTGGCCAAGCACTGGGGTCGCGGTATGAAGTTCCAGAAGCTCGCTGAAATGGCTGAGGAGGCCATGCTGCTTCACGCCCATCTTGTGGTGACCATCTCTGATGTGCTTCGAGACGAATTGATAGAGAGAGGGGTGGAGCCAGCGCGCATCGTCTGCTACCCCAACTGCATCGACCCGGCTGTGTTCACGTCTGCCCGTTTTTCGCTGGCCGAGCTTCAAGCCCTGAGAGCGAGATATGGCATTTCGATGGACTCAACTGTGCTCGCCTTCATCGGTACCTTCGGACAATGGCATGGCGCCGAGATGCTGGCGCAAGCGATTGCACACCTCTACGTTGAAGAACGCCAGTGGCTGAAAGATCACAAAGTTCACTTCCTGCTGGTGGGGGATGGCTTGAAGATGCCACAGGTTCGGACCATCATCGAGACGGCTGGCGCTGGCGTGGTTTGTACCCTCACGGGGCTGGTGCCACAGGAACAGGCGGCCCTGCATTTGGCCGCAGCCGACATTCTGGTTTCCCCCCATGTGCCCAACTCGGATGGAACGCGTTTCTTCGGTTCGCCGACCAAGCTGTTCGAATACATGGCCATGAAAAAGGGAATTGTGGCCTCAAAGTTGGACCAGATTGGCGAAGTTCTCTCTCCTGGCCTTGATGTCAGTGATTTGCCAGCCAGTCCTCCTGGTTCAGAACATCTAGAACTGGCGGTTCTCTATGAGCCGGGGAATCTGGAAGGGTTGATTCGAGGCATCCGATTCTTGGTGGAGAGGAAAGACTGGCAATCTCACTTGGGTTCCAATGCACGCCAGCGTGCGTTGGACAAATACACATGGCAGCACCACGTTCAGGCCATATTGGATGGCTTGGAGGGTGCGGGGAAACATTGATGGCACATCTACATACAGCATCGCTCAATTCGATGATGCGCCATGCGCCAGTATGGGTGCATCTATTTGTCTATGTTGTGACCTGCCTTATCTCGGCGACTGTTTTCTATTTCGACTACAGGCCAGTTGTGGTGTTCGTCGAATATTTTTCCGGGGCCATAATCGCAAAAGAGTACACCTTCCACGAAGCCGTGGTGCTGTGGGCATTGCTATTGGGGGCGCCTTTCTTATTCACTCTCGGTTTTTTTGTGGCAATGCAGGTTCGCATATCTGCTGCATTCCCACTTCTGCGGAAAATCGTTGGAAGAAGTGACCACGCTGTTCCAGCCTGGATGCCGATGCTGCTTTTTGTAACTGCAGCAGGCGTTGGCGGCTACGACTTACTACGTGCAGGGGCTTTTGCCAAGTTGATGGTTTGGGGCGACTATGGTGCATGGGTGGAGGGACGGTGGGCACTTTTCTCCACACTGGGCTACTTCAACTTTGTCAACCTTTACTTGATACTGCCTGTTTCGGCAGCGTGGTTGATTTTGAGCATCCAGGAGAATGGCTGGAAGTCGCTCGCAAAACAGTTGATCCCGTTGGCAATTGTGATTGTGTTGAACCTATTACTTTTCCAGAAGAAAGCCCTGATCGTCTCACTCATTATCATACTCGGGGCAGCATTTTTGCATGGAATCTTGCTTCGAGGATGGACGCGGCGCTTGGCATGGTTGCTTGCTGCAAGCACTAGTTTTATCGCAGTGACCTATTTGGCCATGGTTGTAATACCAACATACTCTGAAGCATCAAGAACAGCAGATGATGTCTTGATCCAGCAAACGGGGGTCACCGTCAACAGCCACAAACCTTGCGAAAAGCCAGGAACACCAGAAGAGTTAAGGAATTTGTGCAGAGAAATCGTTTCTTACATAGGAGCCGATCGCAGCGCTCATATTCTGGCCTATGCTGCCCTAGCGCCAATGACAAGAACATCCCTGCCGGCAATGCATTACCCAGTCGTATTTCCGGAACGGCACCCCTACTACGGGCTTGATTTTGGTCAGGATATCCTGGGTTTTGGTGGAATGCCAGACGACAATCTGGTCATTTGGAAGCATATGTATCCCAGCCTGCCGGGTGCTGCGGGCGCGCCATATCAGTTTGCGCTATATAGCCAGGTTGGCGTGGCTTGGGCTCTCATGCTGTGCTTCATTGTGGGTATTGTGCTGGGGGTGATGTGGAAAATCATACTGGCTGATGATATCAGCCGGGTATGGCGAAGTCTGATGGGCTCGTTGCTAATACTGTTCAGCATCTATCTCGCAATCGACTCCATTCGCGGCAGTCTATTGGCCAGTTATGGCCTTATTTGGGCATGGCTGTTTATTAGCCTTTTCTTTTTTCTTTCCAACAGTCTGCTCAGGCCAAAAAAAACGTAAGAAGATTATTTATGCGACAGATTGTGCAACACATGGGCTCCGGGCTCACTGAGGTGCTGGAGGCGCCGATGCCCACGGCTCAGTCCGGAGCATTGCTGATTCAAACAACGTGCAGCCTCATTTCTGCTGGTACCGAGCGGATGTTGGTCGGCTTCGGCAAGGCGGGTTGGATTGACAAGGCGCGTCAGCAGCCTGACAAGGTAAAGATGGTGCTGGAAAAAATCCAGACCGATGGGCTGATGACCACCGTGGAGGCTGTGCGCTCGAAGTTGGCGCAGCCTTTGCCTTTGGGCTACTGCAATGTGGGCGTGGTGGTCCAGGTGGGTGCGGATGTCGAGGGTTTCAAAGTTGGGGACCGCGTCGCTTCCAACGGTCCGCATGCAGACGTCGTGAGAGTGCCGCGAAATCTCTGCGCGCGCATTCCTGATGGGGTGGACGATGAGTCCGCTTCATTTGTGGTTCTGGCCAGCATCGGCTTGCAGGGCATCCGACTGGCCCAGCCAACACTGGGCGAGGCATTTGTGGTGACGGGTGTGGGCTTGATTGGCCTGTTGACGGTGCAACTGCTGCGTGCCCACGGGTGTCGCGTACTGGCAATTGATTTTGACGATTCAAAGCTGGCGCTGGCCCGGCAGTATGGCGCTGAAACCTGCAATCCAGGGCGAGCCGAAGACCCGGTGGCAGCAGGCATGGCTTTCAGCCGCAGCCAGGGCGTGGACGGCGTCATCATCACCGCATCGACCCAGTCGAACGATCCGGTAACACAAGCCGCGCGCATGAGTCGCAAGCGCGGGCGAATCGTGCTGGTCGGTGTGACTGGGCTGGAACTTAGTCGAGCCGATTTCTATGAAAAGGAACTGGGTTTCCAGGTGTCTTGCTCCTACGGCCCGGGCCGCTACGACCCGAACTACGAGGAACGTGGCCAAGACTACCCCCTGGGCTTCGTGCGCTGGACTGAGCAGCGCAACTTCGAGGCGGTGCTAGACATGCTGGCCAGTGGCCAGTTGGAGGTGAAGTCGCTGATCACGCATCGTGTCGCCTTTGAGGACTCGCAGCAGGCTTACCAGACGCTGACCGATGACAAGAGCGCCTTGGGCATTTTGCTGCAATACAGCTCGCCGATGGCGCAGCGCGCAGTGCGTAGCGTGGCGCTGGCCTCGTCTGACCATTTTGACGCGCAGCGCCCGTTGGTGGGCTTCATAGGCGCCGGCAACTATGCTTCGCGCGTTTTGATTCCGGCGTTCAGGGCAGCCGGGGTACAGTTTCATACCATCGTCACCTCGGGCGGGCTCAGTGGCGTGATTCATGGCGCCAAGGCAGGCTTCGCGGAGGCGTCTACCGACGTGGCGGCTCTCTTGGCGAATCCTGCAGTGAACACGGTTGCCATCGTGACGCGGCATGACTCGCATTCGCTCCTGGTCGCTCAGGCCTTGCAAGCTGGCAAGAACGTCTTTGTCGAAAAGCCGCTTGCGATTGATCGTGTGCAGTTGACGGAAGTCGAGCATGCCTACGCGAAGATGCATGCTGACGGCAAGGGGCCGCAGTTGATGGTTGGCTTCAATCGCCGCTTCGCGCCGCAAGTGCATAAGATGAAGGCGCTACTGCGAACGGTGCGGGAGCCCAAATCTTTCATCATGACCATGAACGCCGGCGCCATACCCGCGAGCCACTGGACTCAGGACAACGCTGTCGGCGGCGGGCGCATCATCGGCGAGGCCTGTCACTACATTGATCTGATGCGTTTTCTGGCCGGAAGCCCGATCATCTCCATCCAGGCGCGCCGCATGGGGGGGGCGTTCGGTGGTGTCACGGAAGACAAGGCGTCGATCACCTTGGGTTTTGAAGACGGGTCGTTTGGAACCATTCTGTATTTGGCCAACGGCGCAGCCAGCTTTCCGAAAGAGCGTGTGGAAGTGTTTGCAGCCGGGCGCGTGTTGGCACTGGACAACTTCCGCAAGCTCAAGGGATATGGCTGGCCGGGCTTTGGAAAACTCAACCTGTGGCGGCAGGACAAAGGGCAAAAAGCCTGCGCTGAGGCATTTTTGCGGGCTGTGGAAGTGGGAGTTCCGGCGATTCCGCCAGAAGAGATTTTCGAAGTGACGCGAGTCACGATCGAAGCCGCTGAACAACTACGCAGACAATGAAGCTGAGAACACGGTTTGCGCTGTACGTCCATACACTTCGGTACTTGAAACCGGTTCAGGTCTGGGGGCGGGCGGCGTTCCGTTTGCGTTCGCCCCGTCCGGATTTGCGGCCAGCGCCTTCCACGCGAGGCTTGGTGGCGGGATGGAGTGCGCCCGTTCCACGCGAACAAAGCCAGCTGGCTGAAGGGCGCTTTCGCTTCCTGAGCGTGGAACATGAAATCGCCTCAGCCGAGGATTGGAATTCGGAGTCGCTTGAGAAGCTTTGGCTGTACAACCTGCATTACTTCGCTGATCTGAATGCACGGTCTGCGGAAACGCGGCGCTCTTGGCATCTGAAGCTATTGAGCCGCTGGATCGAGGAGAACCCGCCGGGTGTGGGCGTCGGCTGGGAACCCTATCCGATTTCAATGCGGGTAGTCAATTGGGTCAAGTGGTGTCTGGTTGGCAACGAGCCGAGCGAAGCCCTCAGACATTCCTTGGCGGTTCAGCTGCGCTTTTTGTCCCGCCGGCTGGAGGTGCATCTGCTCGGCAACCATTTGTTTGCCAATGCCAAGGCGTTGCTTTTTGGTGGACTGTTCTTTGAAGGGAGCGAGGCCGAGCGGTGGTATGCGCTGGGCAAGAAGATCATCGGCAGCCAGTTGGGCGAACAGATCCTGGCCGATGGCGGGCACTTTGAGCGGTCGCCGATGTACCACGCGTTGTTGCTTGAGGATCTGCTGGATCTGTTCAATCTCCACAGCGCATATGGCAGGCCGGTGGATCCGAGTTGGCGGGAAACGATTGCGAAGATGTCCGCATGGCTGAGCGCCATGACGCATCCCGATGGCGAGATCGCATTTTTCAACGACGCAGCCAGTGGCATTGCACCCAAAGCGCACGAGTTGGAGGATTACGCAAGGCGGCTAGGTATGCAGCCTCCATTGCCGTTATCGGCGCGACCGGACTTACTGAGCGACAGTGGCTATGCGCGAATCGAGAACGGAGACGCTGTGATCTTGGCGGATGTTGGCTCAGTCGGCCCGGACTACCTTCCGGGGCACGCTCATGCCGGGACCTTGAGTTTTGAGTTGTCGCTGGCGGGGCGGCGTGTACTGGTGAATTCCGGCACGTCGGTGTATGGCAACGGGCTAGAGCGCCAGCGCCAGCGGGGCACGACGGCGCACAACACGGTACGTGTGGATGAATGCGATTCGTCCGAGGTTTGGTCGGGCTTCAGGGTGGCACGGCGGGCACGGACATTCGACGTCCGATATGATGACGCGTCCCTGGCGGGTAGACATGACGGCTATAGGCGCTTGCCGGGTAAACCAATCCATTACCGACAGTGGACTACTGTGCGGAATGGGGTGGAGATTGTCGATGAGTTGGCGGGCGGCGGCTTTCATTTGGTCGAGGTATTTTTTCACATTCATCCCGACTGGCGCCCTCATTTCAAGGGCGAATCGGTGTGTGAATTGGCGAGCGTCGATGGTTCATGCTGCCTCCTCATGCATATAGAACCTCGCATGGAATGGCAGATCGAGCCCTCGACTTGGCATCCCCAATTCGGGGTTTCGCAGCCCAACTTCCGACTGGTGGGGCGCCAACGGGTTGAGTTTCCCCTTCGATTTGTGACCCGTCTATCCTGGCCATGCATATCCTGCTCTTGAGTTTCTATTTCGAGCCTGATCTTTCTGCGGGCTCCTTTCGGATGACTGGGCTGGTCGAAGCGCTGCAGCGGCAGATCGGCGCGGAGGTGCGGATCGATGTCCTGACGACACAACCCAACCGGTATGCCTCTTATTCCCAGACCGCCTTACCGGAGGAGGTGCGGGGGGCGGTGACGGTGAAGCGTTTTGCACTGCCTGCTCATCGCAGTGGTTTTTTGGACCAGTCGCGTGCGTTTTCCGCTTATGCCTATCAGGTCATTAAAGTAACGCGTGGCAGTCAATACGATCTGGTATTCGCCACCTCATCCCGATTATTCACCGCGGCCTTAGGCGCACTCGTCGCGTCGAGGGTGCGGGCTCCGCTCTATCTTGATATTCGCGACATCTTTGTCGACACCATGCAGGATGTCCTGTCGCCGCTTGCTGCCCGCCTGATGCTGCCTGTCTTTCGGCTCGTGGAGAAATTGACCATGAGGCGGGCGGTTCATATTAATTTGGTCTCGGCCGGCTTCTTGGAGTATTTCAGCGATCGTTATCCAAGTGCATGTTTCAGTGTGATTTCGAATGGCATCGACGATGTTTTCATGGGGGTTGACTATGCAAAAGAGGCGGTTGGCTCCAAGACGATAGTGCTCTACGCAGGGAATATCGGGGAGGGGCAAGGGCTCGTGCGCATCATTCCGGGCCTTGCCAAGGCGTTCCGTGACAGTCATGAGTTCTGGGTCGTGGGGGATGGCGGTCAACGATCCCAACTAGAACACGCGGTCAGTGATCTGAGTAATGTGAAAATCATGTCGCCGGTGAGTCGCAAAGACCTGTTAGCGCTCTATCGAAGCAGCGACATATTGTTCTTGCACCTCAATGACTTCCCGGCATTTTGCAAGGTGCTGCCGTCAAAATTGTTTGAATATGCCGCGACGGGCAAACCTATCGTTGCGGGAGTGGCTGGGTATGCTGCTCAATTTCTCCAGCAGGTGACAGGGGCGGTGGTTTTTCAGCCTTGTCATGTGGAGGGGGGCGTGGCCGCAATTCGGGATGCCAAGCCAGGTCCAGTATCGCGGCAACTGTTTGTAGAGCGTTATAGCCGGGCCCAGCTGATGCAGGAATTGGCTGGCAGTCTTCTGGCGGTCACAAAAAGTGGGGCGAGTCAAGGATGAGGGTCTTGGTGACTGGTGCTTCGGGTTTTGTGGGGTCGGCTGTGCTGAAGCACCTGGCCGACCAAGGCCATGAGGTGCGGGGCGCCTATCGGCATGGCGTGCCCCCTTCTCCGACTGGTGCTGACGGTATCTTGGTTGGTGATCTGGGCGATGCGCAGGACTGGCGAGCAGCACTGGCTGGTGTTTCT
Source organism: Burkholderiales bacterium UBA4657 (assembly GCA_002405475.1). Classification (GTDB taxonomy): domain Bacteria; phylum Pseudomonadota; class Gammaproteobacteria; order Burkholderiales; family Burkholderiaceae_E; genus UBA4657. Next base: position 15,477 of record DHLX01000018.1, on the reverse strand, counting down.
GCTGTTGTGCACACTGCCGCTCGCGTTCACGTAATGAACGACAAGAGTTCGGACCCGTTAGAAGAATTTCGTCGTGTGAATGTTGCGGGTACAGCCAATCTTGCACGCCAAGCAGCGGCAGCAGGTGTTCGTCGCTTTGTATTTTTGAGCTCGATTAAGGTGAATGGTGAATCCACGGAGGCGGGGGGGGCCTTTACCGCTGACGATACTCCGGCGCCGAAGGACCCATATGGAGTATCCAAGCATGAAGCAGAGGAAGTGTTGCATCAGATAGCGGATGACACGGGGATGGAGGTGGTGATCATTCGCCCCCCTTTGGTGTATGGGCCTGGCGTGAAAGCCAATTTCGAGTCCATGATGCGCTGGCTAGCGCGCGGTGTACCGTTGCCTCTGGCCGCAGTGACCCAAAATCGCCGCAGCCTTGTCGCACTCGACAACCTGGTGGACTTGATCGTGACGTGCCTGCAGCATCCTGCAGCAGCCAACCAGACATTCGTGGTGAGTGACGGTGAAGACCTTTCAACGGCACAGCTGCTCAAGCGTATGGGTGCCGCGATGGGGCAGCCGGCACGATTGTTTTACCTGCCACCAGTGGTGTTGAAGCTGGGGGCGGCATTATTGAATAAGCCGGGCATCTATCAGCGTCTGTGCGGCTCATTGCAGCTGGATATTGCCAAAACCAGACAACTGCTCGGGTGGTCCCCACCGGTGTCTGTGGATGATGGGCTGCGGCGTGCCGCTGAAGGCTTTCGCCCATGAAGCGTTTGTTTGACTTGGTGCTGGCGTTGGTGGCGGCGGTGTTTCTTGCGCTACCCGTCGTGTTTGTCGCGTTGGCCGTCAGGCTGACCTCCCCTGGACCTATCCTCTACTGGTCTGACCGGGTAGGTCGCCACAATCGTATTTTCAAAATGCCCAAGTTCCGCACAATGCGCACTGACACCCCGACCCTGGCTACACATCTGCTAGTAAACCCCGAACAGTGGCTCACGCCTATCGGTTCTTTTTTGCGGAAATCCAGTTTAGACGAGTTGCCCCAGCTATGGAGCATCCTAAAAGGTGATATGAGCTTTGTGGGGCCCCGCCCAGCACTTTTTAATCAATATGATTTGATTACTTTGCGTACTGAAAGGGGTGTTCATGAGCTACTGCCCGGATTAACGGGGTGGGCTCAAATCAATGGAAGAGATGAGTTACCGATTCCTGAGAAGGTACAGTTAGATGTTGAATACCTGCATAAGCAGTCTTTTATTTTTGATTTGAAGATCTTGTTCTTGACAGCGCTTAAAGTTTTGGTTCGAGATGGCGTGTCGCATTAATAGTCACTTATGAACAGAATTCTCTCCAAACTCGCTCCCCCAGTACTGGCTTTACCCCGCCCCGCCAAGCGCCTTGTGGCGTTGTCGCTGGATATGAGCTTATGTGTATTGAGCGTCTGGCTGGCCTTCTACTTGCGTCTGGGCGAGTGGGTGGCGTTGTCGGGTAATGCCTTGTGGGCTGTCGCGGCCTCTATCGTTATTGCACTGCCCATTTTTGTAGTCTCGGGTTTATACCGTGCTATTTTTCGTTATAGCGGTTGGCCGGCTCTATTGGCGGTGGCACGCGCCATAAGCATTTATGGTTTGCTTTATGCTTCCATCTTTACCGCCATTGGTGTAGCCGGTGTGCCGCGTACCGTGGGTATTATTCAACCCATTTTATTGTTGCTATTAGTCGGTGGTTCACGTGTCCTGGCCCGGGTTTGGCTCAATGATGAATATCAGACCCGGTTGAAACGTGCAGCACGCCCCAAGGTGCTCATTTACGGAGCCGGGCGCAGTGGTCGGCAATTGGCGGCGGCCATGAGCAATAGTCACGACATGCAGGTTGTGGGCTTTCTGGATGACGACGACCGCTTGCACGGCCATGTTTTGAACGGTCTGCCCCTGTATAAACCAGAAGATCTTCCTGAACTGGTAATGGCCTTGAGTATTAGCTCGGTGCTGTTGGCCATGCCCAGTATTGGCCGCAAGCGCCGCAATGAAATTCTGACTGCCATACGCAGTGCCCATGTGGCGGTGCGAACTTTGCCCAGCATGACCGACCTGGCACAAGGCAAGGTGAGCGTGTCTGACTTGCGCGAACTGGACATTGACGATCTGCTTGGCCGTGAGCCGGTAGCACCGAACCACTTGCTGCTGGCCAAAAATATTACCGCCAAAGTAGTGCTGGTCACCGGGGCGGGCGGGTCTATAGGCAGCGAGTTATGCCGCCAGATTTTGGCGCAAGCGCCCGCCAGGCTGTTATTGATTGAACAAAGTGAATTTGCCCTGTACGCCATACACCAGGAACTGGAACAAAGACTGGCGGGGCAAGCAACGGTATTGGTGCCTTTGCTGGCTTCGGTACAAGACGCCGAGCGCATGCACGAGATTATGTCTACCTGGCGCCCAGACACGGTGTACCATGCCGCTGCCTATAAGCATGTGCCTCTGGTTGAGCATAACCCGGCCGAGGGGGTCAAGAACAATGTGCTGGGTACCTTACGCACGGCGCAGGCAGCAGTGGATAATGCCGTGGCTGATTTTGTACTGGTCAGTACCGACAAGGCGGTGCGCCCGACCAATATTATGGGCGCGAGCAAGCGCCTGGCCGAAATGTGTTTGCAAGCCCTGGCAGCGCATGCTTCAGGTACCCGCTTTTGCATGGTGCGCTTTGGTAATGTGTTGGGTTCTTCCGGCTCGGTCGTGCCCAAGTTTCGCCAGCAAATTCAGGAAGGTGGGCCGATTACCCTGACGCACCCTGAAGTGACGCGCTTTTTCATGACCATACCCGAGGCGGCGCAACTGGTCATTCAGGCCGGTGCCATGGCCAAGGGTGGCGATGTCTTTGTGCTGGACATGGGGCAGTCGGTAAAAATTATGGATCTGGCGCAACGCATGATTGAACTCTCGGGCTTGAGCCTGCGTCACGAGCAAAACCCTGACGGCGATATTGAGATAGAAATTACTGGTTTACGCCCGGGTGAAAAGCTTTATGAAGAGCTGCTTATAGGCGATGACCCGCGCCCAACTTTGCACCCGCGCATTATGAAGGCGCATGAGACCTTTCTGGCCTGGGAGGTTTTTCAGACCAGACTCAAGGCTCTGGAACTGGCGCTGTATGCGAATGATGTGGGCGTGATTCGGCTGATGATGCAGGAACTGGTGACCGGTTATAACCCCGAGACCGAGATTGTGGACTGGGTTTATCTGCAGCAGGAAGCGCAGGGCGCTGCTTGATTCCGGATTTTACGCTGCCTGATTCCGTATTTTACGCAGCTTGATTCCGGATTTTACGCTATCATACGTGCATGAATGCGGCTGCACTGTTTCCCCGGTTGATTCAAGCTCGCCTGGCTGAAGCCATGGCGGACACTCCAGTAGTCTTGTTGGCGGGTCCACGTCAGGCAGGCAAAACGACACTGGTTCGTCAGGTGGCCGACAAGGGTTTGCATTACCTGACCCTGGATGATGAGCTCACCCTGCTGTCTGCCACGGCAGACCCGGTCGGTATGATCCGCCATCTGGATCGAGCGGTCATCGACGAAATTCAGCGTGCCCCCGGGCTGTTGCTGGCCATTAAAAAAAGTGTCGATGAAGACCGGCGAGCAGGGCGTTTTTTGCTCACCGGTTCGGCCAATTTAATGGCTTTGCCCCGTGTGGCTGATTCCCTGGCAGGAAGAATGGAGACTTTGACGCTTCTTCCCTTGTCACAAAGTGAAATTGAAGGACGAACGCTAAACTGGCTGGATGGCCTGTTTTCTGGACAATTACCCCAGCCCGGTTCTGAGACTCGTACCGACAATCTGGTGCAGCGGGTGTTACAGGGCGGCTACCCGGAAATGTTGTTACGTACTACGCCCAGAAGACGCGTGGCCTGGGCCAGGCAATACCTTGACGCCATTATCGCGCGAGATGTTCGTGAGCTGTCGGGCATTGAAAAACTAGATCAGCTGCCACGATTTTTGCGTGCGCTGGCGCACACAGCAGGCCAAGTCTGTAACTATACCCAGCTCGGTGCGCAGGTGGGGCTAGATGGCAAAACGGCGGCCCGGTACATGAGTGTTTTTGAGCAGATGTATTTGCTGAAACGGGTTGACCCATGGGCGGGCAACCGGCTGAAGCGGGTTGTCAAGGCGCCGAAATTGCAGTTCCTCGACTCAGGCTTGTTAGCCATGTTGCTGAACCTGACCGAGGAAGAAATACAAAAAAATCGTGCGCGCTTTGGCCATGTGCTGGAAACCTTTGTGTATGCTGAATTGCTCAAACATACGACTACTGCGCAGGCCGATTATCATCTGATGTACTACCGCGACGCCGATAAGGTCGAGGTCGATATTGTGATCGAGAACGCCGCAGGCCAACTGGTGGGTGTTGAGGTCAAGGCCTCGGCGACCGTGACCGAGGCAGACTTGCGCGGGCTTAGAAAGCTGGCAGGCCTGGCGGGCGACAGTTTTAGCAGGGGCGTAATACTCTACGATGGTGATGAGACCCTACCCCTTGGCGACCGCATTTGTGCCGCCCCTTTGTCAACGCTTTGGGGTCAGTAGCCCATACTGTTCAGGCATCATAAACCGTCAAACGTCTCGTTCGTCAAGAAAAAATTTTCTTGGCTTGAAATTAAAAGAACGCAGGGCGTCCTCATGGTCGAACACCAGATCCTGGTTCATGCGCTCGGCCATAGCAGACGACCAATGCCTATAACGTGGCAAGCGCCGCAGCATGGCCACCGCCAGGCGGAAGGCCCACAGCGGCACAGTCACCAAACGCGCCGGGCGGCCCAGCGCCGCAAACACGCGCGCCACCATCTCGCGGTAAGCCAGCGTTTCGCCACCCGAGAGGTTATAGGCCCGGTTAGCCGCCCCGGGTGTCTGCAAAGCCGCCACGCAAGCCGCCGCCACATCCTCGGCATGGATGGGTTGGCGCAGGCCCTGTGCGGAACCCAGCAATGGAAAAAAACCAAACCGGCGAATGAAGCGAGCCGCCTCGCTAATGTTCTTGTCTCGGCCTTGACCATAAATCAGCGTCGGTCGCAAAACCACCCACTCAATGCCTCGGCGCTCGGCCCACGCCTGCACTCGCGCCTCCGCATCAATCAGCTTTGCCGCGATGGCGTTCTCTGCCGTATCGCCAGAGCCGACTTTCGTGAAACGGCTGGTGGAAGACAGCGCCACCACCCGCCGCGCACCACTGGCTTCGATGAGCGGAAAATAATCGGGCAACACCCAGATAGGGGCCACACAAATCCAATACGGCGTTACTACCGCATCATCTTGGGAAACTGGCCGTCCTAAAGACCCAGTCGGCAACACGAGCCAACTGACACCAAATTCATCGCGTTGTTGCGCCTGCCGCGTATAGGCCACCACCTGCCACCCGGCAGCGCGCAACAGCGGCAGCACACACCTACCCACCAAACTGCTTGCGCCCAGCACGCCAACGCGCAGCTCAGCCACGAATCAACCCCAACCCAGTAAGCAAACGCCTCACAGTCAAAAAAGCAGCAGCCAGGCCAAAGCGCAGCCACACCCCAAGCGTCACCAGCCACATCAACGCGCCCGGATACTGATGGCGAAAAAATTTGCAATAGAACCGCACCATGCCTTTGTGCTTGTGCCACTCGACAAACACACGGCGCGACCGGCTACACGCACCCAACGCATGATAGATGCGCGCATCGGGCACGAACAAAATCTTCCTGCCCTTTTGCCGAAAGCGCATGCACCAGTCCAAGTCCTCGCAGTGCAGAAAATACCCCTCATCCCAAGGGCCAACATCCTCCACGGCCTCGCGCTTTACCAACATGCACGCGCCGGAAATGGCCTCGACTTCGATCGGCTCTTCAGGCAAGGGTTGCTTGTGCAGATGAAAATCGTAAAACAGCTTTGGCCAGCGATTGGCAAAACGATGTAAGCCAAAGGCCCGCACAAACGAACGCCATGGCGTGGGCACCGCTCGTCGCCCACCACCCTGTTCGCTACCATCCTCATTCACCAGCAAGCCACCCACCATGCCCACGCGGACGTCAGACTTCAAGCCGGACAACAAAGTCGCCACGGCACCGGGCTGAAAAAAACAGTCGGGGTTCAGAAACAACAAAAACGGCGCAGAAGATGCCTGCATCCCGATGTTGCAAGCCGCTGCAAAGCCTACATTGGTCGTGTTGCGAATAACGCGAATGCGCGGCGAGTCAGGCAAGCCATCCAGGCTGCCGTCATGCGAAGCGTTATCCACCACGATAACCTCGACAGCCAAAGGACAGGCCAGCAAGGAATCCACGCAGCCTCGCAGCAACGGACCCGCGTTGTAATTGACGATGATGGCGGAAACGGCATGGCTCATGGTTTTCTTCTTATTGGAAGCAAGCGCTTATCCAGCACCTGCCAGACATCCCTGATTGGCGCGACCCGTGTTTTTTGAACCTGCTGCCGTTTACGCCACATCTTCGGCAAGCCCAACAGGGCATCGCGCTTGGCGCGCAGGATCACGGCCCCCTGGCCGCGGAGGGCAAACCAGATGACACTCACGAGATTTAGCGCCACATGCAGCGGCAGCAGCAACCAGAACAACACCCCAGGCATGTTTTTCACAAAGGCCCAAACCAGATTCCGGTGGCCGTGGTAGATAGAGAAATCACTACGCCTCCCGGTTACCGCCGAACCCACATGCAGCGCAACCGAATCCGGCACATACCAGCACCTATGCCCTAACAGGCGCAGGCGAAAGCCGAGATCCACATCCTCGACGTAACAAAAATAATCTTCGTCGAAACCGCCGGCGGCGAGCAAAGCATCCCTCCTGAACATCGCAGCGGCCGCGCAGGGCGAGAAGATTTCCCGTGCCACGCTATCGTGAGAGCCAAGCAACGCGCCATGTCCGGCACGCCATACGAGACCGCTTGCGTGATACACGTCGCCAATCCCGTCCATGAGCGCAGGTGAATTGGCATCCATCAACCGGCTGCCAAAAACGGCACACTCCGGGTGGATGGTCGCTGCCCTCAACAAAGCCTCCAACCAGCCGGATTCCGGAAATGCGTCCGGATTCAGAAAGACGAACCAGTCGCTTGCTGAAGACGCCTCTTGAACCGCAAGATTGTTTGCCGCAGCAAAACCAAGATTCCGCGTTGATTCAATGACTCGAACGGATGGGAATTGATCGACAATGCGTTTAACCGAGCCATCCGTGCTGGCGTTATCAACCACAATGATTTCGAGAGGCAATACGGTTTGCGCCAAGAGCGACGAAACACACCGCGCCAGCAAGTCACCAGCGTTCCAATTCACAATAATCACGGAAACGGGGGCTGAAATTCGATGCAAATAGAGAATGGCCTCCTGCAACCGCTGAATTGGAGTGCCTGCATGTGCATCGGCCGTATCACTTTCTTCCGCACCCAGTTGCAGCAACGTGCCCACCCCGGCTGCCCGGCCTGCAGCCATGTCCGAAGGCATGTCGCCGACGAAGATCGAGCCGGTCAGGTCGATGTCCAGGTCACGCGCTGCCTGCAACAACATGCCGGGAGCAGGTTTGCGGCAATCGCTCTCGCGGCGGTATTCGCCAATACCATGCTCTGGGTGATACGGGCAGAAATACACCGCGTCCAGTTGCCCACCGCGCTCGGCGAATCTCGCCTTGATCCAGTCCGTCAGCGCGTGAAAGTCGTCTTCACCGTAATACCCCCGGCCGATGCCCGCCTGATTGGTCACCACAACGACCAGATAACCCGCCCGCTTGGCCGCCGCGACCAGCTCGAAAATGCCATCAACGAACTCAACATCTTCGGGCCTATGCACATAGCCGTGATCCACATTGATCACGCCATCGCGATCCAGAAACAGCGCCGGACGGTTCATGCCCGGGCTGCCAGAAGCATTTGCGCCCTGCGGTAATCCTCCGGCACGCCAATATCGATGAACAGGCCCTGCGTCTCAAAGACATCCACAGGCACCGCCTTCACAGCCGGTGCAAGATAGTCCGCCTCAAGGGAAAAGGCCGTGTTCAGCGGCCAGGCATCGAGCTGCCCCGCCCCAAGCACATAACAACCGGCGTTGATCAATCCGGGGCCGCTGATGCCCTTCTCGGTAAATCCCGTCACCCGCCCACTCTCGACCAACAGCCGACCGTAGCGCGCTGTGTCCGGGACCTCGCGCGCGACAATAATGGGGAGCGTGTGCTTTTGCCATAAAAGCTCCACTGCCTTAGCTTCCAGATCGAGAAAGGTATCCCCGTTGAAGATGAACACATGGTCGCCCAGGCACCGCGTCATGCCAAGGCGGACCGCGCCGCCCGTGCCCAATGGCGCATCCTCCACCGCGTAGGCAATATCCAACCCGGAAAATCGTTCCCCAAAATGAGCGATGATTGAATCCGCCTTGTACCCCAGCGAGAGCACCACCCGCTTAAAGCCTTTGCGGGCCAAGTCGCTCAACAAGATTTCCAGAAACGGTCTGCCCGCCACCGGCGCCATGGGTTTGGGCAGGTCGGGCACCATCTCACGCAGGCGCGTGCCGAACCCTCCCGCCAGAACAATCGCTTCCATCAAACCGGGGCTTTGAAAAGGGCCGCTTCAACCAACCCACACAGAATATGCCCCAGCACAGCGTGCCCCTCCTGAATGTGAGGCGTATCGGCGCTGGGCACCTCCAGCAAATGGTCGCAGAGTTCGCCCATTGGCCCACCTCGATTACCCGTCAAGCCAATCGTTACCAAACCCCGAGCCCGGGCCTCCTGCAGCGCCAGCAGAATATTGGGGGACTTGCCCGAGGTGGTGTAGCCAATGAACACATCGTCTTTTTGTCCATGCGCCTGCACCTGGCGAGCGAACAGCTTTTCATAGCCATAGTCGTTGCCAATGGCGGTCAGGATGGAGGTATCCGTCGTCAAGGCAATGGCCGGCAAACCCGGGCGATCGAAGGCAAAACGGCTGACGAATTCCCCCGCGATATGCTGCGCATCCGCCGCGCTGCCGCCGTTGCCGGCCAGCAAAATCTTTCTGCCTGCGTTCAGACACTGGATGCATGCCAAGGCGGCGTGTTCCAGCCTGGACTGCAAAGTGGTATCAGCCGACATGGCTTGCAGTACCTGCTGCGCCTCGTTCATCTTTTCGTGGATATAGTTTTGCATCATCTGTTCCTACTGCTTGCCGTCTTGCCAGCGCCGACTTTTCAAATACGCCAGGCTTGCGTGCCATGTTTGGTGAAATGGCAGTTACTCACTTGCCCTTCGAATGTATTCAATGCACGGATCACGTCCATGCGCTTTTCCGTGGGCACGAAGAAAAGCATAAACCCGCCGCCTCCTGCGCCAGAAACCTTACCGGCCAAGGCACCGGCCTGGATGGCCGCATCGTAAATGGCGTCGATGTGGGGATTAGATACCGTCTTGGCTGAGCGTTTCTTGTTTTCCCAACCCAGGCGCATCGAGTCAACCAGCCCCGCAAAATCCCCTCGCAGCAAGCACTCCTTCATCACCAGGGCCTCGCGCTTGATGCCGTGCATCGCCTCCAGCGCATCTGCCGAACCGGACTTCACATTACTGCTCTGATCGGCAATGATGTGCGCCGATTCCCGCGACACCCCGGTAAAGAAGAGCACCAGCGAAGCCTCAAGCTCGCAAATGATCCAGTTCTTGATGCGCAATGGATTGATGACGGCGCGCTCGTCCGCAAAAAACTCCATGAAGTTGAAGCCGCCAAAGGTGGCTGAATATTGATCCTGCCGTCCACCAGCTAAGCTACAGTCCACGCGCTCGATCTGGTAAGCCATGTGCGCGATGGTGTAGTCGTCCAGCGGCAGGTTCAGCAGTTCGGCAAAGGCGCGGATCATCGTTACCACCAGGGTGGAGGAAGAACCCAAACCCGATCCGGCCGGGGCATCGCAGAAGGTGTGCAGCTCCAGCGGAATCGGCTTCCCCCCGTTGAAGTGCTGCACCATGTGGTTATAAACCGCCTTGTGCAAATCCAGCTTGCCATTAAGTGGCAATGGCACTTCCGCTGGCTTGACCTTCTCGACCTGCTGGTCGGTAGCAATGAAGCGCACAATAGGTTCATCTAGGGTCTTGATCACCGCATAGGCATAGCGATCGATCGTTGCGTTGAGCACATACCCGCCATGGATATCGCAATACGGGGAAACATCAGTGCCACCACCGGCCAAACCGAGACGCAGTGGCGCGCGAGCGCGAACAACAGTCATCTTTTCTCCCTGCTCAGCGATTCAATGGAATCCGGCCCTTGGCGATCTCGCTGCGCCAGTGGTTCAGCAAGTCTTCAAACATCTTCCTAGCCGTAATTTCAGGTTTCCAGTCGATCGCCGCACGAATCTTTGTGTTATCGAACATTTGGTAATCCGCGTCTATTGGGCGCAAGCGTTCCTGGTCGGTCACGACCTTGATGTCGGTGCGAGTGCTGAATCCAAGGAGGATCTCAATCACCTCCGGCAGTTGAAAAGCCTCCTCGCCAGCGATGTTGAAATAGTCGCCGCAGGCAATTTTTCGTTGGGCGCTCGCTTCCAGCAAAAGGAAATAGGCTCGGACGGCGTCCCGAGCATCCTGGAAAGTCCGGGTGCTGGAGAGATTGCCGACGCGAATCTCCGGAGTCTGATAACCAGCCTCAATTAGCGCTATCTGCTTTGCCACAGTGCTTTCAAAAAACACATCGCTGCGACGGGGACCGGAGTGCGTGCCCATGCGGGTGACGAAGGTACGGAGGCCATACGCCTCGCCGTAGAAACGACCCAGATAATCGGTACCGATCTTGCTGATGCTGTACGGACTGGCCCCATGAAAGGGTGTGTCTTCTGCCAGCGGCATTCCGGGCATGGCACGCCCATAGACTTCGCTCGAAGAGCAGACATGCACCACTGGGTCGTAGCCGTCGGCTTCCTTCTGCTGTCGCACGGCTTCCAGCAAATTAGCGGTGCCGATGATGTTGGTCTGCAGTGTCTCGATTGGGATGTCGAATGAGGTCTTCGGGTAGGACTGTGCGGCCAGGTGCGAAATGTAGTCTGGCCGGACGGTCTTGAACATACGCGCAAGTGCTGAATAATCATTCAGGTCAGCGTAATAAAGGCTGATCCGGTCTTTACGGTTGATCCGGTCGGTCAGATGGTAGAGGTTATCCATCGGTTCCTGCCAGCGCATCATACCGACGACGACGTACGAGGTATTTTCAAGCACATAATCGGCCAGCTGAGAGCCTACTTGACCGGTAATGCCGGTAATAAGAATACAAGACTTCTTGGTCATACTTCCCCCCTACTTCACAGCGAAGAACATAAATTGCTCACCACCCAGATAACCAAACGGAATGGATTGATAGCAAATGGCGTAGGCATCTCTAAAACCGGCCTGCTTCATTTCATCCAGCATTTCCCAGCCAAAGTGCTGAAAGCAAAGTATCCCATTCGAAGACAGGGGGTCGCCGTGATACTCGGGGGGGGGTGATGATATGCTTGACTTGGCCATCGACAAGCCTAGCCCTAATAGAATTCGTTGGCGACGATGAAAGAAATGGAACCGACCACATCAACTTCCCTCCCGGCTTTAATATCCGGGCACACTCTAAAAATGCTTCACGATATGCGGGGATATGTTCAAAAACATCCAAAGAAACTATCGCATCAAAAGACTGATCATTAAACGACAGATCACAAAGATCTTCATTTCTTATGCCGTCAACCCTTGAGTCGCCCTTTGGAATATCTCCGCCTAGGAACTCGCTACCGACAGTTTTCGGGAAATTATTTTTAAAGTACTTGTAAATAGGTGTTAGTTGTTCAGAAATGTATATCTTCAAATCGGGGTAAGGCTCCATCTCGATATCAAAAAGATGAAATGTAGCTCGCATCCGATTATTAAAATAAGTTTCAGGGCAGCAAACTCGCTCCCGCCAAACGACTTTCCCAGATTCACCCGCATGCTGATAATCCACGAGAAATTCAACCTGCTTTTGTGCAGTGTAAGAATAACCAGGTACGGTGAAAGGCTGTCGCTTGATGGGGGTACGCGAGCGTATATAATCCCTGTGTTCCTCTAACATAGCGGATACGCGACTGGAATGTGCCGCGTACTCATCAAAACTTCGGATTCTGAATAACTTCATAACTGTTTTCTCTTACCTAGAATTTCAGTGTCTAGCAATGCTGCAGTTGGCTGCATACCAGTCGTAAGTCCGACGTACGCCCTCTTCTAAAGTTACTGCGGCCTTGAAGCCCGTGCTGCTTAAACGGTCCAAGTTGTAAAACCGGACAAGCTGACCATCGGGCTTGGTGGAATCCCATTCAACTGGCACTTTGGTCAACGCATGAAGGACGTCGACGATGTCACGGATGGGGTGGCGCTGGCCGCTCCCCATGTTGACCGCTCCCTCCAGACTTCTGAGAATGGCAATTAGGGCGCGCGCAACGTCTGCTGAGTAGGTGAAGTCGCGAATCGCCGCACCAGTACCCCAAACCTTAACTGGCGTCCCTTTTTGTTTTGCCTCGTGAAATTTCGCAACCAACGACGGGGTAACGTGCCCTTCTTCAACATTGAAACTGTCATGCGGCCCATACAGATTGCCGCTGATCACGAATGCCGAAGAGAGGCCATATTGATTGCGGGCAGCGTCCAGTTGCGCGAGCATAAGACGTTTCGCATGCGCGTATGAGTCCTCAGATGGATGCGGTGGGCCAATCCAGACCTGATCTTCAAACAACTCCTGCTGCCCCTGCAATTCGGGATACACGCAGCCTGACCCCATGGCTACAATTTTCTTAACGCCATAGCGCCGTGACTGTTCAACCACATTCGTGTTGATGAGCACGTTATCGACCAAGATATCCGACTTATACATCGTGTTTCCACCCAACCCATGCACTCTTGCAGCCATGTGAAACACATAGTCAGGTCGCTCTCTCTCCATCAGATCCTGCACACCACGAGCATCCCGCAGGTCGCAGTCACGGCTCCCCAAGCTCACTGTGTTAGTTAAACCCTGAGCATGCAGTTCATTTATCAAAGCACGGCCAACCAGTCCTGTACCGCCGGTGACCAAGATTTTTGAATCCGGTGAAACATCAACGGGATTTAGCATTTTCTTTTCTCCAAATTTTCGCATGCTGATACCTTTGCTTGAATTTATTAAGGAAGGCGGGGTGCTTGGCTGTAGAAACCACCATCAATATTCCACATCGGATCGTGTCGAGAAACGACACATGCAGCAGTGATTTCATCACCTCCCACCAGCTGGCGGGCTCATACAAGAAGCGGACGACATCGCTAGCCATCAATGGGGCGAACTCCTCCGCAGGCAGTCCTGTTTCTCGGAACAAGTGATACTTCGTCAAGATGAACTCCGCCTGGGATCGTGCAGATTTCACCCGCACTCTGGAAGTCACATCATGTTTACGGAAGCGGCTCAACGCTGCGTGCGAGAACTCCACATCACCTTGGCGAAGAACATCACCTACAAAGAGCCAATCCCCGGTCAAACGCAGCCGCTTCAGGAAAGGACTGAACGCCCTCTTGAACGCGGTGGTTGTGATCAACGCAGAACTCATATTGGGCACCGTCTGCCCTCTTAGCTGAAACTTCGCCAACTCATCAAGACCGGTTGCTGAGAAATCTTGCTCCCACCGATCCTCGCGCCAGACATCACGAAAGTAAGATTCGGTATGGCCAACCACCTGGCTGGCCTCATTGATTACCAGCGAATTTGAATAGAAAAGCACCGCGCGCGGATTACCAACTAGACGATTGAGTGCGGTCTCAAGAAAAGCAGGCTCTGCTACGTCATCACTCTCGCATACCCAGATAAACTCTCCCTGAGCGAGTTCGCATATCTGCTCCCAGGCAGCGAAGGGTGTGCCGGAGTTGCGAGCATTGCGAATGTACTTAAAGTCATAGACTGTTTGTAGCTGTTGAATAACGCAATCCGAATTGTCTTGGGAGCAATCGTCAATAACGATAAGTTCAATATTTTGATAGGTTTGCGCAAAAATCGATTCGATGCGCTCACGAAGATACTGCCCATGGTTATATGAAGGGACGAGTACCGTTACCAGTGGCTGACTCAGCATGAAACATGCTCCTTCAGCCCATATGCGTCGCTAATTTTTGGCCACTTCGATTCCCAAGAGTACCTCTTCATGCAGAGCTTCCTGGCCTCATGCGCTATGCGCTCGTTGAGCTCATCATCAGTAAGCAGGCAAATACAACGATCAGAAAATTCCTGCGGATCATCGGCGATGAAAACACTCTCACCGTCGCGGTAGGCGAGCCCCTGCAACGCGATCGATGACACAACGGCGGGAATGCCTAGCACGGCGTATTGATTGACCTTGCCTCTGAAGCCCGATCCACCCAAAGCAGGGGCAATGCCGAGCTTGGCCGATTTAATATAAGGTGCAAGAGTTGGTACCTCACCAACCAACTCGACTTGCGGGCCACGGTACGGTTCAAATGAAGACAAATCGCCTCGCCCCACCACCACCAGCTTGTAGTCCGGTACAGCCTTGGCAATACGAGGGTGAACCTCCTGCAAGTACCACCTTAGTGCATTAACATTCGTCTGCGATCCAAAATACGCGACGTAAATTATTTGTCTCGAATGCATACTTGCCGGATCTCTCGTAAATTCTTCTGCCCAAGCTTCTGGAAACTCTAGCGGTGATATTCCAGTTTCAATTGCATGCACCTTGCGACCACCTCCAACCGCACGAATAAATGCTGCATCGGTTCTTGATACACAAACGACGTAATCCGCATTGCGACAGAACGAAATCTCTTCGTAGGCGGTTTTAAATTGAGCAAGTAAGCCTTTGAGACTGATGCGATGGAGCGTTTTGATTTGACTCCGCATTTCGAGGTAGAGGACTTTCGCCAAAGACTCCATTGGGGTGAATATGACCTTTGATGCAATACGCCTGTATCCCTCCAAATGGTAGGCCGCTTGATGAAACTGAAGGTCTACAACGTCATACCGTATATCTGCTTTTCCTTGGAGACAGGATGGCGAAAGATCCTCTGCCGGTGACATATAGATGTTGTCAAAAATACGTTGGGAGTCTGCAATTGATCCGTCTATAGATGGCCGGTGATGTGTCAGCAAATCAAGCTGAACGTCAGGGCAGCGCTGTTTGATTAGCGTGTAAATATCAAGTATGCGAAGTCCTCCGGCATGAGACCGGGTTGGATAGTAATAGCTGACCAAAAGAATCCGATATGTCTTTTCACCTTCAGCATTGCCTTGAGCGCTAGACATAGGCATGTCCGCTACTGGATCCGACGGAACTGGACTGCTTGTTACTTGATGCGACTCTGAATTTGCGACATTGGTTGCAGCGTCCGATCTGGAGCTTCGTAGATTCGAAAGTAGCCGCACCATATGTCGCAAAGGGGCCGTAATACGCCACGACTTCGACTCATAGATTGCATTCAGCGAAGATTCTTTCATGGCGATGACCCGATTCAAGCCTTC